>NZ_SJEW01000001.1 GCF_005930475.1 Modestobacter altitudinis
CGGTGGGGTCGGGGAGGGCGGTCCGCGGGTCAGGACAAGGTCGGCATCCCCTCGCTCTCCATCGCCGCGAAGACGGCCTCCTGCTCGGCCTCGTAGGCGGCCCAGGTGGCGGCGTCCCAGATCTCGAAGCGGGTGTCGACGCCGACGACCACGACGTCGCGGTCCAGGCCGGCGTACTCCCGCAGGGTGGCCGGGATGGTGATCCGGCCGGCCTTGTCGGCCTCGACCTCGACCATCGAGCCGAAGCTCATCCGGGCGTGCATCCGGGCGGCGTTGGTGTCCGCGGGCGCCATCTGCTTGAGGGCGGCGCTCTGCTCGGCGACCCTGGCCATCGTGAGGCCGTAGACGCAGCGCTCCTGGCCCTTCTTGATCACCATGCCGCCGGCCACCAGCTCGCGGTAACGGACAGGGAGGGCGAGCCGGCCCTTCTCGTCGAGCCGCAGGGGGTAGCTGCCGACGAACACCGGATCACCCCCAACATCTGTCCTCCTGTGGTCGAGCCGGGCACCATCCGTGGTCCCTGCCTCCCCATTGCGCGCCACACTAGCCCACTGGTCCCCACCGGACACCACTTCTTGCCGTGTCGCCCCCATGCCCCCACCGGCCCCCACCGGCCGGTCGCCCGCCGGCCCGGTGGCCGGTGCCGCGCCGGCCGCCCCGGCGGCCCCTGGCAGGGGCCGGCGCTGCGCTGACCAGTCACGTCCGTCCGAAACCCACGTACCGTGGGCCTGGTGACGGAGAGCACGGCCGCGCTGGACGCCGCAGGGACCACCGCCCCACCGACCTCCGGCACCCGGGTGGCCGGCCCCGTCGACGGCACGGAGGTCGACGTCGCCGCCGAGGGCGCCCGGCTCGCCGCCGCGATCAGCCGCGTGGTGGAGGGCAAGCCCGACGTCGTCCGGCTGGCGCTGGCCGTCCTGCTCGCCGAGGGCCACCTGTTGATCGAGGACGTGCCGGGCGTCGGCAAGACCACGCTGGCCAAGGCGCTGGCCCGGTCGATCGACGGCACGGTGCGGCGCATCCAGTTCACGCCGGACCTGCTGCCCAGCGACGTCACCGGGGTGGCGGTCTACGACCAGGAGTCCCGGGCCTTCGAGTTCAAGCCCGGCGCGATCTTCGCCAACATCGTCGTCGCCGACGAGATCAACCGCGCCTCGCCGAAGACGCAGTCCGCCCTGCTGGAGTGCATGGAGGAGCGGCAGGTCACCGTCGACGGCGTGACCTACGAGCTGGCCCGGCCGTTCATGGTCGTCGCCACCCAGAACCCGCTGGAGATGGAGGGCACCTACCCCCTCCCGGAGGCCCAGCGGGACCGCTTCACCGCCCGGGTGTCGATGGGCTACCCCGACCGGGACGCCGAGCTGGCGATGCTCGACGAGCGCGCCACCGCCGACCCCCTCACCGACCTGACGCCGGTCCTCGACGCCGCCTCCATCCGCGGGCTGGTGGCGGCGGTGGGCCGGCTGCACGTCGCCGAGCCCCTGCGCCGCTACGTGGTCTCCCTGGTCGAGGCCACCCGCCGCTCCCCCGACCTGCGGCTGGGCGCCTCACCGCGGGCCGGGCTGCAGCTGCTCCGCGCCGCCCGGGCCACCGCGGCGCTGGCCGGCCGCGACCACGTGCTGCCCGACGACGTGCAGGCGATGGCCGTGCCGGTGCTGGCCCACCGGCTGCTGCTGACCCCCGACGCCGCCCTCGCCCGGCGGGACGCCCAGCGGGTGGTCACCGACCTGCTCGCCACCGTCCCGGTCCACCGCGGCCGCTGAGCCCGGAACCGCAGCTTCGATGGCACGCACCCGCCTCGGCGACGCCGTCTCCACCCTCACCCTGCGCGGGCGCTGCCTGGTCGCCGCCGGTCTGACGCTGGGCCTGCTCGGCGCCCTGCTCGGCGAACGGGCCCTCGTCCAGCTCGCGGTCTTCGTGCTGGCACTACCGGTGGTGTCCGCGGTGGGGGTGGCCCGCCAGCGGTTCCGGATCGCCACCCGGCGCACCCTGTCGGTCCCCCGGCTCCCCCGCGGCGGGGACGCCGACGTGCTGCTGGAGGTGGCCAACACCGACCGGCGCGCGGGCGGCCTCTGGCTGCTCACCGAGCAACTGCCCGCCGAGCTGGGCATCCGGCCGCACTTCGTGGTCGAGCGGCTGGCCAGCGGGGCCACCGCCCCGTTGCGCTACCGGCTGCACGGGAGCCGCCGCGGCCGCTTCCCGCTCGGCCCGGTCCGGCTGCGGCTGGTCGACCCGTTCGGGCTGGTGCTGCGCACCGCCGCGGGCAGCGACACCTCCACCCTGCTCGTCACCCCCCGGGTGCAGCCGCTGCAGGGCAGCGGCGCCCTCGCCGGCGCCGGCGGAACCGGCGGCGAGGGCTCCCGCCGGTCGATCGCGGTGCACGGCGAGGACGACGTCAGCACCCGCGAGTACCGCTACGGCGACGACCTCCGGATGGTCCACTGGCGGGCCACCGCGCGCACCGGCGAGCTGATGGTCCGGCTCGAGGAACGCCCGTGGCGCGCCGCGGCGAGCCTGCTCGTGGACACCCGGCTCTCCGCCCACCTCGTCGGCGGCACCGTCCGCGGCCCGGCCGGCGACCCCGCCGCCCCGACCGACACCCTGGAGTGGGTCGTGGAGGCCGCGGCCAGCATCGGGGTCCACCTGCTCCGCGGCGGCGCAGGGCTGCGCGTGCTGACCGACAGCGGCGAGCTCACCCCCGCGCTCGGTCGCGGCCCGCTGGGGCCCGAGGAGCTGCTCGAGCGGCTCGCCGAGGTCAGCGGCTCCCGGGCCACCGGGCTGCAGGCCGGGCTGGAGTCCCTGCGCCGCGCCGACGTGGAAGGACCTGCCATCTGCCTGCTCGGCCTGGTCGGCCCGGACGACGTGCACGCCCTGGCCCGCCTCCGCTCCGGCCCCGGCACCGACGTCGCCGTCCTGGTCGATGCCGCGGCGTGGCTGGACGCCGGGGCGTCCCGGAGCCGCCGACCGCTGGCCCCGGCCGCCCGCACCGAGGTGGTCACCCGCCAGCAGCAGGCGATCGCCCTGCTGCGGTCGGCCGGCTGGCAGGTGGCCGCGGTCCGCCCGGACCAGGGCATCGGCGAGGTGTGGAACCGGCTGGGCGGGCCGGACGGCCGCGGTCCGGTCGGCAGCCACCTCGCGGCACCGGCCGGGCAGGTGCCGGCATGAGCGCTCTCCCCGACGAGCTGCCCCGCGCTCCCCGCGACCACGCCGGCACCGCCCTCGCGGCCGGCGCCGGCGTCCTGCTCGGCTCGCTCGCCCTCGACCCGGTGTTCGCCGCGCGGAACTGGGTCCCGCCGGTGGTGCTGGTCGTCGCGGCGGTCACCCTCGGCGGGATCGCACTGCGCGCCGGCTTCAGCCGGCTGCTGGACCAGCGGGGCCCGGGGTCGGGCCTGCTCGGCGCGCTCGGCCGCGTCGCCGTCCCGCTGGGCCAGCTGCTGCTGGTGCTCGTCGTGCTCGGCCGGGTCTTCGCCCCCGACCACCTGCTGCTGGGGCTGCTACCGACCCCCGGCAGCATCGCCGACCTGGCCGGGGTGCTCGCCGACGGTGTGGACGAGATCGCCGAGCAGGCGACCCCGGCCCTGCCGCTGGACGGCCTGGTCGCGCTGACCACGCTGTTCGTCGCACTGGTCGCGCTGGCCGCCGACCTGCTGGCGGTCCCGGCGCGGCAGCCGGCGCTGGGCGGCCTGGGGCTGCTCGTCCTGTACTGCGTCCCGGTCAGCACGGTGACCGGCAGCGTCGCCTTCCTCTCCTTCGCCGGCCCGGCCTGCGGGTTCGCCGTCCTGCTGTGGGCCGACCAGCGCGGCCGGCTGGTGGACAGCGCGCGCGGCGGCAGCGGCTCCCCGCTGGGCACCGCGACGCTGCCCGCCCTGCGCGTCGGGGTGATCGCCCTGGTGGCCGGCGTGGTGCTGCCGGTGTTCGTCCCGACCCTGGCCGAGGGCTCGCTGGCGAGCGGGATCGGCGGGTCGGGCACCGGCAACGGGCTCGGCTCCTCGCTGGACCCGGTCGCCGAGATGGCCGGCCAGCTCAACCGGCCCGAGCCGATGGACCTGCTGCAGGTGGACGCCTCCGTCGAGGACCTGGGTTACCTGCGGGCGGTCTCCCTGGACGAGTACGGCGACAACGGCTGGCACATGTCCAACCTGGACGGCGAGGAGTCGATCGCCGACGACCCGACGCTCGCCCCGCTGCCCGGGGACGAGCCCCGCCGGGAGGTGCGTGCCCAGGTCACCGTCCTCGGCCACGACGACCAGTTCCTGCCGGTGGCCTACGCCCCGCAGCGGGTCGAGGTGGCCGGCGGCGACGACAGGTCCTGGCGGTTCGACCAGGCGGGCACGACGATCTACGGCCGCGACGTCACCACCGGTGGTGCGACGTACGAGTTCTCCGCGGAGGAGCCCGAGCCGACGGTGGCGGACCTGGAGGCCGCGCCCGAGCTGGCCGCCGACGACCCCATGCTCCGGTACGTCGAGCTGCCGACGGTCGCCCCCAGCGTCACCGACCTCGCCGCCGACCTCACCGCGGACGCCGGCACGCCCTACGACCGGGTGCGCGCCGTGCTGTCCCACTTCACCGACCCGGCCAACCGGTTCGTCTACAGCCTGTCCACCACACCGGGCACCACCGGCGACGACCTGGTCGACTTCCTGCGCCTCAAGCGCGGCTACTGCGAGCAGTACGCCGGGGCGATGGCGGTGCTGGTGCGGGCCGCCGGGGTCCCGGCCCGGGTCGTGCTGGGCTACACCCCCGGGCAGGTGCAGTCCGACGGCAGCCGGCTGGTGACCACGGACGACGCGCACGCCTGGGTGGAGGCGTGGTTCGCCGGGGTGGGCTGGATCCCCTTCGACCCCACCCCGATCGCCGCCGACCGGGCGGTGACGCTGCCGTGGGCGCCGCGCACGGTGATCCCCGCCGACACCACCGCCGAGCCGACCGCCCCGAACGCCGGCGTGCCGGTGCCCGCCGGCCCGACCGCGACCATCGACCGGGACGACCAGTACGTGCCCATCGACGTCGAGGCGCTCCAGGACGAGCGCTCGCTGGCCCCTTGGTACGCCGGCGCCGGCGGGGCCGTCGTCCTGCTCGGGCTGCTGGCCGCGCCCGGCGTCCTGCGCCGGCGGGCCCGGCGCCGGCGGCTGGCCGACGGGAGCGCCGGGGCGCTGTGGGAGGAGCTGCTGGCCAGCACCGCCGACCTCGGCGTCGACGTGCCGGTCACCGGCACCACGCGCCAGGTCGCCCGGGAGCTGGCCGAGTGGCTGTCCGGCACCGAGCCGGCGGCGGTCCCGGCGGTGCGGGTCCTCGCCCTGGCCCAGGAGCGGGCGGTCTACGGGCCGCCGGCGAGCGCCGGGGCAGACCCCGGGTCGGCGACGGCGCTGCGCACCGTGCGGCGGGCGCTGCTGCGGCGGGCGTCCCGCGGTCAGCGGCTGCGGGCGGCCCTGTGGCCGGCCTCGACGCTGGCCGAGGTGACCGGTTGGCTGACGGCGCACACCCCCCGGCGGCTCCGCGCCGCCTGACGAAGGACCCCGCTGCCCCCACCACTCGCGAGCTCGCGGCGGGACCCTTGCAGCGGGGCTGCTCCAGCACGTCACCACGCTCGGCGCGGGCTCCTGGAGGGTGGCCGTTCCAGCTCCTCACCAACGACAGCAGCCGCCGTCCTCGGGGACGGCGGCTGCTGGTGCGTGCGGGGGCTACTGGTCGTAGCGGCGGCGGAAGCGCTCCTCCAGCCGGTTCTTCAGCGGCTGGCGGCGGGCCTTGGGGCCCTTGCCGCCCACGGCGGTGCTTCCCCCGGCCGGGCCGGGAGCCGCACCGGGGGAGACGGCGCCGGTCGCGTTCTTGTAGCTGAGGATGCCCAGGACGGCGCCGGCGAACATGACCAGGAAGCCCAGCACGCCCAGCGGCCAGAACTCCAGTGCCCCGACGACCAGGACGACCAGGCCCACGAGGACCAGGCCGATGCCGATCTGGAGCTTGCGTCGGGCCTTCTGACGGCGGTCGCCGGTGCGTACCGTCGAAGCGAACTTCGGGTCGTCGTCGACGAGGGCACGCTCGATCTGCTCCAGCAGACGCTGCTCGTGCTCGGAGAGCGGCACGTCGACCTCCAGGTGCGCAGTGCAACAAGCCACCGGCGGCAATCCGCCCGCGGTGACACCGAGGATACGAGCCGATTGCGGGCGGCGAAAGGCGAGTCGTCGCCGACACACCCGTCGGGGCTGCCGCCCGCCCCGCAGCGGTGCCCGCCGCGGGCAGGACGGCGGCTCAGCGCCCCCGCTCCGGCGGGGGACGACGGCGGCTCGGGCCCGACCCGGGCACCTGCGTCCGGGTGATCAGCGTGGCCGGCCGGACCGCACCCGCGCCGAACCGGCGGGCCGCCCGGTCGGCGGCCAGCTCGGCGTCCCGCCGGCCGTGCTCCCGCGCGCCCAGCTCGAGCTGCCGGGCGGTCGCGTCGGCCTCCACCAGCCCCTCGGCCCGGACGCCGACCAGCCGGATCCGCGCCCGGTCCAGCCCCAGGGCGTCGAACAGCGACCGGGCGGTGTCGTAGAGCTCCTGACCGACGTCGGTGGGGACCTTGAGGGTGCGCGAGCGGGTGATCGTGGTGAAGTCGGCGAAGCGCACCTTGAGGCTGACCGTGCGGGTGAGGTGGCCGGTCGAGCGCAGCCGCCCCGCCGTCCGCTCGGCCAGGTGCAGCAGTTCCCGGTGGATCACCGCCGGGTCGTCGACGTCGGTGCCGAACGTCTCCTCCGCCCCGGTCGAGCGGTCGGGTTCGTCGGGCACCACCCGGCGCGGGTCGCGCCCCCACGCCAGCTCGTGCAGGTGCGCGCCGGCGGCGTGGCCGACGGCACGCTGCAGGGTGCGCGCCGGGACGTGCGCCAGGTCGCCCACGGTGCGCAGCCCCAACCGCAGCAGCACCTCCTCGGTCTTGGCCCCGACACCCCACAGGGCGCCGACCGGCAGGGGGTGCAGGAAGTCCATGACCTCGGCCGGCCGGATGACCAGCAGGCCGTCGGGCTTGGACCGGGTGGAGGCCAGCTTGGCGACGAACTTGCTGCCGGCCACCCCGACCGAGCAGGTGATGCCCTGCTCGTCGAAGACCCGGCCGCGGATGTACTCGCCGATCGCGACCGGGTCCCCCAGCCGCCGTCCGGCGCCGGAGACGTCGAGGAACGCCTCGTCCAGGCTGAGCGGCTCGACCAGCGGGGTGATCGAGCGGAACAGCGCCATGACCGAGCGCGAGACCTCGGCGTAGAGCGCCAGGTCACCCGGGAGCACGGTGGCCGTCGGGCACAACCGCAGGGCGCGGGAGGTCGGCATGGCGCTGTGCACCCCGTACCGGCGGGCCTCGTAGGTGGCCGAGGTGACGACCCCGCGGTTGCCCATCCCGCCGACGATCACCGGGGTGCCGGCCAGCTCGGGGTGCCGGCGGACCTCCACGCTGGCGAAGAAGGCGTCCATGTCGACGTGCAGCACCGTGCAACCGGTGGCGCGATCGGACATCTGACACCCCTACCCCTTGTGGTCGAACACCTGTTCGAGAGGTTAGCCGATCATGCGGTGCCGAAACGTCCCGGCAGGCGCGCCGGTTCGAGCCGCAGACCACGTCGTGACCACGTGGTCCCGGTGTCGGGCGGTGCACGACCGGATCGAGCCCCCCGGAGCAGGTGTGCGGGGACGATCTTCGCGGTAGAACTGCCCCAGGTGGTCTCCGTCCGGTGGCCACGACGACGACGATCGGAGGAGCCATGGCGCTCGACGACGACGACATGACCAGCACGGAGGGCACGGCCGACGGCGGTGCCGAGGGCACCCCGGGTCAGCACGACGGCGGCGCGGACGGCGGTGCCGATGGCGGCGCGGACGGCGGCGCGGACGGCGGCGCGGACGGCGGCGCGGACGGCGGCGCGGACGGCGGCGCGGACGGCGGCGCGGACGGCGGCGCGGACGGCGGCGCGGACGGCGGCGCGGACGGCGGCGCGGACGGCGGCGCGGACGGCGGCGCGGACGGCGGCGCGGACGGCGGCGCCGATGGCGGTGCCGATGGTGGCGCCGACAGCGGGGCCGAGGGCCCGGCCGACTCGGGTGCCGGCGGCGGGACCTCCGGCCAGCACGACGGCGGCGCGGACGGCTCGGCCTGAGCGTGCCTGACCCGGAACGGCAGGACCGGGCGTCGTCCTCCATCCCGGAGGGCGGCGCCCGCCCCGCGTTGCGTCGCTGCATCCGCGTCGACCCCGAGGTCTTCGCCGCCGAGCACTGGGCCCGCCGACCGCTGCTGTCCACCGCCGGGCAGCTCGGCGGCACCTTCACCGACCTGCTGACCCTCGACGCGGTCGACGAGCTGCTGAGCACCCGTGGGCTGCGCACGCCGTTCCTGCGCATCGCCAAGGACGGCGCGGTCGTCGACACCAAACGGTTCACCAGCTCCCAGGGGGCGGGCGCCGAGGTCGCCGACCAGGTCTCGTCGGACTCGGTGCTGCGGCTGTTCGCCGAGGGCAGCACCGTGGTGCTGCAGGGGCTGCACCGGCTGTGGCCGCCGCTGATCCAGTTCGCCGGCCAGCTCGCCGCCGACCTCGGGCACCCCACCCAGGTCAACGCCTACGTCACCCCGCCGTCCTCGCGCGGGTTCTCCCCGCACTACGACGTGCACGACGTCTTCGTGCTGCAGGTCGCCGGGGAGAAGCACTGGACGATCCACTCCCCGGTGCTCGCCGACCCGCTGCGCACCCACCCGTGGTCCGACCGGGCCGCGGACGTGGCCGCCGCCGCCGAGCGCCCGCCGGTGATCGACACCGTGCTGCGCCCCGGTGACGCCCTCTACCTGCCGCGCGGCTACATCCACTCCGCGGTCGCGCTCGGCGAGATCAGCGCCCACCTCACCATCGGGGTGCACTCGGTGACCCGGTGGGGCGCGGTCGAGTCCGCGCTGGACCTGGTCCGCACCCTGGCCGCCGACGACCCGGCGCTGCGCGGCTCGCTGCCGCTCGGGGTGGACCTCGCCGACCCCGCCGCCACCGCCGAGGACGTCGCCGCGGTGCTCACCGGACTGCACCGCTGGCTGGACCAGGTCGACCCGGCCGCCGTCGCCGACCAGCTGCGGGCCCGGGCCTGGTCGCAGGTGCGCCCGGCCCCGGTGTCGCCGCTGGCCCAGTCCAGCGCCCTCGCCGCCCTGCACGCCGGCACGGTGCTGCAGGTGCGTCCGCTGCTGCGGGCGCAGCTGCGGGAGCCGGTCGGGGACCGGGTGGCGCTGGTCGCCGGCCGCCGCACGCACGACCTCCCGGCCGACACGCACCCGGCGCTCGCCGCCCTCCTCGCCGCCGGCGAGCTGAAGGTCGGCGACCTGCCCGGACTGGACGCCGCCGACCAGCTCACCCTGGCCCGCCGGCTGGTGACCGAGTCGATCGCGGTCGTCCCGGACGCCCGTCCGGGCGGCGCCGGGCACGATGGAGACCGTGGCGGCCATCCCGGACGGTGAGCGGGCGGGCCGGTCCGGCTCGACCGGACCCGAGTCCTGCCGCGACGAGCAGACGCCCGCGCCCCGCTCGGCCCCCGCCGGCCGGCTGGACCCCGCGCGCTGCTCGGTCCAGGCACTGCTGCGCGGCGACTCCCCGGTGGCGACCGCGCCACCGGCCCGGCGCTGGCTGCTGGTCGAGCAGCCGGGGCCGTGGGGCCGGGACGCGCTGCTGGAGTCCCGGTTCGACCGGCGGGTGGCATCCCGGCTGGCCGCCCGCGCCCGCGAGCTGGGCCTGCGCATCCAGCTGGTCCGCCGCGCCGGGGACCGGTTGTCCGACTCCGGTCGACGCTGGGCGGTCGCGGACACCACACCGGGGGTGGAGACGGTCTGGTGGTCCACCCGCGAGTCCGACGCCGACCTGCTGCAGCTCCCCTGGGACGGGTCGGTCGGCACGCCGTCGCAGGCGCCGACCTACCTGGTGTGCACGCACGGTGCGCACGACGTCTGCTGCGCCGTCCGCGGCCGCCCGCTCGCCCGCGCTCTCCCGGCCGACGGCCCGGCCGACGTCTGGGAGACCAGCCACCTCGGTGGTTGCCGGTTCGCCACGAACGTCGTCGTCCTGCCGTGGGGGCTCGCCTACGGGCAGGTGCCGGAGGACGGCGGCGGGCTGGTCGCCGCCTCCGCCGCCGGCCAGGTGGTGCTGCCGTTGCTGCGCGGCCGGTCCGGGCTGGTGCCCGCGGCCCAGGCGGCGCAGCACGCCGCCCGCCAGGAGCTCGGGCTGCTCGGCGTCGCCGACCTGCCGGTGCGGCGGGTCCGGGCACTGCCTGCGCCGGCGCCGGGCGTGGACCGCTTCGACGTCGTCCTCACCGGACCGGACGGGGACGTCGTGGTCACCGTGGAGAGCCGGCTGTCCGAGTCCGCGGAGCGGTTGACCTGCTCGGCCACGCTGCCGGGTCACTGGCGGAGCTGGCACCCGCTGGCGCTGCGGGTCATCACCCCGGTCTGAGCCTCAGTCCAGCGCGCGGCCGCGGGCGGCGAGCAGCGGGACGGCGAGCTCGGCCGAGGTGAGCGAGCCGTGGAAGGCCGCCAGCAGCGAGGTGTGCGGCTCGGTCGCCATGTCGGTGAACGCCCAGCTGCTGCGGGCCAGCGCGACCACGTCGCCGATCCGCATCGCCAGCTGCTCCTGGACGTCCCCGAAGACCCCGCTGGCGATCGCCTCCGCCCGGCTGACCACCCAGGCGCGGTGCCCGAGCACCGACCGCCAGGTGGCGAGGACGTCGTCGGCCGCACCGGGGGCGGTGTGCACGTACCGGGCACGGGGCTCGCCGGTGAGCAGCCGCACGCCGTCGGTCAGGCCGGGCTCCTCCCCCACGTCCAGCCGGGTGCCGGCCGGCACGTCGACCATGCCGTGGTCGGCGGTGACCAGCAGGACGGCGTCGTCGGGCAGCCCGGCGGCGAGCTGCTCGACCATCCGGTCGACGACCCCGAGCTGGTGCCGCCAGCTGGCGGAGTCGACCCCGCGGACGTGACCGGTGAGGTCGAGCTCGGCGGTGTACCCGTAGACCAGGCTGCGGTCGCCGGCGGCCAGCGCGGCGTGCACGACCGCCACCAGGTCGCCGGGGCTGTAGGCGTTGGCGTAGTCGGCGCCGCGGTAGGCGGCCCGGGTCAGCCCGGAGCGGGCGAAGGCGTGCGGGCCGACCGCGGTGCAGGTGACGCCGTGCGCAGTGGCCTGCTCGAAGACCGTCTGCTGGGCCTGCCACTGCAGCGGGTCGGGGTCCTCGCCCCAGTGGACGTGGTTGAGGGTGCGGCCCTCGCCGGGCACCTCGGTGACGAAGCCGAGCACGCCGTGCCCGCCCGGCGGGAGCCCGGTGCCCAGCGTGGTGAGGCTGACCGGGGTGGTGCTCGGGCACGGCGCCGACAGCACCCCGGCCGGGGTGCCGAGCGCGTTGAGCACCGGCGCCTCGTCACGGTGTGCGGCCAGCAGCTCGGCGCCGAGCCCGTCGACCAGCAGGACGGCGACCCGGCGCGCGCCGCCGAGGGCGGGCGTCAGGTCCAGCGGGTCGGCCGGCAGGTCGCCGCGGCGGACCGGCACACCGAGCGCGGTGGCGACGCTGGGCAGCACGTCGGCGAGGGTGTTCGCCCCGTAGGCGGGGACCGCGAAGTCGTCGGGCGGGACCGTCACGGGCGGGTGGCCAGCACGTGCAGCCCGGTCGCGACGTCGCGGTAGGGCGACGTGGTCGCCAGCGTGAGCTCCAGGGCGCGCAGCGCGTCGGCGTCGGCACCGGTGGAGGCGCCGAGCAGGTCGGTGACGACGGAGACCCCGCGCCACTCCCCCGGCTCCAGGCCGGCGCCGGCGAGCAGGGTCAGCAGCTCCTCGGGGCTGAACCGGCGGCGGGCCGGTCCGCCGCGGGCCGGAGCCGGGTCCTGCCCGGTGAGCAGGGCGCGCGCCTCGACCGGATGGCCGCCGACGGCACGACCCAGCACGGCGCCGGCCCGGTTCGCCGAGGCGGTGGAGAGCCGGCCGCCGGGGCGCAGGACCCCGGCGATCTGCGCCAGCGTGCTGGCCGGGTCGTCGACGACCTCGAGGACGAAGTGGCAGAGCACCAGGTCGAACAGGTCTGCTGACGGCAGCGCGGTGAGCATCCGGTCGCCGTCGCCCTGGACGCCGCGGACCCGCTCGGCGACCCCCGCGGTCGCGGCCCGGCGGTGCAGGGTGGCCAGCGCGTCGGCGCTGGGGTCGACCACGGTGACCCGGTGGCCCAGCTCGGCCAGCGGGACGGCGAACATCCCGCTGCCGCCACCGACGTCGAGCACCTGCAGGGCGGCGCCGGTGGTGACGACGGGGTCGAGCGCGGCCCAGATCGCCGCCGTCCGGGCAGGGGGCTGCGCGAGGGCGGAGTCGGTCACGGGCACCTGCCGGAGCCTAGTGGCGCTCTCGCCGGGTCGCCGTCCACCGGGTGGGATCGAGGACGCCGTGGTCGTCGTGACGCTCGACCTCGCGCGGTTGCCGGTGCGTAGCTGCCGCGCCGCCGCCGCGTCCGGCGTGGGGTCCACCGTTGTGCGTCCCCGGGCCGGTGAGGAGCATCGCCGACGAGCGGGGGCCGTCCGGAAGGAGCACCCCATGCCTCGGTTCCTGGTCATCGGTGAGTACTCGGCGGAGGGAGCTCGGGGCCTCATGGCCGCGGGCGGGTCGGCCCGCAAGGCGGCGGTGGAGAAGATGGTCGCCGGCCTCGGCGGTCGGCTCGAGACGTTCGACTTCGCCTTCGGCGGCGATGACGTCTACGTGACCGTCGACATGCCGGACAGCGAGTCCGCAGCGGCCGTGGCGCTCACCGTGAGCGGCTCCGGCGCGGTGCGCGCGCGCACGGTCGTCCTGCTGACGCCCGACCAGATCGACCGCGCTGCCCAGGTCCGGCCGGACTACACCGCGCCCGGCCAGACCGGCTGAGCGTCCCCCGCACGATGGGGGCGGTGGACACCCACGGCCCGGCCCCGCCACGGTGGCCCGCCGCGAGCTCGCGAGTGGCGGGCGCGGCGGGCCCTCCATCAGTGGCCGGAGCTGCCGGGGCTGGAGTGCCACAGCTTCCGCGGCGGCCCGGACGCCGCGCGGCGGGCAGCCGTCGCGGCGTCCTCCCCGGCCGGCTTGATGTCGGCGTAGGGCGACATCCGGAACCCGGTCGGGTGCACCAGCACCGGCCGCACCACCACCGGTCGCGGCCCGTGCGAGGCCGCCGCCCCGGCGATCGCCTGGTCGGTGTAGCCGCTCGGGGCCGCCATCAGCTCGGCCACCGCGTCCAGCCCGCCGGTCTCCCACGCCTCGTGCAGCGCCGGCAGCTCCCACGCCCCGGTGGCCCGCATCGACACCCCCCGCGGCCCGGTCCGGCGCATCACCCCGCGGACGACCAGCAGCCAGGAGTGGAACACCGTCGCCGCGTAGGGCCCCTGCACGTCCTCGAAGAAGGTCGAGTCCGCGCACCCGGTGCCGTCGTCCAGGGTCACGAACACCACCCTCCGGCCGGACCGGATCGGCGGGGTCTGGGTGGCCACCTTCACCCCGCCGACCAGCACCTCGGCCCCGCTGCGGCAGCCCAGCAGCTCACCCGCCGGCACCGCGCCCAGTGCGGCCAGGAACGGCCGGTAGAACTCCACGACGTGCCGGCTGGCGTCCAGCCCGAGCACCTCCAGCTCGGCCCGCACCCGCTCGGCGTCGGTGAACTCCGGCAGCCCGGAGCTGACGAACTCCGGCATCCCGCCGTCGGCACCGGGGACGTCGAACAGCCCTGGCTCCTCGTCGGGACCCGTGCCGGCACCGAACAGCTCCAGCCCGAGCTGCCCGGTGCTGCTCGCCCGGGCGCCGCTGCGGCTCCAGCGGTCCAGCTCGCCGATCTGCAGCAGCAGGTCGCGGCGGGTCAGCTGCTCCCGCCGGCGGGTCGGGCGGCCGGCCTCGCTGTCCCGCACCCCGAAGCCGTAGACGGAGTCGAAGCCGCCGGCGAGCACCAGCCGCTCCGCCACCGGCTGGGACACCCCCGCCCGGTTCCAGAAGTCCGCGAGCGAGCGGTAGGGCTGGCCGGCGACGATCCGGGCGACCTCGTCGTCGGTGATGCCCTTGACGTCTGCCAGCGACAGCCGGATGCCGTACCGGGCCGGATCGGGCATCGACGCCGGCATCCAGTCCGGCCGGGGCCGGGAGCCGCCGTCCTCGACCGCGCCCTCCTCGGGAGCCCGCTCCCCGGCCGCCACCTGTTCCACCCGGTAGCTGCCGGCCGAGGCGTTCACGTCCAGGCCCAGCACCCGCACGCCGAAGTTGCGGGCGTCGTCGAGGATCAGCCGCTTGGGGTACATGCCCGGGTCGTGGGTGAGCACCCCGGCCAGGAAGGCCGCGGTGTGGTGGGTCTTGAGCCAGGCCGACTGGTAGGTGGGCAGCGCGAACGCCGCGGCGTGGGCCTTGCAGAACCCGAAGGAGCCGAAGGCGACCAGCACCTCCCACACCTCCTCCACCACCTCGACGGCGAAGCCCTCCTCCAGCGCCCGGGGGGCGAACCAGGCCCGCACCTCGGGGTGCGCGTCCTTCTCCCCCAGCGCCCGGCGCACCTCGTCGGCCTCGGCCAGCGAGCAGCCGGTCATCGCCGACACGATCATCAGCACCTGCTCGTGGAAGACCACCACCCCGGCGGTCTGCTCCAGCGCCGGGGTGAGCGCCGGGTGCAGGTACACCGGGTCGCGCCAGCCGTTCCGGGCCATCAGGAACGGGGTGACCATGTCGCTCTTGACCGGGCCGGGCCGGAACAGCGAGATGTCGACGATGAGGTCCTCGAAGGTCTGCGGACCGAACTTGCCGACCAGCTCGCGCTGCCCCGGGGACTCGATCTGGAACATGCCCAGCGTCCGGGTGCTGCGGATCAGCTCGAAGGTGGCCGGGTCGTCCCGGGGCACGGCGTCGATGTCCAGCTGCTCCCCGTCGACCCGGGCCACCTCGTCCATCGCGTGCGCGATCGCCGACTGCATGCGGATGCCCAGCAGGTCCAGCTTGAGCAGCCCGAGCTCCTCGACGTCGTCCTTGTCGAACTGGCTCATCGGGTAGCCCAGGTAGCTGTTCTCCACCGGGGTGCGGTCCAGCAGCGTCGCGTCGGACAGCAGCACCCCGCACGGGTGCAGGGCGATGTGCCGGGGCAGGCCGTCTAGCCGGGCGACCAGGTCGAACACCAGGTCGAGATCCCCACTACCACCGGTTCGTCTCGAGCCCATCCGGCTGGCCCGCAGCTCCGGCAGGTCACGCAGCGCGGCGTGCACCTGGTTGGCCCGGATGTGCGGGAACGCCTTGGCCACCGCGTCGACCTCGGCGGGCGGGAGCCCCAGCGCCGCCCCGACGTCGCGGATCGCGTGCCGCACCCGGTAGGTGTCCATCATCGAGATGCAGCTGACCCGGTGCGCACCGAAGCGCGCGATCACCGCGTCGTAGACCTCCATCCGCCGGGCGGACTCCACGTCGATGTCGATGTCGGGCAGCTGGTGGCGCAGCGGGGAGAGGAAGCGCTCCATCAGCAGGCCGTAGCGCATCGGGTCGACGTCGGAGATGCCCAGCAGGTAGGTGACCAGGCTGCCGGCACCCGACCCGCGGGCCGCCGCCCGCACCCGCAGCTCCTTGATCAGCGCGACCACGTCGGCGACGGTGAGGAAGTAGGAGGGGTACCCGAGCTCGTCGATCACCGCCAGCTCGTCCTCCAGCCGCTCCCGCACCGCGGCCGACGGCGTCATCGCCCGCCGGCCGAAGCCCGCCTCGCAGCGCGCCCGCAGCACCCCCGAGGGACCCAGCCCGCGCTCGGCCGCGGTGGTGACCACGTCCAGCTCGGGGTAGCGGACGGTGCCGATGCCCAGGTCCGCGCGCACGTCGACCGCGCACTGCTCGGCGATGCCGGCGGTGGTGGCCAGCAGCCGCCGGGCGGCGTCCCGGTCGGGGCCGGCCAGCTCCTCGGCGAGGTCGGCCATCTCCTTGCCCGACTTCAGGTACCCCTCGGCGGTGCGCCGGTCGACGTGCCGCTGCCCCAGCGGCACCAGCCGGCGGCTGGCGTCCAGCACGTCGGCGGTGGGCGCGTCGAGGGCGTCGACGTAGCGGACCGCGTTGGTGAGCACCGCCGGCACCCCGGTCTCGGCGGCGAACCGCAGCAGCGCCTGGGCCCGGGACCGGTCGCCCTGGCCGCGGTGGTGCACCACCTCGAGGGCGAGCTGCCTCCGGCCGAACACCTCCTGCCAGGCTGCCAGCCGGGCACGCGCCAGGTCGGCGTGCCCCTCCGCCAGCGCCCGGCCCACCGAGGACCCCGGCCCCAGCAGGGCCAGCAGCCCGGTCGAGTGCGCGGCGGCCAGCGGCAGCGAGCTGACCGGCTCCCCGCGGGTGCCACCCAGGTGGGTGGCGCTGGTCAGCCGGCACAGCGACGCCCAGCCGGCGCCGTCCTTGGCGAGGAAGGTGACCCGCGGCAGCCGCGGGTCGACGCTGGCGCCACCGCGGGCCGGCGCCCGGCGCCCGACCGGGTGCCGCGCCCGGTGCAGGTCGGCGGCCCGGACCCGGCCCGGCTCGCCACCGGCCACCGGGTCGACGGCGAGGTCGACCCCGAACAGCGGCCGGATCCCGACCGTCCGGCAGGCGACGGCGAACTTCACCGCCCCGTACAGGCCGTCCCGGTCGGTCAGCGCCAGGGCGCCCATGCCGTGCTCGGCGGCCCGGGCGACGAGGTCGGCCGGGTGGTTGGCGCCATGCCGCATCGAGTACCCGGACGCGACGTGCAGGTGGACGAAGGGGTCGCTCACGAGTCCGACTCGCTGGCGCTCGCCGGTCGCGTTCGCGCCGCTGCTCTGCCCATGCGTGAGCTCGCGAGCTCACTCACGAGTCCGACTCGCTGGCGCTCGCCGGTCGCGTTCGCGCCGCTGCTCTGCCCATGCGTGAGCTCGCGAGCTCGCTCACCGACCCGAGCGCCCGGCCGGACGGCGGGGACGTGAGTCCATCGACCGGAGGCGGGCCGGGGACTGCGGTGGCACCGCCCGGCTGATCGACGTCTCGACGACGCCGAGGAACGTGGTGACGTCGCGGACCAGGTCGTCGGCCTCCCGCTCGGTGACCGCGGAGGAGAGCCCGGCCTCGGCCGCGGCACGCTTGGCCGCACCGGCGGCGAAGAACGCCGCCCACTCGCCCAGCTCCGGTGCGACCTGGCCGATGAGCACCCAGGCGCTGCGCGGCCGGCGCCGCCCCGGCTCGGGCTGGGTGCGGGCAGCGAGCACCGCAGCCGCACCGCGGAGCGCGGCCAGGTGAGCGGTGGCGTAGCGCCAGCCGGCGTCGGGGCAGGTGGCGGCCTCGGCCAGCCCGCGGTGCGCCTGACCCAGCAGCTGGGCGGCGACGGCCGGGAGCGGCGGGGGCAACGGGAGCTGACCCTCGGCGGGCCGGTCGTCGTAGGACATGACGCGTGCGGCGCCCATCAGTCGTGCGCCCGGACGAGCAGCCACTGGTTGGCCGTCGGCTCCCAGGACAGGTCGAACACCCCGGCGAAGCTCATCCGGGACCGCCCGGCGCGAACCGCCTCGACCCGCCAGACCTGCCGGGTGGCGACCAGCTCCGCCGACGCCCCGCCGGCGGGGTCGGCCTGCCACCACGGCGCGGTCTCCACCCAGGAGTCGAGCAGCTCCCCCACGACGTAGCGCGTCTGGCCCCGCCAGAACTGGGCCGGCCCCGACGACCCCTGCTCGACCTGCACCTCTTCACCGACGCGGCCTCCGGCCCCGACGAGCACCCGGCTCATGACAGACTCCCGCACTCTCAGCCCCCACCGGTGGCACCGCCGCCCGACCCGGCGGGGAAGCACCCGCGCACCGGGGTGCACGGGTAGCCCGGGTCGGTGGACAGCACCACCGGTGTTCGAACAGGTGTTCGAACACCGAGAAGTAGACCGGACCGCGCCGGGGGCGTCAAGCCGGCACGAGTGCGTCCGGGCACGTGTCGTTGCAGCCACTGCACCGACCGCGCCGGCCGGTAACTGCCTTGCCTGCCGACCGTCCCCCGCGGTCGACTGGTACCGCCTGCCGACCGTCGGGCACGTCCACCACCAGGAGGAACACCGTGCCGGCCCTGCCGCGGGCGCTGAGCCCACTCCGGCACCCCGGGTACCGGTGGCTGGCCGCCGCCCTCGTCCTGTCCCTCACCTCCACCGGGCTCTACCTGCTGGCCGTGGTGTGGCAGGTGATCGAGCTCGGTGGTGGCCCGGCGGCGCTGTCCCTGGTCAACACCGGCATGGCCGTGGGCATGCTGCTCACCACGCTGCTCGGTGGCGCGCTGGCCGACCGGGTGCCCCAGCGGCCCATCCTGATCACCGTCGCCCTCATCGAGCTCGCCGCGACGTCGTCGGTCGCCGGGCTCTCGCTGTCCGGGTTGCTGCAGGTGTGGCACCTGGCGGTCGCGTCGCTGCTCGTCGGGCTGGCCCAGGGGCTCTACTACCCGGCGTACTCGGCGCTGGTCCCGGCGCTGCTGCCGGCCGACGACCTGCTCCCGGCCAACGGCCTGGAGGGCTTCCTCCGTCCGCTGCTGACCCAGGCCGGGGGTCCTGCGGTGGCCGGCGCCATCGTGGCGGCGACCTCGCCCGGCATGGCCCTGCTCGCCACCGCGGTGGCAGCCCTGGGCGCCGTCCTGGCCCTGCTCGGTCTGCCGCACACCCCGCTGCGGCGCGACCTCACCGCCGAGGCGTCGCAGGACCAGGCGGCCGGCGGGCGGGCCCGGCACCCCGTCGTCGCGGTCCTGGTCGACGTCCGGGCCGGTTTCGCCTACATGGTCGCGACCCCGTGGCTGCTGTCGACGCTGCTGTTCGCCTCGGTGCTCGTGCTGGTGGTGATCGGCCCCCTGGAGGTGCTCACCCCCTTCGCCGTCCGCGAGCAGACCGGCGGCGGCCCGGCCGAGCACTCCCTCGTGCTGGCCGCCTTCGGCGTCGCCGGTGCCGTGGGCTCGCTGGTCGTCGCCTCCCGCCGGCTGCCCCGCCGGTACCTGACCATCATGATCATGCTCTGGGGTGCCGGCTGCCTGCCGCTGGCGCTGTTCGGGGTGGCGACCCAGCTGTGGGTGATGGTCCTCGCCTCGGCCGTCGTCGGCGCCACCTTCCAGGGCGCCACGGTCATCTGGGGCACGCTGCTGCAGCGCCGGGTCCCGCCGGCCCTGCTCGGCCGCGTCTCGAGCCTGGACTTCTTCGTCTCGCTGGCCTTCATGCCGCTGTCCATGGCGCTGGCCGGCCCGGTGAGCGAGCAGATCGGCGTCGCCGCGACCTTCGCCCTCGCCGGGGGCGTGCCGCCCGTGCTGGCCGTGCTGGCGATCACCGCCGCCCGGCTGGGCGCCGACGAGATCGCCCACCCGCTGGACACCCCCGACGGCGACCTGCCCCCGGGCGCACGCGACGCCGTGGCGGACGCCCGGCCGCTGGACGCCGACCTGCGGTGAGCCCGCACACCGGTCGCCGTCCCGGGTGGCACGCCCGGCGGGGGACGGTGGGAGGATCGCCGCATGACCGCAGCGGAGACCCCGCAGCACCCCCGGGTCGCCGAGGTCGCGCAGCTGCTGCGCGCGGCCGGCGCCGCGGGCGAGGTGCGCGTGCTGCCCGACAGCGCCCGGACCGCCGCGGCGGCCGCAGCCGGGCTGGGGGTCGAGGTCGGCGCGATCGCCAACAGCCTGGTGTTCGACGTCGGCGGTGAGCCGCTGCTTGTCCTCACCAGCGGCGCGCACCGGGTCGACGAGGCCCTGGTGGCCGACCTGCTCGGCGTCCCGGCGATCACCCGGGCGACACCGGAGTTCGTCCGCCGGCACACCGGGCAGGCGATCGGCGGGGTCGCCCCGATCGGCCACCCCGCGCCGATCGGCACGCTCGTCGACGTCGAGCTCGCCCGGCACCGGCAGGTGTGGGCCGCCGCCGGGCACCCGCACACCGTCTTCCCGACCAGCTACGACGAGCTGCTGCGACTGACCGAGGGCACGCCCGCCGAGGTGGGCCTCGGCCCGGCCGAGCGCACCCAGCCCACCGCCGAGGCGGGAGCCCGATGACCGACACCACCCCCGCCACCCGCGTCACCGAGCTGCCCACCCGGTGGATGCGCGACCACCTGCACGAGGCGCTGGCCATCTACGGCGCGGCGATGGGCTACGGCGAGTCGGTGGTCGCCGGCCGCTACGGCTACGCCGTCCAGCACACCGAGCGCCCCGGCTTCCGGTCCGTCGGCGGCTTCGCCGAGACCCCGCAGGGCGAGCGGCTGGTCGGTTTCGGCTACGGCTACCTGGTCGCCCCGGGCCAGTGGTGGCACGACCAGGTCCGCAACGCGCTGGACCGGCGGACGGCCAAGCAGTGGCTGCCCGGCGCCTTCGAGGTCTGCGAGCTGCACGTCCACCCCGACCACCAGAGCCGCGGCCTGGGCCGTCAGCTGCTGCACGCCCTGCTGGCCGACCTGCCCCATCCCGCCGCGCTGCTGAGCACCCCGGACACCGACACGAAGGCCTTCCGGCTCTACCACGCCGACGGCTTCGTCGACCTGGCCCGCGGCTACCACTTCCCCGGTGACGCGCGGCCCTTCGCGATCCTGGGCGCCCGACTGCCGCTGGCCCCGCCGGCGCCGAGGGACTGATCCCGGTTCCCGACCCCCGCGACGCCTCGGTCGACGCCGTCGTCATCGGCTCGGGCCACAACGGGCTGGTCGCCGCCTGCTCCCTGGCCCGCGCCGGCCTGTCGGTCGAGGTGGTCGAGTCCGACTCGGTCCTCGGCGGCGCCGTCTCCACCGTCGAGCGGTGGCCCGGGGTCCGCGTCGACCGGGGGTCCAGCGCGCACGTGATCATCCGGCACAGCGGGATCGTCGAGGAGCTCGAGCTCGAGCGCTTCGGCCTGCGCTACGTCGACTGCGACCCGTGGGGCTTCGCGCCGGCACCGGTCCCCGGGGACGCCGGGCCCGACGGCCGGCCGCTGGTCTTCTCCGTCGACCTCGACGCCACCTGCGCCTCGATCGCCGCGGCCTGCGGGGACGCCGACGCCGCGGCCTACCGCCGGTTCGTCGAGGTCTGGGGGCCGCGCAGCGCCGCCGTAGTCCAGGCGTTCGGCGACCGGCCGAGCCCGGCGCGGCTGGTGCGCCACCTGTGGCCCATCGGCTCACGCCGCCCTCGGACGCCGGGCGGGGAGATCGCCGTGGACTTCCTCGGCTCCGGTGACGCGCTGCTGGACCGCTGGTTCGGGAGCGAACGGCTCAAGGCCGCGCTGGCCTGGTTCGGTGCGCAGTCCGGCCCGCCGATGTCCGAGCCCGGCACGGCGGCGATGGTCGGCTGGGTGGCGCTGCTGCACGACGTCCCGCCCGGCCACCCGGTCGGCGGGTCCGGTGGGCTGACCCAGGCGCTGGCGGCCCGGCTGGCCGCCGACGGCGGCCGGGTCACCCTCGGGGACGGCGCCGCGCGGCTGCTCGTCGACGGCCCGGCCGGCGCCCGGCGGGTCACCGGCGTGCAGACGACGTCGGGACGGCGGGTCACCGCGCCCGTGGTCGTCGCCGCGTGCCACGTGCTCGCCACCCGGACGCTCGCCGGGGACGACGCGCCGCCGGCGCTCGCCGACGCCGACCCGCCGCTGGGCAACGGCTTCGGCCTGGTGCTGCGCGCCCAGACGAACGCGCTCCCGTCCTACCCCGGCGTCGGGGACGAGGCCCTGCAGGGGCTGCAGCTGCTGTGCACCGACCGCGCCCAGCTGGCCCGCGCCCACGGCGACTGGCTGGCCGGGGAGGTCCCCCGTGAGCCGGTGCCGCTGGCGATGTCGTTCTCCGCCAGCGACCCGACCCTCGCGCCGGCCGGCCAGCACGTCGTCACCGTCTGGGGGCAGTGGTACCCCTACGCCCTCGCCGACGGCTCCGACTGGGAGACCCTCGCCGAACCCGCTGCCCAGCAGCTGATCGCCGCCGTCGACCGGTACGCCCCCGGTTTCGCCGACTCGGTACAGCGGCTGTACGTGCAGACGCCGCTGCGGCTGGAGCAGGAACTGTCCCTGCTCCGGGGCAACGTGATGCACGTGGAGATGAGCCTGGCCAGCATGTTCGGCTTCCGGCCGACGCCGGCGCTGTCGGGCCACCGGGTGCCCGGGCTCGCCGGGCTCTACCTCACCGGCGCCTCCACCCACCCCGGCGGCGGGGTCTCGGGCAACTCCGGGCGCACCGCCGCCCGGGTGGTGCTGGCCGACCGGCGTCCCGCCGCCCGGCTGCGGGCGGAGGTCGGCCGCCATCTCGGGGCGCTGCGCCGGTGACCGCGGCGCTGACGGTCCGCCGCCCGGCCGGTGCCGGCTGGCTGCCGGTCGTCCCGGCGCTGCTGCTCGTCGCCACGGCGATCGCCTACCCGCTCACCGACGGCGCCGCCCGGGACGCGGTGAGCTGGGCGATCGTGCTGCTGGGCGCCACCGTCTCGGTCGCCCACGCCGCGGTGAGCCGGGGCCTGCGCACCGGGCTGGCGGTCCTGGTGCTGGTCGCCGTGGTCGCGGTGCTGTTCGAGGCGCTGGGCCTGGCCACCGGGTTCCCCTACGGCGGGTACTCCTACAGCGACGAGCTCGGGCCCACGCTGCTCGGCGTGCCGTTCCTGGTCCCGCTGGCCTGGTTGATGATGGCCTGGCCGAGCTGGGTGCTCGCCGCCTGGCTGGCCCCCCGCTCGCGGCCGGTGCGGGTGCTGGTCGCCGCGTACGTCTTCGCCGGCTGGGACGTGGTGCTGGACCCGCAGATGGTGCAGGCCGGCTACTGGCGCTGGGCGCACCCCTCCCCGGGCCTGCCCGGCATCGACACGGTGCCGCTGACCAACCTGGCCGGCTGGCTGCTGGCCGGCGTGGTGCTGATGACCCTGCTGGACCTGCTGGCCGGGGGTACCCGCTCCCGCAGCTCCGATGCCGCGCCGCTGCTCGTGCTCGGCTGGATGACGCTGGGCGGCGCGCTCGCGCACGCCGGCTGGCTGGGGCTCCCCGGGTCGGCGGCGTGGGGAGCGGTGCTGGCCCTGCCGGTGCTCGCCGCCGTGGTCCGGCGGCTGCGCCGGTGAGCAGGCTGGTGCGGGTCTGCGCCGGGCTGTCCGTGCTCGGCGCGCTGCACGCCGCGGTCAACACCGCGCTGCTGCGCCGTCCCCCGGCCGTGCCCCGGCCGGTCGAGCGGCGGGTGACCGTGGTGCTGCCGGTGCGCGACGAGGCCGGGCAGGTGGGCGGCTGCCTGGCCGCGGTCCTGGCCCAGCGCGGCGTCGACGCCCTCCGGGTGGTCGTGGTCGACGACGGCTCCACCGACGGCACCGCCGCCGAGGTGCGGGCGGTCGTCGACGACCGGGTCACCCTGCTGCCGGGCACTCCGCCGGCTGCGGGCTGGCTGGGCAAGCCGAACGCCTGCGCGGTCGGCGCGGCGGCCGCCGGCGACGTCGACGTGCTGGCGTTCGTGGACGCCGACGTCCGGCTGGAGCCCGACGCGCTCGCGCGGGCCGTGGCCGTGCTGGACGACGCCGGACTCGACCTGGTCTCCCCCTGGCCGCGGCAGCTGGCCGGCAGTGCGGCCGAGCGGCTGGTCCAGCCGCTGCAGCAGTGGCTGTGGGGCACGCTGCTGCCGCTGCGCCTCGCGGAGCGCTCCCCCCGGCCGTCGCTGGCCGCCGCCAACGGGCAGTTCCTGGTGGTCCGCCGCGCGGCCTACGACCGGGCTGGCGGGCACGCGGCGGTGCGCGGCGAGGTGATCGAGGACGTCGCCCTGCTGCGCGCGGTCAAGGCCTCCGGCGGCCGCGGGGTGGTGGTCGACGGTTCCACCCTGGCGAGTTGCCGGATGTACGACGGCTGGGCCGGCGTGCGGGACGGCTACGCCAAGTCGCTGTGGGCGGCGCTCGGGAGCCGGCCCACCGCGGCCGTCGCCGCGGCTGCCGGGCTCAGCGCCGTCTGGCTGCTCCCACCGCTGGCGGCGCTGGCGGGCTCCCGCGCCGGTCTGGCCGGCTACGCCGCCGGGGTCACCGGCCGGGCGGTGGTCGCGGCGCGCACCGGCGGCCGGGTGTGGCCCGACGCGCTGGCCCACCCGGTGTCGATCGCGCTGCTCGACGTGCTGGTCGCCCGGTCGGTGGTCGGCCACCGGCGCGGACAGCTCAGCTGGCGCGGCCGACCCGTGACCGCGCCCGCACCGGCGCCCTCGGCGACGATGGGCGGGTGACCGAGCAGAGCAGTTCCGACCGCGTGCACTTCGACCCCGACGACATGGACACCGGCGCCTTCTACCGGGTGCTGAACTCCGTCGTCGTGCCACGGCCGATCGCCTGGGTCTGCAGCCGCTCGGCCGAGGGCGTGCTGAACCTGGCGCCACACTCCTTCTACACGGTGGCCTGCGTCGACCCCCCGGTCGTGCAGTTCACCTCGGTGGGCCGCAAGGACTCGCTCACCAACGCCGAGCAGACCCGTGAGTTCACCGTCAGCCTCACCCCGGAGGCACTGTTCGAGCAGGTCAACGCCACGGGCACGGACTTCCCGCCGGAGCACGACGAGGCCGAGCACACCGGGGTCCGGCTGGAGCCCAGCGACGTGGTGGGGGTGCCCCGGGTCGCGGAGTCCCCGGTGTCGATCGAGTGCGTGCTGCACGGCACCGTGTCCTTCGGCGACAGCACCGTCGTCTTCGGCCGGGTCGTGCACATCGCCGTCCGGGCCGACGCCGTCCGCGACGGCCGGCCGCGCATCGAGCACCTGCGACCGCTGGCCCGCCTGGGCGGCAACGAGTGGTCGACCATCGGCGAGGTCAAGGAGATCCGCCGGATCCCGTACGGGAAGTGGTCGGCCGACCCGTCGATCGGTGAGCGCGTCCGCGGCGACGGCTGAAGGCCGCGCCGCTCCCCTACGCTGCCGCCCACCGGACGAGGTGGAGGGTCGCATGTCGCAGGCTGGGGTCGGACGCGCGTCGGAGAGCGAGGGCCGCGAGTTCGCGGCGGGTCTGCGCGCGCTGCTGGGGTGGCTGCAGGCAGCAGAGGTCGAGGGCAACGAGGTGGCCGCCCTCGTGCGGGAGGTCCTCGGGGAGGCCGGCGGGGCCCACTCCGTGGTCACCCGGCAGCTGCCGCCCTTCGAGCACGTCAACCTGCAGACCGCGCTGGACAGCTGGTCGGCGGCGGAGGGGCGGCGTGTCCAGGTGCGCGGGATCGCCCTGCCCCCGCATTACGGCGGGATCTCGCTGCAGCAGCTGGTGAGCGGCGAGGCACTGCCACCGCTGCGGCTCTCCGCACCGGGCGTCGTCGACCTGCCCAACGGTCCGGGCTCCACGCTCGCCTGCCTGCGGCTGGCCCTGCTGCTGGTCACTGACGCCCTCGGCCGGTACGTGGTGCTGGTGCAGGGTCCTGGTGAGCACGAGCCGGTGCTGACCGTCGAGGTCGCCGGCCTGCCGGTCCGGGAGGCCCAGGGGGTGCTCGGTGAGCTGGAGCGGGAGAGCCGCCGGCTCAACGTCTACCGACGCCAGCTGGTGGAGGTCTCTCTCACCCCGATGGGCACGGTCAGCCTGGAGTTCCTGGACCGGCCGACCACCGGCCGGGACGACGTCGTGCTGCCCGACCAGGTGCTGGACCGGATCGAGCGGCACGCCCTCGGCGTCGCCGAGCACCGGGCCGCGCTCGTCGCGGCCGGCCAGCACCTCAAGCGCGGCCTGCTCCTCTTCGGCCCGCCGGGTACCGGCAAGACGCACACCGCCGGGTACCTGCTCGGCCGGATGACCGACTACACCCGGCTGGTCCTCACCGGCCGGTCCCTGGGCGCCGTCGGGTCGGTCACCGAGCTGGCCCGGGAGCTCCAGCCCGCCGTCGTCGTGCTCGAGGACGTCGACCTGGTCGCCGCCGACCGGTCGTTCGGCCCGGGGGGCAGCCCGGTGCTGTTCGACCTGCTCGATGCGATGGACGGCGCCGCGGCCGACGCCGACCTGCTGTTCGTGCTCACCACGAACCGGGCCGACCTGCTGGAGCCCGCGCTGGCCGCCCGGCCCGGCCGGGTCGACGTCGCCGTCGAGATCGACCTGCCCGACGCCGCGGCGCGCCGTCGGCTGCTGGAGCTCTACGGACGCCGGGTCCCGCTGCAGGTCGCCGACGCCGACGTCGAGGCGGTGGTCGAGCGCAGCGAGGGTGTCACCGCCTCGTTCCTCAAGGAGCTGCTGCGCCGGGCCGTGCTGGAGGGGCTGCACGACGAGGGCGAGCTGGTGGGCGTCACCGGGTCGCACCTGCTGCGCGCGCTGGACGACCTGCTCGACTCGACCCAGTCGGTCACCCGAACCCTGCTGGGCGTGGGCGTCGACCCCGCCGACCTGCCCGCCGACGGCCCCGCGCCGATGCCGGCGCACGCCGGCTGGGTCAGCTACCGGGGGGCCCACCGGGGGCTGCGCCACCGGTGAGCTCGGGCGGGACGGCCTGGCTCAGGCAGGGAGGAAGGGGGCGACCTCGTCGGCGGCGTCGGCGCCGAAGGCCTCGGCGAACCGGGCCAGGAAGGGCTCGCGCGGCAGCGTGTACTCCTGGGTGCCGATCACCTCGACCGCCGCCGTCGCCACGGCCGAGCCGACCTGGGTGGCCCGCTCGATGCCCAGCCCCCACTGCCGGGCGGCGACGAAGCCGGCACGCAGCGCGTCGCCGCCGCCGGTGGGCTCCACCGGCTTGGTCTCCGGGACGGCGATGACCTCGATCGTCTCGGCGCCGGCCTGCTCGACGCGCACCCCGTTGGCCGCCCGGGTGGTGACCCAGGTGCCGACCCGGGCGAGCACCTCGGCGTCGGTCCAGCCGGTCTTCTGCAGCAGCAGGGCGTGCTCGTACTCGTTGGTGAACAGCAGGTCCGCGCCCTCCACCAGCTCACGGATCAGCTCGCCGTCGGCCCACGCCAGCTGCTGGGAGGGGTCGGCGAGGAAGGGGTACCCGCGGTCCCGGCACTCCCGGGTGTGCTGGGCCATCGCGGTGGGGTCGTTGGGCCCGACCACGACCAGGTCGACACCGCCGACCCGCTCCTCCACCGGACCCAGCTCGATCAGCGAGGCCTCCGACATCGCACCGGAGTAGAAGGAGGCGATCTGGTTGTTCGCCGCATCGGTCGTGCAGGTGAAGCGGGCGGTGTGCTTCAGCTCCGACCAGTGCACGCTGCCGGTGTCCACGCCGTGCCGGGTCAGCCACGAGTCGTAGTCGTCGAAGTCGCTGCCGACCGCGCCGACCAGCACCGGCCGCAGGCCCAGCAGGCCGAGCCCGTAGGCCATGTTCGCCCCGGCACCCCCGCGGTGCTGCACCAGGTCGTCGACGAGGAAGGAGAGGGAGACGTTCTCCATCTTCCCCTCGACGAACTGGTCGGTGAACCTGCCGGGGAAGGTCATCAGGTGGTCGGTGGCGATCGAACCGGTCACGACGACGGACATGGGGCTGCTCTCTCCGGGGAACGGCGGCCACCAGGAACCGCGGGACCCCGGACCGGTGACGAGCGCCGGGGCCGACACCAGGGTAGGAGCCGCCCGAGCAGCCCGCCTGCGGGGTCCCGAGGTCGGGCGGCGGTCAGTCGGCCAGCGCCCGGCGCAGCTGCACGCCGAGCTGCGTCGTCCCGACCACCCCCAGCAGGCAGCCGACCGCCGCGCCGGCGGTGACCACCTCCTCGGCCAGGCCGAGCCCGGCGACCACCCCGGCGCCGCCGAGCGTGAACCCGGCCATCGCGACCCGGGTCGGGCGCTCCCAGACGGAGATGGCGCCGGTCTCGCTCACCCCGGCCTGCCCGGCCCGGGCTCGCAGGTAGTCCGGCAGCCAGCAGAGCGCGCCGAAGGCCGCAGCCAGCCAGCCGGGGGCCCCGGCCACCCAGAACGCTCCCGCGTAGGCGACCTCGGTCAGCCGGTCGACCGCCGAGTCCAGGACGAAGCCGCGCCGGGACGCCCGGCCGCCGGCGATCGCCAGCGCCCCGTCGAGGGAGTCCAGCAGCCCGGAGAGCCCGACGAGCACCCCGCTGAGGACCAGCCAGGCGCCCCCCGCGGCCGCCGGCCCGATCGCCGCGCCGGCGACGACCAGGCCCAGGGCCGTGGCGACCAGCGGGGAGAGCCGGCCCAGCGGCACGGCCAGCGTGTAGGCGAGGGTCAGCCAGCCGTGCACCAGCCGGCTGTCGGCGGGGTCGGTGCCACCGTGCCAGCGGGACCAGGCCGCCAGGTACTCGTCGCGGCTCAGCACCGGTGCAGTCCACCACGTCGCCGCGGCAGGTGGCGCGCACAGCACGAGCAGGGACAGTGGGTGCGTGCTCGCCGGTCTGTCCCCCGCCCGCCGCCGCCTCGCGCTGGCGCTGCTGGTCCTCGTCGTGGTCGCCGCTGCGGTGGTCATCGCCCTCGTCGTCCCCCGATCGTCCGGCGGTGCTGACGGCACCACCGCGACGGCGCAGGACGACACCCCCGGGCCGGTGCTGCTGGTGCCGGGGTACGGCGGCTCGACCTCCTCGCTGCGGCCGCTCGCCGACCGGCTGACCGCTGTCGGCCGCGACGCCACCGTGGTGGCGGTGCCCGGGGACGGCACCGGTGACCTCACTGCCGCCGCCGACGCGCTGGGCGCCGCGGTCGACGACGCGCTGGAGCGCACCGGCGCGGGCAGCGTCGACGTGGTCGGCTACTCCGCGGGGGGTGTGATCGCCCGGATCTGGGCCGCTGACGGCGGCGCCGACCAGGCCCGGCGGGTGCTCACCCTCGGATCCCCGCACCACGGCACGACCATCGCCGACCTGGCCGTCGGCATCCTCCCGGCGAAGTGCCCCGAGGGCTGCCGGCAGCTCACCACCGACAGCGACCTGCTGGCCCAGCTCAACGCCGGTGACGAGACCCCGGCCGGGCCCAGCTGGGTCTCGGTCTGGACGACGGCCGACGAGACCGTCACCCCGCCGGACTCCGCCCGGCTGGCGGGTGCGGTGGAGCTGCCGGTGCAGGACGTCTGCCCGGACTCCCGGGTCGGCCACGGCCAGCTGCCCGCCGACCCCCTCGTCCAGGGCATCGTGCTGGCCGAGCTGGCCGCCGGCCCGCCCGTCCAGCTCAGCACCGCCGACTGCGCCCGGCTGTCAGCCGGCTAGGGGCATCGCCGAAGGCGTGCCTCGGGCGGCAGTCCTCCCCGGGGCCGTCATGAGCTGATGTCCTTGGTGGTGAAGTTCGCCCAGGCCGCGCCGAGCAGCACCACCACGTACACGCCCTGCAGGGCCAGCCCCCGGACGACGTCCCGCCACAGGATCGGTTCCCGGAACAGGTCGACGAAGGCCAGCCAGTACCGGGTCGGCAGGTAGGGCGCGAAGGACGAGGCGGCGTCCAGGGTGAACAGCAGCGAGGACGCCACCAGGATGCCCAGCGCGCCGAGCATCGCCGCCAGCGGGGAGTCGGTGAGCGTGGAGAAGAACAGCGCGAAGGCCGCGACCCCCAGCATGGAGACAGCCACGTAGCCGATCGCCAGCACCGTGCGCCAGGCGATCTCGGTCGAGCTCAGGCTCGTTCCCGACACCGACGTCCCCCCGAGCGGCTGCACGTCGAACAGCAACCGGCCCACCAGGTAGCCGACCACGGCGACGACGGCCACGGTGACCAGGACGAAGACGAGGATCGAGACGAGCTTGGCCACCAGCAGCCGGGTGCGCCCGGCGGGGCGGGCCAGCAGGTAGCGCAGCGTGCCGGCCTGCGCCTCGCCGGCCACCGAGTCACCGGCGATGAGCGCGACGGCGATCGGCAGGAACAGCGGCAGGACGATGGCGAGGGCGGCCAGCGGGTACAGGGTGCCGTTGGTGAGCACGGCGGAGAGGAACACCGGCCCCTCCCCGGGCCGGGGCGCCAGGTCGGTGAGCGCCAGCAGCGCCGCCACCAGCACCGGCAGCGCGTTGAGCAGCGCGATGGTCACCCAGGTGCGGGGACGGCGGAACAGCTTCCGCAGCTCGACGGCGATCACCGGCGCGACCGCTCCCCCGGCGCGTCGACCCGGTCGGCGCTGGTGCTCGCCGCGGCCAGCACCACCTCCTCCAGCGACGGGCGCTGCAGCCGCAGCCCGGTGACCGGCACCCCGGCGGCGACCAGCGCGGCGTTGACCTCGGCCGGGTCCGCACCGCGCACCACCGCGGAGCCGGCGTCCAGGTCGAGGACCCGGCCGTCCAGCGCCGCGCGCACCCGCTGCGGGTCGGGGGTCTCCACGACCGTCGCACCGGTGGGGGCGGTGAGGGTGGCCAGCTGGTCCTGCAGCACCAGCCGACCGCGGTCCAGCACGCCCACCCGGCTGCACAGCTGCTCGACCTCGGCCAGCAGGTGGCTGGAGAGGAACACCGTCGTCCCACCGCGGTGCAGCTCCAGCAGCAGGTCGCGGATCTCGTGGATGCCCTGCGGGTCCAGCCCGTTGGTGGGCTCGTCGAGCACCAGCAGCTCCGGACGGCGGAGCAGCGCCGCGCCCAGGCCGAGGCGCTGGCGCATGCCCAGCGAGTAGGCCTTGACCGGCTTGCGGCCGACCCCGGCGAGGCCGACCTGCTCGAGCACCGTGTCGATGCGGGCCGTCCGGGTGCGCCGCGAGCCGCCCGGCCCGGCGGCGTCCATCAGGGCCAGGTTCGCCCGGCCGGACAGGTGCCCGTAGTGGGCCGGGCCCTCGATCAGCGCGCCGACCCGGGGCAGCACCCGGCGGGCGCCCTTCGGCATCGGCTCGCCCAGCAGCTGCACCGTGCCCGAGGTCGGCAGCACCAGGCCGAGCAGCATCCGCACCGTCGTCGTCTTGCCCGAGCCGTTGGCGCCCAGGAAGCCGTAGACGTCGCCGGCCCGGACGTCGAGGTCGATCCCGTCGACGGCGCGCAGCTGGCCGTACCTCTTGGTCAGTCCCTCGGTGCCGATGACGGTGCTCAGCTGTCCCCTCCGGTCAACTCGGTCGCGGCGGCGGCGAGGGCGTCCAGGCTCACCGTGCCGGCGAGCAGCACCGGGCCGTCCGGGCCGTCGACCAGCATCAGGCCCAGCGGTCCGGAGGCGATCCGGACACCGAGGTCGTCGACCACCGCGCCGGGGGCGACGACGAGGGCGTCGAGCAGCGGCCCGGCCACCCGCCCGGGCAGCGGGCTGACCGCCAGCAGGGTGATGCCGCGGCCGTAGACGCCCACCGACCGGGGTGCGCCGTCGATGGTGCGCCGGTCGAGCCCGGCCAGCACGCCGGGGAGCCGGGACCGGGTCTCCCGGCCGGCGCGGGAGGCCGCCTGCAGCAGCTGGGCGTCCTGCCCCTCGCGCACGTCGGCGCCCGGCGGCACCTCGAAGGCGGTGACGGACGCCGCGGGGGTGCCCAGCTCGAGGGAGAGGAACCCGGTGTCCAGGGCGGGTTCCGCGGCACCGTCGGCGACCACCTGGACCCGCAGCGGCACGCCGCTGTCCGCGTCCACCCAGACGTCGACCCGGGCGACCGACGCCGCATCCTCGGCCGGGACGACACGCAGGCCGAGGGCGTCCCGACCGGCGACGCGCTCGGCGCCGAGCCGGCTGAGCTCGTCCTCGCCGGCCTCGGACAGCAGCCGTCGTCCCAGCGCGCTGGGCAGCAGGTCGGAGGCGGTGGGCAGGGCGAGCGGGGTCGGCGCGGTGCGGGTCGCCGTGGCGTGCACGTAGTCCCAGGTCCAGCTGCCGACGGCGTCGGCGTGCACGTCGGTCTCCCCGGTGGGCGTCAGCACGTCGACCCGCCAGTCGTCGGCGGCGCGGTACCAGGCCCGCATCGTGGTCCGGTCGCTGAGCAGGTCCGCGACGTCGGTCAGCTGCTCCCCGACGGGCAGGGCCAGGCCACCGGCGGCCTGCGCGTAGCCGGAGAACGCCACGTCGGCGGAGTCGAGCGCCTGCTGCCGCAGGCCGGCCGCCGAGGTGCCGGCGTCGGAGGCCGGCAGCGCGGCGACCACCGACGGCAGGGCGGCGAGCGCGGCGACGGCTCCCCCGACCACCGCCCAGCGGCCGGCCGCCCCGTTCCGTCGCCCAGCCACCCGGCCACGGTACGTCGCACTCCCGCCGGTCGGTGCTTGAAGCTTCATGTGCGCGGCCCGGACCCGCCCTGCGGTGTGCCGTCGGCGCGGGAGGCCGCCGGTGCGGCAGGGTGCAGGAGTGTCCGAGGGAGCCCGGCCGTTGTGGCCCGAGCGCTACCTCACCGACGGTCGGCTGGTCATCGGCCCCGGTCCGCGACCGGTCGAGCCCCGCGACACCGCGCTGGACCGGGTCGCGTCCGCGGTGGCCCGGCTGGACTGGCTGGCCCGGTGCGGGCGCGGGTGGCGGCGGCTGGACCGCACCGAGCGGACGCTGGCCTGCGTGCTGGCGATCGGGCTCACCGGTGGCCTGGCGTTGCTGGTCCCGCTGGCCGGCGTCGCGGTGGTCCGGTACCGCGAGGAGCAGGTGCGCACGGAGCTGCGCCGCCCGCCCACCCCGCCGGAGGTGACCCTGGCCGCCTGGGACACCATCGAGGCCCGGGTGGCCGGCGCCGCCAGCCGTGCCTGGGCCGAGACGCTGCGCGAGCCGTCCTGGCACTCCCCCTTCCTCGCCGCCACCCGCGCGGCGTTCGACGGCGAGGCCGAGGTCGGCCAGGTGGTCACGCTCGCCGACCGCATCCGAGCGGCCCGCGCCGGGCTCGGCGCCCGACCCGCCGGCCCCGCCGCCGAGTTCTGGGACCGGCAGCAGACCGCCCTGGACGACGCCGCCCGCCGGCTGGGCCGGCGCGCCGATGCGCTCATCCGGCACCGCGACCAGGCGGCCGCCCTCTCCGGGGAGCTGCAGCACCTGGCCGACCTGGAGCGGCTGGAGCGCAGCGCCGCCGAGGTCGACGTCCTCACCGTCGAGACGGCGTACGGGCCGGGACGGCGGGACGGCGGGCTGGGTGACGTCGCCGAGGACATCGCCGCGGTGCGGCACGCCATGACCGACCTGGTCGACCTGATGACCCGCACCCGCGCTCCGCTCGCGCTGCCGCCCGAGGCCCCCGGCTGACCCTGCAGGACACCCGCCCACCGCCTACGGTCTGTCACCATGGCCGCCCCGATCAGCGACGCCGTCGTCGTCGACGTGCTGCGCCGCGTGGACCGCGGGCTCGGCCCGCTGGTGCAGCGGCTCGGCCGCCCGCCACAGTTGCCCCCGGCCCAGCGGGCCGCCTGGTGGGCGCACCAGGTCGGCCGGGTGGCCGCCGGGGTGGCGGCGGCGCCGCGGTTCGCCGGCCGGCTCGCCAGCCTCCTGCCGCTGCAGAACACGGTGGGATCGGCGGTGCAGGCGCTCGTCGTCCTCGGCGTGGCCCGGGAGCACGGGCTCACCGAGCAGGCCGACCGGGTCGCGCTGCTGGCCCGGGTGCTGCTGGACCGCGACCTGCCGGCCGACCGGGTCCAGCCGCTGCTGGCCCGCAGCCGCGGGGTCTACGTCGACGAGGCGCTGGGCGACGACCGGTCCGGGGTGGACGGCGTGGCCCGTAGCCTGTGGCGGGCCGCCCGGCTGCTCGGCCGGATCGACGACGCGCTCGACGCCCGGCCCAAGGGCAAGTGGCGGCACCGGGCGCTCGCCCAGCTGCCGGTGGTCGGCGTGGTCGGCGGCTACGCGGCCGAGCGGGAGGCCCTGCGCCGGGCCGCCCGGCGCGCCGAGGAGCTGCTCAGCGCGCCGGTCGCGCTCCACCGCTGAGGACGTCGGCCCGCGCCAGGGCCTGGAACACCTCACGCGTCGCCGTCGACCGGTTCATGGTGATGAAGTGGATGCCGGGCACCCCCTCGGCGACGAGCCGGCGGCACATGTCGGTCGCCACCTCCACGCCGTAGTCGCGCACCGCCCGCTTGTGCTGCGGGGTGTCGCCGTCCAGCGCGGCGAACCGGTCGGCGAGCTCGGTGGGGAAGGCCTGTCCGGACAGCTCCACGATCCGGGTGATCTGCCGGGCGTTGGTCACCGGCATCACCCCGGCGACGACCGGGACGTCGCAGCCCCGGGCGGCCACCCGGTCGCGCAGCCGGAGGTAGTCCTCGACCCGGAAGAACATCTGGGTGATCGCGAAGTCCGCGCCGGCGCGGCACTTCTCGACGAACATGTCGGTGTCGGACTCCAGGTCCGGCGAGCGGGGGTGCCCCTCGGGGAAGGCCGCCACCCCGACGCAGAAGTCACCGATGCCCTTGATCAGCTCGACCAGCTCGGCGGCGTTCTGCAGCCCGTCGGGATGGGCGACCCACTCGGCCTGCGGGTCGGCGCCCGGCGGGTCGCCGCGCAGCGCGAGGAGGTTGCGCACCCCCGCCGCGGCCAGCCGGCTGACCACGTGCCGCAGCTCGGCGGTGCTGTGGTCGACCGCCGTCAGGTGGGCCAGCGGCAGCATGGTGGTGTCGGTGGCGATCCGCTCGGTGACCGAGACGGTGCCCTCGCGGGTCGAGCCGCCGGCGCCGTAGGTGACGGAGACGAACGAGGGCCGCAGCTGCTCCAGCTGGCGCAGCGCGGTCCACAGCTGGACCTCGGCGGCGTCGTCCTTGGGCGGGAAGAACTCGAAGGACCACGTGGGCTGCTCGGTGTGCAGCAGCTCGCGCACGGTGCCGGTCATGACCGACGAGCCTACGGGCGTCAGGGTGCCCGGGGCGCAGCGGCTCGGGTCATCGGAATAGCACCCCGCCGAGTTGGGCAATACTCGCCCTGTGACAGTCGGGACGCAGCAGCGCGAGACCACCGTCGACGGCCCTCTCGGGGAGCTCGCCGTCCCGACCCTGGCAGCGGCCGACCTCGGTCGGCTGCGCACCTCCGTGGAGGCCGCGCTGGGCTCCTTCCTCACCGAGCAGCGGGCGACCCTGGCCGGCATGGCCGACGAGCTGGTGCCGGTGGCCGACGAGGTCGCCGCGGTGGCCGGCGGGGGCAAGCGGCTGCGGCCGGCCTTCGCCTACTGGGGCTGGCGGGGCTTCGTCGACCTCGACGACCCGGCCGCGGAGTCCGACGACGCGGTGCTGCGGGCCGTCGCCGCGCTGGAGCTGGTGCACAGCAGCGCCCTGGTGCACGACGACGTGATGGACGCCGCGGACACCCGCCGCGGCCGCCCGGCCACGCACGTCGGCTTCGCCGGCCGGCACGGCGGCGCCGAGCTCGACGGCGACGCGGACACCTTCGGGGTGGGTGCGGCGATCCTCGTCGGCGACCTGGCACTGGTCTGGTCCGACGAGCTGCTGCGCTGCTCCGGGATCTCCCCCGGGGCGCTGGCCCGGGCCCGCCCGGTCTGGGACACCATGCGCACCGAGGTCACGGCCGGCCAGTACCTGGACCTGCTCCGCGCCGCCGGTGGCCTGCCCGGCCCGGCCGGCGCGCTGACGGTGGCGCGGTACAAGAGCGCTGGCTACACCGTGCAGCGGCCCCTGCAGCTGGGTGCGGCCCTGGCCGGCGCCGGACCCGACGCGCTGGAGGTGTGCACCGCCATCGGCCTGCCGCTGGGCGAGGCGTTCCAGCTCCGCGACGACGTCCTGGGCGTGTTCGGCGACCCCGCGGTCACCGGCAAGTCCGCCGACGACGACCTGCGCGAGGGCAAGCGCACGCTGCTGGTCGCGCTCACCGAGGAGGGCACCGACGACGCCGGCCGGGCGCTGCTGGCCGACGCGCTGGGCAACTCCGCGGCGGACGCGGCGGAACTGGACGGCGTCCGGTCGCTGATGACCCGCAGCGGCGCGCTGGACCGGGTCGAGGAGCGGATCGCCGAGCAGACCCGCCGGGCCCGGGAGGCGATCGCCGCCGCCCCGCTGGCCGCCGACGCCGGCCGGGCACTGGACGCCCTGGCGGTCGCCGCGACCACCCGCGCCGCGTGACGCGGACCCTGCGCACCGTCCCCGGCCGCACCGACCGGGTCGTCGTGGTCGGGGCCGGCCTGGCCGGGCTGTCGGCGGCGCTGCGGCTGCGCGGCGCCGGCCGTGAGGTGACCGTCGTCGAGCGCGGCAGCGGGCCCGGCGGGCGGGCCGGTGTGCTGACCCGGTCGGGCTACACGCTGGACACCGGCCCGTCGGTCTTCACCGCCCCCGAGCTGCTGGCCGACGCCTTCGCCGCGGTCGGCGAGCGGATGGAGGACCGGCTCACCCTGCTCCCCCTCGACACCACCTACCGGGCCCAGTTCGCCGACGGCGAGCACCTGGACGTGCACGCCGACCGGACCGCCTTCGCCGCCGAGGTGGAGCGGCTCTGCGGCCCCGCCGAGGCCGCGGCCCTGCACCGCTACCTCGACGACCTCGCCGAGCTGTACCGGCTGCAGCTGCGCACCTTCATCGACCGCAACCTGGACTCCCCGCTGGACCTGCTGGGTCCCGAGCTGCTCACGCTGGTGCGCCGGGGCGGCTTCCGCCGGCTGTCGCACCACGTCGCGGGCTTCTTCGCCGACGAGCGGCTGCGCCGGCTGTTCAGCTTCCAGGCGCTCTACGCCGGGGTCTCGCCGTTCCGGGCGATCGCCGCCTACGCCGTGATCGCCCAGCTCGACATCGGCGCCGGCGTGTGGCACCCGGTCGGCGGTATCGGCGCCGTCCCCCGGGCGATGGCCGCGGCCGCCGCCGACGCCGGCGTGCAGTTCCGCTACGACACCGACGTCACCGACCTGGAGATGGCCGGCGGCCGGGTGACCGGGGTGCGGCTGGCCGACGGCGAGCGGCTGGTGCCGGACGCCGTCGTGGTCACCTCCGACGCCCCGGACCGGCTGGTGCCGCGGCTGCGCGGGCCCCGCCGGCCGGTCTACTCGCCCTCCTGCGTCGCGCTGCACCTCGGGGTGCGAGCCGAGCTGCCCGGCCAGGCGCACCACACGATCAGCTTCGGCGCGGCCTGGGAGCAGGTCTTCGACGAGCTGACCCGCGACGGCCGGCCGATGAGCGACCCGAGCCTGCTGATCAGCATGCCGTCGGTGACCGACCGCTCGCTGGCCCCCGAGGGCGGCCAGGTGCTCAGCGTGGTGGCACCGACCCCGAACCTCGACCCGCGCAGCGGCGGGAACCCCGACCTGGACTGGCCGGCGCTCGCGCCGCGCTACCGCGAGGAGCTCATGCGCACGTTGGAGGCCCGGGGCTGGACCGGCATCACCGACGCCGTCGAGGTGGAGGAGCTGCTCACCCCGGTGGACTGGGCGGCGCAGGGGATGGCCGCCGGCACGCCGTTCGCGCTCGCCCACACCTTCGGGCAGACCGGCCCGTTCCGGCCCTCGACGCTGCCCCGCCGCGGCCCGGAGAACGTGGTGCTGGCCGGGTCGTCGGTACAGCCGGGGGTCGGAGTGCCGATGGTGGTGATCAGCGGCCGGCTCGCCGCCGAGCGGATCACCGGGCGGGTGTCGTGATCCCCGCGACCCGGGCGGAGCAGCAGGCCACGCTGGACGCCGCCTACGCGCACTGCGCGGCGATCGCCGCCCGGCACGGCAAGAGCTACCACCTGGCCACCCGGCTGCTCACGCCTGACCGCCGTCCCGCGGTGCACGCGCTCTACGCCGCCGCCCGGACCGCCGACGACTTCGTCGACGTGCCCGGCGCCGACCCCTCGGGTGACCTGGCGACCTGGTCCAAGGCGCTGCTGGACGAGCTGGCCGGCGGCTGGTCCGACGACCCGGTGCGGCTGGCGCTGGTGCACACCTACCGGCGGTACGACATCCCGCTGGAGCACCTGGTCGACTTCCTCGCCGCGATGACCAGCGACCTCGACGTCACCGGCTACGCCGACCTGGACGCCCTGGACCGGTACATGTGGGGCTCGGCCTCGGTGATCGGCCTGCAGGTCCTGCCGGTGCTGGGCACCGCCCCCGGCGTGGCCCGGGAGGAGGCCGCACCGCACGCCGTCGCGCTCGGCGAGGCCTTCCAGCTGACCAACTTCCTGCGCGACGTCGCCGAGGACGTCGACCGCGGCCGGGTGTACCTGCCCGAGGACCTGATGAGCGCGCACGGGGTCACCCGCGAGCAGCTGGCCGCGCGGCAGTTCACCCCCGGCTTCCGCGAGCTGATGCGGGAGATGGTGGCGGTCACCCGCCGCCTCTACGACGACGCCGCCCCGGGCACGCCGCTGCTGGCGCGGGAGTCCCGGGACTGCGTGCGGGCCGCCACGGCGCTCTACGGCGGCATCCTGACCGAGATCGAGAAGGCCGACTACCGGGTGCTCGAGCGCCGGGTGCGGGTGTCCAGGCCGCGCCGCCTGGCGGTGTTCGCCCGCCGGTTGACCGCCGCCCAGCTGGCCAGGGTCAGCACGACCAGGGCGAAGCCGAACAGCAGGTCCTCGACCGGGGCGTAGGCGATCCGCGGCCCCCAGATCGCGTCCGGGTCATAGGTCACCACGTCCAGGCCGGTGAGCACGCCGTTCATCAGCAGCTGGAAGACGATCACGATGGCGTAGGCGACCCAGAACACCGGCCGGGTGACCATCCGGGTGCGCAGCACGGCCAGGTCGACGACCAGCACCGCGACCAGGACGACGACGGCGATCTGCGAGTAGGTCACCGACCCTCCGCCTCCTCGTTCACTGGCCCGACTCCGCGCGGCGGTCCGCTCCTCGCTCGTCCCTCGCTGCGATGCTCCCGCCGCTGTCGTCGGGCGCGGCCGGGTAGCCGGCGTCCCATCCGGTCACCTTCCGCACCGCCTCCAGCGCCAGCACCGCGCACACCGGGACGACGAGGAAGAACAGCACCTCCTCCACCGGGATCCCGCCCGGCAGCCGGACGCCGAGGGTGCGGGTGGCGCTGTAGTCCCAGTGCCCGGCCGCGATCGCGTAGAGCACCCACGCGACGAACACGACGAACTCCGGGACGACGGCCAGCAGCAGCCGCCGCCAGCGCGCGTAGACCCGCACGCCCAGCAGCAGCTCCAGCGGCGCGGTCACCACGAGGCAGCCGACCAGCAGCGACAGGTAGGTCAGGTGGCCCATCAGCAGTGGAGTCCCAGGGGCGCACCTTCCGCGCCGTGGGACTCCACTACAGCGCCAGGGCCTGGGCCCGGCGGGTGACCTCGGTGTGCCGGTCGCCGCGCAGGGCCTCGATCGGCGTGCCGGGCAGCGAGTCGTCGGCGCGGAAGAGCCACTCGAAGGCCTCCTCGTCGGTGAACCGGCCGTCGTAGAGCACCGTCAGCAGCCCGGGCAGGTGCTTGAGGACCGCGCCGTCCTGCAGGAAGTCCGCCGGGATCTTGCTGTTGCCGCTGCCGGGCACCGCCATGAGCTTCCGCTCGGCGATGAGCTGGCGGACCTTGTTGGCCGAGACGCCGAGCTGCTCGGCGACCTCCGCGGGGGTGAGCGTGTCCATAGGCTCCCAGCCTATGGCGAGCGGAGACGACGCGGCGAACGGTCCCCGGCTGACCCAGCGGCAGCGCAGCGCCGACGAGCAGGCGCAGCCCGACGACCCGGGCCGCGAGCCCCCGTTCCTGGACCTCGCGGCGCTCGAGCAGCAGGCCCGCGCCCGGCTGTCCCCCGACGTCTACGACTACTACGCCGGCGGCGCCGGCACCGAGACCACGCTGGCCGAGGCGCCCACCTCCTGGCGGGCCTGGCGGCTGCGCCCGCGGGTGCTGCGCGGCGTCGGGACGCCGCAGCTGGGCACGACGCTGCTGGGCAGCGAGGTCCGCACGCCGATCGGTGTCGCCCCGTGGGCCTACCAGGGCATGGCCCACCCGGACGGCGAACGGGGCACCGCCCGGGGCGCGGCCGCGACCGGGTCGCTGATGACCGTCTCGACCAGCGCGACCACCTCGCTGGAGGACGTCGCCGCGGTCACCCCGGCCGGCCCGCGCTGGTTCCAGCTCTACCGGCTGCACTCCCCCGGGCACACCGACGACCTGGCCCGCCGGGCCGGGCAGGCCGGGTACGCCGCGCTCGTGCTGACCGTCGACCTGCCCGTGCTGGGACGGCGGCTGCGGGACCTGCGCTCGGACTTCGCGCTGCCCGCCGGGCTGCTGCTGGCCAACCACCCGCCGGTGCAGGGGACCCAGCCGCCGCTGCAGGCGGCCGTGTCACCGAGCTGGACCTTCGCCGACATCGAGCGGTTCGCCGCCGTCTCCGGCCTGCCGGTGGTGGTCAAGGGCGTGCTCCGCGGCGACGACGTGGCGCGCTGCGTGGCCGCCGGCGCGTCGGCGGTGTGGGTGTCCACCCACGGCGGGCGGCAGGCCGACCCGGCCGTGGCCAGCGCCGAGGCGCTGCCCGAGGTGGTGACGGCGGTCGGTGCCGATGCCGAGGTCTACGCCGACGGCGGGATCCGGACCGGCTCGGACGTGCTGACCGCGCTGGCGCTCGGGGCCCGGGCGGTGTTCCTGGGCCGGCCGACCACGTGGGGGCTGGCCACCGGGGGTGCCGACGGTGTGGCGCGCGTCCTCGGCGGGCTGACCGAGGAGCTGGCGCACACCATGGCCCTGTGTGGTCTGGACGACGTGCGCGCCGTGCCCCGGGACACCGTCGTCCGGACGCCGTGGGCAGCCCGCTGAACGCGACGCGCGGCGAGGGTCCGGTCCGCGGGCGAGCCGTGGCCGCCGACCCCGCCGTGCGTCCACCTCGGCTGTCCCACCCGACACCCCTGGCCACTCCAGGACTCAGGTGTCCAGACCGTGACCGCGCCGTCCGTGTTGTACGGGCCGACGACTGCTCTGCGCTCCTAGACTCGCCCCCGTGGACACCGTCGTGACCGACCCCGTGGTCGGCCTCCTCCTCGAGGGGCGCTACCGCCTCGAGGAGCGGCTGGCGCGCGGCGGGATGTCGACCGTCTACGCCGCCACCGACCTGCGGCTCGACCGCACGGTCGCGGTCAAGGTCATGGCCGAGCACCTGGCCCACGACCCGGCGTTCGTCGACCGGTTCACCCGCGAGGCCCGGGCCACCGCGATGCTCAGCCACGTCAACGTGGTGTCGGTCAGCGACCAGGGCTCCGACCAGGGGCTGGTTTACCTGGTGATGGAGCTGGTCCGCGGCCGCACGCTGCGCGACCTGCTGCAGGCCCGCGGCCGGCTCACCGTCGGGGAGGCGTTCGCCGTCCTGGAGCCGGTGCTCGCCGGCCTGACCGCCGCCCACCGGGCCGGCATCGCGCACCGCGACGTGAAGCCCGAGAACGTGCTGATCTCCACCGACGGCCAGGTCAAGGTCGCCGACTTCGGGCTGGCCCGCGCGGTGGCCGGCACCGGGCAGACCAGCCACACCGGCGGGGTGCTGATCGGCACGGTCGCCTACCTGTCCCCGGAGCAGCTCGAGCGCGGCCGCAGCGACGCCCGCAGCGACGTCTACGCGGCCGGGATCATGTTCTACGAGCTGCTCACCGGCCACCCGCCCTACGCCGGGGACAGCGCGCTGGCCGTCGCCTACCAGCACGTGCACCACGACGTGCCGGCCCCCTCGTCCGAGGCGCCCGGCGTGCCGTGGCAGGTCGACGAGCTGGTCGCCCGCACCACCCGGCGGGACCCCGCTGCCCGGCCGCTGGACGCCGGGGCCTTCCTCGCCGAGCTCACCGACCTGCGCGCCGACCTGGGCCTGGCCCGGGTGCCGGTGCCCACCGGCCGGCCGGCGGACAACCCAACCCAGACGCTGCGCCCGACCAACCGGCCGACGACGCCGCGCCCGCGGCACCCCAGCGCCCCTGGCGGCGCACCGCGCACCGAGGTGCTCGGCGGCCGGGTGGACCGGACCCGCGGCACCACCGTGCTGCCCGGCACCGGCGCCGGGCCGACCACCGCCGTCGGCAGCGCCCGCCCTGGCCTGCCGCCCCGCACGCCGGCCGCCCGGCCGGGCGTGCCGCCGCACATCCGCCGTCGGCGGGCCCGCTTCGTGCTCGCCCTCGTGCTGCTGCTGGCGATCACCATCGGCGCGATCGGCTGGTGGCTGGGCTCGGGCCGCTGGACCGACGTCCCGGACCTGCTCGGCCAGGACAAGGACACCGCGATCGGCATGCTGCAGGAGGCCGGGCTGGACCCCACCTTCGGCGAGGCGCAGTTCAGCGAGACGGTTCCCGAGGGTGAGGTCATCTCCGCCGACCCGGCCGGCGGCGGCGAGGCGATCCGCGGCACCGACGTGGAGATCGTCGTCTCCAAGGGCATGGAGCGGTTCGCCGTCCCCGCCGAGCTCACCGGCCAGCCGGGCGACGACGTCCAGGCGCAGCTGCAGCGGGAGTTCCCCCAGCTGACCTTCCAGCAGACCCAGGAGACCAGCGAGGACGTCGGCGCGGGCAACGTGATCCGCTTCGACCCGCCGGCCGGCACGCAGCTCCAGGCCGGCGCCACGGTCGACCTGGTGGTCTCCTCCGGCCGGGCGCCGGTCAAGGTGCCCAACGTCGTGGGCCAGGCCCCCGACGCCGCGCAGGACACCCTCGAGCAGCTCGGCTTCGTCGTGAAGCGGGACACCGGCCGCAGCGCGGAGGTCGCGAAGGGCCAGGTCATGACGGTGAGCCCGGGCCCCGGCGAGGCGCAGCGCTACGGCAGCACGGTGACCATCACCGTCTCCGACGGCGTCCCGCAGGTCACCGTGCCCGACGTCACCGGCAAGTCCGAGAAGGACGCCACCGCCGCGCTCGAGGACGTCGGGCTGAAGGCCTCCTCGACGTCCTTCATCGCCGGTGACCGGGTCTTCCAGCAGAGCCCCAAGGCCGGCGAGACCGTCGACCAGGGCAGCACCGTCCGCATCCTCATCAGCTTCGGGTGACCCCCTCCCCGTGACGTCGCTCAGCACGGCCCTGCCCCCCGTCGGGGCGCACGTCCAGATCAAGGGCGGCCTGGCCAGGGGCGGCCTGGCCTACACCGACGCGGTCGGTGCCCGCGCCGTCCAGGTGTTCGTCGGCAACCCGCGCGGCTGGCGGGCCAGCGCCGGGGACCCCGCCCAGGACGCCGCCTTCACCGCCGGCTGCGCCGAACGCGGCGTGCCCTCCTTCATCCACGCGCCGTTCCTGGTCAACGTCGGCTCGCCGAGCCCGGCGACCGTCGAGCAGTCGATCGCGACCATCCGGCACACCCTGACCCGCGGCACCCAGCTGGGCGTCCAGGGCGTCGTGGTGCACGCCGGCTCGGCCGTCGGCGCGGACCGCCACGACGCCGCGCTGGCGCAGCTGCACGAGGAGCTGCTGCCCGTGCTCGACGAGCTCCCCGAGGGGGCTCCGCGGCTGCTCGTCGAGCCCACCGCCGGCGGCGGGCGGTCGCTGGCCGCCACGGTCGAGGACCTCGGCCCCTACCTGGCCGCGCTCGACGGGCACCCGGCGGTCGGGGTGTGCTTCGACACCTGCCACGCCTGGGCCGCCGGCCACGACTTCTCCGTGCCCGGCGGGATGACCGCCACGCTGGACGCCCTGGTCACCGCGGTCGGTGCGAACCGCCTCGGCCTCGTGCACGCCAACGACTCGCTCGACCTCTGCGGCTCGACCCGGGACCGGCACACCACCATCGGTGCCGGCTCGATCGGGACCGCGCCGTTCGCCGAGCTGCTCACCCACCCGGCGCTGGCCGGCGTGCCGGTCGTGGTCGAGACGCCCAGCCAGGACGACGGCCACGCAAGGACATCGCCCTGCTCTGCGCGCTGCGCGACGGCGCCGGGGCGCGCATCCCGCTGCCGGTCTGACCCGGCTCGCGACGCGCCCAGGACCAGCGACCCCCCGCTGCCGCGCCCCCCGGCGGGTCGTTGCCCGTTCTCGTGCCGGAACCAGGTTGACTCTCCGTGTCTGCGTAACGACAGACTGCCTACCGTCGTCCGGACCGAGGAGAACAGCCCGTGCACCTCAGAAGCACCCTGGCCACCGTCGCTGTCGGGGCCCTGGCCGTCGTGGGGGTCGGTGCCACGACCGGCCCCGCCCTCGCCGCCCCGCCCGCGACGAGCACGTACATCGTCACGTTGACCCCCGGCTCGGCAGCGGCCGCCGTCGCCCGGTCGGCCGCCGGCCAGCTGGGCGGGCAGGTCGACCACGTGTACACCGCTGCGCTCACCGGCTTCGCCGTCACGGTGCCCACCAGGGTCGCCGATCGGCTGGCCAGGCTGCCGGGGGTGGCCTCGGTCGAGCCCGATGCGCCCGTGCAGCAGACCGGTACCCAGCCCGGGGCCACCTGGGGGCTGGACCGCATCGACCAGCGGGCGCTCCCGCTGAACGCGGCCTACACGTCCACCGCGACCGGCACCGGGGTCACCGCCTACGTGATCGACACCGGCATCGCGTTCCGGCACAGCGACTTCGGCGGCCGGGCGGTCTCGGGGTACGACGCGGTCGACGGCGGCGCCGCCGATGACTGCAACGGGCACGGCACGCACGTCTCCGGCACGATCGGCGGGGCGACGTACGGGGTGGCCAAGGGTGTGCGGCTGGTCGGGGTCCGGGTGCTCGACTGCGCCGGCAGCGGCAGCAACGCCGGGGTCATCGCCGGCATCGACTGGGTGACCGCCAACCACGCCGCGGGAGCACCGGCGGTGGCGAACATGAGCCTGGGCGGCGGGGCCAGCACAGCGCTGGACCAGGCCGTGCAGCGGTCCATCGCCGACGGGGTGACCTACGCGGTGGCCGCCGGCAACGGCAACGCCGCGGGCGTGCCGCAGGATGCGTGCACCGCCTCCCCCGCGCGGGTCGCCGGGGCCCTGACCGTCGGCGCCACCGACCGGAACGACGCACCGGCCTCGTTCAGCAACTACGGCCCCTGCGTCGACCTCTTCGCACCCGGGGTGGGCATCACCAGCGACTGGTACACCTCGACCACGGCGACCAGCACGATCAGCGGGACCTCGATGGCCACCCCGCACGTCGCCGGCGTGGCCGCGCTGTTCCTGCAGACCCACGCCACGGCGTCCCCCGCGACGGTGGGCAGCGCGGTGCTGGCCCTCACCACCAAGGACCGGGTGCCGACCAACCGGACGGCGAACAACGACCTGCTGTTCAGCAACTACTGAGCAGTCCGCACGGACGGCGAGGGCCGGGTCACCCGCGGGTGGCCCGGCCCTCCGCCGTCCCGGGCACCCCCCGGTCTCGCGCGGGAGAGCGCGCGTGGGCGGCCGGTCAGGACAGGTCCCGGATGACCTCGGTGACCACCTTGGCGGCGTGCTCGATGCCGGCGCGGTCGACGTCGAGGTGGGTGACCAGCCGGATCCGGTCGGCGCTGACCTGACCGACCAGCACGCCCTGGGCCTTGGCCGCCTCGGCGACCGCCGGGGCCGGCACGCCCTGGACGACGACCATGTTGGTCTCCACGGTGGCCGGGTCGACACCGAGCCGCTCGGCCAGCAGCCGGGCGTGCACGTGGTCCTCGGCCAGCCGCTCGACGTGGTGGTCCAGCGCGTACAGCCCGGCGGCGGCCAGGACGCCGACCTGGCGCATGCCCCCGCCGAGGCGCTTGCGCCACAGCCGGCCGGCGGCGATCCGGTCGGCGCCGGCCACCAGGACCGAGCCGATCGGTGCGCCCAGCCCCTTGGACAGGCAGACCGACGCGGTGTCGGCGAGCTGCCCGTACGTGGACAGCGGGACGCCGGAGGCCACGTGCGCGTTGAACACCCGCGCACCGTCCAGGTGCACGTTCACCCCGGCCCCGCGGGACCAGTCGAACAGCCGCTGCAGCTCGGCGAGGGGCTGCACCAGGCCACCGCCGCGGTTGTGCGAGTTCTCCACGGCGACCGCGGCCGTCGCGGTCAGGTGCCAGTCGCCGTGCGGGCGCACCTGGGCGATGAGCTGGTCGGCCGACAGCCGCCCGCCCTCGGACACCACGGTGCGGGAGGAGAGCCCGAACAGCGCGGCCGCGGCACCCATCTCGTAGGTGAGGATGTGCGCGTCGGCGTCCCCGAGCACCTCCTGACCGGGTTCGCAGACCAGCCGCAGGCCGATCTGGTTGCCCATGGTCCCGGACGGGACGAACAGCGCGGCCTCGTGACCGAACAGCTCGGCGACCCGCTCCTCGAGCGCGTTGACCGTCGGGTCCTCGCGGTAGACGTCGTCACCGACCTCGGCCTCGGCCATGACCCGGCGCATCGCGGGGGTCGGCCGGGTGAGGGTGTCCGAGCGGAGGTCGACGGCGCTGCTGCTGGCAGCAGGGCCGTCCGTGTTGATCCCGTACATCAGCCGCGCAGCATCTCCGTGACGAGGAAGGCCAGTTCGAGGGACTGACCGGTGTTCAGGCGGGGGTCGCAGGCGGTCTCGTACCGGCTGTTGAGGTCGGCGTCGCTGATCTCCATCGCGCCGCCCAGGCACTCGGTGACGTCCTCGCCGGTGAGCTCCACGTGGATGCCGCCGGGCCAGGTGCCCAGGCCGCGGTGGACGTCGAAGAAGCCGAGCACCTCGTCGACCACCCGGTCGAAGTGCCGGGTCTTGTAGCCGGTCGGGGACTCGTGGGTGTTGCCGTGCATCGGGTCGCACTGCCACACGACCTGGTGACCGCTGGCGGTGACCTTCTCCACGATGCCGGGCAGGACGTCGCGGATCTTCCCGTTGCCCATCCGGCTGATCAGCGTGAGCCGGCCGGGGACGCCGTCGGGGTCGAGCCGCTCGACCAGCTCAGTCGCCTGCTCCGGCGTCGTCGTCGGGCCGATCTTGACGCCGATCGGGTTGGCCAGCTTGGAGGCGAACTCGATGTGCGCGCCGTCCATCTGCCGGGTGCGCTCGCCGACCCAGACGAAGTGCGCGCTCAGCGCGTAGGCGCGGCCCTCGTGCACCCGCAGCAGCGCCCGCTCGTAGTCCAGGATCAGCGCCTCGTGGCTGCTGTAGAGCTCCACGCCGCGCAGCGCCGAGTCGTCGACGCCGCACGCCTTCATGAACGCCAGCGCCCGGTCGATCTCCCGGGCGATCACGTCGTAGCGCACGCCGGCCGGCGAGGTGGACACGAAGTCCTTGTTCCAGTCGTGCACGGCGTGCAGGTCGGCCAGCCCGCCGCGGGCGTAGGCCCGGATCATGTTCATCGCAGCGGCGGAGTTCGCGTAGGCCCGCACCAGCCGGTTCGGGTCGGGGATGCGGTCGGCGAGCACCGGGTCCAGCGAGTTGACCATGTCGCCGCGGTAGGAGGGCAGCCCCAGCGCGTCGGTGTTCGAGCTGCGCGGCTTGGCGTACTGCCCGGCGACCCGGCCGACCTTCACCACCGGCACGCTGGCGCCGTAGGTGAGGACGACGGCCATCTGCAGCAGCGTCCGGGTGGTCGCCTGCAGGTGCGGCTCGGTGTTGAGGTCGAAGGTCTCCGCGCAGTCACCGCCCTGCAGCAGGAACGCCTTGCCCTGCGCCACGTCGGCCAGCTGGCGGCGCAGCGTGTCGACCTCGGCCGGCGCGACGATCGGCGGCACGGTGTGCAGGGTGGACAGCACGGCGTCCAGCGCAGCCCGGTCGGGCCACTCCGGCTGCTGGGCGGCGTGCAGCTCACGCCACCGGTCCAGGCCCGGGACCAGCTCAGCAGGTTCGGTGATGCTCACGACCACGAGGGTACGGCGTGGTCGGCCCCGCCCCGGGGCTCACCCTCGGTGTCCGGCCCGGCTGCAGGGGCCCGCCGCGAGCCTGCGAGTGGTGGGGGGCAGCCGGGTCCTCCGTCAGCCGAAGAAGACCTCCGCCTCCGCGTAGCGCTCCAGCGGCACCAGCTTGAGCTGGGCGATGGCCTCGGCGAGCGGCACCTGGACGATGTCGGTGCCGCGCAGCGCCACCATCACCCCTGACGCGCCCTCGTGCACGGCCCGGACCGCGGCCAACCCGAAGCGGGTGGCCAGCACCCGGTCGAACGGCGTCGGCGTCCCGCCGCGCTGGACGTGCCCGAGCACCACCGCCCGCGACTCCCGGCCGGTGCGCTCCTCGATCACCCGGGCCAGCGCCTCCCCGATGCCACCCAGCCGCTCGTGGCCGAAGGCGTCCTTCTGCCCGGTCGCCGTCGTCAGGTGCCCGTCGGCGGGGACGGCGCCCTCGGAGACGACGACGATCGGGCTGAAGCCGGAGTCGAACCGGTGCTGGCAGTGCTTGACCACCGCGTCGACGTCGAAGGGCCGCTCGGGGACCAGCACGACCGTCGCCCCGCCGGACATGCCGGCGTGCAGGGCGATCCACCCCGCGTGGCGGCCCATCACCTCCACGACCAGGGCCCGGTGGTGGCTGTCCCCCGTGGTGTGCAGCCGGTCGATCGCCTCCGACGCCACGCCGACCGCGGTGTCGAAGCCGAAGGTGTAGTCGGTGGCGTCCAGGTCGTTGTCGATGGTCTTGGGGACGCCGACGCAGCGGACCCCCGCGGCGGCGAGCCGGTTGGCCACGCCGAGGGTGTCCTCCCCGCCGACCGGGATGAGCGCGTCGATGCCCAGCCGGTCCAGGCAGGCCAGGATCCGCTCGGGGCCGCCGTCGACCGCGTAGGGGTTGGTCCGCGAGGTGCCGAGCACCGTGCCCCCGCGCGGCAGCAGCCCCCGGGTGGCGGCGACGTCCAGCGTCACGACGTCCCCGTCGAGGACGCCGCGCCAGCCGTCGCGGAAGCCGACCACCTCGTCGCCGTACTCGCTGATGCCTGCCCGGACGACGGCGCGGATCACCGCGTTGAGGCCGGGGCAGTCGCCACCGCCGGTCAGGATGCCGATGCGCACGTGCGCCTCCGAGGGCCCGTGGTGCCTGGTGAGGGGGCACATGTTGCCGCACCGGCGGCCCGCGCGGCAGTGGGCGGACCAGCTGCCGGGCGAGCTGACCGGCTGGTCACCGTCCGCACGGGAGATCAGGGGGCAGAAGTGGCCACTCCTGCCCCTCCGGTCAGCCGCGGGCGGCCTCCATCAGCTGCCAGCGGGCCAGGTTGTAGCGGGCGTCGACCAGGGCGTCGTGCGTGCCGGCGGGCTTCGGCGGGAAGTCCGGTTTGCCGACGTCCTCCCACCGCTGGCGCAGCTCCCGGGTGAACCGCGGGATCGACCGCGGCAGCGTCGGCATCGGACCCCACAGCTGGGCCAGCGCGACGTGGTCGTAGGCGGCGAACCAGGCCCACAGCTCGATCTCCTCCCCCGGCGCGGTGAGGAAGGAGAGCAGGTCCTCTCGGATCCGCTGCCGGCTGCGCCACGCCTTGTCCGCCGGCGGGGGCAGCTGGTCCAGGACGTTGCGGCGCACCCACGGGATGGCCCGGTCGGGGTCGAACTCGGTGCTGACGGCGTAGAACTCCCGCCCGGTCTCGTCGACGACGCCGATCGAGACCAGGTCGATCGTGGTGCCGTCCTCGATGAACTCGGTGTCGTAGAAGTAGCGCCGCACACTCACCGGGACACCGTAGGCAGGTGCGGCGGGCCGCCGGCAGCCCGGTCCAGGTGGGCGAGCAGCAACCACGCACGGCCGGTGCCGGTGAACACCAGCGCCACGCTGAGCCCGGCGACCACGTAGGCCGACCAGTCCGCCGGGGCGCAGCTGAACACGACGAGCGACAGGCAGACCGCCGCCGAGAGCGGCAGCCCCCACTGGACCTGCCGGTCGTCGAAGGCGTCCGCCGTGTCGTCGTGCCGCAGGTAGGTGGCCACGTGCGCGACCAGCCCGCACACCGCCAGCCCGCCGGCGACCAGGTAGCCGATCCGCCAGGGCGTGCCCGGCATGAGCGCGACGAGGCCGGCCAGCAGCGGGACGAGCAGCTCCCCGAGGGCCACCGCGACCGCGGCCTCCTTGAGCCTCGCCCCCCGCCACCGGTGTGAGCAGCGCTGGAGGACCGCCAGCAGCACCGCGGAGACGACGACCGCCACCACGGTCAGCGCCTGGAGGAACGCCTGCCACTCAGCACCCACGGACGACTCCCCGGCGTCAGCTGGACACCCGCGAGGATGCCGGTGCGCCGGGGATCTGGCGAGACCGTCCGACGCCCGGGAGCACCGGGCCGCGGTGGGTGGTCAGCCGGCCAGCGAGTCGGGCAGCCGGTCCGCGGCCTCGTGCGCGGGCGGCTGCAGCCGGCTGATCGCCTCCGTGGCGCTCACCCCGGTGGTGTCCATGGACTTCTTCACCTTGGCGCCGTAGACGTCGACGTACTCCTGGCCGGAGAGCTCCATGATCTCGTACATCACCTCGTCGGTGATCGAGCGCTCCACGAACCGGTCACCCGACAGCCCGGCGTAGCGGGAGAAGTCCAGCGGCTCACCGAAGCGCACCACCACCCGGACCATGTTCTTGCTCAGCACCCGGCCGAGCTTGCCCGGCAGCGGGACCCGGCGCGGCTCGTAGACCATCGCCACCGGGATGACCGGCGCGCCGGTCTCCAGCGTCATCCGGGCGATCCCGGTCTTGCCGCGGAACAGCCGGCCGTCCGGCGACCGGGTGCCCTCGGGGTAGATGCCCAAGAGCTTGCCCTGGGTGAGGATCCGGATGCCGGTGCGGATCGCGTCCTCCGCCGCCGAGGCGTTGGTGCGGTCGATCGGCACCTGACCGCTGCCGCCGAAGAACACCCGCTGCGCGACCCCCTTGGGCCCGGTGCCGGTGAAGTACTCCGCCTTGGCCAGGAACGTGACCCGGCGCCGCAGCGACAGCGGCATGAAGACCCAGTCGGCCGCGGACAGGTGGTTGCTGGCGATGATCGCCGCACCCCTCGCCGGCACGCGACCGATCCCGTCCGCACGGGGCCGGAACACGAGCTTCACGATCGGACCGACGGCCACGAACTTGAGGAACCAGTAGAACAACGCGCCTCCCTCAGGGACTGTCAGACTAGAGAGGCGTACGACACCTGGACAATCGCAGTCGTCCTCGCACCTCCCACTCCCCCCGATGACGCCCCGGAGGACCCGTCATGACGCAGGCCACGCCGATGACGGCCCGGGCCGTCCGATCGGCCCCGTGGCCGTGGGCGACGGCCGCGGTGCCCGCGTGACGCTCCCCCGCCGGGGCCGGGGTCGCCGCGACAACGGACTGGACGCCGCCCTCTGGTCGCCGGTCCGCGACGTCGACCCCCGGGTCGGGGAGCACCTGCTCGACGTCCTGCTCGACGCCGGGATCGCCGCCTACCTGGAGCCGGCCACCGACGTCGAGCCGTACACCCGGACGGTGACGCTCCCCAGCCCGCCCTCGGACCGGCTGTTCGTCGACCGCGCCCGCCGGGTGGAGGCCCGCACGCTGGTCGACCGGCACGCCGAGCCGCAGCCCGCCGCTCCACCGGCCCGGGAGGAGCGCCCCGACCTCGACGCCGACGCGGAGTTCGCCCGGATCGTGGCCGCCTTCGAGGCCGAGCACGGCCGTACCGCGGTCTCCGACGAGCCGCGCGACGACCCGCCACCGCCCCCCGCCGAGCCGGCGGTCCTGGACGCACCCGAGGAGCACTACGAACCGCCGCCGCCCCCGCCGCTGCCGGTCCTCGCCCCCGCCGCGCTGTACGCGCTGCTGCTCATCGCCGTCGGCGTCGTCCTGATCGTCGCGCCCGGGAAGGTGGGGCTGTCGCTGGACGTCGGCCTGGTGCTGGGCGTGGCGGCGGTCGCCGGTGGGGTGGCGGTGCTGGTGTCCCGGATGCGCGACCGCTCCGACGACGGCGACGGCGACGACGGCGCCGTCGTCTGAGGAAGGACCCGTCTCAGGCCCGCTCCAGGGGCCCGCTGCGAGCTTGCGAGGAGTGGGGAGGAGCGGGTCCTTCTGCTCGCAGGCTCGGGGCGAGCCTCTGGACGGGGCCGTAACCTGCGCAGGATGAGCGACCTGGCCCACTCCGCCGTCGTCACGCTGACCGGGCACCTGATGGACACCGGCATCCTCGCCCGGGTGCTGGACGACGTCCTGGAGTACGGCGGGGACTACCGGATCGAGAGCCTGGAGCTGGGCCGCCAGCACGGGGACGAGTCGCAGGCGCTGGTGGCGGTCAGCGCCGCGGACGCCGAGCTGCTGGACCGGATCCTGATGCGCGTGCAGGTGCACGGCGCGAACGCGGTCGACCCCGGGACGGCGACGACCCGGCCCGCGCCCGCCGACGGCGTCTTCCCCGACGACTTCTACTCGACCACCAACCTGGAGACCCTGGTCCGGCTGGACCGGGACTGGCTGCGGGTCGAGCACCCGGAGATGGACTGCGGCCTGGTGGTCTCCGACGGGCCCGTCATCCGCACCGTCCCGGTCAGCGACGTGCGCGCCGGGAACGCGGTGGTCTGCGGTGCCCACGGGGTGCGGGTGGAGCTGCCGCCGCAGGCGCCGCGCGGCGAGGAGGACGACTTCGGGTTCATGTCCTCGACGGTGTCCAGCGAGAAGCCGCAGGCGCTGCTGGTCCGGCAGATCGCCGAGCGCATGCGCGAGGTCAAGGCGTCGGGGAAGCGGGTGCTGTGGGTCGGCGGCCCGGCGGTCGTGCACACCGGTGCGGCGCCGGCGATGGTCCGGCTGGTGGAGGCCGGCTACGTCGACGTCCTGTTCGCCGGGAACGCACTGGCCACCCACGACATCGAGTCCGCGCTGTTCGGCACCTCGCTCGGCGTGGACCTGGCCAAGGGCTCCGGGGTGCCGCACGGCCACGAGCACCACATCCGGGCGATCAACACCATCCGGGCGGCCGGGTCGATCGCCGCGGCGGTGGGGTCCGGCGTCCTCACCGGCGGGGTCATGCACGCGCTGGTGCAGGCGGGCAAGCCGTTCGTGCTGGTCGGCTCGGTGCGCGACGACGGCCCGCTGCCCGACGTGATCACCGACGTCATCGACGGTCAGCGGGCGATGCGCGCCCAGCTGCCCGACGTCGGCTTCGCGATCATGGTCGCCACGATGCTGCACTCCATCGCCACCGGGAACCTGCTGCCGGCCTCGATCCCGCTGGTCTGCGTGGACATCAACCCGGCCACGGTCACCAAGCTCGCCGACCGGGGCAGCGCCCAGGCGATGGGGATCGTCACCGACATCGGCCTGTTCCTCGAGCAGCTCGCCCGCGAGCTCACCTGAGCGGAGTGCCAGGGCGCGGTTCCCGCGCCCCTGGCACTCCGGTCAGGCGTTGTCCTCGGCGACCGCGAGCCGGGCCAGGTCGGCCGCGCCGACCAGCCCGGCCTGGGCGCCCAGCTCGGCGACGAGCACCCGCGGGCCGGGGCGGAACCCGCGGCCGGGCAGCGCCCGCTCGAGCCGGTCGCGCGCCGGCGCCAGGATCGTCTCGCCGAGCACGCTGACGCCACCACCGATGACGACGACGTCGGGGTCCAGGATCGCCGCCATGTCCGCGATGCCCTGACCGAGCCAGGTGCCGACCTCGCAGAGCAGCTCGACGGCCAGCGGGTCGCCGTCGGACGCCGCCTGGGCCACCACCTCGCCGGTGATCCGGGCGGCGTCCCCACCGACCCGGTCCAGCAGGTCGGCGGCCGCCGCCGGGGAGCTCAACGCGACCTCGCGGGCGGTGTGCCCCAGGGCGTTGCCGCTGGCGTACTGCTCCCAGCAGCCACGGTTGCCGCACGCGCAGAGCCGGCCGTCGGGGACCACGCGCATGTGGCCCCACTCGCCCGCGACGCCGTGCGCACCCCGCTGCAGCCGGCCGTCGATGACGATGCCGCCACCGATCCCGGTGCCGAGCGTGATCATGAGCATCAGGCTGCTGCCCCGCGCGGCGCCGTAGCGGTACTCCGCCCAGGCGGCGGCGTCGGCGTCGTTGCCCACCCAGAGCGGGCGCTGCAGCCGGTCGGCGAGGTCCTTGCGCAGCGACTGGTTCCGCCAGGCGAGGTGCGGGCTGAACAGCACGGTGTCGCCGGTGCGGTCGAACCAGCCGGCGGCGCCGACGCCGACGCCGACCAGCGGCCCGTCGTGCCGCTCGGCCAGCTCGTCGACGACCGCGGCGATCGCGTCCTCGGTCGCGCTGACCGACTTCCCCGGGGTGGCCCGGCGGGCGGTGTCGGTGATGGTGCCGTCCGGGGCGACGACGCCGCCGGCGACCTTGGTGCCGCCGATGTCGATGCCGATGGCGGGCAGCTGCGCGACGTCCGACGGGGACGGGGCGGCGGTCACGCGACGTCGATCCGCTGGACGGTGGGCGCGGGGGCCGGGTGCGGCACGGTCTCCTCCGGAGGAGCGGTGGGGTCGGGAGCGGCGGCAGCGCCGGCAGCGCCGTCCGCGGTCGGGCGCGCGGTGCTGCGCAGCGCCGTCGCGGCGCTGGTCAGCACGTCCGCCAGCGCCTCCAGCAGGTCGGGGCGGTGTCCGCGCAGCGCGGCCAGCCCGGCGCACAGTGGGCAGGACCGGCACTCGGTGCCGTGCTGGGCGGCGGCGCCGGGTGCGCTGCGCCCGCCGATCAGGTCGCCGAGGACGTCGGACAGACCGGCGCCGTCCGCGTGCTCCGCGGCCAGACCGGCGGCGAACCGGCGGGCCTGCTCGACCCAGTCCGGGCCTGGTGTCGTCATCGTCGGCTCTCCTGGGCGTCGAGCAGTCCGGCCGGCCACTGGGCGGGGTCGGCGGTGAACCGCACCTCGAGCGTCGCGGCGGCCGTGCCGGGGTCGGCCAGCGAGCCCCCGGCGACGGTGCAGCGGCGCAGCAGCGCGTCCAGCGGCAGCGAGCGGCGCACGCCGGCGGCGGTCACCACCAGGTCGTCGTCCCAGCGGGTGAGCTCCACCTGCCCGCGCCGGACGAAGGGCAGCGGGACGTCGAGCACCCAGCCGCCGTCCACCCGCCGCGGGGCCGCGGGGGCCGCCGGGGCGACGACGACCTCGGGGACGGCGGCGTCCAGCTGCTGCAGGTCGGTCACCGACGCGGGCGGAACGGCCTGCTCGGCGACCTCGCGGACCGGGCCGGTGAGCGCACGGACCCGGCGCAGTGCGGCTGCCTGCACCTCGCACCGCTGCGCCCACCACTCCCCCGTCCCCGCGGGCAGCACCCGGGCGACGGTGACCGAGGCGATCCGCTGCCCGAGGACGCCCAGCACGGTGGCCGTCTCCTGCACGGTGTCCGCGGCGTCGGGGGTGGGCGGCACGACCAGGTGGACGGCGGTCGCGGCCGGGTCGGTGAGCGGCGCGGCGTCCAGCAGCTCCTCCACGCCGGCGGCACCGGCGAGCAGGCCGGCGGCCACCCCGGGGCGACCCGGCGTGGCCGCCGCGCGGAGCGTCGCGAGCACCCGCAGCCGGGTGGGCGCCGCCTGCCCGAGCCACCAGCGCAGCGCACCCGGCAGCGCGAGCAGGGCGGTGGCGGCCGGCGCCGGACCGGCGTCCAGGACGACGACGTCGACGTCCCCGCTGCGGGCGTGCCCGGCCAGCGCGGCGACCAGCGCGAACTCCAGCACCCCGGGCACCGGGACGACGGAGGTCGCCGGGGGCACGGTCAGCATCGGCACCGCGCCGGCCAGGGCCGCGGCGTGCCGGGCCCACAGCTGCTCGAGCGCCGGCTGGGCGCCGACGACGTCCACCCGCACGGCATCGGCCAGGTCGACGCGCGGCGGGCGCGGGGTGAGCAGCACGCAGCGGGAGCCGCCGGCGGCGAGCCGCAGCGCGGTGGCGGCCGCCACCGTCGAGCTGCCGGCGCCGCCAGGGCCGGTGACCAGGAGGATCTGCACGCGGCTCAGGCCTCGACGCGCTTCTTGAGCTCCTTGAGCGCGGTGTCGAGGATGACCTTCTCCGCCTTGCGCTTGATGAGCCCGAGCATGGGGATCGTCAGGTCGATGGCGATCGTGTAGGTGACGGTCGTGGAGCCGGCGGACTCGGCGAGGACGTAGGAGCCGTCCTGCTTCTTCTGCATCTGGCCCCGGACGAGCGTCCAGTCCACGCGGCGGTCGCCGTCCCAGGTGTAGTCCAGGACGTAGTCGTCCTTGACCGCGCCGGCGTCCAGCACGAAGTGCACCTGGCGGGCCCGCCCGTCGGGTCCCGGCTCGAGCACCTCGACCTGCTTGGCCGCCGAGACCCAGCTGGGGTAGGCGGGGAAGTCGGCGATGACGGCCATGACCGCGGACGCAGGCGCGTCGATGACGATCGACTGGGTGGACTGGTCGGCCATGGGCGGGAGGGTAGTCGCTGCCCCTCCCCGCCCCGGCCGGAGCGGGGACCGGTTGCCCCACCCGGGTGGGCGCTGGCCTGCTGCGCGTTGGCCTGAGCGCGCTAGATTGGCGGACCGAACCCCCGTCCGGGCCGGAGGCGACGGCGCCTGCGGCAGGGCGCGCAGAGAGGACCGGCGTGCGCGAGCTGAGCGTTCCCCCCACCGCCACCGTGGGGCCCGACGACGCCCTGACGGACATGGTCGCGCTCAACGCGGCCGAGCACCCCGACGAGGTCGGGCTGCGCGTCCAGCGCAACGGCCACTGGGAGGACGTCACCTACGCCGAGTTCGCCCGGCAGGTGTCCGGCGTCGCCAAGGGGCTCGTCGCCGCCGGCGTGGAGCCCGGCGACCGGGTCGGCCTGCTGGCCAAGACGCGGTACGAGTGGACCGTCCTGGACTTCGCCATCTGGACCGCGGGCGCGGTCGTCGTCCCGGTGTACGAGACCTCCAGCCCCGACCAGATCGCCTGGATCCTGTCCGACTCCGGCGCCCGGGCGCTGGTCGTCGAGACCGCCGAGCACGCCGCGGCGGTCGACTCGGTGCGCGACGAGGCACCGGAGCTGGGGTCGGTGTGGGTCATCGAGGACGGCGCGCTGGACACCCTCACCGCCGCGGGCGCCGACGTGCCCGAAGGCGAGCTGACCGCCCGGCGGGCGACGCTGACCTCGGCCAGCCTGGCGACGCTGATCTACACCAGCGGGACGACGGGGCGGCCCAAGGGCTGCGAGCTCACCCACGCCAACTTCCTGTTCGAGATCCGCAACGGCATCAGCCTGCTGCGCGACCACCTCAACGCCGATGCCTCGCTGCTGCTGTTCATCCCGCTGGCGCACGTGCTGGCCCGGGTGCTGGAGATCGGGGCCCTGCAGAACCGGGTCGTGCTGGGGCACACCCCCGACGTCAAGGACCTGCTCGGCGACCTCGGTCGCTTCCAGCCCACGTTCCTGCTGGCCGTGCCGCGGGTGTTCGAGAAGGTCTACAACGGCGCCAAGGCCTCCGCCGACGAGGGCGGCAAGGGGAAGGTGTTCGACCGGGCCGCCCAGGTCGCCGTCGACTGGTCCCGCGCCCAGGACACCGGCGGCCCGGGCCTGCTGCTGCGCGCCCAGCACGCGCTGTTCGACAGGCTGGTCTACGGCAGGCTGCGGGCCGCGATGGGCGGCCGCTGCGCGGGCGCCATCTCCGGTGGCGCGCCGCTGGGCGAGCGGCTCGGCCACTTCTTCCGCGGCATCGGGGTCACCGTCTTCGAGGGCTACGGGCTGACCGAGACCACCGCCGCCGCTGCGGTCAACCACGACGCGGCCATCCGGATCGGCACCGTCGGGCGGCCGCTGCCCGGCGTCGACGCCGCGATCGCCGACGACGGCGAGGTGCTGCTGCGCGGTGGGGTCGTGATGCGCGGCTACTGGCAGAACGAGGCGGCCACCCGCGAGGCGATCGACGCCGACCGCTGGTTCCACACCGGCGACATCGGTGAGCTCGACGCCCAGGGATTCCTGCGGATCACCGGCCGCAAGAAGGAGATCCTGGTGACCGCCGGCGGCAAGAACGTCGCCCCCGCGGTGCTGGAGGACCGGCTGCGTGCCCACAAGCTGGTCAGCCAGTGCATCGTCGTCGGCGACCAGCGGCCGTTCATCGCCGCGCTGGTGACCCTCGACGTCGAGGCGCTGCCGGCCTGGCTGAGGAGCAAGGGCAAGGACGCCTCGCTCACCCCGCAGCAGCTGCGCGAGGACGCGGACCTGCGGACCGAGCTGGACACCGCCGTCGCCGAGGCGAACAAGGTGGTCTCCCACGCCGAGGCGATCAAGAAGTACCGGGTGCTCGGGGTCGACTTCACCGAGGAGAACGGCACGCTGACCCCGAGCCTCAAGCTCAAGCGCGGTGTGGTGATGAAGGAGTACGGCGACGAGGTCGAAGCCCTCTACCAGCGGTAGTCCGGAGTCCCAGCGCATCGTCTCCCGAGCGCTGGGACTCCGCTCAGCCCTCGAGGACGGCGGCGAAGGTCTGCGCGATCGTCGTCCAGGACCAGCGCTGCTCGACCCAGCTGCGTCCCGCGGCGCCCATCGCGCGGGCGCGGGCCGGGTCGTCGAGCAGGTCGGCCAGCACCGTGGCGACGGCGGACGGCGACCGCGGGTCGACGACGTGCCCGGTGACGCCCTCCACGACCGTCTCCGGGGCGCCGCCGGAGGTGCCGGCGACCACCGGCAGCCCGCAGGCCGCCGCCTCGAGGAACACCATGCCGAGGCCCTCGACGTCCAGCCCCGCCCGCCGGGTCCGGCAGGGCATGGCGAACACGTCCCCGGCCGCGTAGTGCTCGGGCAGCTGCTCGGGGGCCACTCCCCCGGTGAGGACGACGGAGTGCCCGAGCCCCCGGGCCTGGACGTCCTTGCGCAACGGAGCCTCCGACGGACCACCGCCGACCAGCAGCAGCCGGGCCCGCGGGTGCCGGGCGAGGACCTGCGACCAGCCGCGGACCAGCGTGTCCTGCCCCTTGCGCGGCACCAGCCGGGAGACGCAGACGACGACCGGCGCGTCCCCGAGGCCGTGGCGCCCCCGCACCGGGCCACCGTCGGCCGCCGGGGTGAACCGGGCGACGTCCACCCCCGGGGAGAGCTGGACCAGCTCGGTCCGGCCGGCCAGGGCCGGCGCGAGGCGGCTGTGCGTGTACCGGCTGATGTAGGTCAGCACGTCCAGCCCACCGGCGATGCGCTGCAGCGCCTGCCGCGCGCCGGGCAGCGCGACCCAGCCGGTCTCGTGCCCGTGGGTGGCCCCGACGAGTCGTTCCACCCCAGCCCGGCGCAGACCGGGCGCCAGCGCCCCGAGCGGCGCCGCGGCACCGAAGAAGGCGGTCCGGCAGCCGTGCTCGCGGGCCAGCCGGGCGGCGGTGCGGGCGGCCCCGCGGGTGGGCAGCAGCATCCCGGTCGGGGCGCGGACCACCTCGTACGGCAGGCCTGCGTCGTGCTCGGCCGCCCCCGGGTGGTCCGAGGCGAGCACGACCAGCGACTCCGGCGGCCGGGTGGCCAGCAGTGCCGCGACGAAGGTCTGGATCCCGCCCTGCCGGGGCGGGAAGTCGTTGGTGACGACGAGCGTCCGGCTCACCCGCCGTGCTCCTTCACCCAGTCGCCGGCGAAGGCGACCCGCTGGGCCGCGGTGGGGTGCGAGCCGAACAGCCACTGCCAGACCGCCGGCGGATCGGGGTCGTTCAGGTTCGCCACGCCGAGCGCCTCCTGCACCGCGACGAAGGACGCCGGGTCGTCGGTGAGGTCGAGGGCGTGCAGGTCGGCCCGCGCCTCGATGTGCCGGGACACCAGGTTCTGCACCGGCGTGGACACCAGCGTGCCCACCGCCATCACCAGGAGCAGCAGGCCGACCACCTGACCGTCGCCGGGCCCGCCGGCGCCTGCCCGGCGCAGCAGGGGTGGAGCGCCGAGCAGCCAGCCCAGCAGCGCGACGCCCGCGCCGGCACCCAGGGCGCCGATCAGCGTGCCGGTGAGGACGTCGTCGGTGGCGACGTGGCCGAGCTCGTGACCGACGATCGACTCGATCTCGGCGTCGGAGAGCTGGTCGAGGACCGTGTCGTAGACGACGATCCGCCGGGTGGAGCCGAAGCCGGAGACGTAGGCGTTGAGCGCCGTGGTGCGCCGGCTCGCGTCGGCCACCAGCACGTCTTGCACCGGGGTGCCGCTGCGGTCGGCGAGGGCGAACAGCTCGGTGCGCAGCGGCGACGCCGGCATCGACTCGAACCGGTTGAACGCCGGCTCGATGAGCAGCGGGTAGAGGAAGGAGCCGACCACGACCAGCGCCGCGGCTGCTCCGCCGGCCCAGGCCCACCAGCTGCGGGGCGCCCGTCGGGCCAGCGCGACCAGCGCCAGCAGGCCCAGCGCGGTCAGGCCGGCGTTGATGCCGGTCGAGGTGGCGACGTCGCGCGCCCACAGCCCCCAGCCCCGGGTGGACAGGCCGTAGCGGTGCCGGACCACCTCCGCGTAGGCGGCCAGGGGCAGGGTGACCAGCCGTCCCACGACCAGGAGGGCGATGGTGCCCAGCAGCACCTGCCACCCCCAGCCGCCGCCCAGCGGCCGGGCGACCGCGCGGGCGGTGGCTGCCCCCGCGCGGGTCAGGCCGAAGACGGCGGAGACGGCCAGGCCCAGCACGAGCGAGGCCAGCGACGCCGGGCGCAGCGCGGCGGCGAAGTCCTCGGCGCGGGCGATCTGCGCCGGGGTGAAGGCCGCCGACGGGTCGACGGGCGTGCGGCCGCCCGCCGGGGTGGGCAGCAGGTCCCACGGGGTGACGACGGCGATCACCACCGCGAGCGCCAGGCCGAGCACGACGGCCACCGCGAGCGCCAGCCGACGCGTGCCGGTCCGGGCTGGGACCGGCAGCTGCGCGGTGCTCACGCGGGCCGGCTCGAGGGGGTCTGCGCGTGCACGACGGCGAGCTTAGGCAGGCTGCCTGTGCCCCGCGGAGGGCCGGGCAGCGGACCCGGGCGGGTCCTGCCCGCCTCAGCCGACGAGACGCCGGGCGCTCACGTAGCCCTTCATGTCCACGGTGGAGACGATCACCGGCTGGCCGGAGGTCGAGGCGTGCACCATCTGCCCGCCGCCGATGTACATGCCCACGTGGCTGACCGGGCTGTAGAAGAACACCAGGTCACCGGGCTGCAGGTCGGCCCGGGAGACGGCGGTGCCCATCCTCGACTGGCCGGCGCTGGAGTGCGGCAGGCTGACCCCGGCCGCCGCGTAGGCGTACTGGGTCAGACCCGAGCAGTCGAAGGCGTTGGGACCGGCCGCGGCCCAGACGTAGGGATCGCCCAGCTGGGCCATCGCGGTGTCGACGGCGACCTGCGCTGCGTCGCTGGAGGCGACCACCTCGGCAGGCGGCTCGAGCACCGGCCCGGCGGTCTCGGCGACGACCGCCCGCTGCTGCACGACGCTCAGCGCGTCGTACTGCGCCTGGTAGTCGGCCGCCTCGGAGGTCAGGTCGGCCTTCTTCGCCGTCACGTCCTCGAGGGTCTGCCGCGCCGTGGCGGTCGCCGCGTCGGCGTCGGCCTTGGCCTGCTGGGCGGACTGGGCCGCGGCGCTGACCTGGGTGAGCACGTCACTGGTGTGGCCGGCGATCGCGTCCAGCGTGGTGACCTGGGAGAGGAACTCGTCGGCCGAGCCGCTGGTCATCAGCGCGTTGAAGCGGGAGAGGTTCTCGCCGGTGAAGGCGCTCCGGGCGACCTGACGGATCTGGGTGTCGAGCGCGGCCAGCTGGGCCTGGGCGGCGGTGACGGCCTGCGCTGCGGCGTCGGTGACGGCCTGCTGCTGACGGAGGGTGTCCTGCGCCTCGTTGATCTGCTCGGTGACGGCCTCGAGATCACGGTTGGCGTCGGTGACGAGCGCGGTGGCCTCGTCAGCCGTCGCGGCATGGGCGACGCCCGGTGCGGCCGACGCGCTGCCGGGCAGCGCGATCAGCGTCCCGCTCGCGGCGACGGCCAGCAGCAGTCCGGTGCCGAGCCGGCCGAGGCCGCGGGCACGGCGAGCGCCGGCGGGAGCCGTGGCGGACCCGCGGAGCGCGGGCAGGACACCGGACTGAGGACTCGCCACGGGCAGCGGCACTCCGTTTCCACTCGGACCGCCTACCGGGTCAGCTGACGGGTCCGGGCTGGCACGCCTGGTCGGCGCACGCCGTCGTCGGCGCGGAGCCCCGAACCCCTCAGCTGGTGAGAACTCACCTCGGCACTGGGGTGGGCTCCCGGTCCACCCGGTCCTGGAGGACCTGGTGGGTCGACGGTGTCCGGTCGGGGTCACCCTCTGTGGTGACTACGTCCCTCTCAGACACGACGAACCTAAGTCCGTGACCGGATCGAGATGAAGCCCTGTCAAACCTCGAAGTACGGGCCAGAGCTGCCAAATCGCAGGCGTGCGATTTGTCAGCTCACGTGCCGGTCGCCCGACGTCGACGCATCCTGATGACGCAACGGCGGGACCAGGCCGAAGTCTGCCAAAGCCTGGACCGCTCGACGCTCGACCTCGTCGAGATCGACGACGCTCCACGGGTCTGCCGCGGCCGTGTCAATGTGAGCGACGTCACCTCCAGCTCGCACGCCTCCGGGCGCGTCACCGACTGCAGCGCTGCCGCCACCGTGCGCAACGGGCGACGTGGCGTCCGCGGCCGAGGCGGCGGCCGGACGGTGCTCCACGGGGACGGGGCCCGGGACGTTCCGCCGGACGAGCGGCACGACGGTGGGGTCGCTTCCCCGCCAGCCGGGTGGCGCCCCCAGCAGGACCGTCACGACGCAGTCGTCGCAGCCCTGACCCCGGACGGTGCAGGTGTCGCAGTCGATGAGCACGGCGGCTCTCCTTCTCTGTGTCCACGTCCGACACCGCGGACGTTAGGAGGACCCCCCGACAGTTCTGCTCGACCGACCTGCAGCGCTGCCCGCACCCGGTGCAGCACGCACCCCGGGCCGGTGCGCGCGCCACGCCGGGGCGCGGCCGGCTCCCGGCGTGGCGTCCCCCGGACTGTCGGACCCCCGACCTAGCGTCCGCTGCGTGCCGTCCCACCCCGTTCCACCGCCGTTCCCGCCGGCCGCCACCGAGGGGGGTCCGCCGGCCTGGCGGCGGGTGGCGCTTCCCACAGCCGCTCCCGACCGGCCGCGCTACCTCCAGGCGACGATCGACGACATCGGGACGCCGCTGGCGGAGGTCACCTTCGTCGTGGTCGACCTGGAGACCACCGGCGGCTCACCGAAGGACAGCGCCATCACCGAGATCGGCGCGGTGAAGGTCCGCGGCGGTCAGGTGCTGGGCGAGTTCCAGACCCTGGTGGACCCGGGCCGGGAGATCCCGCCCTACATCAGCGTGCTGACCGGGATCACCTCGATGATGGTGGCCGCCGCTCCGCGCATCGACTCGGTCCTGCCGGCCTTCATGGAGTTCGCCCGGGGCACCGTGCTGGTCGCCCACAACGCCCCCTTCGACCTCGGCTTCCTGCGCGCCGCGTGCGAGGAGACGGGCACGCCCTGGCCCACGTTCGCCTCGGTCGACACCGCCGTGCTGGCCCGCCGGCTGCTCACCCGCGACGAGGTGCCCAACTGCAAGCTCGGCACCCTCGCCCCCTTCTTCTCGACCTCGACGCAGCCCTGCCACCGTGCCCTGGACGACGCCCGGGCCACCGTAGACGTGCTGCACGGTCTGTTCGAGCGGCTGGGCCCGCTGGGCGTCACCTCCCTGGAGGAGCTGTCCGGGCTGACCCGCCAGGTCGACCCGCAGCGGCGGCGCAAGCGGCACCTGGCCGAGCACGTGCCCTCCGGACCGGGCGTCTACCTCTTCCGCGGGCCGCGTGACGAACCGCTCTACGTCGGCACGTCCAACGACTTGCGCACCAGGGTCCGCAGCTACTTCTCCGCCGGGGAGCAGCGCAGCCGGATGACCGAGATGATCGCGCTGGCCGAGCGGATCGAGGCGCTGCCGTGCGCGCACGACCTGGAGGCCGCCGTCCGGGAGCTGCGGCTCATCGCCGAGCACAAGCCCCGCTACAACCGCCGCTCGCGCTTCCCCGAGCGCGCCCTGTGGATCCGGCTGACCGACGAGGTCTTCCCGCGACTGTCGGTCGTCCGGCGCGTCCGGCCCGGCGCGGGCGTGTTCCTCGGCCCGTTCCCCGACCGGCGGGCCGCCGACGCCGCGGTCGCCGCCGTCCACGAGTCGCTGCCGCTGCGGCAGTGCACGTCCCGGCTGTCGCTGACCGTGCTGGGCACCGCCTGCGCGCTGGCCGGGATGGGCCGCTGCGGGGCGCCGTGCACCGGCGCGCAGAGCCGGGAGGACTACGCCTCGATCGCGGCGGTGTTCGCCGCGGCCGTCGACTCCGACCCCCGCGACCTGGTCGCCCCCCTGCTGGACCGGGTCGAGCGACTGGCCGAGGAGGGCCGGTACGAGGACGCCGCGGTGCTCCGCGACCGGGTCGCCGTCCTGGTCCGGGCGGTGCGCCGGCGGCAGCGGCTGGAGTCGCTCGCGACCGTCCCCGAGTTCGTCATCGCCCGGCCCGACGGTGCCGGGGGCTGGCAGCTGTCCGTGGTGCGCCGGGGCCGGCTGGTGGCCGCCGGGGTGGCCGAGCGCGGCCGCTCCGTCCGGGGGTACCTGGCCGACCTCCGGACCACCGCCGAGACGCCCGTCGGCCCGGACGGCGAGCTCGCGGCCTCGGTCGACGAGACGGAGCTGGTGCTGCGCTGGATGGAGAAGCCGGGCACCCGGCTCGTCGACGTCACCGGCACCCTGGCCAGTCGCACCCCCGGCACCGGGCACTACAGCGACTTCCTGGCCCGGGTCGACGCCGGCCGGGCCGAACGCGACCCCTTCGCCGACAACCGGTCGCTGAGCACCCGGGCACAGCCGGACCGGGTCACCCCGGGGCAGCCGGCGCCCCGGGCCGGACGCGGCGGACGGGGCGGCGGGCGGGCTGCGGCGCGACGCGGCCGGGTGGCCACCGGGCTAGCATCGCCGGCGTGATCACCGCCATCGTGATGATCGATGCCGCCACCGACTCGATCGGCGAGGTCGCCGAGGCCGTCGCGGCCCTGTCCGGGGTGAGCGAGGTCTACTCGGTCGCCGGGGACGTCGACCTGGTCGCCCTCGTCCGGGTGCACGAGTTCGACGACATCGCCGCCGTCGTCGCCGGGCAGATCAACAAGGTGCCCGGCGTCCTGGACACTGCGACCCACGTCGCCTTCCGGGCGTACTCCCGGCACGACCTGGAAGCGGCCTTCTCGATCGGCTTCGAGTCCGCCGACTAGGGGGACCCCTGCGCAGGGGGCGTCAGGGCTGGTCGCGGGCAGCCCGGCTGACCCGGACCCACTCCTCCAGCTTGGCCGCGGCCCGGCCGTCGTCGACCGCCGCGGCGGCCCGCTCCAGACCACTGCCGAAGGCGTCGTGCAGCCGGGCACCCCGCGGGTCGAAGGCGGCCAGCGCCGCCGCCGCGTTGAGCAGGACCGCGTCGCGCACCGGCCCGTGGTCCCCGGCCACCAGCCGGCGGACCACCTCGGCGTTGTCCTCCGGGCCACCGCCGCGCAGCGCCCCTGGTGCCGAGAGCGGCAGCCCGAGCGCGGCCGGGTCCAGCCGCTCGGGGACCACCTCACCGTCGCGCACGACCCACACCGCCGACGTCGTGGTCGTGGTCAGCTCGTCCAGGCCGTCGTCGCCGCGGAACACCAGCGCCCGGGTGCCCCGCCGGGCCAGCACCTCGGCGAGCACCGGCGCCATCCGGGCGTCGGCGCAGCCGATCGCGGCCGCCACCGGACGGGCCGGGTTGGTCAGCGGCCCGAGGAAGTTGAAGACCGTGCCGATGCCCAGCTCCCGGCGGGGGACGGCGGCGTGCCGGAAACCGGGGTGGAAGACCGGTGCGAAGAAGAAGCCGATGCCCGCCTCCCGCACGCACCGGGCCACGGCGGGCGCCGGCAGGTCGATGACCACCCCGAGGGCCTCGAGGACGTCCGCGGTGCCCGACCGCGACGACGCCGCGCGGTTGCCGTGCTTGGCCACCGGCGCACCGGCCGCGGCCGTGACGACAGCGGCCATCGTCGAGATGTTCACCGTCTGGGCACCGTCCCCGCCGGTTCCCACGATGTCGACGCAGTCGACCGGCAGGGTCACCGGCGTGGCGAGGTCGACCATCGTGGCGGCCAGCCCGGCGACCTCCTCCGGCGACTCGCCCTTGGCGCGGAGCGCGACCAGGAACCCGGCCACCTGCGTCGGGCTGGCCTCTCCGGTCATCACCTGCCGCATCGCCCAGCGGGTGTCCTCGGCGGTGAGGTCCTCGCTGCGGAGGAGCCGGGTCAGCAGGCCCGGCCACGTCGGGCTGGCGGCGGTCACGCCGGTCAGCGGCGGACGGCGGGACGCTGCGCGAGACGCTCGCGCAGCAGCCCCGCCACCACGTCGGCCGCGACGAGCGGGTCGACGGGGTAGGCCAGCGTGCCGTCGGCCAGCGACCAGTGCGCGAGCCAGCGGTCGGCCTGGCGGGCGATGAGCACCACCAGCGAGGGGCAGTCGGCGATCTCGTGCTTCAGCTGCCGGGCGATGCCCATGCCGCCGGTGGGCTGGGCCTCGCCGTCGAGCAGGCAGAGGTCGATCCCGCCGCCGTCGACCGCGGCGACGACCTCGTCACCGGTGGCACACTCCACGTACGTGAGGGGTCCCACGTCCGGCGCCGGCGAACGGCCGAGTGCGGTGCGGACGGCGGCGCGGACCTCGGCCCGCTGGCTGAAGACGAGCACGGTGGCCGGTGCGGCGTCGAGGCTCACCCGGGGGAGCCTAGTGGCAGGCGTGGACGACGCGAGGGCCGTGGCTCACCGGGCCGTGCGGCACCCGGTGCCAGCCCCCGCCGGGAGACGCGCCGTCCGCGGCCACCCCACGTCGTGGACGACCTGTCCCGATGCCATGATGAGCCCGTGACAACGGCCCCCGTGGCGAGCAGCACCTTCGACACCTCGCGGGTGCACTCCCTGACTCGACCGAACATGGTCAGCGTCGGCACGATCGTCTGGCTCGCCAGCGAGCTGATGTTCTTCGCCGGACTGTTCGCCATGTACTTCACCTCGCGCGCGCGAGCCACCGGTGGTTGGCCGCCGGAGCCCACCGAGCTCGACGTCCCCTACGCCCTGTTCTTCACGCTGATCCTGGTGCTCTCCTCGGTCACCTGTCAGTACGGCGTGTTCGCGGCGGAGATCGGCAACGTCTACGGGCTGCGACGCTGGTTCACCATCACCTTCGTGATGGGCCTCGCCTTCGTGCTGGGTCAGGCGAACGAGTACCGGAACCTGATCATGAACCACGACACGACGATCGCGTCCTCGACGTACGGCTCGGTCTTCTACCTGACCACCGGTTTCCACGCGCTGCACGTCATCGGTGGCCTCGTCGCCTTCGTCTTCGTGCTCATCCGGTCCACCATGGGCCGTTTCACTCCTGCCCAGGCGACCTCGGCGATCGTGGTGTCCTACTACTGGCACTTCGTCGACGTCGTGTGGGTCGGTCTCTTCATCACGATTTACCTGATCAAGTAGGGAACCGGGTGTCCACACCGAACGCCTCCTCCGTCGCTCCTCCCGAGGGCGGCCGCCGCGGGCTGTTCCGCCGTCGTCCGGCGGTCGGCACCCCGGCCGCCGCGGCGCGGGACCGCCGACGCTCCAAGCAGCGCCGCCGCCTGGCCAACGTGGCCGGGCTGATGGCTGCGCTCGTGCTGACCGGGGTGGGCTACTCCGCGCTCGCCCCGGGCGCCAGCGCCGCCGACGACCCGACCGGCAACCCGTCGAACGCCGTCGAGGCCGGTCGCGAGCTCTACACGCGCAGCTGCATCACCTGCCACGGGTCCAACCTGGAGGGCATCCCGGGCCGCGGTCCCTCGCTCATCGGGGTCGGCGAGGCCGCCGTCTACTTCCAGGTGCACACCGGGCGCATGCCCCTGGTCCGCCAGGAGGCACAGGCTCCCGAGCGCCCGCCGATCTTCTCCGAGGAGGAGATCGACCAGCTGATGGCCTACATCCAGGAGAACGGCGGCGGTCCGACCCTGCCCTCGGGTGACCTCCGGGCCGGCGACCTGGCCGAGGGCGGCGAGCTCTTCCGGCTCAACTGCGCCCAGTGCCACAACTTCGCCGGCGAGGGCGGCGCGCTCTCCTCCGGGAAGCGGGCTCCCTCGCTGCGCGAGGCCAGCGACATGGTCATCTACTCGGCGATGCTGTCCGGGCCGGAGAACATGCCGGTCTTCGGGGACAACCAGCTCAGCCCGGACGAGAAGCGCTCCATCATCAACTACGTGCAGACCCTCAAGGCCCAGGCCGACCCCGGTGGCGCCGGCATCGGCCGGGTCGGCCCGGTCGCCGAGGGCCTGGTCATCTGGGTCGTCGGCATCGGCGCCCTGCTCTTCGGGATCTTCTGGATGGGGACCAAGGCGTGAGCACCACCGACCACTCCCGCCCCGGCTCGGCCGGCGGCGCGGACGAGCCGGGCCAGCTGCACGGCGGTCCGGACGACGACTACAGCCCCGCGCAGCTCGCCGCGATGGACCGCACCGAGCTGGACCGGCTGGGTGCGCGCTACGACGGCGTCGAGGTCCTGCACGTCGAGCCCGTCGCCCCGCCCGGCTCGCCGCTGGACAAGAAGAACACCCGCCAGGTGACCCTGTGGTTCGCCCTCGCCGCGCTGTTCGCGGTGGCCTTCGTCGTCGTCTACGCAGGCTCCGGCTGGTTCCTCCCCACCTGGGCGTGGACGACGGGTTCCAGCACCTGGAGCGCGCTCTACACCCCGCTGCTCGGCGCGCTGTTCGGGCTGTCGATGATCTCCATCGGCATCGGCCTGGTCCTGTACGTCAAGAAGCTGCTGCCACACGAGACGGCCGTGCAGGACAAGCACGACGGCTCGCACTTCGACCGGGTGACCACCGGCGCCACGCTGATGGGCGGCCTCGACAACTCCGGTCTCCCCCGCCGCAAGATGCTGTCGGGGGTCCTCGGGGTGCTGGGGCTGGCCTTCGGCGCCATGCTGGTGTCCCTGCTGGGCGGGTTCATCAAGAACCCGAACAAGGGCAACCCGCTGGGGACCACACCCTGGGCCGACGGGCTGCGGCTGCTCCGTGACGACGGCACACCGGTCCGCCCCGGTGACCAGGTCGCCGGTTCGCTGGCCACCGTCTTCCCGTCCGTGGCGGGTGGCAACAAGGCCTACGACGCCGCCGTCATCCTGATCCGGCTCCGTCCGGAGCAGCTGACCGAGCTGAGGATCCCAGCCGGCCAGGAGGACTTCGGCTACGGCGACTACGTCGCCTACTCCAAGATCTGCACGCACGCCGGCTGCCCGGTGTCGCTGTACGAGCAGGAGACGAACCGGATCCTGTGCCCCTGCCACCAGTCGCAGTTCGACGTGACCGATGGCGCCAAGCCGGTCTTCGGGCCGGCCACCCGCCCGCTCCCCCAACTCCCGATTACCGTGGATGATGAGGGTTACTTCGTCGCGCGAGGGGACTTCCCGGCGCCCGTCGGACCGTCGTTCTGGAACATGGGGAGGCTCGGCTGATGGCGACCAACACTGTGCCCGGTCCGCGGGTCGGTCAGCCGACCTCGCTCGCCGGGAAGGCGGCCTTCGAGGTCGACGACCGGCTGATCGTGGCCGGGCCCGTCCGGCGGACGCTGAACAAGGTCTTCCCGGACCACTGGTCCTTCCTGCTCGGGGAGATCGCGCTCTACTCGTTCATCGTCCTGCTGCTGTCCGGCACCTGGCTGACGTTCTTCTACGACGCCTCCATGAAGGAGGTCATCTACGACGGGACGTACGCCCCGCTGCGCGGCATCGAGATGTCCGCGGCCTACGAGTCGACGCTGAACATCTCCTTCGACGTCCGCGGTGGCCTGCTGATCCGGCAGATGCACCACTGGGCCGCGCTGCTGTTCGTGGCCTCGATCGTCGTCCACCTGCTGCGCATCTTCTTCACCGGCGCGTTTCGCCGGCCGCGTGAGACCAACTGGTTCATCGGCGTCACCCTGCTGGTGCTGGCCATGCTCGAGGGCTTCGCCGGCTACACCCTCCCCGACGACCTGCTCTCCGGCGGTGGGCTGCGGATCTTCTCCGCCGTCTTCCTGTCGATCCCGGTGATCGGGACCTGGGTCTACTTCACCGTCTTCGGTGGTGACTTCCCCGGAGAGGTGATCATCGGTCGGCTGTACATCCTGCACGTGCTGATCATCCCGGCGATCCTGCTGGGCCTGATCGCGCTGCACCTGCTCATCCTGGTCAAGCAGAAGCACACCCAGTTCCCCGGAGCGGGGCGGACCGAGCACAACGTCGTCGGCAACCGGCTGTTCCCGACCTTCGCCGCCAAGGCGACCGGCCTGCTGTTCATCGTGGTCGGGCTGTGCGCCGCGCTCGGTGGCCTGGTGCAGATCAACCCGATCTGGCTGCTGGGTCCGTACAACCCTGCGCAGGTGACCGCCGGGTCCCAGCCCGACTGGTACATCGGCTTCGTCGACGGTGGCGCCCGGATCTTCCCCCCGTGGGAGATCGTGCTGTGGGGATACCACATCCCGCCGGTCTTCTGGGGCGCCCTCGGCCTCCCCGGCCTGATGTTCGGTGCGCTGGCGCTCTACCCGGTCCTCGAGCGCGTGCTCACCAAGGACACCGCCAGCCACCACCTGCTGCAGCGCCCGCGCGACGTCCCGGTGCGGACCTCGCTCGGCGCGATGGCCGTCACCGCCTACGTCGTGCTCTGGATCTCCGGTGGCAACGACCTGATCGCCGACAAGTTCGACCTGAGCCTGAACGCGATGATCTGGTTCGGCCGGATCGGCTTCCTGACGCTGCCGCCCATCGCCTACTGGGCCACCTACCGGATCTGCATCGGCCTCGAGCGGCACGACCGCGAGGTGCTCGAGCACGGCATCGAGACCGGTGTCATCCGGCGGCTGCCCAGCGGTGAGTTCATCGAGGTGCACCAGCCGCTGGGGCCGGTGGACGAGCACGGCCACGGCCAGCTCGCCTACGGTGGCGCCTCGGTGCCCAAGAAGATGAACCAGGTCGGTGGCGCCCGCCGCGCGATCCGGGGCTTCTTCAAGCCGATCGAGGAGCCGGCCGAGGTCCAGCGGCAGGCCGAGATCGAGGCCCGCGGCCTCGAGTCCGAGCAGGCCAGCCGCCGCGAGCTGACCGGCTCGGGTCGTCCGTCCGAGGGTGGCCGCCCGTCCGAGGGTGGTCGACCGCAGGACCCGCGCGACTGATCAGCACGCAGCACCACCCAGCAGGGGCCCCGGCGGAACACTCCGCCGGGGCCCCTGCTGCGTTGCAGGCAGAGCTGGTCGAGCCCGTCGTCCACCCCTGGCCCCGACCTGACGGGTGCCCGGGACCGCGGGACGGGGTGCTACCGGCCACCGCAGGATGAATGAGGCCGGCACGTGCGTGGGCTCGTGTCGGCTCCCAAGGCCGGTCCAGCGGGTCCGCCCGTGAGCAGCTCGCGGGACTCCCGGACGCCCTCCTGTCTGCCGCAGCCTCGCTCCTGCCGCCGGCCCGGACCATGACCGGCGCCGCTGCTCTCGCGGCCGCGACGCCTCGGCGCCGTGCCGACCTGCCGGCACCCGGGACGGCCGTCGGCCATCACGGCACCGGCCTGCTGTCAGCCGACGGGAGGCCTGCTGGCCCCCTCCCCCGTCCTGGTGGTCGGTAGGACGACCTGACGGCGCTGCGTCGTGCCACTGCCCCGCCGCGACCAGGTCGGTGCCCCCCCGGGTGACGGCAGGTCGGCAGGCCGCTGTGCGGCGTCTCAGCGGGCGCGACGGGGCCGGCCGGTGCCCACCCACACCCCGGACACGCGTCGGGGCCCCTCCCAGCTGGGAAGGGCCCCGACCCGCTGCGGTGGTGCCGCGATCAGTGCGCGTTCTGCCCGACGTAGTACTCGAAGAGCAGGCCGCCGATGGTGAGCAGCAGCGCGGCTCCGGCGATGGCGATCAGCCACGGGTAGTAGAACGCCAGCGCCAGGCCCATCAGGCCGGCGGAGAGCGCCAGGCCGAAGGGCCAGTAGCTGCCCGGGCTGAAGAAGCCCAGCTCGCCGGCACCGTCGGCGATCTCGGCGTCCTTGGAGTCCTCGGGGCGGGCGTCGATCCGTCGGCTGACGAACCAGAAGAAGCCACCGATGAGCGCGGTCAGCCCGGCGGACAGGGCCAGCGCCGTGGTGCCGACCGGCTCCTGGGCCCAGAAGCCGTAGACCACGGCGGAGGCGATGCAGAACACCGCGATCAAGTTGAAGATGAGCGCTTCGACCTTCACGGCCGGTCCTCCAGGTGCTGCAGGGTGATCGGGTCAGTCATCCGAGGCCGCCGAGGCCTGCTGCTCGCGGTCGCCCCTGAAGGGCTCGGTGGCGATCGACGCACCGGGCTGGCCGATGGTCTCCAGCGCGTCGAAGGTCGACAGCCCGGACTCACGAGCGCTCAGGTAGGCGTCGAAGTCCGCCGGGCTCACCGACCGGACCTCGAAGTTCATGAACGCGTGGTAGGTGCCGCAGAGCTCGGCGCAGCGACCGACGAAGGCACCCTCCTCGCGGACGGTCACCTCGAAGACGTTGTCGCGGCCGTTCTCGTTGCCGGGGATCACGTCGAGCTTGAAGAGGAACTCCGGCACCCAGAAGGAGTGGATGACGTCGGCCGAGGCCAGCTCGAACCGGATCGTCTGACCGGTGGGGACCACCAGGATCGGCACCTCCTCGGTGGAACCGACCGTCGACACCGGCTCGCCGCCGTTGGCGTCGGTGGTGTCGGGGTAGACGAACTGCCAGTTCCACTTGAACGCGTTGACCGCGACGGTGACGTCCGGGTCCTCGCTGCGCTCCATCACCCGGTTCTGCGTGCTCACGGTGAAGAAGAACAGGATCGCGATGATGACGAACGGGATGATCGTGTAGACGACCTCGAGCGGCAGGTTGTAGGCAGTCTGCCGGGGCAGTTCCTCATCGCTGCCCTTGCGCTTGCGGTACTTGATCGCCGCGTAGGCGATGAGGAGCCACACCGCGATGCCGACCACCAGGGCGGCCAGGGTCGAACCGATCCACAGGTCGTGCATCCGGTGCGCCTCGTCGGTGATGCCCTCGGGCCATCCCCAGCTGAGCCAACTGCCTCGGACGTCACACCCGCTGAGCGTCAGCACCCCCAGGAGACCGAGCCCGGCGACCTGCGCCGGCTTGCTGCGTCGAGCCACTGCCCGCTGCCTCCTCATCCCCCGCGTGGCGGCACCACGCGGTCTCACCGGCGGGGTCGCATCGGTCGCCCGACAGGTCCTGCCCACCCCGACCTCAGTCTCGCCGAGACTAGCCGACCCCGCTCGTCGTCCGAGGAGCGGGAGCACCACCCCGGCGGGTCGCCCCCGGCTCGGCGGGCCGGCCCGCCGAGGGGTGGCCGTCCGCGCAGGTCGCGCAGCGTGTGACGGGCGACGCCCCAGCCGCCGCACGGCCGGACGGCGGCACCCGGCGCGGGCCGGCGGCTACAGTCGGGGCGTGTACCAACGCCTCCTGACCTGGCGCTGGGTGCTGTTGCACCTGCTGGTCCTGGCGCTGTTCGTCGCGACTTTCTTCCTCGGCCACTGGCAGCTGGGCAAGGCCGAGGACGGCGGCGGCGCGGTCAACTGGAGCTACGCACTGCAGTGGCCGTTGTACGGCTTCATGGGCCTGGGCTTCTACCTGCGGATGGTCCGGGACGAGCTGCGCCGGGACCCGGCCGAGGACGAGCCCGGCGCCGCCGTGGTGCTCTACCAGCGGCCGCGGATCGACACCACGGGCGACCCCGAGCTGGCCGCCTACAACGCCTACCTGGCGGAGCTGAACGCGAAGGCGCTGGGGCAGCAGGTGAACGGTGGCCGCTGAGTCGACCGCGTCCCCGGCGGCCACGGTCCCACCGAAGGTCCAGGGAGCACTGACCCGCTACCGGGTGATGGCCTACGTCGTCGGCGTCATGCTGCTGCTGCTGGTCTTCGTCGCGGTGCCGCTGCGCTATGCCGCGGGTGTGCCCGAGGTGTCCGCGGTCGTGTCGCCGGTGCACGGCTTCCTCTACATCGTCTACCTGGTGGCCGCCTTCGACCTCGCGTTGAAGGCGCGCTTCACCGCCAAGGGCACCGTCCTGGTGCTGCTCGCCGGCGTGATCCCCTTCCTCTCCTTCTGGGCCGAGCGCCGGGTGTCCGTCCGGGTCCGCGCCGGCCAGCCGCTCTGACCTCCCCCCGCTACCGACTCCCTGGAGCCCTCCCGCATGTGCGGTCTGCTCGCCTACCTGTCCACCGATGCCGAACGGGTCGACGAGCAGACGGTGGCCGGGGTGCAGCACGCCCTCCGCTGCCTGCGCCACCGCGGCCCCGACGACCGGGAGGTCTGGTCCGACGGGCACGCCGTCCTGGGGTTCAACCGGCTGGCGTTCATCGACATCGAGGGCAGTCCCCAGCCGATGCCGTACGCCGGTGACCGCTACCGGATCGTCTTCAACGGCGAGATCTACAACTACCTGGAGCTGCGCGAGGAGCTCAAGGCCGCCGGCGCGACCTTCGCGACCGAGGGCGACACCGAGGCGATCGTCGCCGGGTACCACCTGTGGGGCGAGGCCGTCGTCCCGAGGCTGCGCGGCATGTTCGCCTTCGTCATCTGGGACAGCCTGACCGGGACGGCGTTCGGCGCCCGGGACGCCTTCGGCATCAAGCCCCTGTTCACCGCCCGGCTGGCCGACGGCGGACTGGTCTTCAGCTCCGAGAAGAAGGCGCTGCTCGAGCTGCTGGGCGGCAGCGACGCGGCCGGCGGGGTCGACGCGGCCTCGCTGCAGCACTACCTGACCCTGCAGTACGTGCCGGAGCCCGCGACCCTGCACCGGGGCATCCGGCGGATCGAGAGCGGCACCAGCTTCACCGTCGTCGACGGCGAGCTGCACACCTCCCGCTGGTTCCACCCCCGGTTCGACTCGACGCCGGTGGCCGCAGGGTCGGAGCAGGCGCTCTACGACCGGATCGCCGAGGTGCTCGACGACTCGGTGGCCAAGCACATGCGCGCGGACGTGACCGTCGGCTCGTTCCTGTCCAGCGGCATCGACTCGACGGCGATCGCGGCGCTGGCGCACAAGTACAACCGCGACCTGGTGACCTTCACCGTCGGCTTCCAGCGCGAGGCCACCTCGGAGGTGGAGATCGCCGCGGAGTCGGCGGCTGTCCTGGGCGTCCGGCACGTGCCGGTCGAGATCACGGCCGAGGAGTTCGCCGAGGCGATCCCGACGGTCGTCTGGTACCTCGACGACCCGGTCGCCGACCCGGCGCTGGTGCCGCTGTACTTCGTGGCCCGGGAGGCGCGCAAGCACGTCAAGGTCGTGCTCTCCGGCGAGGGGGCCGACGAGCTGTTCGGCGGCTACACCATCTACCGCGAGCCGCTGAGCCTGGCGTGGGCGGCGAAGCTGCCCGCCGTGGGCCGGCAGGCGCTGGGCCGGCTGTCCCGGCTGGTGCCCGAGGGCGTCCGCGGGCAGGACCTGCTGCGCCGCGCGTCGATCCCGCTGGAGGAGCGGTACTACGGCAACGCCCGCAACCTCAACGCCGACGAGCTGGCCCAGCTGCTGCCCGGCCGTGACCCGGACCTGTCGCACGTGACGGTCACCGAGGCGCTGTACCGGCAGACCCGCGAGGCCGGCTACGACGACGTGACGGCCATGCAGTACGTCGACCTGTTCACCTGGCTGCGCGGTGACATCCTGGTCAAGGCCGACAAGATGACGATGGCCAACTCGCTGGAGCTGCGGGTGCCCTTCCTCGACCCCGAGGTGTTCGCAATCGCCAGCAGCCTCCCGCTGGAGATGCGCGTGCCCCGCCGCGGCGACGCGACCAAGTTCGCGCTCCGCCAGGCGATGCGTCAGATCGTGCCGCCGAAGATCATGAACCGCCGCAAGCTGGGCTTCCCGGTGCCGACGGCGGAGTTCCTGGCCGGTCCGCTGCACGACTGGGCGCAGTCGATCGTCAAGGACAGCCAGACCGACGAGTGGCTGGACCGCGAGCACGTGCTCGGTCTGCTCGAGCGGCTGACCCGGGCCGACGTGCCCAGCAAGCGGATCGCCCGGCAGGTGTGGGAGGTGCTCGTCTTCATGATCTGGCACGGCATCTTCGTCGAGGAGCGGATCCGCCCCGAGGTCCCGGAGCCGGTCTACCCGGTCCGGCTGTGACCCGCCGGCGGGCGGGCGGCGCGGCCGTCGGCCTGCTGGCCGTGGCGCTGCTCGCCGGCTGCTCCGGCGGCGACGACGACCCGGGCCCGGCGCCCACCACGGCCGTGTCCGTCGCGCCGTCGTCCGCACGGACCCCGCCGCCGATCTCGCCGCGGACGACGATCAGCTTCCCCCCGGACACCAGCCTCTCGCCGCCGAACGGCGGCGGGGTGCCCGTCCCCATCCCGTCGGACCCGCAGACCGACCGCTGAACGCGGCAGCGCCCGGCCCCTCGACGAGGTACCGGGCGCTGTCACACGTCGTTCCGGCCCTCCTGCAGGGCCCCGCCGCGAGCTCGCGAGTGGTGGCGGGCAGGAGGGTCCTTCCTCAGTGGAAGGAGTCGCCGCAGGCGCAGGAGCCGCCGGCGTTCGGGTTGTCGATCGTGAAGCCCTGCTTCTCGATGGTGTCGACGAAGTCGATCGTCGCGCCGCCGAGGTACGGGCCGCTCATCCGGTCGACGATGACCTCGACGCCACCGAACTCATAGGTCTGGTCGCCGTCGAGGAAGCGCTCGTCGAAGAACAGCTGGTAGCGGAGGCCGGAGCAACCGCCGGGCTGCACCGCGATCCGCAGCCGCAGGTCGTCGCGACCCTCCTGCTCCAGCAGCGTCTTCACCTTCGACGCGGCGGGGTCGCTGAGGATGACGCCCGTGGCGCCGGGGGCCTGCGTGTCCTGCACGGTCATGTTGTGGTCCTCCCACACTCGAGGGTGTCCTGCTCGACCGGCCGCGGGAGCTCACTCCTCTGGCTGGTCATCACTGGCGCTCAACACCGCCGTGGCGGAGCTGCTTCCCACTGTACGGCGCAGGTCCGCGTGAAGGGGAGCACGCGGACCACTCCCGAGGAGGAGCCGGGACCCGCGACCAGCCTCGGAGGGCGCCCGCGGACACGTAGACTCCACGTCCGTGAAGCTCCGCCTGCCCGGCCGCCGTCCCGCCACCGACCCGACGCCGGAGGCCGCCACCGCCGTGACCGCCCACGGGGCGACGGCGGTGGGCACGACGGGCAAGGGCCGGCCGACCCCCAAGCGCACCGAGGCGCAGGGTCGCCGCTCCGGGCCGGTCCCGCCGCCCCCCACCACGCGCAAGGAGGCCTTCAAGCGCCAGCGCGAGCAGCAGGCCGCCGGCCGCGGCAGCGCCCGGGAGGCCGCCGCCCGCGGTGACGACAGCGCGCTGCCCGCCCGGGACCGTGGCCCGGTGCGCCGCCTCGTCCGCGACGTCGTCGACGCCCGGCGCAACGCCGGCAGCTTCTTCCTGGTGGTCGCCGCCCTGGTGCTGATCGGCTACTTCATCCCCAGCCCGGCGGTGCAGGGTTACACCGTGTTCGTGTGGTTCGCGTTCTTCCTGGTGATCATCGCCGACTCGTTCGTGCTCGGTCGGCGGATCAAGCGGGTCGTGCTCGAGCGGTTCCCGAACCACAAGGAGTCGATGCGCTCGCTGATCTGGTACGGGGTGAGCCGGGCGACGATGATCCGTCGCTGGCGCTTCCCCAAGCCCCAGGTCGCCCTCGGCGCCGAGATTTAGGGCCCCCCCGCCCCCCACCACTCGCAAGCTCGCGGCGGGCCCCTGCGAGGGGCCGAAGGGTCGTCATTACCCGACCTAAGTACCGTTCCTGGTCGTGCAGACACGACGCCTCGGCCGTTCCGGCCTGACCATCTCCGAGATCGCCTACGGGAACTGGCTGACCCACGGCAGCCAGGTCGAGGAGGACGCCGCGCACGCCTGCGTGCGGGCCGCCCTCGACGTGGGGATCACCACCTTCGACACCGCCGACGTCTACGCCGGCACCCAGGCCGAGTCCGTGCTCGGCCGGGCGCTCGCCGGCCAGCGCCGCGAGGGCCTGGAGGTCTTCACCAAGGTGTACTGGCCCACCGGGTCCGGTGCCAACGACCGCGGCCTGTCCCGCAAGCACATCACCGAGAGCTGCAACGCCTCGCTGAAGCGGCTGCAGACCGACTACGTCGACCTCTACCAGGCGCACCGCTACGACGCCTCGGTGCCGCTGGAGGAGACGATGACCGCCTTCGCCGACCTCGTGCGGCAGGGCAAGGTGCTCTACCTGGGCGTCTCCGAGTGGCGCGCCGAGGAGATCGCCGCCGCGGCCGAGCTGGCCCGGGAGCTGAAGGTCCAGCTGATCAGCAACCAGCCGCAGTACTCGATGCTCTGGCGGGTCATCGAGTCCGAGGTGGTGCCGACCAGCGAGAAGGAGGGCCTCTCGCAGATCGTCTGGTCGCCGCTGGCCCAGGGTGTGCTGACCGGCAAGTACCTGCCCGGCCAGCAGCCGCCCGCCGACAGCCGCGGTGGGCACGCAGGTGTCGGTGGCTCCATGAAGAGCTATCTGACCGACGACGTGCTCACCCGGGTGCAGCAGCTGCGTCCGATCGCCGACGAGCTCGGCCTGTCCATGGCGCAGCTGGCGGTGGCCTGGGTGCTGCAGAACCAGAACGTCGCTGCGGCGATCATCGGGGCCAGCCGTCCCGAGCAGGTGCACGACAACGTCAAGGCGGCCGGCGTCGAGCTGCCGGCCGAGGTCATGACCCGCATCGACGAGGCGCTCGGGGACGTCGTGGAGCGCGACCCCGCCAAGACCAGCCGGGGCTAGTCGAAGGACCCCGTCCCCCTCACCCCTCGCAAGCTCGGGGCGAGCCTCTGGACGGGGCCACCGGGGCGGACGATGCGTCGTCCGCCCCGGTTCACGTCGCCGCCAGGCCCATCGGGCCGTACACCCGCTCACCATCCTGCTGGAGGGTGACCGTCGCGATCCCGCGCTCCAGCAGGTCACGCCAGGCCTCCCCCAGCCAGGACTCCGCGTCGCCCTGGTTGTCGCACTCGGGCACCTCCACCCCGAGCGTGGCCGGATCGACCGTCGCCCCGGTGGGGTCTTCCAGCTGCCAGGTCCAGCCCATGCGGCGAGGCTAGCGAGCATCGGTCCCCGAGAGCAGCTCCAGCCACGGCGATCTTGGTTTACCCGGTGAGGACAACGGGGCATGGCAGGGTCGGCGCGCTCGCGTCACAGCCGTTCCCCCGAGCCCGCGGAGGACCCATGAGCCAGCTGGAGCGGGTGTCGCGATGACCGCCCCCGACGAGCCGCGCCCCGCTGACCCGGACGCGATCCGTGCCGACATCGAGGCGACCCGCGAGCAACTGGGCCGCACGGTCGACGAGCTGGCTCACCGGCTGGACGTGCCGAGCCGCGCCAAGGAGCGCGCGCTGCTGGCCCGGGACACCGCGGTGGAGACCTACCGAGAGAGCCCACCCGCCGTGCTCGGGGCCGCCGCGGCCCTGGTCGCGGTCGTCGTGGGCATCGTCATCTGGAGGAAGAAGCGATGAGCAAGGGCGCGAAGATCGTCTACCGCCCGATCGGGCTGATCGGGAGCCTCGTGGCGAGCTCGATCGCCGCGTCCCTGTTCCAGGTCATCTGGAAGAAGGCGACGCACGCGGAAGACGCCCCGACCGCGATGCAGAGCGAGTACCGGCTGCGCGAGATCCTCGTCGCCTCCGCCCTCCGCGGGGCGATCGTCGCCGTCGTCAAGGCGCTCGTCAGCCGGGGCGGGGCGCGCGGCTTCACCAAGCTGACCGGCGCCTGGCCGGGCGACTGACCTCCCACCCCCACCCGTAGGCACCACCGCGAGACGAGGACCAGCACGATGGCGGACACCCAGCGGCCACAGAACGCCGTGGAGCGGATCCAGCAGCGGGTGCAGGAGAAGGCTGCCCGCCGTGCCGCGGCGCGCGCAGCCGAGGACAGGTCCACCGACTCGCTCCCCCGCAACGGCGCCACCACGTCGACGGTCGTGGAGACCGAACGGCGGGAGGCCGCGCGGCCTGCTCCGGAGGTGCCGAGCGAGGCCGAACTGCCGGGCGTGCACGCGGAGAAGCCGACCGAGATCCCGGCGCGCGGCTGGAAGCAGATCGTGAAGCGCGCGTGGGCGGAGAACAGCGCCGACAACATGCCCATCATCGGCGCCGGCGTGGCGTTCTTCGCCTTCCTCGCCCTGTTCCCGGCACTGATCGCGACCATCTCGCTCTACGGCCTGGTGGCCTCCCCGGAGACGGTCTCCCGGCAGATCCAGTCGCTGTCGGACCAGCTCCCGGCAGAGGCGCAGACGCTGCTCGCCGACCAGCTGACCGCCATCACCGAGAACAGCGGCGGCGCCCTGACGGTCAGCCTCATCATCTCCATCGCCGCGGCGCTGTGGAGCGCGGCGGGCGGCACGGGGAACCTGATCACCGCGGTCAACCTGGCCTACGACGAGGTGGAGACCCGCGGCTTCGTCAAGCGCAAGCTGCTGGCCCTGGGGCTGACCCTCGGCGCGATCATCTTCGTGCTGCTCACCATCGCCCTCATCGCGGTGGTCCCGGCCGTGCTGGACGCGCTGCCGCTGGGGATCGTCGGGACCGTCCTGGCCCAGGTGCTGCGCTGGGTGCTGCTGCTCGGTGTGATGGCCGGCGCCCTGTCGGTCCTCTACCGGGTGGCCCCCGACCGGGACGCGCCGAAGTTCCGCTGGGTCAGCCTCGGCTCGATCGTCGTCACCGTCATCTGGGCGCTGGTCAGCCTGCTGTTCAGCCTCTACGTGAACAACTTCGGGTCCTACGACAAGACCTACGGGGCGATCGCCGGCGTCATCGTGCTCATGCTGTGGCTGCAGCTGACCGTCTTCCTCGTCCTCCTGGGAGCCGAGATCAACTCCGAGGCCGAGCACCAGACGTCGGCGGACACCACCGAGGGCGAGCCGCAGCCGATGGGCCAGCGCGACGCCACCATGGCCGACGAGCTGCCCGACCCCCCGACCCCCACGAAGGAGAGCAAGCAGAAGGCGTAGCCCTCCTGGCCCCGTTCAGGGACCCGCGTCGAGCGTGCGAGGGGTGTGGGGAACGGGGTCCTTGGTGTGGGACTCGACGAACGGGGGACGACGGACGACGACCGGCTGCGGGCGGCCCCGGACGTCGACGGCGACCTCGGCCCCCTCGACGAGCCCGGCCGCGGTGTCCAGCAGCGCCAACGCGATGCCAGTGCGCAGGGTCGGGGAGAACGTCCCGCTGGTCACCTCGCCGACGACCGCACCGTCGGCGGCCAGCACGCTCATCCCGGGCCGCGGGATGCCCCGGCCCGGTGCCTGCAGGCCCCACAGCCGCCTCGACGGGCCGGCGGCCCTCTCCGCCGTGAGCGCCTCCCGGCCCCAGAAGGCGTCCTTGTGCCACCCCACCGCCCAGCCGGAGCGGGCCTGGTCGGGGGTGATGTCCAGGGACAGCTCGTGGCCGTGCAGCGGGTAGCCCATCTCGGTGCGCAGCGTGTCCCGGGCGCCGAGCCCGCACGGCCGGATCTGCTCGGGCTCGCCGGCGGCCAGCAGCGCGTCCCAGAGTCGAGCGGCACGGTCGGCGGCGACCAGCAGCTCGTAGCCGTGCTCCCCGGTGTAACCGGTGCGGCAGACGGTGACCTCCTCGCCGGCCGCGCCGGGCGTCTCAGCGAAGGACATGTAGTCCAGCTGCCCGGGCAGCCCGACGGCGGCGAGCACCTCCGCCGACCGGGGCCCCTGCAGCGCCAGGACCGCGACCTCGGTGTGCCGGTCGGTCACCGAGACCCTGGCCGGTGCCCCGTCGGCGAGCCGGGTGAGGACGGCCGCGGCATTGGCGGCGTTCGGCACGAGCAGGACGTCGTCGGGGCCGTGCAGGTAGACGATCAGGTCGTCGACCACGCCGCCGGCCCGGGGCTCGCCGTCGGGGACGCAGCACAGCGTGTACTGCGCCTGCCCCGGGCCGATCCTCGCCAGGTCGTTGGTCAGGCAGGCATTGACGTACTCCGCCGCCCCGGGACCGCGGACGGTCGCCGTCCCGAGGTGGGAGACGTCGAAGAGACCGACCCCCTCGCGCACCGCGGTGTGCTCGGCGAGCACTCCCCCGCCGGCGTACTCGATGGGCATGGACCACCCGCCGAAGTCGGCGAACTTGGCGCCAGCGGCCTCGTGGCGGTCGTGCAGAGGAGAGGTCAGCGGGCTCACGGCGGACACGCTAGTGCGGCCCTCCTGCAGGGTCCCGCCGCGAGCGTGCGAGCGGTGGGGGGCAGGAGGGTCCTTCTAGGATCACCGCGTGCCGCCGACGATCTCCGCCACCGACCGCCCGCTCGAGAAGCTCTCCGCCGACGCCGTCGTCGTCGGCGTGGGCAAGGGACCCGACGGGCTGCTCAGCACACCGGGCGCCGACGCCGTCGACCGGCTCCTCGGCGGGCGACTGCTCGGCGCGCTGGCCGACCTCGGCGCGAGGGGCGGCGAGGACGAGGTCACCAAGCTGCCCACCTTCGGCCAGGGTCCCTTCCCGGTGGTCGCGGTCGCCGGTCTCGGGGCCCCGCAGCCCGACGGCGGGTACGCCCCGGAGGCGGTCCGCCGCGCCGCGGGGGCTGCCAGCCGGGCGCTCACCGGACGGGCCGCGGTCCTCACCCTGCTCGCGGCGGTCGGCGGGGCGCCGGACGTCGCGCGGCTGCAGGCAGTCGGTGAGGGCGCGCTGCTGGGTGCCTACGAGTTCACCGCCTACAAGTCCGACCTGCCCGCGGGGCGGCCCACCCCGCCGGCGTCCTTCCAGCTCGTCGTCCCCGACACCGGGGCGGCCAAGGCGCCGCTGGCCCGGGTCCGCGCCGTCGCCGACGCCGTCGCCCTGGTGCGTGACCTGGTCAACACGCCGCCCAACGACCTGTACCCGGCCGAGCTCGCGGCGCGCGGCGCCGCCGCCGGCAAGAAGGCGGGGCTGTCGGTGGAGGTGCTGGACGAGAAGGCGCTGGCCGCAGGTGGCTACGGCGGCATCCTGGCCGTCGGCGCCGGCTCGGCCCGCCCGCCGCGGCTGCTCCGCCTGGAGTACCGGGGCAAGAAGGCCCGGACGAGCGTGGCGCTGGTCGGCAAGGGCATCACCTTCGACAGCGGCGGCATCTCGATCAAGCCGGCGGCCGGCATGGCCGACATGAAGAGCGACATGGCCGGTGCGGCCGCGGTGATCGCGACGGTCTGCCTGGTCGCGGAGCTGGGCCTGCCGGTCGACGTCACCGCCACGGTGCCGATCGCGGAGAACCTGCCCAGCGGGACCGCCTACCGACCGGCCGACGTGGTGACCTTCCGCAACGGCAAGAAGTCCGAGATCACCAACACCGACGCGGAGGGCCGCGTGGTGCTCGCCGACGCGATCACCCGCGCGCTGGAGGACTCCCCCGCCCACCTGCTGGAGACCTCCACCCTGACCGGCGCCCAGCTGGTGGCGCTGGGCACCCGGACCTCGGGGGTCATGGGCAGCGAGGAGCTGCGGGACGCCGTCGTGTCCGCCAGCCGTCGCAGCGGTGAGCCGATGTGGGCGATGCCGCTGCCGCCGGAGCTGCGCCGCAGCCTGGACTCCACCACCGCGGACTTCACCAACTCCGGCTCGGACCGCTTCGGCGGCATGCTGGTGGCCGGGCACTTCCTCGCCGAGTTCATCCCGTCCGGCCAGCAGTGGGCGCACATCGACATCGCCGGCCCGGCCTACAACACGGGAGCTCCGTGGGGCCACACGCCCAAGGGCGGCACCGGCGTGCCGGTGCGCACCCTGCTGGCGACGATCGAGGACCTCATCGCCGACGCGAGCTGACCTGGAGGACCCCGCCCTCCTCACCCCTCGCAGGCGCGGGATGAGCCTCTGGACGGGGCCGGCGCGTCCTACTGGAGGCGGTCCCCCTTCTGCCGTGCGCTCCAGTCCCGCATCCGCTGCGGGTAACCGGTGACCTGCGCGTCGTAGACGGGCACCGCGAGGTCCCGGGACAGCCGGCGCGCGACCTCGGGGCCGTCGATGCGCCGGCGCGTCCACTCCCCGTCCGCCGCGACGAGCAGGATCGTCGTCTCGGTGACGGCGGTCCGCGGCTCGACGTACCCCTCGACCCCGCGCCGGCTGGCCACGAACTGCTCCAGGTGGGCGAGGTCCGCAGACCCCGAGGCGCGGTCGAGGGTGCCCCGGCGGTCACGGCCCCGACCCCCTCCGGCGCCCCGGCCGCGCAGCCGGTCGAACAACCCCATGTCCCGCTCCCGTCGCCGGGGCCGCGACCTGCTGCGCGACGCTCCAGCGACAGCAACGGTGCATGCGGACGCGCCGTTCCCGGGAGTGGCAGGATGGGCAGGCGCAGGATCGCCGGGCCCGGGACACCTCCGGGCCACCCAGCACTTGAGGAGCACTCGTGAGCGCACCGACCACCCCCGCTGACCTGGTCATCCTCGGTGGTGGCTCCGGTGGCTACGCCGCCGCGCTGCGCGCCGCCGAGCTCGACATGTCCGTCGTCCTGATCGAGAAGGACAAGGTCGGCGGCACCTGCCTGCACCGTGGCTGCATCCCCACCAAGGCGCTGCTGCACACCGCCGAGGTCGCCGACCACGCCCGCGAGGGCGAGGCGGTGGGCGTCAAGTCCACGCTGTCGGGCATCGACATGGACGGGGTGAACGCCTACAAGGACGGCGTCATCTCCAAGAACTTCAAGGGCCTGCAGGGCCTGATCAAGAGCCGCGGGATCACCATCGTCGAGGGCGAGGGCCGACTGGTCTCCCAGACCGCGGTCCAGGTCGGCGACCAGACCTACGAGGGCCGGCACGTCCTGCTGGCCACCGGCTCCTTCGCCCGTTCGCTGCCGGGCATCGAGATCGACGGCACCCGGGTCATCACCAGCGACCACGCGCTGCAGCTCGACCGCGTGCCCAGCTCGGCGATCATCCTCGGCGGCGGCGTGATCGGCTGCGAGTTCGCCAGCGCCTGGAAGTCCTTCGGCGTCGACGTCACCATCGTCGAGGGCCTCCCGCACCTGGTGCCGCTGGAGGACGAGTCGTCCTCGAAGCTGCTGGAGCGCGCCTTCCGCCGTCGCAAGATCGACTTCTCGCTGGGCAGCCTGGTCTCGAGCGTGCAGACCACCGCCGACGGGGTGAAGGTCAGCCTGCAGAACGGCAAGGAGTTCGAGGCGGAGCTGGTGCTCGTCGCCGTCGGTCGCGGCCCGGTCAGCCAGGGCCTGGGCTACGAGGAGGCCGGCGTGGCGATGGAGCGCGGCTTCGTGCTCGTCGACGAGTACATGCAGACGAACGTGCCGACCATCTCCGCCGTCGGTGACCTGGTGCCGACCCTGCAGCTGGCCCACGTCGGCTTCGGTGAGGGCATCCTCGTCGCCGAGCGGCTCGCCGGGCTGCCGGTCGTGCCGATCGACTACGCCGGCGTCCCCCGGGTCACCTACTCCGAGCCCGAGGTCGCCTCGGTGGGTCTGACCGAGGCCCAGGCCAAGGAGCGGTACGGCGAGGTCGAGGTCGTCACCTACGACCTGGCCGGCAACGGCCGCGCCGCCATCCTGAAGACCGCCGGCGCCGTGAAGCTGATCCGGGCCAAGGACGGCGCCGTGGTCGGGGTGCACATGGTGGGCAGCCGGGTCGGCGACCTCGTCGCCGAAGCGCAGCTGATCTACAACTGGGAGGCGCTGCCCGAAGAGGTCGCGCAGCTCATCCACCCGCACCCGACGCTCAGCGAGGCCCTCGGCGAAGCTGCTCTGGTGCTGGCGGGCAAGCCGCTGCACGCTCACACCTGATCGCCGCCCAGTCCCCGCTCGACCCCCTGCTCCACCCCCCGACTTGAGGAGACCTGCCTTCGATGCCGACGTCCGTCACCATGCCCGCCCTGGGCGAGAGCGTCACCGAGGGCACGGTCACCCGCTGGCTGAAGCAGGAGGGTGACCAGGTCGAGGTCGACGAGCCACTCCTGGAGGTGTCCACCGACAAGGTGGACACCGAGATCCCGTCCCCGGCGGCCGGCGTGCTCTCCAAGATCATCGTCGCCGAGGACGAGACCGTGGAGGTCGGCGCGGAGCTCGCTGTGATCGGCGGCGACGCCGGTGGCGACGGCGGCACCCCGGCACAGGAGGCTCCCGCGCAGGAGGCCCCGGCACAGGAGGACCCCGCACAGGAGGCCCCGGCACAGGAGGCCCCCGCACAGGAGGCCCCGGCACAGGAGGCCCCCGCACAGGAGGCCCCGGCGCAGGAGGCCCCAGCAGCGGAGACCCCCGCACCGTCCGGCGGCTCGGCGGGTGGCGGCGAGGGCACGAAGGTGACCATGCCGGCGCTGGGTGAGAGCGTCACCGAGGGCACGGTCACCCGGTGGCTGAAGGCAGTCGGTGACGAGGTGGCGGCCGACGAGCCCCTGCTCGAGGTCTCCACGGACAAGGTCGACACCGAGATCCCGTCCCCGGTGTCGGGCACGCTGCTGTCGATCACGGTCAACGAGGACGAGACCGTCGAGGTCGGCGCGGAGCTCGCGCTCATCGGCGCCGCTGGCGCCGAGCCCGAGTCCGCACCGTCCACCCCCGCACCGTCCACCCCCGCGCCGGCCGCGGACGAGCCGCAGCAGTCGGCTCCGGAGACCGACGCGCCGGCGCCCGTCTCGCAGGAGGCCCAGCCGACCTCGGTGAAGGCCACCACCGACACCGGCCAGCCCGGCGCGGACTACGGCTCCAGCGGCGCGATGCCGACCCAGTCCCCCACCGACCAGCCCTCGCCGGCCCAGGCCGTCGCGCCGGCGACCCCGCCGGCTCCCGCACCGGCAGGTGCCGCGGCCTACGTGACCCCGCTCGTGCGTCGCCTGGCTGCCGACAACGGCGTGGACCTGAACTCGGTCGAGGGCACCGGGGTGGGTGGACGGATCCGCAAGCAGGACGTCCTCGCAGCAGCCGAGAAGGCCGCCCAGCCCGCTCCCGCGGCGGCCGCACCGGCCGCCGCCGCGTCGTCCGCGTCGTCGGGTGCCCCCACGCCGTCGCCGGCCGCCACTCCGGACAGCTCGCTGCGTGGTCGCACCGAGAAGATGTCGCGGCTGCGCACGGTCATCGCGAAGCGGATGGTGGAGTCGCTGGAGATCAGCGCCCAGCTGACGACCGTGGTCGAGGCGGACGTCACCCGGATCGCCAACCTGCGCAACCGGGTGAAGAACGACTTCGCCGCCCGCGAGGGCGTCAAGCTCTCGTTCCTGCCGTTCTTCGCCAAGGCGGCCGTCGAGGCGCTCAAGGTCCACCCCTCGGTGAACTCCTCGGTCGACATGGCCGCAGGCACGGTGACCTACCACGACAGCGAGAACCTGGGCATCGCCGTCGACACCGAGCGGGGTCTGCTCGTCCCGGTGATCAAGGGCGCCGGCGACCTCAGCCTGGCCGGGATCGCCCGCAAGATCGGCGACCTCGCCGAGCGGACCCGCTCCAACAAGGTCACCCCGGACGAGCTGGGCGGCGGCACGTTCACGCTGACCAACACCGGCAGCCGGGGCGCGCTCTTCGACACCCCGATCATCAACCAGCCGCAGGTCGCGATCCTGGGCGTCGGTTCGGTCGTGAAGCGTCCGGTCGTGGTCCAGGACCCGGAGCTGGGTGAGGTCATCGCCGTGCGGTCGATGGTCTACCTGGCGCTGACCTATGACCACCGGATCGTCGACGGCGCCGACGCCGCCCGCTTCCTCACCACGGTGCGGGAGCGACTGGAGGCCGGTCAGTTCCACGGGGAGCTCGGCCTGTCCTGAGCGGCGGCCCCGTCCTGATCGTCCCCCGCACGCTCGGGACGGGACCTCGGACGGGGTCTGGAGGGGCCCCGGCTCACACCGGGGCCCCTCGCCGTCTGCACCGCCCGACGGTGCGCCTCCGGCGCCCGCGCCCGGACCCAGGGAGCTCACGTTGAAGGTCGCAGTCACCGGATCGTCCGGCCTCATCGGGCCCGAGCTCGTGCGGACCCTGCGCGCCGATGGCCACGACGTGCTGCGACTGGTCCGCCGGACGCCGCGGACGGCAGACGAGCACCGCTGGGAACCCGCCCTCCACCGCATCCCGCCGGGCCTGCTCGACGACGTCGACGCGGTGGTCAACCTGGCCGGCGTCGGGGTCGCCGACCGCCCGTGGACGACGAAGCGCAAGCAGCTCGTGCTCGCCAGCCGGGTGGACAGCACCACGACGGTCAGCCGTGCCCTCGCCCAGGCCGTGACCGACCACCCGGGCCGGGAGCGGGTCCTGCTGTCCGCCTCCGCGGTCGGCTGGTACGGCGACACCGGTGACCGGGTCCTCGACGAGACGGTGCCGGCCGGGGACGACTTCCTGGCCCGGGTGTGCGTCGAGTGGGAGGCGGCCACCGGCTCGGCCGCGGCGGCCGGCGTCCGGGTCGCGACGCTCCGCACCGGCCTCGTGCTCGGCCGGGGTGGGCTGCTGGGGAAGCTGCTGCCGCTCTTCCGCGCCGGGCTGGGCGGGAAGCTCGGGAACGGTCGGCAGTACATGCCCTGGATCAGCCTGCGGGACGAGGTCGACGCGATCCGCTTCCTGCTCACGGCGCCGGTCTCCGGCCCGGTGAACCTGACCGGCCCCGCGCCGGTCACCAACGCGGAGTTCACCGCGGCCCTCGCCGGCGTCGTGCACCGGCCGGCCGTGCTGACCGTCCCCGGACCGGCCATGCGTCTGGCGCTGGGCGAACTGGCCCGGGTGGGCGTCCTCGCCGGCCAGCGTGCGGTGCCGACGGTGCTCGAGGCGGCCGGCTTCTCGCACAGCCACCCCGACCTCGTGTCGGCGCTGCAGGCCGCCGTGCGCGCGTGAGGATCACGGCTCCACCTGTGCCTCGCTGATCCGCCAGCCGACGTCGGTCGGCCGGACGACCAGGTGCACCTCGGTCGCACCGCGCGCCGGCACGTCGGTGGCCGCGGGCCCGTCGACGCCGACCGGCTCCACGCGGTAGCCGGGCAGTTCGTCGACCAGCCGGAGCTCGACCCGGTCGTCGGCTCCGGCCCTGACCTCCTCCAGCCGTCGGACCTGCGGCGCGAAGCCGCGCAAGGCCCGGCCCTGGTCCCGCAGCGCCAGCAGCGCGGTCGTGTCCCGGTCGAGCAGTGCGCTGCCCGGCACGTACACCCCGGCGAGGAGCGTGGCGTCGCCGGCGGTGAAGGCCGCCGCGCGTCGGGCGTACAGCTCGGTGAGGACCGCGGTCCACGCTGCGTCGTCGGCCGGCAGCACGGGCTGGTCGGCGGCGGGCACACCGACAGGCGCCGGGTCGGCTCGCGGCACGGCGCTGCCGGTCGGCTGCGGAGACGCCGTCGGCGACGGGTCGGCGGGTGGTGCCGTGGTCGTCGCGTCCACCTCCGCCCGCTGCTCGGTCGTCTCCGCGGCCGGGACCGGCTCAGCCGGGCCGCCGCCCCAGCTGGCCCCCGCCCAGGCCGCTCCGGTGAGGCCGACGGCGACCGCCGCCAGGACACCGGCCACCACGACCGCCCGGTGGAGGAGCCGGCCGGCGATGCCTCGGACGCCGTGCTCCGCCGCCGGCCCGAGCCGTTCGGCCAGGCCGGCGCGGAGCCGGGCGAGCCGGCCAGCGGGAACCGGAGCGGCGTGGGCCGCCCGGACCCGCCCGGGCACCTGGTGGGTCAGCTCGGTACGCCGCCCGGGGCCGGTCGCGCCCAGCTCGGTGTCCGGCACGCCGGTCACCGGCAGCCGGATCGGCTCAGGCGTGCAGGCGTGCCGCAGGTCGAGGGCGAAGGCCGCCGCGGAGCCGCGCCGGTGGGGCTCTGGAGACAGACCCCGCCGGACCACCCGGAGGAGTTCCTCCGGGGACTCCGGGGCCAGCAGCTCGAGGTCCGGGAGCTCTCCGTCGGCGGCGACGGCGAGCGTGCCCCGGGGGTCGGCCGCGTTCCACGGTGCGATCCCGGTGAGTGCGTGGAAGGCCGCAGCAGCCACCCCGAAGACGTCCGAGGCCGGTCCCGGGGCGCCGCCACGGGCCACCACCGGGTCGACGTAGGCCGGGGTGACCTCGGCCCCCACCCGGTCGCCGACCAGGCGCGCCGTGCCGAGGTCGGTCACCACGGGGCGGCCCTCCGCCGTGAAGACCACGTTCCCGGGAGACAGGTCGCCGTGCACGATGCCCCGGTCGTGGGCGTGTGCCAGCGCGGCCGCGACCGGTGCCACGGCGGTGACGACCTCCCCGGGGCGCAACCGCCCGCGTCGCGCCAGCAAGGCCGCCAGGCTCCCACCGGCGAGGAGGTCGAGGACGAGCGTGACCTCCGCCGGGCCGCCCCGCACCTCCCGTCGCACCACCTCGTGCAGGCGCACCAGGTGCGGGTGGTCGAGCTCACCGAGCAGCGCGGCCTCGCGCTCCTGCCGGGCCGCGTCGCCTCGCACCAGGACCTTGACCGCGACCGGCGGGCCCCCACCGCGAGGCCGGGCGCGCCAGACCTGCCCGGACCCGCCGCGACCGAGCAGTTCCTCGAGCACGTAACCGGGCACGACGGGAGCCGCGGGCGGGCTGGACTGAGCGGGCATGCCGGGGACGGTAGGACGATCGGCCGTGCCGCCGCCGGCGTCGTCCACAGGCACCGGTGATGTCCACAGCCCCCGTCCCGAGCACGACGGCACCTGCCGCACGGCCTAGGTTCGGCCCATGCCACTCCCCTCCCGCGCCGAGGTCGTCGTGGTCGGCGCCGGTCTCGCCGGGCTGTCCGCGGCGACCCGACTGGCGGCCGCCGGCCGGGACGTCCACCTGCTCGACGCGGCCGAGGCGGCGGGCGGCCGACTGGCCACCACCCGGATCGACGGCTTCCTGGTCGACCGCGGGTTCCAGGTGCTCAACACCGGCTACCCGCGGGTCGCCGACCTCGACCTGCCCGCGCTGGACCTCGGCTTCTTCTGGACCGGCGCCGTGCTGCGGGTCGAGGGGCGCGCGCACCGGGTCGTCGACCCCCGCCGGCACCCCGCGGCCACCGTGGACACGCTCCGCGCTCCCCTGGGTGGTCCGCTCCGGGAGGCCGCACTCGCCGCGTTCTCCGCCCGCGCCGGCTACCTGCCGGTCCCCCGGCTGCTGTCGGCAGTCGAACGGTCGGCCGAGGAGTCCCTGCGCCGGGCCGGCGTCGGGGAGCAGGCACTCGAGGTCCTCCTCCGGCCGTTCCTGGCCGGCGTGCTGCTGGAGGACGGGCTCGAGACCTCCAGCCGCTACCTCGACCTGGTCTGGCGCAGCTTCGTCCGCGGTCGGGTCGGCCTGCCTGCCGCCGGCATGCAGGCGATCGGCGGCCAGTTGGCAGCCCGGCTCCCGGCCGAACGGCTGCACCTGGGGGTCGGGGTGACGGCGGTCGACGGCGGGTCCGTGCGCACCGGAGCCGGGACGACGACCGCTGACGCGGTGGTGGTGGCCACCGACCCGGACACCGCGGCAGCGCTGGTGCCGGGCCTGGACGCCGCGGCACCCCGCCAGGTGACCACCCACCTGCACGTCCTGCCGGCCTCCCCGTGGCCCGACCCCCTCATCGTGCTCGGGCAGCCGGGCGGGCAGCTGGTCAACACCGTGGTCGTCTCCGACGCCCAGCCCGCCTACAGCCCCGACCGCCGGGCGCTGGTGTCCAGTTCCACGCTGGCCCCGACCCGGGAGGCCGACGTCCGCGCCGAGATCGCCCGGGCGCACGACGTGGCCGAGGCCGACCTGGAGCACCTCACCAGCGTGACGGTGACCGGCGCGCAGCCGGCCGCCACTCCCCCGCTGCAGCACCGCCGGCCGGTGGACCTCGGCGGCGGGTTGTTCGTCTGCGGTGACCACCGGGACACCCCGTCCATCCAGGGCGCCATGGCCAGCGGTGCCCGCACCGCCCGGGCGGTGCTGCGGCGGCTCGGCGAGGCAGCACCGGCGGCGGCCGACCGGGGCGGCCGGTGACCGCCACCGCGCCGACAGTGCTGGCCACGAGCATCGGCTTCGACTCGCGTGGCCGCGGGCCGTACGACTGGTCGCCGGGGCCGGTCTTCGACCTGGCGTTCCAGCTGGCCGGCGACCCCGACCGCCCCCGGATCTGCCACCTGGGCACCGCCACCGGGGACGAGCCCACCCGGATCGCCGGTTTCTACGGCGCCTTCGCCGCGCGCCCCGACGTGGCCGTGTCCCACCTGAGCCTGTTCCCGATGCCCACCGTCGCCGACGTCCGCGCGCACCTGCTGGCCCAGGACGTCGTGTGGGTCGGTGGCGGGAGCGTGGCCAACCTGCTCGCCGTCTGGGCGGTGCACGGCCTCGACGAGGTGTTCCGCGAGGCGTGGCGGGCCGGCGTGGTGCTGGCCGGGGTGTCGGCGGGCTCGCTGTGCTGGCACGTCGGCGGCACCACGGACTCCTTCGGTCCGGACCTGCGTCCGGTGACCAACGGCCTGGGCCTGCTCCCGTACTCCAACGGGGTGCACCACGACTCCGAGGTCCGGCGCCGACCGCTGTACCACCGGCTGGTGGCCGACGGCACCCTGCCGCCGGGGTTCGCGACCGACGACGGGGTGGGCCTGGTGTACCGGGGCGCCGAGCTGGTGGAGGCCGTCGCCGACCGCCCCGGCAAGGCGGCCTACCGCGTCGAGCGCGGGGACGACGGCGCGGCGGTGGAGACCCGGATCGAGCCGCGGCGACTGCGCTGACGGCCCGCGGCCCGCGGCCGGCGCCGGTCACCGCCATGACGGCACGCGTCCCGCCGCCGGGCATAGGCTCCGACCGTGAGCGAACTGCGAGTGGTCCGGGCGGGCACGGTCCCCTACGAGGACGCGTGGGCATGGCAGCGCCGGCTGCACGAGGAGCGGGTCGCGGGCACCGGCCCGGACACGCTGCTGCTGCTGGAGCACCCGGCGGTCTACACCGCCGGCAAGCGCACCCTGCCGCACGAGCGGCCCTTCGACGGCACGCCGGTGATCGACGTCGACCGCGGGGGCAAGATCACCTGGCACGGCCCGGGGCAGCTGGTCGGCTACCCGATCGTGGCGCTGCCCGACCCGGTCGACGTCGTCGCGCACGTCCGCCGGATGGAGCGGGCGCTCATGACGGTGTGCTCCGAGCTCGGCGTCGCGACCGCGCTGGTCGAGGGCCGCAGTGGGGTCTGGGTGCTCGCCGACGACCGGGGGCCGGACCGCAAGGTGGCGGCCATCGGCGTCCGGGTGGCCCGCGGGGTGACCATGCACGGCTTCGCGCTCAACTGCGACCCGGACATGGCAGCCTTCTCCAACATGGTGCCGTGCGGCATCCCCGACGCCGGCGCCACCTCGCTGAGCGCCGAGCTCGGCCGCGACGTGCCGGTCAGCGAGGTCATCGACGCCGTCGAGGCCGCGATGCGCCAGGTGCTCGCAGCCACCGTCCCGGCGTAGGGCCAGCACGACCCGGCCCCCTCGCAGGGGCCCGCTGCGAGCCTGCGAGCGGTGGGGGGCGAGGGGGTCCTTCGTCAGCCGAGGACGAAGTTGACCAGCCGGCCCGGCACCGCGACCACCCGGCGCACGGTGGCGCCGGCCAGGTGTCCGGCGATCCGGTCGTCGGCCCGGGCCGCGGCCTCCAGCGCGGCGGCGTCCGCGTCGGCGGGCACCTCCACCTGCGCCCGCACCTTGCCGTTGACCTGCACCGCGACCTCGACGGTGTCGTCCACCAGCCACTGCGGGTCGGCCACCGGGAACGAGGCCCAGGCCACCGAGTCCGGGTGCCCCAGCCGGGCCCACAGCTCCTCGGCCAGGTGCGGGGCCAGCGGCGCCACCAGCAGGACCAGTGCCTCGGCCACCGCGCGGGGCACCGCCGTCCCCGGCTGGGAGGCCGAGGTCAGGTGGTTGGTCAGCTCGGTGATCCGGGCGATGGCGATGTTGAACCGCAGCGTCGTCATGCCGTCCCGGACGGCCTCGATCGCCCGGTTCAGCGCCCGCGAGGTGTCGGCGTCGGGCTCGACGTCCCCGGCCCGCACCGCGCCGGTCTCCTCGTCGACGACCACCCGCCAGATCCGCTGCAGCAGCCGCTGCGACCCGACGACCGCCTTGGTCTCCCACGGCCGCGACTGATCCAGCGGCCCGGTCGACATCTCGTAGACCCGGAAGGTGTCGGCCCCGAAGGCGTCGACCATCTCGTCGGGCGTGATCACGTTCTTCAGGCTCTTGCCGATCTTCCCGTACTCACGGTCGACCGGCTGCCCCTGGTAGAGGAACTGCCCGTCGGACTCGACCACCTCGGCGGCGGGCACGTAGAAGCCCCGCGCGTCGGTGTAGGCGAACGCCGAGATGTAGCCCTGGTTGACCAGCCGGCGGAACGGCTCCTCGCTGGAGACGTGCCCCAGGTCGAACAGGATCTTGTGCCAGAAGCGGGCGTACAGCAGGTGCAGCACCGCGTGCTCCACCCCGCCGACGTACAGGTCGACGCCGCCGACGTCACCCGGCTCCTGCGGCCCCAGCCAGTACCGCTCCAGCTCCGGGTCGACGAGCACCTCGTCGTTGGTCGGGTCGGCGTAGCGCAGGTAGTACCAGCACGACCCGGCCCAGTTGGGCATCGTGTTGGTCTCCCGGCGGTAGGTCCGCGGGCCGTCCCCCAGGTCCAGGGTGACCGTGGTCCAGTCGGTGGCCCGCGACAGCGGCGGCTCGGGCTTGGAGTCCGCGTCGTCGTCGGCGAAGGTCTTCGGGGAGTAGTCGTCGACGTCGGGCAGCAGCACCGGCAGCAGCGCCTCCGGGACGGCGACCGGCAGGCCGGCGTCCGGCCCGTCGACGGCGTACACGATCGGGAACGGCTCGCCCCAGTACCGCTGCCGGCTGAACAGCCAGTCCCGCAGCTTGTAGGTGGTCGTCGCCTCGCCGTGGCCGGAGGCCACCAGCCACTCGGTGACGGTGGCGATCGCAGCGGCCTTGTCCAGCCCGTCCAGCGACAGCTGCTCGTTCGAGCTGTTGATCATCGGCCCGGTGCCGGTCCAGGCGCCGCCGTCGAAGTCGGCCGGCGGCTGCACGGTGCGGACGACGGGCAGCCCGAAGACCTGCGCGAACTCCCAGTCCCGGGTGTCCTCCCCGGGCACCGCCATGATCGCGCCGGTGCCGTACCCGGTCAGCACGTAGTCGGCGATGAACACCGGCAGGTCCCGGCCGGTCAGCGGGTTGACCGCGGACACGCCCAGCCAGACGCCGGTCTTGTCCCGGCCCTCGGTCTGCCGCTCCAGCTCCGACCGGCGGGAGGCCTGCAGCTGGTAGGCGGCCACCGCCTCGGCCGGGGTGGCCGCCCCGGCCGTCCAGCGCGGGTCGGCGTCGGCCGGCCACTGCGCGGCGGTCAGCGTCTCGACCAGCGGGTGCTCCGGGGCCAGCACCAGGTACGTGGCACCGAACAGGGTGTCCGGCCGGGTGGTGAACACCTCGACAGCCTGGGATCCCGCGGCCTCGCCCCCACCCACCCCGAAGCGGACGCGGGCACCGGCCGAGCGACCGATCCAGTTGCGCTGCATCTGCTTCAGCGAGTCCGGCCAGTCCAGCCGGTCCAGGTCGGTCAGCAGCCGTTCGGCGTAGGCGGTGATCCGCATCTTCCACTGGGTCAGCGGACGCCGGAACACCGGGAAGTTGCCGCGCTCGGAGCGGCCGTCCGCGGTGACCTCCTCGTTGGACAGCACGGTGCCCAGCCCCGGCGCCCAGTTGACCGGCGCCTCGTTCAGGTAGGCCAGCCGGTGCGCGTCGACGACCCGCCGGCGCTCGACCGGGTCCAGCTCCGCCCAGCTGCGACCCTCGGGCAGGGTGCCCGGCGCCGGCTCGCGGGTGCCGGCGTCCAGCTCGGAGACCAGTTCATCGATCGGGCGTGCCTTGCCGGCGGTCTCGTCGAACCACGCCTCGAAGACCTGCCGGAAGATCCACTGGGTCCACTTGTAGTAGCCCGGGTCGATCGTGGCGAAGGTGCGGCGGGTGTCGTGGTCGACGCCCAGCCGGCGCAGCTGACGACTGATCGCGGCGATGTTGGACTCGGTGGTGACCCGCGGGTGCTGACCGGTCTGCACGGCGTACTGCTCGGCGGGCAGCCCGAAGGCGTCGTAGCCCATCGGGTGCAGCACGTTGCGCCCGTCCATGCGCAGGAAGCGGCTGGTCACGTCGGTGCCCAGGTAGCCCAGCGGGTGCCCGACGTGCAGCCCGTCCCCGGAGGGGTAGGGGAACATGTCCATGACGAAGGCCTTGGGCCGGTCGGCCACCCGCTCGAAGCCCCCGCTCAGCGGACCCACCGGGTTGGGCGTGTGGAAGGTGCCCTCGGCGTCCCAGCGGTCCTGCCAGGCGAGCTCGATCTGCTGCGCCAGTGCCGGGGTGTACCGGTACGGCGGTACCCCGTCGGTGGACGGGTCGGTGCTCGGGCTGGCCGTCTGGCTCATGGTCGGGTGCTCCCAGGTGCTGGTGTCCGGTGCGGCGGGCAGAAAAAAACCCCTCACGCAGGAGGGGTCGCCGTGCTGCTCTGAGGTCTCAGGTCAGCACGGCGGCAGAAGCAGGAGTCCGCCGGTCACGCCGCCGATCCTAGCGCGCGGCGCGCCCGGCCCTGGGTCCGTCCACGGCGAGTGGCACCGGTCACCTTGCGGGACCGTTTCGTCCGCTGATCGTCCGGGCAGACCTGAGGTGGCGTTCAAGATGGCAGCGCCGCCCCGCCGGGCCCGTGAGACAGCGCACCCCGGGGGCTCTGCAGCTGCCGACCGGTCCGTCACCGGAGGCCACATCCACGTCCTGACGACGCCGGCCCGGTCACGGCCGTCGTCGCGCGTGGGTTCTGCACGCCCCCGTGGCGCTCCTCCCGGACCGGTGCCAGCCGGAGGAACCCATGACCGACGTCGCGTCGACACCGTCCACCCGTCAGCTCGACCGCCCTGCCGAGCCGCTCAACGCCACCACCCTGTCCGGGCTCGCCGACCGCGCCCAGGTGCCCACCTACGACCGGAGCGCCCTCACCCCCGCGGTCGTGCACATGAGCGTCGGCGGCTTCACCCGGGCCCACCAGCTGGTCTACCTCGACGAGCTGGCCGAGCGCGGGTGCACCGACTGGGGGGTGGTGGGCGTCGGCCTGCACAGCACCCACATGCGCGACGCGCTCGCGCCCCAGGACCACCTCTACACCGTGGTGGAGCGGGGCGAGGACGCCGAGCGCGCGCGGGTCGTCGGGGCGATGGTCGACTACGTCTACGCCCCGGACGCACCCGAGCGGGTGCTGGACCTGCTCGCCGACGAGCGGACCCGCGTGGTGACCATGACCGTCACCGGCACCGCCTACCGGATCGACCCGCACAGCGGCGAGTTCGAGCCCGACGACGAGGCCCGGGCCGACCTCGAGCACCCGCACCGACCGAGCTCGGTGTTCGGCTTCCTCGTCGAGGCGCTCGACCGTCGCCGGCGGGCGGGCACCCCGCCGTTCACCGTGGTGTCCTGCGACAACATGCAGTCCAACGGGACCGCGGCCCGCACCGCCGTCGTCGGCTTCGCCCGCCTGCGGGACGAGGTCCTGGCGCGCTGGATCGCCGACGAGGTCGCCTTCCCCAGCAGCATGGTCGACCGGATCACGCCCGCGACCAGCACCGACGAGCGCGACGCCATCGCCGCCGACCTCGGCATCGACGACAACTGGCCGGTCATCACCGAGCCGTTCTCGCAGTGGTTCGTCGAGGACCGGTTCTGCAACGGCCGACCGGAGCTGGAGACCGTCGGTGTCCGGTTCGTGGACGACATCGCCCACTACGAGCTGATGAAGACCAGGTTGCTGAACGCCAGCCACTGCGCGATCGGCTTCCTCGGCCAGCTCGCCGGGCTGGAGACCACCGACCAGGTCGTGTCGGACCCCGTCTTCCACGACTACCTGGACCGGCTGATGCTCGGTGAGGTGATCCCGCTGCTCCCCCGGCCCAGCGGCGTGGACCTGCCCGAGTACGAGTCGTCCCTGCTCCGCCGGTTCGCCAACCCGGCCATCGGTGACCAGCTGGGCCGACTGAGCCGCCGCGGCTCCACCAAGGTGCCGAACTACCTGCTGCCGTCGCTGTGCGCGGCGCTGCAGGAGCGCCGCCCGCACGCGCTGCTCACCATCGCCGTGGCCGGGTGGCTGCGGTACCTGCACGGCGCCGACGAGGCGGGCCGGCCGATCGAGGTCCAGGACCAGCTGGCCGACCGGCTGCAGGAGCTGGCCCGCCGCGGGGGCACCGACCCGCGCCCGCTGCTCGCCGAGCGGTCGGTCTTCGGCGACCTGGTCGAGGACGAGGCGTTCGTCATGCGCCTGGAGGAGGTTCTGCGGCAGCTGGCGGACGGCGGGGTCCGGGCGACGCTCGCCGGCCACCTGGCCGCCGCCGGGCCCGTGCCCGCGCAGCCGGACGTGGACGACGCCGCCGAGGAGCAGGTGCCTGCCTGAGCCCGGCCCCGACCCGGACACCTCGCCCCTCCGGGCGGGGTGTCCGCGGGCGGTGGACCCGGTCCGGACCAGTGGTCATGATCACCTGGGCGTTTGCCGTGCGACACTGAGGGCACGTAGACCTCCCGGCGTTGAGCAACAGCGCCGCCTGGCGAACGACCGCAGACGGCCCGCCCCTGGTCAGGGTGGTGCCGGCAGCTGCGGGAAGGGCCCTGACGCTGCGGCCGCCCCCGGGCGGCCGCGCGAGGGACGGTCGGTCGCGGCGGGGCCCGGACACGCGGGCGCGGCAGGCAGGGGCAGGACGCGGGACAACCCGCAGGTCGAGCACGTTGACGCAGACGAGGAGGTCACGCATGGCAGCAGGCGCCCCGCACGGCAGGGTCGGGATGATCGATGCCCCGGCACCGGAGGCCGTCCCGCTGTCCGAGCGCACCCTCGGCGTGCACGCACGCCGCCTCCGCGTGCCCACCTACGACCGGGCTGCCCTGACCCCTGCGGTCGTCCACTTCAGCGTCGGCGGGTTCCACCGCGCCCACCAGCTCGTCTACCTCGACGACCTGGCCGAGCAGGGCGTGTCCGACTGGGGTGTGATCGGCGTCGGGCTGCACTCCCCGGCCATGCGCGACGCGCTCCGGCCCCAGGACCACCTGTACACCGTCGTCGAGCGCAGCTCCGCGGGCGAGCAGGCCCGGGTGATCGGCTCGATGGTCGACTACCACTTCGCGCCCGACTCGCCGGAGACGGTCCTGGCGCTGCTGACCGACGAGCGCACCCGGTTGGTCACCATGACCGTGACCGGCAACGCCTACCGGATCGACGCGCTCAGCGGCGAGTTCGCCCCCGACGAGGCGGTGCTCGCCGACCTCGCCGACCCGCACCACCCGCGGTCGCTGTTCGGCTACATCGTCGAGGCGCTGGACCTCCGCCGCCGGGCCGGCCAGCGCCCGTTCACCGTGCTCTCCTGCGACAACATGCAGCAGAACGGCGAAGCCGCCCGCGCCGCCGTCGTCGGCTTCGCCCAGCTCCGCGACGAGGTGCTGGCCCGCTGGATCGCCGACAACGTGGCCTTCCCGGGGAGCATGGTCGACCGGATCACCCCGTCGACCAGCGAGCAGGACCGGGACGACATCGCCCGGCGGTTCGGCGTCGCGGACGCATGGCCGGTGATCACCGAGCGGTTCTCCCAGTGGGTCATGGAGGACTCCTTCTGCAACGACCGGCCCCCGCTGGAGCGGGTCGGCGTCCAGTTCGTCACCGACGTGGGCGACCACGAGCTGATGAAGACCCGGCTGCTCAACGCCGGCCACTCGGCGCTGGGCCACCTCGGGCAGCTTGCGGGGCTCACCCGCGTCGACGAGGTCATGGCCGACCCGGTGCTCGGCCGGTACGTGACCCGGCTGATGGCCGAGGAGATCGCCCCGCTGCTGCCGCCTCCCGCCGGGGTCGACCTGGCCGGGTACCAGCGGAGCCTGCTGCAGCGCTTCGCCGACCCCTCGATCGGCGACCGCCTCGACCGGCTGTGCCGGCGGGGCTCGTCGAAGGTCCCGCTCTACCTGCTGCCCACGCTGCGCACGGCGCTGGCCACCGGCCGGCCGAGCCGGCTGCTCACCCTGGCGGTCGCCGGCTGGTGCCGCTACCTGCAGGGCACCGACCTGGCGGGGAACGAGCTCGTCGTCGCCGACGAACGCGCCGCGGAGCTGCAGGAGCTGGCCCGGGCCGGCGGCACCGACCCCCGCCCGCTGCTCGAGGTGCGCTCGGTGTTCGGCGACCTGGGCGACGACCCGGCGTTCGTCGACGCGGTGGCGCTGGCGCTGCGCCGGCTGGAGCGGGACGGCGTCCGGGCGACGCTCGCCGCCGCGGTGGACTACGCAGCCGGTGTTCGCCACGATGCGGTCACCCCCGCGCCCGCGGGTCGAGCCGTGGACCACGGTCGGCGCGCTCGCTCCGCGGCGCTCTCGTCCGTCCCGGTGGCCACGGTGGCGGCGGTCGGCGATCGCCTGCTGCCCGCATGACCCGGCCACCCACCCGACCGAACCCTGAGGAGGGCGCACCGATGCCACCGATCACCGCAGCGCTCGCCGAGAGCCTCGAGGCCCTGCTCTGCGACGCGGACGGGAACCTGTTCCCCTCCGAGGAGCCCGCCTTCGTCGCCTCCGCCGACGTCACCAACCGCTTCCTGGCCGCACACGGCATCGACCTGCGCTTCACCGCCGAGGAGCTCCGGCTGGCCACCACCGGCAAGAACTTCCGGACGACGGCGGCCGAGCTCGCCGCCTCCGCCGGCCGGGACGTCGTCGACCTCGACACCTGGGTCGCCGAGGAGAAGGTGACCGTCACCAGCCACCTCGCGCAGACCCTCCGCCCCGACGCCGAGGTCAGCGCCGCGCTCACCGCGCTGTCGACGCGGCTCACGCTCGCGGCGGTCAGCTCCAGCGCGCTGTCCCGGCTGGCCGGGTGCTTCACCGCCACCGGGCTGGACGAGCTGGTCCCCGCGAGCCGCCGGTACAGCGCGGAGGACTCGCTGCCGACCCCGACCAGCAAGCCCGACCCGGCCGTCTACCTGCACGCCTGCGCCGACCTGGGGATCACCCCGGAGCAGGGCCTGGCGGTCGAGGACTCGGTGCCCGGGGCCCTCTCCGCGGTCCGGGCGGGCTGCCCGACCGTGGGCAACCTGCGCTTCGTCCCCCCGGCCGAGCGGGCCGAGCGCGCCGCCCAGCTCCGCGAGGCCGGCGTGCTGGCGGTCGTCTCGTCCTGGACCGAGCTGACCGACCTGCTCCGGCCCGCTCCCGAGACCTCGCTGACCCGGGCGGGCGGTGCCCGGTGAAGGTCGTGCTGAACAGCTTCCAAGGGGTCTACGCCGACAACCCGCGGGTCCTCTACGAGGCCCTCCGCGAGCGCGGGGACGACCACGAGTACGTCTGGCTGGCCCGGCCCGACCGGGTCGCGGACTTCCCGGCCGACGTGACCACGGTCGACTTCTGCAGCGCCGAGGCACGCGCCGCCCTCGAGGCGGCCGACGTCGTCGTCTCCAACGACCACATCGGGTTCGACTGGGACAAGCGGCCCGGCACCACCTACCTGCAGACCTGGCACGGCACCCCGCTCAAGCGCATCCACAACGACGTGCTGTGGGCGCCGGAGGGCCGGCTGGCCTACCTGGACACCGAGATCGCCCGCTGGGACGTGCTGCTCTCGCAGAACGCAGCGAGCACCCCGCGGTTCCGGCAGGCCTTCGGCTTCACCGGACCGGTGCACGAGACCGGGTACCCGCGCAACGACGTCCTCAGCTCGCCGGACCGGGACCGCATCCGCGCCGAGGTCCGCGCGCAGCTCGGCATCGCTGACGGGGTCACCGCAGTGCTGTACACCCCCACCTGGCGCGACGACCTCGTCTTCGCCGAGGCCGGCGGTCCGCAGCACACCTTCCCGCTCGACCTGAACGAGTTCGCCGCCGGACTCGGCGAGGACCACGTGCTGCTGCTCCGGCTGCACCAGATGGTCTCCGACCGGCTGGAGTTCCCCGAGGGCGGCCCGGTCCGCGACGTGTCGGCCCACCCCGACATCCGGTTCCTCTACCTGGCCGCCGACGTCCTGGTCACCGACTACTCCTCGACGATGTTCGACTTCGCCGTCACCGGCCGGCCGATCATCAACTTCACCTACGACCTGGACTACTTCGCCGACGAGCTGCGCGGGTTCTACTTCGACCTCGCCGAGGCCGCACCCGGCCCGCTGCTGGCGACCAGCGACCAGGTCCTGGCCGCGATCGCCGAGCTCGGCAGCCGGCCCTGGGTGCCCACGCCCGAGTACACCCGCTTCCAGGAGACCTTCTGCTCCCTGGAGGACGGCCACGCCACCGAACGGGTCCTCGACCTGTTCTTCCCGCCCCAGCAAGCGAACAACGAACCGAGGAGATGAGCATGCGCACTGCAGACCCGATCCTGACCGGGCACAGCGATCGGCGGTCGCGTCCGGCCGTCGCCAGTCGTTCGTCCGAGACCCCTCCCGCGCCCCCGCAGGTGGTGATCCTCGCCGCGGGGATGGGCACCCGGCTGGGCCGCAAGCTGCCCAAGCCGCTGACCCCCCTGATGGACGGGCGGAGCATCATGCAGCAGCAGCTGGACGGCATCCGCGCCGTCTTCGGCGACGCGGCGTCGGTGACCGCGGTCGTCGGCTACCGGGCCAAGGCCGTCATGCGGGCGCAGCCGGACCTGCGGTTCGCCTTCAACCCGGACTTCGCCGTCACCAACACCTCGCAGAGCCTGCTGCGCGCGCTGCGCACCTCGCATCCGGGCGGGGTCCTCTGGATGAACGGCGACGTGGTGTTCGACCCCGCGGTGCTCGACCACGCCGCGTCCCTGGTGCACGCCGACGAGAGCTTCGTCTGCGTGGACACGTCCACGGTCGCCGACGAGGAGGTCAAGTACACCCTGGACGGCGACGGCTTCATCGCCGAGCTGTCCAAGACCGTCGTCGGCGGGCTGGGCGAGGCGGTGGGCATCAACTTCGTGTCCAGCGCCGACAAGGCGGCCCTGATCGAGCACCTCACCGCGTGCGAGCTGCACGACTACTTCGAGCGCGGCATGGAGCTGGCCGTCCAGCACGCCAAGGTGCGCTTCCACCCGCTGGACATCTCCCGGTTCTCCGCCGTCGAGGTCGACTTCGACGAGGACCTGCAGCGGGCGAACACCTGGCTGGGCTCCCGGGCGGCGCTCGAGCCGCTGTCGAACGAGCTGGGCTGACCGACCGGACCCGACCGACGGGCGCCCCACCCCTGCCGGGGGTGGGGCGCTCGTCGGTTCAGCTCAGCTGCGGGGCGACCTCGGCGGCCACCAGGTCGAGGTGGTCGAGGTCGGAGAGGTCGAGCACCTGCAGGTACACCCGGCTCGCACCGGCCTCCGCGTAGCGGCCCAGGGTGTCCACCGCCTGCGCCGGCGTGCCGGCCACCCCGGAGCGGAGCAGCTCGTCGACGTCCCGGCCGATGGCCGCGGCCCGGCGCCGGAGCTCGGCGTCGTCCCTCCCCACGCACAGCACCAGCGCCGAGCTGTTCACCAGGTCGGCGGGGTTGCGGCCGGCCTCCTCGCAGGCCCCGCGGACCCCGGCGAACAGCCGCGCGTTGTCCTCGGCCGAGGCGAAGGGCACGTTGAACTCCGCGGCGTACCGGGCGGCCAGCCGCGGCGTGCGCCTCCGGCCGCTGCCACCGACCAGGACCGGGACGCCGCCGGGCTGCACCGGCTTGGGCAGCGCCGGTGACCCGCTGAGCTGGTAGTGGGTGCCGGCGAAGTCGAACGTCTCCCCCACCGGGGTGCCCCACAACCCGGTGATCACCGCCAGCTGCTCCTCGTACCGGTCGAAGCGCTCACCGAGCTCGGGGAAGGGGATGCCGTAGGCACCGTGCTCCTCGGCGAACCAGCCGGACCCGATGCCGAGCTCGACCCGGCCACCGCTCATCTGGTCGACCTGCGCCACCGCGATGGCCAGCGGTCCGGGCAGCCGGAACGTGGCTGCGGTCATCAGCGTGCCGAGCCGGATGCGGCTGGTCTCCCGGGCCAACCCGGCCAGGGTCACCCAGGCGTCGGTCGGGCCGGGCAACCCGTCCCCGCCCATGGTCAGGTAGTGGTCGGAGCGGAAGAAGGCGTCGAAGCCGGTCTCCTCGGTGCGCCGGGCCACCGCGAGGAGGTCGTCGTAGGTGGCGCCCATCTGGGGTTCGGTGAAGATCCGTAGCTGCACCGCCCGAACGTAGCCACCCGCCGGCCCTGCTGCCGCGGGGATTCCTGCTTGGGGGTGTGCCGGGGGGCGATGCCGGGCAGGATGATCGCGACGCGATCAACCGGAGGTGCTGGAGTGTTCCGCAAGAAGAGCCGGACAGAGGTCATCGGCGCCGAGTTGCAGGAGGGCTTCGCCCACATCGGCGCAGCCGTGGCCGAGGCCCGGAAGGCGACGGCCGAGCAGCTGGGTCCGCAGGTCGCCGCCGCTGCGAAGGCCGCGCAGCAGTCCTACGCCGCAGACGTCGCCCCCCGGGTCGAGGCGGCGGTCGCCGCGATCGCCCCGCAGCTCGACGCGGCGCGGGAGGTCCTCGTGCCCCGCCTGGACGCTGCGCGGGAGAGCCTCGTGCCGCGGTTCGAGGCGGCCCAGAAGAGCCTCGCGCCCCGGATCGAAGCAGCGCAGAAGGCCTACGAGTCCGACGTCGTCCCCCGGCTGGAGGCGGCCAGCAAGGCCGCCCTCGCCAACCTGGAGACCGCCGTCGCCGCGGCCGTGCCCCGGATCGAGGCGGCACGCGGGGCCGCCGGCCCGGCGCTGGACGCCGCCCGGGCCAACCTCGCCGCCCAGGTGGCGGCGACCGCTCCGAGGATCAGCGCGGCACGCGGAGCCGCCGGCCCCCGGATCAGCGCTGCCCGTGACGCGGCCGGTCCAGCGCTGGACAGCGCCCGGGCCAACCTCGCCGCCCAGGTCGAGGCTGCCCGTGCCCAGCTCGACTCCCGCAGCGCCGACCTCGCCGCGACCGCCGCGACGCTGAGCGCGGCCACCGCCAAGCAGAGCGGCAAGGTCCGCAAGGACGCTGCTGCCGCGGCGGAGGCCGCGCGGGTGCAGGCCGCCGTCCGGGTCGCCGCCCTCAGGGCCGCCGCCGACGCGACCACCAGCGCGGCGGGCGAGAAGGCGGAGAAGCTCAGCAAGAAGGCCGACAAGCTGGCCCAGAAGGCCGTCAAGCGGCGCGCGGAGATGGAGAAGGCCACCGCCAGGGCCCGCAAGCAGGCCGCCAAGCGCACCGCGGCGACGGTGACCTCGGTCAGGCGGAGCGTGGGCCTGGAGACGCCCCAGCCCCGCCGCTGGCCGTGGGTGGTCACCGCGCTCGCCGCGATCGCCGCGGGCGTCGTCATCCTGATCCGCCGCAACGCCCCCGAGGACCAGTGGACGCCTGCGCCGACCGGCGACGGCCCCGTGCCCAGCTACCGAGAGGACCCCGTGCCCAGTTCACCGAGCACCCCCGCAGGCGGATCCGAGAGCCCCGAGGCCCAGGGCAAGACGGTGTCCACGTCGATGACCGCACCGTCGGACTCCGGGCCGGCCGAGGGCGGCATCGGGGCCCTGGAGGCCGAGCCGGCCTCCGGACCCGGCGAGCCCAGCAACCAGGACCGTCCGACCACCGCGACCGGCAGCACCAACGACCCGGACAGCCCGGTCGCCACGGCTGCGCCCGACAGCTTCACCGAGGCCCCCGGCAGCGCCGGCAACTCGGCACCCAGCCGGGGCACCCGCCCCGACGAGGACGCCGCGGGCTGACCCGCTGCACCACTCCCTGACACAGGGGCCCAGCCGATCCGGCTGGGCCCCTGTGTCGCGTCGGGGCCCCGGGCGTGCTGATCCGCGGGAGTACCGTGCTCGCCATGAGCCTGGGCATGGAGGAGGCGCCGACGGAGACCCCGCGGACGTCCTCCGGGATCGAGCCGGCCGGTCGCAAGATGCTGCGCCTGGAGGTCCGCAACAGCCAGACACCCATCGAGCGCAAGCCCGAGTGGATCAAGACGAAGCTGAGGACCGGGCCGGAGTACACCGAGCTCAAGTCGCTGGTGCGCCGCGAGGGGCTGCACACCGTCTGCGAGGAGGCCGGCTGCCCCAACATCTACGAGTGCTGGGAGGACCGCGAGGCGACCTTCCTCATCGGCGGTGACCAGTGCACCCGGCGCTGCGACTTCTGCCAGATCGACACCGGCAAGCCCGCGGACTTCGACGCCGACGAGCCTCGCCGGGTCGCCGAGAGCGTCGTCTCGATGGGCCTGCGCTACGCCACGATCACCGGTGTCGCCCGCGACGACCTGCCCGACGGCGGTGCCTGGCTCTACGCCGAGACGGTCCGGCAGATCCACCAGCAGATCCCCGGCTGCGGCGTCGAGCTGCTCATCCCCGACTTCAACGCCGAGCCCGACCAGCTGGCCGAGGTCTTCTCCTCCCGGCCCGAGGTGCTGGCGCACAACGTCGAGACCGTGTCGCGGATCTTCAAGCGGATCCGCCCCGGCTTCCGGTTCGAGCGGTCGCTGTCGGTCATCACCGCCGCCCGCGAGGCCGGCCTGGTGACCAAGTCCAACCTGATCCTCGGCATGGGCGAGGAGCCGCACGAGATCGTCGAGGCCATGCAGGCGCTGCACGACGCCGGCTGCGACCTGCTGACGATCACCCAGTACCTGCGGCCCAGCGTCCGGCACCACCCGGTCGTCCGGTGGGTCAAGCCCGAGGAGTTCGTCGGCTTCCAGGCGCAGGCCGAGGAGATGGGCTTCGCCGGCGTGCTGGCCGGCCCGCTGGTGCGCAGCTCCTACCGCGCCGGCCGGCTCTACCAGCAGGCCGCCGAGGCGCGCGGGCTCACCGTCACCACGGCCTGAGTCCCGCGGCCCGCGTGCAGGGGGCCCGCCGTGAGCTCGCGAGTGCGGGGGGCGGCGGGTCCTTCGCCTATCCTGGGCGGCATGGCACGCAGCAGGTCCACCGACACCTCCGCTCCCTCCGGCACGGCCGGACGGGGCCCGGCCGGCGGGCCGCCCGGACGCGGGACCAAGGGCTCGACGGCCGTGGGCGCCGGCAAGAAGGGCAAGCCCAAGGTCGGCAAGGACGGCCAGCCCAAGGTCTCGCGGCTGGCGAAGATGAAGAACCAGGCCGGCATGATCGGCCAGGCCTACAAGATGACCTACAAGAACGACCCCAAGCTCCCCTGGGTGATGCTCATCGCCTTCGTGGTGGTCGTCGCGGTGGTCGAGCTCATCGGCATCCTGCTCAGCTCCCCGTTCCTGTTCCTGCCCATCGCTGTCCTGCTCGGTCTGCTGGCCGCCTTGATCGTCTTCGGTCGCCGGGCCCAGGGCACCGCCTACCGGCAGGTCGAGGGTCAGCCCGGCGCCGCGAGCTGGGTGCTCGAGGGCATGCGCGGCGACTGGCGGGTCACGTCGGGTGCTGCGGGCAACCGGGAGCTGGACGCCGTCCACCGGGTGCTCGGCCGGCCCGGCATCGTGCTGGTCGGCGAGGGCAACCCCCAGCGGGTGCGGAGCCTGATCGCCCAGGAGAAGCGGCGGATCGCCAAGGTCGTCGGCGACACCCCGATCTACGACGTCACGGTCGGCGACGGCGAAGGCCAGGTCCCGCTGAAGAAGCTCAGCGCGCACGTCATGAAGCTCCCGCGCAACCTCACCGGCGCCGAGGTCAACGCCCTCGGCAAGCGGATGGCCGCGCTCGGCGGCGCCCGGATGCCGGTGCCCGGTGGTCCCCTCCCCGGTGGCCGGCAGATGTCGGTCAGCCAGCGCCAGGTCCGCCGGCGCTGACGCCCGTCCAGCACGCGAACGCCCCGGCCGCTCCCCGCAGCCGGGGCGTTGGTGCGTTCACGCCAGGTCGCGGCGGCGCATCAGCACCAGCCCGCCGACGGCGAAGAGCACCAGGTAGCCCAACAGGACGCCGAGGGCGGTCCCGCCGGTCAGGATCGTCTGGACACCGGGCGTGCCCTCCCCCGTGCTGCCCCCCAGCGCGCCGACCAGCGAGCCGGCGGCCGTGCCGGGCAGGTGGTCGGTGACGACGGCCAGCCCACCGATCAGGTCGGCCACCCCGCGCAGCAGGTTCTCCACCACCAGCGCCCACACCAGGCCCAGCCCCACCGCGAGCGCCGGGCTGCGGGTCAGCACCCCGATCAGGACCCCGGCGGCGCACCACATGCCCAGCACGAGGCTGCCGGCGCCTGCACCCTCGGCGAGCGCGCCGATCGAGGGCAGGGTCGCCGGCTGGTCCTCGACTGCGGCGAGCACACTGGCCACCGCGAGATCGAGGCCGAGGGTGGCCAGCACGAGGCCGACCACCGTGAGCGCCAGGACGACGAGGGTGCCGCCGAAGGCGGTCCCCCGCCCCGGCCCCTGGGTGAGCACCGTCTTCCAGCTGCCCCAGCCGAACCCGCTGCCCGCCGCGAGCGCGCCCAGGATCAGCAGGATCGCCCCACCGAACAGCGGCGTCCCCTGCACCGCGGCCACCGGCACGGCGTCGGGCAGCAGACCGGCCAGCAGCTGCGCGCGGGGCACCTGGTCGGCGGGCCCCGCGGCCTCGCCGGTGCGGTAGGCGATGTAGTCGAAGACGTAGACGAACGCCAGGTCCAGGGCGAACCAGACGCCGATCAGCACCCAGGTCGCCGGCCAGCGGCGCAGCCGGAGCAGCTCGGCGCGGGTGCTGGCCAGCAGCGCGCTCATCGCGCGCCGCCGGCGGGCTGCGTCATCGGCGCCCCGGTCATCGCCAGGAACACCTCCTCCAGCGACCTCTCCACGGTCCGCACCTCCAGCACGTCGACGCCGGCGCTCACCAGCTCCCGGGTCAGCTGCGGGATCAGCGCGGGCCCGGCGTGCACCCGCAGCGCGTCGCCCGCACCGCCGTGCACCACCTCGACGGCGTCGTCGCCGCTGACCCGCATCACGACGGCGAGCGCGAGGTCCAGCGGCCGGGCGCGCAGCAGCACCGCCGTCGCGCCGCGGAGCTCGGCGACGGTGCCCTCGGCCAGCAACCGACCGCCGGCGATGACGCCCACCCGGTCGCAGACCTCCTGGACCTCGGCGAGGAGGTGGCTGGACAGCACCACGGTCTGGCCACCGGCGGCGACGTCGACCAGCAGCGCGCGCATGTCCGCCATCCCGGCCGGGTCCAGGCCGTTGGTCGGCTCGTCGAGCACCAGCAGGTCGGGGTCGCCGAGCAGGGCGGCAGCGACACCGAGACGCTGCTTCATGCCCAGGGAGTAGCGGCTGTACCGGTCACCGCCCCGGCTGCGCAGGTCCACCCGGTCGAGCACGGCGTCGACGCCCCGGTCGTCGACCTGCTGGTAGCGCGCCATCACCCGCAGGTTGTCCCGGCCGGACAGGTACGGGTAGAAGCCCGGTCCCTCGACCAGGGCGCCGACCCGGCCGACGACCGGCGGGCTGCCCGGCGCTCCGCCGAGCACGACCGCCCGGCCGCTGGTGGGCCGGACCAGGCCCAGGACCATCCGGAGGGTGGTCGTCTTCCCCGCGCCGTTGGGGCCGAGGAAGCCGTACACCTCCCCCTGCCGCACGGTCAGGCTGACGGAGTCGACCGCCAGCCGGTCCCCGTAGCGCTTGCTGAGTGCGTCGGTGCGCACGATGGTGTCGGTCATGCCGGTGACCCTCGGCGGCGCCGGCCGTCGCCCGCATCCGCCGTCGGGCGGCTCGCGGCCTACGCAGGACTGCGTAGGCCGATGACGTCAGGACGACGACGCCGGCCAGGGTCCCGCGGTCCTATCGTCGGCGGGTGACCGCTCCCGCCGCACCGGTCCGCCGCGGCCGGCTGCCCGGCGACTGGTGGTGGGACGTCGGCCCCGCCGCGGTGCTGCTGCTGATGTGCTGGCTGGGCACCGGGGCGGCCGCCCGCAACCAGGGACTCCCCCACCCGGGGGTCACGGCCTACGTCCTGGCCGGCGTCGCGGCCCTGGCACTGCTGGTCCGCCGCCGGTCCCCGCTGGTCACGCTGACCGTGTGCGGCGCCGCCATCAGCTGCTACCTGCTGCTCGGGCACCCCTTCGGACCGGTCCTCCTCACCGGCCCGGTGGCGGCGTACGCGGTGGCGACCCGGGTGCCGTGGCGCACGGCGGCCGTCGCCGGCGCCGTCTTCGTGCTGGTCACCGCGCTGCCCCACGCCCTCGACGCCGACGCCGGCGGCTGGGTGCCCCGGCTGGCCTGGGCCGTCGGCTGGGCTGCCGTCGTCTCCGCACCCGGCGCCATCGGCGCCGCCCGGCAGGCCCGCCGGGGCGCCGAGGCGGGGGTGCGCGCCGAGCAGGCTCGGCGGGCGGTCTCCGAGGAGCGGCTGGCGATCGCGCGCGAGGTGCACGACGGCGTCGGGCACGGGCTCGCGGTCATCGCGCTGCAGTCCGGGGTCGCCCTGCACGTGCTGGACAAGGACCCGGCGCGGGCACGCGAGTTGCTCACCGCCATCCAGGCCACCAGCCGCGAGTCGCTGGACGGGCTGCGCGCGGAGCTGCTGCGCTTCCGCGACCCGGCCGCGCCGGGCGGGTCCCCCGCGCTGCGACCCACGCCCGGGCTGGCCGACCTGCCGGCCCTCCTCGACCGGATGCGCGCCGGCGGGCTGGTGCTGCACGCCCGGCTCGACGACTGCCCCGGGGTGCCGGCCGAGGTCGGCGCCGCCGCCCACCGGATCGTGCAGGAGGCGCTGACCAACGTGCTCCGGCACGCCGGCGACACCCCGGCCTGGGTGACCGTCCGCTGCACCGCCGGCAGCCTGCTCGTCGAGGTGCGCGACTCCGGCCCCGGGCCGGCAGGCGGCGCACCCGCCGGGCTCGGCATCCCCGGGATGCACGAGCGCGCCGCCGCGGTCGGCGGGCGGCTGGAGACCGGGGTCGAGGACGGCTTCGTCGTGCGGGCCGAGCTGCCGGTCCGGGGGCGCACCCCGTGATCCGGGTGGCCGTCGTCGACGACCAGGCCCTGGTGCGGATGGGCCTGCGCGCCCTGCTGGAGACCGAGGCCGACACTGAACTGGTCGGTGAGGCGGCCGACGGCCGGACCGGGCTGACCCTGGTGCGGACCGTGCTGCCCGACGTCGTCCTGATGGACGTGCGGATGCCCGAGATGGACGGCCTGGAGGCGCTCCGCCAGATCGCCGCCGACCCGTCGCTCGCCGCGGTCCGGGTCATCGTGCTGACCACCTTCGAGCTCGACGAGTACGTCTTCGCCGCGCTGGCCGCCGGGGCGAGCGGCTTCGTGCTCAAGGACGGCGAACCGGCCGAGCTGCTCCGCGCCGTCCGGGTGGTCGCCGAGGGCGGGTCGCTGCTCTCCCCCACCGTCACCCGCCGGGTGATCGAGCACTTCACGGCCGGGCCGGCCCGCCGGAGCGCGCCGCACGCCGGCGTCGCGGAGCTGACCGAACGGGAGCGGGAGGTCGTCGGCTGGGTCGCCACCGGCCGGTCCAACGACGAGATCGCCGCGACGCTGGTGGTCAGCCCGGCGACGGTGCGCACGCACGTCAGCCGGGCGATGCTGAAGCTGCACGCCCGGGACCGGGCCCAGCTGGTGGTGTTCGCGATCGAGTCCGGCCTGCGGGTCGAGAAGTGAGGCTCGTCCTCCGGCTTCGGTCGGCGCCGTCCGGAGGCTCGTCCCGAGCTCGCGAGGGACGGGGTCCTTCGCCTAGCGATCCCGGACCACCGCGGTGTCGGTGAGCCGGTCGTGCAGCCCGCGGCCGTCGGAGTCGACGACCAGGGCCGGGATCAGCAGCATCAGCAGCCCGGTGCGGACGACGGCCCGCCACAGGGCCAGCCGCTGCCCCGGGTGCGGGTGGGCCAGCCGGAGACCGAGCAGCCGCATCCCCGGGGTCTGCCCGGCGAGCACCAGGAAGACCACCGTCATCACGCCGAAGGTCAGCAGGCTCCACAGCTCCGGCGGCTCGGGGGCGGTGAACAGCGCCGCGACCAGGCCCGAGACCACCGCGTCGATGAGGTACTGACCGACCCGGCGGCCGAAGGGGGCCAGCGACCCGGGCCCGGTGGCCGGCAGCCCCAGTCCGGCGCCGCGGGCCCGTTCCTGAGAGGGTTGGACGTCGTCCCTGGTCACCTCGCAAGCGTAAGTCGTCCCCGGCAGCACCCGGCCGGGTCACGGGGGTGACGATCGTCGTCCCGGACGACACGCCGGGGCCGTTGTTACCGCGACGAAACACCGGAGACACCCCGGAGCAACCCCCCGCTCGTAACTTCTCCTCGAGCTGGCCGTCCATTCCCGGAGGATCGATGTTCAACAGTCCCGACGAGGTCACCGCGTACATCCGCGACAACGACGTGAAGTTCGTCGACGTCCGGTTCTGCGACCTGCCCGGCGTCATGCAGCACTTCACCATCCCGGCGGAGACCTTCGGCCCGGACACCTTCGCCGACGGCCTGGGCTTCGACGGTTCGTCGATCCGCGGCTTCCAGGCGATCAACGAGTCGGACATGCTGCTGCTGCCCGACGCGAGCAGCGCGTACCTGGACCCGTTCCGCATCCACAAGACGCTGAACATCAACTTCTTCATCCACGACCCGATCACGCGCGAGGCCTACAGCCGCGACCCGCGCAACGTGGCGAAGAAGGCCGAGGCCTACCTGGCCAGTTCCGGCATCGCCGACACCGCGTACTTCGGCCCGGAGGCCGAGTTCTACGTCTTCGACTCGGTGCGGCACAACACCGCGATCAACGAGGGCTACTACCACATCGACGCGGTCGAGGGCTCCTGGAACACCGGGTCGCTCACCGGTGAGAACGGCGGCCCCAACCTCGGGTACAAGACCCGGCCCAAGGGCGGCTACTTCCCGGTCGAGCCGATCGACCACCAGAGCGACCTGCGCTCGACGATGATGGTCAACCTGACCAACGCCGGGCTGGAGCTCGAGCGTGGCCACCACGAGGTGGGCACCGGCGGCCAGGCCGAGATCAACTACAAGTTCGACACGCTGCTGCGCTCGGCGGACAGCCTGATGCTGTTCAAGTACATCATCAAGAACACCGCCTGGGCGCACGGCAAGAGCGCGACGTTCATGCCCAAGCCGCTCTTCGGTGACAACGGCTCGGGCATGCACTGCCACCAGAGCCTGTGGAAGGACGGCGAGCCGCTGTTCGCCGCCGAGACCGGCTACGCCGGCCTGTCGGACATGGCCCGGCACTACATCGGTGGCCTGCTCACGCATGCCCCCTCGCTGCTGGCCTTCACCAACCCGACGGTCAACAGCTACCACCGCCTGGTCCCGGGTTACGAGGCGCCGATCAACCTGGTCTACTCCGCGCGCAACCGCTCGGCGTGCACCCGCATCCCGATCTCGGGCGACAACCCGAAGGCCAAGCGCATCGAGTTCCGCGTGCCGGACCCCTCGGCGAACCCGTACCTGGCGTTCTCGGCGATGCTGATGGCCGGCCTCGACGGCGTCCGCAACAAGATCGAGCCCCCGGCGCCGGTCGACAAGGACCTCTACGAGCTGCCGCCCGAGGAGGCGCTGGGCATCGAGAAGGTGCCCGCATCGCTGGACGCCGTCCTCGACCGGCTCGAGGTCGACCACGACTACCTGCTCGACGGTGGCGTGTTCACCTCCGACCTGATCGAGACCTGGATCGAGTACAAGCGGGCCAACGAGATCGACCCGATCCGGCTGCGCCCGCACCCGCACGAGTTCGCGATGTACTACGACATCTGATCGACCGAGCCGCTCCCGGCTCGTGCACACAGCGCAGCCCCCGCCAGGTCTCCCGGCGGGGGCTGCGCTGTGTCCGGCCGAGGACCTCGGGGACGTCAGCGACCGGTCGCCAACGCCGGCGCCTCGTCCGCCGGGGTCCGGGCGACCGGGACGGCCGGTGCCGGCCGGCTGGTCGCCGGTGCCTCGACCGGTGCCGGCCGCCCGAAGAACCACCCCTGCCCCAGGTCGACGCCCAGGTCCCGGAGGACCACGGCCTCGGCGGCGGTCTCGACACCCTCCGCGACCACGGTGGCCCCGCCGCCGTGGCCGAACTCGACGAGGGAGCTCACCAGCCTGGTGAGCACGGGGTCGGTGTCGACCCCGGAGACGATGCTGCGGTCCATCTTGAGCACGTCCGGTGCGGTGACGACGATGTGCCGCAGGGAGGAGAACCCGGCGCCGACGTCGTCGATGGCCAGCCGCATCCCGCGGGCGCGGAGCGGGGCCAGCGCCGCGGCCAGGGCGGCGTAGTCCTCCACCGGGTCGTGCTCGGACAGCTCGAGCAGCACCCGCTCCAGCGGCAACCGCTCCATGAGCGCGGCGAACTCGGGGAGCAGCAGCGTGGCGGGCGAGATGTTCATGGCCACGTAGCCCTCGACCGCGGTCAGGTGCTCAGCGGCCCGGCTCAGGGCGATCAGCTCCAGCTCGTGCCCCAGCCCCACGCTGTGCGCCTCGGCGAAGCACACGTCCGGCGCCTTGTCCCACGCTGCCGGGAACCGGCTCAACGCCTCGGACCCGACGCGGAGCCCGGTCCCCAGGTCCACGATGGGCTGCAGGACGACGACCGGTCCGCCGCCGGCGAGGACCGGCTCCAGGCGACCCACCAGCTCGCGCCGCCGCTCCTGCTCCCGCACGCCGGGCTCGATGATCACCGCGGCGGCCGACGCCAGGACGGTCATCAGCGACTTGTCGCGCTTGGTGAGCCCCTTGTCCGTGGTGAGCCCGGCGGCGCAGAAGGTGCCGTAGAGCTGGCCGTCGCTGAGCACGACGGGGACCGACACGTAGCTGCGGATCCTCGGCAACCGGGCGGCGGGCAGCGCCATCGCCTGGGGGTGCTGCCGCACGTCGGGGATGACCGCCGGCAGGTCGCCGTCCAGGATGGCCTGGCAGAAGGAGGTCTCCTGACGCTGCTGGTTGCCCTCCTGGAACAGGAACGGCACGGAGGACTCGACGACCTCCAGGTGCTGCGTCGTGCCGTCCAGCCGGCTCAGGAAGGCCACGGACAGCTGCAGCGACTCCTTGGCCGTCCGCAGCAGCTCGGCGACCTGCTGGTCGGCGTCTGATCGTCTCCGCTTCACGTGCCCTCACTCTCGTCCTCGGTCCCGACCCCATCGGCCGATCGGGACCGTTGCTGGAGCGCCTCATCCGTCGGGGTCAGCGCCGGGGGACGCTCCCCGCGCCGGCGCATGACGCGGGCTCGGCGCCGGGGGTCCCGGCCCGCCGCCTGGTCAAGCCGCTGAGCCGGCCGGACGGGCACCGGCGGACGAGACGTCATCCCGGGTGTCCTGCGGGGTCTTCAGGGGTGCAGGACGAGAGACCAGCCGTCACCGCCGCCCGGAGGACCCGGCCCGCGGTGGCGGAGGGCGGTCCCTGACCCCGACCGCCCCTCGGATGCCACGTGCCCCCTGACCTGTTCGGGGGCACGTGGCCCCGGGCCCGCGGTCAGCCGCCGGCGCGGAAGCCCCGCTGCACCATGTCGTAGCTCGACAGCACCTCCAGCAGGAAGTCCGAGGCCGCGGCGGCGACCGCCGGGACCTCGTCCGCCGGGGTGTCCCGCAGGACGTCGATCAACACGAGGTGGTGCACCTGCACCAGCTCGAGCAGCCCGAGCTCGGCCTCCAGCCCGGCCCGGCCGATCTCGTAGCCGGCGTGCAGTGCCGCCTCCTCGTGCCGGGCCAGGTAGCGCAGGAACGCTGCCCGGTAGCTGCGGCGGACGCCGTCGTCGCTCACCGCCGTCCGTCCGGGGATCCCGCCGTCCGGCCGTCCAGCAGGGCCAGCCCCTCCTCCAGGTCCAGTGCCGTCTCCACCACCCCGGTGCTCAGCCCCAGCCGGACCATCGCGATGGCGACCTCGGGCTGGATGCCCACGATGACCGTCGCCGCGCCGCGCAGCCGCGCCATGTTGCCGATGTCGCGCAGCGTGCAGGTGGCGAAGGAGTCGAGCACGTCCAGGGCGGCGACGTCGATGACCACCCCGCGCGCCCGGTCCCGGCCGATCGTGGCGATCAGGTCGTGCTGGAAGCGGACCAGCTGGGAGTCGTCGAGCGCGGTGTGGATCGAGGCGATCAGGCAGGTCCCCTGCCGCAGGATGGAGAAGAGCCGGGGCCCCGCGATCATGGCCCGGCCGCCTCGCTGTCCCGCGTCACGATGAACCCCAGCAACCGCTCCGCCTCTTCCAGACCGCCCTGCAGGTCCCCGATGGTCTCCAGCCGGCTCAGGTCCACCCCGATGGTGACCAGCGTCTGGGCGATCTCCGGCGAGAGCCCGGTGATGATCACGCTGGCCCCCATCAGCCGGGACGCGTCGACGGTCTGCACCAGGTGGTTGGCGACGGCCTCGTCGACGTCCGGCACCCCGGTGATGTCGATGACGACGACCTTCGCCCGGTGCGCCCGGATCCCGGTGAGCAGCTGCTCGGTGAGCTGCCGGGCCCGCTCCCGGTCCAGCACCCCGATGATCGGCAGGATGAGCAGCCGCTCGCGGACCCGCAGCACCGGCGTGGACAGCTCCCGGATGGAGTCCTGCTGCTGCCGGATGACCCGTTCCCGCTCGTCGACGAAGCTGACCGCGACGGTGTTGGCGATGCGGTTGGCAGCTGGCTCGTAGGCGTCCAGCACCCGGTTGAGCAGCGGCAGGTCGCGCTGGTACTTCTCGAACAGCGACCGGGCGAGCACGTCGCGCAGCAGCAGGACGATGCCGACGACCTCCTGCGTCTCCACCCCGCGCGGGATGATCCGCTCGGAGAGGTCCCGCGCGTAGTGCTGCAGCGCCTCGACGCTGCCGGTCTCGAGCACCTCGACGTAGTTGTCGTAGACCGACGTCGTCTCCGCCGCCATCTCCTGGCTGGTCATCGCCTGGAGCAGGTGCGCGGAGTGGATCCGGCCGACCCACTCCTGCCGCAGCCGGTTGCGGTGTTCCCGCAGGTGGGCCACCAGCTGGGGCAGGAGGCCGTCGTCGTCCCCCGGCGCACCTCCCGGTGCCGCCCCGCCGACCTCGTCGTCCTCGGTGTCCTCGGTGTCCTCGGTGTTCATCGGTCCTCCCGCCACTTCGTCATCGTCACGGTGGTGCCACGCCCCGGCTCGGAGGCCACGGCGAACTCGTCCATCAGCCGCCGGGCACCGGGCAGCCCCAGCCCCAGGCCGCGGTAGGTGCTGTAGCCGTCGCGCAGCGCCTCCTGCACGTCGGGGATGCCAGGCCCGGAGTCCCGCGCGGTGATCCGGATCCCCCGGCGCGGGGAGTCCAGCAGCTCCACCAGCACCTCGCCGGCATCGGCGAAGCGCACGATGTTGCGCACCACCTCCGAGACCGCCGTCGCGATCTCGGTCAGGTCGGTGGGCGGGAACCCGAGCCGGGCGGCCAGCTCGCGCGCCGCCTGCCGGGCCGCCACCACGTCCGCGTCGGCGCGGACGGCGACCCGCACCTCGTCGTCCCGGCTGCGTCCGCGCCCCATCAGCGGCTCGCTGAGCCGGGCGCACAGCTCGCACTCCAGCAGGTGCCGGGCCGCGTCGACCTCGCGCTGCCGCCGCCGGTCGCCGCTGGAGAGGGCCAGCAGCACCGGCCGGCACCGCGGGGTGGAGGGCTCGACCCGGTCGGCGGCGAGCAGGTACTCGACCCGCAGCCGGGCGCGGGTGCGGTTGAGCTGCGCGGCCACCGCACCCGCCGTGGAGCCCAGCTCGGCGGCGAGGGAGTGGGTGTCCTGCCCGGAGACCTCGTGCGCCAGCAGGGTGCTGCGCTCGCGCTCGGACAGCCGGGTCAGGGCCTCGGCCATCGCCGCCCGGTCCTCCTGGGCCAGCACGTCCTCGTCCGGCAGCTGCGGTGGGCGCAGGTCGACGACCCGGTGCTGGTGGCGCCGCTGCCGGTCCTGGTCCCGCCACATGGTGGCCACCACGTTCCGCGCGGTCACGATGGCGTACGGCTCGACCATGCCCGGCTCGATCCGCTCGACGGCCGCGAGCACCCGGGCCAGCGTCTCCTGCACCAGGTCGTCGGCGGTCGCCCGGTCGGGCACGCGCGCGGCGACGATGCGGCGGACGATCGGGATCAGCGCCGCGACGTCCAGGGGGCCGCGGGGCTCCGGGGAGGAGTCGGCGGGTGCCGGGGCCGGCATGCCGGGCACGCTACCGCCGTCCCGGCGATCCGCACCTCCTGCGTCGACCCGCCGCACGGCGGTCAGCGGTGTCCTCCCGGGGCGCGGCGACTCACCCGGCAGCGCGCCGGTCGGGCCCCCACAGCCCCGCACGGAGCTGGGCAGCGGTCTCCCGGCGCCGGGTGGCGCGCTCGCGCAGCACCTCGGCGAACACCGCGTTGCCGGTGCGGCTCGCCCGGCCGTCGAGCACGGCCGCGGTCTCCAGGAGCACCGCGATCCGGCGGAGGTGGTCGCGGGGCAGGGTCCGGCCGGGAGCGGTGCCCGCTCCCCGCCGGTCGGCCGAGCCGACTCGGCTCCCTGCGTCGCGGACTGCGTCGTCGTCGCTCACGGTCGCCACCTCTCCTCGGTCAGGCCGATCGCCTGCACCGGTGACGACGCTCCCGGACCGACCGGATGACGCGGGACGCCCCGGCGGGCCACCCCGACCGCCTCCAGCGCCTCGAACTCGTGGAAGGCAGCCTCGCGCGCCGACCACGCACGGCACGGCGATCAACAGCAGCGGCTGATCGGGGTGCGCTCGACGGCGTCGGCCCGGCGCCGCTCGAACTCCCGCCGGGTCAGCGGCTCGTGCCCGTGCTCGGCGCACTCCCGCAGGTGGTCGTCCCAGCGGGCCTCGCCGCTCCACTCACGCAGGTACCACCGCACCCCGCGCCCGGCCCGGACGAGGGCCGCCCGCACGTCCCCGGCGGTCACGGCCGACCGCCGTCCCGGCTCCCGGCACCCGAGCCGACCAGGCGGTCGTGCTCGGCCAGGGCGCGCTTCTCCTCGGCCGTGGCCCACAGGCCGGCCGGTTCCACGAGCTCCGACGGCGTGGGCGGTTCCTCCGTCGTCGGCAGGCCACCGGCCCGGATCGCCCGGGCGATGACGAACACGGCGTTGGCGACGACCACCAGCACCAGCACGGCGAAGAAGCTCTGCAGGATGCCGTTGAGGGTGGAGTTGAAGATGACCTGGTCCATCTGCCCCTGGTCCTGCGCCGGTGCCAGCAGCTCACCGGCGTCCTGCGCGTCCCGGTACCGCTGGGCCTGCGCGAAGTAGCCGATCGCCGGGACGTCGGAGAAGACCTTCTGCCAGCTCGCGGTCATGGTGACGACGAGGTCCCAGACCAGCGGCACGCCGGTCACCCAGGCGTAGCGCAGCTTGCCGTGCTTGATCAGGAGCACCGTCACCAGGGTCAGCGCGATGGCAGCGAGCAGCTGGTTGGCGATCCCGAACAGCGGGAACAGCTGGTTCACACCACCCAGCGGGTCGGTCACCCCGATGTAGAGGACCGAGCCCCACAGCCCGACGACGATGGCGCTGGCGATGACGTTGGCGGGCCGCCAGGACAGGTCGCCGAAGCGCTTCCAGACGTTGCCGATCGAGTCCTGCAGCATGAACCGGCCCACCCGGGTGCCGGCGTCGACGGCGGTCAGGATGAACAGCGCCTCGAACATGATCGCGAAGTGGTACCAGAACGCCTGGAGCCCGCCACCGAACGCGTCGCTGAAGATCTGCGAGATGCCGATGGCGAGCGTGGGGGCGCCGCCGGTGCGCGAGATCAGGGTCGGTTCCTGGACGGCGGCCGCGGCGGCGGCGAGGTCCTGCGCGCTGGTGTCGAACCCGAGCCCCTGCACGAAGGTGGCAGCCGTGTCGACCGCGCCGCCGGTGGCCCCGGCCGGGCTGTTCATCGCGAAGTAGAGCCCCTGGTCGATGACGCAGGCGGCGATCAGCGCGCTGATGGCCACGAACGACTCCATCAGCATGCCGCCGTAGCCGATGAGCCGGACCTGGCTCTCCTTGGCCACCATCTTCGGCGTCGTGCCCGAGGAGATCAGCGCGTGGAAGCCGGACAGGGCGCCGCAGGCGATGGTGATGAAGACGAAGGGGAACAGCTGGCCGGCGAAGACCGGACCGGTGCCCTCCCGGGCGAAGTCGGTGACGGCCTGGGCCTGCAGCACGGGGCGGGAGATCAGCAGCCCGAGCGCGAGCAGGACGATGACGCCGACCTTCATGAACGTCGACAGGTAGTCGCGCGGGGTGAGCAGCAGCCAGACGGGCAGCACCGAGGCGACGAACCCGTAGACGACGAGCGCGAGGACCAGCCACTCCTTGGACAGCGTCAGTGCGTCGCCCAGCCCGGTGTCCTGGATCCAGCCACCGCCGACGATCGCCAGCAGCAGCAGCGCGACGCCGATGCCGGTGGCCTCCAGCACCCTGCCGGGTCGGAGCCGGCGCAGGTAGAGGCCCATGAACAGCGCGATCGGGATGGTCAGCGCGATGGAGAAGACCCCCCACGGCGACTCGGCCAGCGCGTTGACCACGATCAGCGCGAGCACCGCGAGGATGATGATCATGATCGCGAAGACGGCGATCAGCGCGGCGACGCCGCCGACGACGCCGATCTCCTCGCGGACCATCTGACCGAGGCTCTTGCCGTTGCGGCGCATCGAGAAGAACAGCACCGTCAGGTCCTGGACGGCGCCGGCGAAGATGACGCCGACGACGATCCAGATGGTCCCCGGCAGGTAGCCCATCTGCGCGGCGAGCACCGGCCCGACCAGCGGCCCGGCGCCGGCGATGGCGGCGAAGTGGTGACCGAAGAGCACCCGCCGGTCGGTGACGTCGTAGTCGACGCCGTTGTGCAGCCGCTCGGCCGGGGTGGCGCGACGGTCGTCGGTGCCGAGCACCCGGTAGGTGAGGAACCGCGCGTAGAAGCGGTAGGCGATCGCGTACGAGCAGAGCGCCGCGAACAGGATCCACAGTGCGGAGATCGACTCGCCGCGGGCCAGCGCCAGCACCGTCCAGGCGACCGCACCCACCGCTGCCACCGCGACCCAGATGGCCACCGAGCGCACCGACGAGCGGCGTCCGGCTGCCCCGCCCGGCGGCTGCCCGCCGCCGCTCGCGTCGTCCCTGGTCGCCGTCGTGGACATGAGCGCCTCCGAGCACCGCGGCGTCATCGTCGACGCCGTCCGCGCAGAGCATAAGGTCCGGGACCGAGCCGGGCGGGACCTCGGTCCCCAGTGCGCCTGGCTGCTGCGGGCTCAGCGGATGAACAGCATCTCCTGGTAGGTCGGCAGCGGCCACAGGTCGTCGGCGACGACGTCCTCGAGCTCGTCCGCGGCGGCCCGGACGGCAGCCATCGCCGGGAGCAGCGCGTCCTGCGCGCGCTGCGCCTCCTCCAGCGCCGATCCCCCCGCGTCACCGGCCAACGCCGTCCGCAGGGTGACCAGTGCGCCGCGGAGCTCAGCCAGCGGCGCGCTGATCTCGGCCAGCACCGACAGGTCGGGGTCCACCCCGGCCGCCTTGAGCGCGCCGAGGTTCTGCGCGACCTCGGTCTGGTGCCGGACAGCGGCCGGCAGCACCGACGTCGTCCCGATCTCGAGGGTCAGCCGGGCCTCCACCCCGACGCTGAGCGCGTAGTGCTCCAGGCCGATCTCGTAGCGGCTGTGCATCTCCCGGTGGCTGAACACCTGGTAGCGGCTGAACAGCTCCATCGCCGAGTCGGTGATCAGCTCCGGCAGCGCGTCCAGGGTGGTGCGCAGGTTGGGCAGCCGGCGTGCCGCGGCCTCGACCTGCCAGTCCTCGGAGTAGCCGTCGCCGTTGAAGACGACCGCGCCGTGGTCGGTGATGACCTCTTCGAGCAGCTTCTGGACGGCGGTGTTGAACTCCGCGCCGTCGGCGACCGCCGACTCCAGCTGCGTGGCGATGTGGTCCAGCGCCTCGGCCATGATGGTGTTGAGCGTGACCATCGGGCCGGCCACCGACTGCATCGAACCGGGCGCGCGGAACTCGAACCGGTTGCCGGTGAAGGCGAAGGGGCTGGTCCGGTTGCGGTCACCCGGGTCGGTCGGGAGCACCGGCAGGGTGTCGACGCCGATCGTCAAGGTCCCCTTCTCCTTCGACGACGTCGCCCCGCCCTTGGCCACCTGGTCGAAGACGTCGGCCAGCTGGTCGCCCAGGAAGATCGAGATGATCGCCGGCGGCGCCTCGTTCGCGCCGAGCCGGTGGTCGTTGCTGGCGGAGGCGACCGAGGCGCGGAGCAGCCCGCCGTACTTGTGCACCGCGCGGATCACCGCGGCGCAGAAGACGAGGAACTGGGCGTTCTCGTGCGGGGTGTCGCCCGGCAGCAGCAGGTTCCCCTCGGTGGCATTGCCCAGGGAGAAGTTGACGTGCTTGCCCGAGCCGTTGATGCCCTCGAACGGCTTCTCGTGGAAGAGACACTCCATGCCGTGCTTGCGCGCTGTCCGCTTGAACGTCGTCATCAGCAGCTGCTGGTGGTCGGCCGCGACGTTGCCCCGCTCGAACATCGGAGCGATCTCGAACTGGCCTGGCGCGACCTCGTTGTGCCGGGTCTTGGCCGGGATGCCGAGTTTGAACAGCTCCCGCTCGGTGTCCATCATGAAACCCAGCACCCGCTCGGGGATGGCCCCGAAGTAGTGGTCGTCGAACTCCTGACCCTTGGGCGGCTTGGTGCCGAACAGGGTGCGCCCGGCGTTGAGCAGGTCCGGCCGGCCGAGGAAGAAGTGCCGGTCGACCAGGAAGTACTCCTGCTCGGGGCCGCAGTAGGAGACCACCGCGTCCGGGGTGGCGTGCCCGAACAGCCGGAGCACCCGTTCGGCGTGCTTGGCCATCGACTGCTGGGACCGGAGCAGCGGCGTCTTGTGGTCGAGCGCGTCACCGTTCATCGAGACGAAGACGGTGGGGATGCACAGCGTGTTGCCGTTGGGGCTCTCCAGCACGTACGCCGGGCTGGTCACGTCCCAGCCGGTGTAGCCGCGCGCCTCGAAGGTGTTCCGCAGCCCGCCGCTGGGAAAGCTCGAGGCGTCCGGCTCTCCCTGGGTGAGGGTCTTGCCGGCGAACTCGGCCAGCGCCGAACCGTCCCCGGCCGGTTCGAGAAAGCTGTCGTGCTTCTCGGCGGTCAGCCCGGTGAGCGGGTAGAAGACGTGCGCGTAGTGCGTCGCCCCCTTCTCCATCGCCCAGTCCTTCATCGCCGAGGCGACGGCGTCGGCGACCAGCGGGTCCAGCGGCGCGGCGTGGTCGATCGTCGCCAGGACGGACGTGTAGACCGACTTGGGCAGCCGCTTCTGCATCACCGCCTTGCTGAACACGTTCGCGCCGAACACCTCGCCCGGCGTCTCCCCCGCGGTGAAGCTGACGGCCGGGGGCACGTGGGCCTCGACGTCCTTGATGGCCTGCAGACGGACGGCGTTCCCGCTCACGGGAGCTCCCTCGGGACGGCGGTGCATGCCCGGGAACCGGACGGAACCCGATGCCGCGAACCTAGGAAGGGCACGCACCAGTGGTGTTTCGCGCGGGTGAACACTGCCTCCGCGGCAGGGCTCAGGCAGCGTCGTCCTGCGGCAGGTCGAGGTCGGGCGCGATCATGGCCTCGTTCGTGTGCAGGCTGAGCAGCCAGGGCCCGGCCACGTCCCCGACCGGCACGCCCGCCCGCTCCGCGACGGTGCTCACCTGCGCGGCCACCAGGTGCCGGGCTGCCTGGTAGACCTGGGCAGCGGACACCGCCACCTGCAGCTCGTCCAGCCACAGCCGGCCGTCCGGCAGCAACCGGACGTCCGGTCGGGCACCCCAGCCGAGGTCGGCCGCAGCGCTGCTGACCAGCGAGATCGCGGCCCGCAACTCCATGACCTGGCGACGCCGACGGTCTCCGTCCGCCGAGCGCTCGGCCGCGCCCGGTCGTCCCCCGGTGCTGCTGCCCTCGTGTGCCTCGATCTCCATCGGGTCCTCCTCAGCGACGTGCCCGGGTCGTCCGTGCGGCACAGCGTGGCGGCCCGGCGGCGGCAGCAGGCGGACGTCCCGGGTCGGGTGTGCTGCCGGTGCGCTGGCGGGACGAGTGGGACGAACCGACGCGCGCCCGACCCAGCGGCGTGCGGTCAGCGCAACAGCACGTCGAGCAGCTGCCCGGTGATCCGGTCCCGGTCGGCGGCGAGCACCACCTCGGTGGCCGCCGCGGCCGGGTCCGGCACCGCGAACGGACGCCGGTCGACCAGCAGCATCCCGCGCGTGCGCCCCGGCGCGAGCTCCACGCCCACCGGCACCGTGGCGGTGCGGGTGACCACCGAGGGGTCGACCGCGACGACCGCGGCGGTCGGGTCGTGCAGCGGGCACCCGCCGGCGCCGCCCTGCAGCGCGTAGAAGTCCAGGTAGTGGGCCAGGACGCCGGTGAGCAGGTCGGTCAGCGGCGTGCCGTGCGCGGCGATCCGGGCGACGTCGTCGGCGGTCCACCAGGTCGCCATGGTGGTGTCCAGCGGCACCAGGGTGAGCGGGAAGCCCGCGGCCAGCACCAGCGCTGCGGCCTCCGGGTCCATCGCGACGTTGGCCTCGGCGACGGCGGTGATGTTGCCGGGGTGCTCGACCGCGCCGCCCATGAGCACCAGCCGGCGCAGCAGCTCGGGCAGCCGGGGCTCGAGCAGCAGCGCCAGCGCGATGTTGGTGAGCGGGCCGGTGGCCACCACGGTGAGCTCGCCGGGCTCGGCGCGGGCGAGCCGGACCAGCTGCTCGGCCGCGGAGACCTCGGCCAGCCCCGCGGTGTGCGGCACCGCCTGCCCGCCCAGCCCGTCGAGACCGTGCACCAGCCCGGTGACGTCGGCCGGCTGGACCAGCGGGCGTGCGGCACCGACCGCCACCGGGATCCCGCTGCGGCCGGCGACCTCGATCAGCTGCAGCGCGTTGGACCCGGCCTGGGCGGCGTGCGCGTTGCCGTGCACGGTACCGATGGCGACCAGCTCCACGTCGCCGCGCAGCAGCAGGAAGAGCGTGGCGACGGCGTCGTCGATGCCGTGGTCGCCGTCGTGCACGATCCTCACGCCGGGGCCCCGGCAGCGTCTGACTCCATGCCGCACCGTAGGCAGGTGGTGTCCCGGCGCTGCCGGCATGGTCAGCAGCGGCTGGTCAGCTCCGGTGCCGCGCCGAGTGGGCTGGAGCCCGTCCGCTGCGCCGGGATGAACGGCCGGGTCCTGCTGGACGCGTCGACGGTGACGCGTGCGGCCTGCGTGGGCACCGGGTCGGGCCGCAGCCAGACCGGCTCGTACCCCGTCCGGCGCTGGAAGTAGCGGGTGCCCGCGCTGGACAGGAGCATGGACCCGCGCACGGTGAGCATGGTGACGTCCCGGGCGATGAGCTCGGCGACGACGTGGGTGTGCAGCGGGTACCGGAGGGTCTGCCCGTCGGGCACGGTCTGCAGGGTCCGGAGCCCGGCCCAGCCGCCGTCGACGACCACCTCGCACACGGCCACCGGGTCCCCGGCGGCGTCGTGGCTGACGGCGAAGAGCGGCGACACCCCGGGCAGCGCCCGCGGTCCGGTCAGCAGCGCCAGTGGGCCACCCCGCCGCTGACCGATGTGCGCCGCGCTCCGCTGCACCTCGGCCGGGGACAGGTCGCTGGTGGAGGTGAGCCCGTCCGCCGCGGCGCGGTTGAGGTTGGTGCGCAGCGCCTGCCGGGGTCGTCCGCGCAGGTACTCGGCACGGGACGCCGGCAGCCGCAGGAGCCCCACCGGGACCCGGTCGACCGGCAGCCGGCGGCCGGCACCGAACCACGAGCGCAGCTCCTCCCCCGCCGGCGCGGCCGAGAAGGTGGCGGTCTCCCGCGGCAGCGACCGGAGCAGGGCGAGCAGCGCGGCCGGCCCTCCCCGGGACGCCGCCGCGCGCCAGGCGGTCGCCCGGTCCGGTGCGTGCCGGACCGTGGCCAGGTAGCCGGCAGCGGTCTCGATCGCGGGGTCGCAGGTCCAGTCCGACGACGGTCGGGACGGCGCGGCAGCGGATGGCATGAGCGTCCTCGGGAGCTGGGGACGGGCGGGGGACATGGCCCGTCCACCGGTGACGGTGCAGGCGTCAGGGCCGTGCACGTCCTCCCGCTGTCTGGAGACCGCGGGCAGTAAAGCAGCGAGATGGTTGCACATTGTGACGACACGCACAGGTGGGACGGCTGTGCTCCGAACGACGAGAACGGCCCCCGACCTGCCCGAGGTCGAGGGCCGTCCGGAACGCTGACCAGCAGGATCCGGGTCAGTGCGGGCGTGCGGCGCCCTCGGCCCGGGTGCCGGGACGACGGGTCTGGGCGTTGCGGGCGGCCAGCGGCGTGGCGACGTCCTCCAGCGACCTGCCCTCGGCGCTGACGCCGAGGACGGCCGCGACGAGACCACCGACGACCATCACCCCGGCGCCGAGCAGGTAGCCGTAGAACAGCGGACCCCGGCTCTCCCCCTCGCCGATCAGCGCGCCGTATATGACCGGGCCGAGGGCACCGAAGCACTGCGCGATCGCGAAGAAGACCGCGATCGCCTTGGCCCGCACCTCCTGCGGGAAGATCTCGCTGACCGTCAGGTAGGCCGCGCTGGCCCCGGCGGAGGCGAAGTAGAAGATGACGCACCAGGCGATCGTCTGGGTGACGGCGGTCAGCACGTCGGCCTGGAACAGGAACGCCGTGACCGCCAGCAGCAGCCCGGACAGGATGTACGTGCCGGCGATCATCTTCTTGCGGCCGATGGTGTCGAACAGGTGCCCGAGGGTCAGCGGCCCGGTCAGGTTGCCGACCGCGAAGGCGATCAGGAACAGCGGCGCCTGCGAGGAGTCGACGTCGTAGAAGTTGCCCAGCACCAGGGTGTAGGTGAAGAAGATGGCGTTGTAGAGGAACGACTGCGTGATCATCAGCGTCGCGCCGTAGACGGCGCGGCTCGGGTACTCCTTGAACAGCACCCGGGCCAGCGCGAAGTAGCCGATGTTCTCGGCCGGCTTCAGCTCGATCGCCCGGTCGTCGTCGACTCGGGGCAGCGTGCGGCCGCCCTGCTCGACCTCCTGCTCGATGTAGCTGATGGTCTCCTCGGCCTCGCGCTCACGGCCGTGCATGACCTGCCAGCGCGGGCTCTCCGGCAGGTGCCGCCGGACGAAGATGATCACCAGGCCGAGGACCGGGCCGATCAGGAAGGCGATCCGCCAGCCCCAGCCCGGGTCCAGCTGGTTGAGGAAGATGTAGGTGCCCAGCGTGCCGATGATGGCGCCGGCCCAGTAGGTGCCGTTCACGGCGATGTCGACCCGGCCGCGGTACTTGGCCGGGATGAGTTCGTCGATCGCGGAGTTGATGGCGGCGTACTCCCCGCCGATGCCCATGCCGCTGATGAACCGGGTCAGGTAGAGGAAGCCGATCCAGAAGGCGCTGTTGCCCAGCGTGAACGCCGTGAGCCCGCTGCCGATCAGGTAGACGGCCAGGGTGATGACGAACAGCTTCTTGCGGCCCAGCTTGTCCGACAGCCGGCCGAAGAACAGCGCGCCGACCACCTCGCCCAGCAGGTAGACGGTGGCGATCAGGCCGGCGGCGGTGGAGGACAGCGCGAGGGTGTCCTCCTCGGTCAGCGTGTCCACGACCGCGCTGGCGACGGTGATCTCCAGGCCGTCGAGGATCCAGGCCACCCCCAGCGCGATGACCATCCGGGTGTGGAACGGGGACCAGGGCAGCCGGTCGATCCGGGCCGGGATGAGGCTGCGGATGCTGCCGGGCACCTGAGCCGCGGGAGCAGTCGTCATGGGGGTCCTCCTGTACGAGCGAGCCCTGCGACTACCCAGCCGAAAGCACTTGACTCATGCAACGACACGATCCCGTCCGCGTACGCCCGGGACCGGTCGGGGACGTCCCGGCTCAACTCGGGGTCCCGACTGCCGATGAGGACCGGGAACGGCGACGTCCGCACTCGCGGGCGGGCTCGGCGGAGGAGGACACGGATGAGGCGGCGCACCAGCAGCCAGGCGGCGGCGACGCTGACGCCCGCACAGATGCCCCGCGACGTCGAGGCCGTCGAGGCCGTCATCGACCAGCTCGACCGCGGCATCAGCGGCGAGGCGCACGGGCACCTGGTCGTCACCGAGACGCTCGTCCGCGAGCTGCAGCTCGGCTACTGCGCCGTCTGGCTGCCCGGGGAGGACGGCGCGTTCCACCTGCACGGCGAGTTCGGCCCGCTGGCCGGCGCGATCGCGGCGGGTCCCGGTGGCCAGGTGGCCCGGATCACGTCGGCCGACGGGTACGGCGGCGAGGCCGTCCGCGCCAGGAAGGCCGTCGTGCTCGACCTGGGCAGCGACCCGCGCTCCTGCCAGCGGTGGGCCGGCGCGCTCGCAGCGGGGGCCACCAGCGGCTGCGTCCTGCCGCTGGTCGAGGACGGCCGGGTGACCGCGCTGCACGAGTACTACACCACCGGCGAGCTGCCGTTCCTCGGCGCCCGGAAGGGCAAGTGGGACTCCCTCGGCCGGCTGCTGAGCCACGCCCGCCGCGCTGCGGTGCAACGGACCCAGCTGCAGGAGACGCTCGACGACCGGGTGGCGGTGACCACGGTGGTGGCCGAGGTCGGGGCGGCCGGCACCCAGCAGGCCGCGCTGCGGACGGCGCTGGACACCGTGCGCGAGGCCTTCGGCTGGGCCTACGGCTCCTACTGGGCGCTCGACGAGGCGGCCGGGGTGCTGCGGTTCCAGCAGGAGTCCGGTTCGGCCGGGGAGGAGTTCCGCAAGGTCACCCTGGCCGCCAGCTTCGCCGAGGGCGTGGGCCTGTCCGGGCGCGCCTGGCGGGCCCGGGACCTGTTCTTCGTCTCCGACATCGGCGAGATGACCGACTGCGTGCGCGCCCCGGCGGCCCAGCGGGCCGGGGTGCGCTCCGGCGTCTGCTTCCCCCTGCTGGTCGGTGGGAGGGTGATCGGCACGATGGACTTCTTCGTCACCGAGACCATCGAGCTGTCCGAGTCGCGGGCCTCGGCGCTGCGCAACGTGCAGCAGCTGGTGTCCCAGCGGCTGGACGTGCTGCGCCGCACCGAGGAGTCCGCGGCCAACGCCCGGGAGCTGCTGGACACCGTCGCCCGGCTGCGGGAGGCCGCCGGCGACGCCGGCCGGGTCGCGGAGTCCGCGGTCGTGCAGGCCTCGACCATGACCGGTGAGGTGGAGGCCCTGGACGAGGCCTCCGCGGCCGTCGGGGAGGTCATCCGGATCATCTCCGGCATCGCCGACCAGACCAACCTGCTGGCGCTGAACGCCACCATCGAGGCCGCCCGCGCCGGGGAGCTGGGCAAGGGCTTCGCGGTGGTGGCCAGCGAGGTCAAGGACCTGGCCCGGGAGACCGCGAAGGCCACCCAGCGGGTGTCGGACCAGATCGCCGGCATCCAGGCCAGCAGCAAGGCCGTGGCCTCCGGCATCCACACCACCGGCGAGATCATCGGCCAGCTCGACGCCGTCCAGGCTCGGATGGGCGAGGTCCTTGAGGAGCAGGCCCGGATGGCCAGCGCCTTCGAGCGCGCCTGATGCTGCGGCGGGTCGTGTCGCGCGCCACCCGACCGTGCACCAGGTTCCTCCGTCTGGGACGTTCCGGACGACGCGATCGCGGGCATGATCGCGGGCATGCAGCTTCCCGGGTCACGGGGCCCCCTCAGCGCCGGACTGTGCACCGACCTCGCCTCCGGCGACTCGATCTCACCGAGCACGGCCGCCGCGGCGGAGACCCTCCTCGCCGCCACGACCGACCCCCTGCTCGACGACGACCTGCAGCTGAGCCTGGCGATCTGCTACGAGCTGCACTACCGCGGCTTCGACGACGTCGCCGACGCCTGGGAGTGGGACCCCGAGCTGCTGCGGCTGCGCGCCCGGCTGGAGCAGCGGCACACCGCCGCGCTGCGGGCCCTGGTCGGTGACGTCGCGGCGACCGGCGCCCCGGTCGACCAACAGCTGACCGCCCTCATCGCCGCGGATGACGGCCCGTCGCTGTCCCGCCACCTGGCGCGGAGCGGCACCCTTGCGCAGTGGCAGGAGTACCTGACGCTGCGGTCGGTCTACCACCTCAAGGAGGGCGACCCGCACACCTGGGCCATCCCGCGGCTGGGTGGCCGGGCGAAGGCGGCGATGGTGGAGATCCAGGCCGACGAGTACGGCGGCGGGTCCGCCGAGCGGATGCACAGCCAGCTGTTCGCCGGGATGATGAGCGACCTGGACCTGGACACCGGGTACGGCGCGCTGTGGGACCACGCCCCGGCGGTCGCGTTCACCGCGGTCAACACCATGTCGCTGTTCGGCCTGCACCGGGCGCTTCGCGGCGCCTGCCTGGGGCACCTGGCGGCGGTGGAGATGACCTCCTCCGAGCCCAGCCGCCGCTACTCGTCGGGGCTGCGCCGGCTGGGCTTCGGCGACGCCACCACCGTGTTCTACGACGAGCACGTCGAGGCCGACGCCGTCCACGAGCAGATCGCCTCGGTCGACATGTGCGGGTCCCTGGTGGCCGAGGAGCCGTCGCTGCTGGCCGACGTCCTGTTCGGCGCGGCCTGCTCGCTGGCCCTCGACGGGCTGACCGCCGTCCACCTGCTCGGTGCCTGGGAGGCCGGCCGCTCCGGGCTGTTCGCCGAGCCCGCCCTGGCTGCCTAGCGGTGCCTAGGCCCGGTCTCGGTGGATGTCGGCCGCCGGGCGCGGGCGGGTGGGGGCGCTCCCGGCGTGGAAGCCGGACCGTTTGTGGGTGCCGTCGCAGAACGGCTTGATGCCGGACCTGCCGCACCGGCACAGCGCGACGGTCCTGCGTCCCGGGTCGATCTCGTTGCCCTCGGTGTCGACCAGCCGGAAGTCCCCGCGGACGAGCAGCGGGCCGTCCCGGTAGGGCGTGATGGTGGCGGTCGGCTCGTCGGCCGGCGGGAGGTCGCGCACCCGCTCGTCGGTCACGTCGTCGGCGGACAGCTCCTCGGTCACGCCGCCATCCTCCCCGCTCTCCGGTCGGTCAGCTCGGGCGGGCTGCCTGCACCGCGGCCGCCGTGTCCCGCGCCCCGTCGGCCGTGAGTCCGGCGACGACGCCGTCGACGTCGGCGGCCGGGCGGTTCTGCGACAGCTTCCACTTGGCCTCGACCCGGCCGATCCGCACCTCGACGCCGACGATCGCCCGCAGCTGGCCGGTGACGAACCGGGCGGGCGCGTCGGTCACCGCCCACGGCTCGGTCCGGCCAGCCTCGTGCGCCGCGGTGAGCCGGGTGACGTGGGCGGCCAGCCAGTCGGCGTCAGAGTGCAGCACCAGCTCACCGTGGACGTGGGCCAGCACGTAGTCCCAGGTCGGCACCACCCGGCCGTGCTCGGCCTTGCTGGCGTACCAGGACGGCGACACGTAGGCGTCGGGCCCGCGGACGATGACCAGGACCTCTCCCACGGTGTCCCGCCACTGCGGGTTGTTGCGCGCGAGGTGGCCGGTCAGCGTGTTCGCCCGGGGGTCGTGGAGCATCGGCAGCGTGGTGGCGGTGAGTCCCGCCGGCGTGCTGCTGACCAGGTCCACGGCCCCCGGCGCGGCCAGCAGCTGGGCGAGGGCGTCGGCCGGGGCGGCGAAGTGCGCGGGGACGTACACGGATCAGTCCTCCTCGGTGCGACCGTAGAACACCCGCTCGACGACGGTGCGGGCGTGCCGGGTGACCCGCCGGTAGTCGTCGAGGAACCGACCGGGGTCGGTGTCGGCGCCGTAGCCGCAGGCCCGGGCGACGCCGTGCAGCTCCAGCCCCTGCCGCGGCAACTGGTCACCGGGCCGACCGCGCACCAGGAAGACGGCGTTGCGCGCCCGGCTGGCCAGCTCCCACGCCGCCCGCAGCGCGCCCGCCTGCTCGGCGTCCAGCAGCCCGGCGGCGCCGATCGCCTCCAGCGCGGCGATCGTCGGGGTGACCTGCAGCTGCGGGTGCGCGGCGGCGTGCTGCAGCTGGAGCAGCTGCACGGTCCACTCGACGTCGGCCAGCCCGCCGCGGCCGAGCTTGGTGTGGGTGGCCGGGTCGGCGCCACGCGGCAGCCGCTCGCTGTCCACCCGCGCCTTGATCCGGCGGATCTCGGCGACCTGCTCGGTGCCCAGCCCGGCGACCGGGTACCGCAGCGGGTCGACCAGGGCGAGGAAGTCCCGGCCCAGCTGCTCGTCCCCGGCCACCGGCTCGGCGCGCAGCAGCGCCTGCACCTCCCAGGTGGAGACCCAGCGCTGGTAGTACTCGGCGAACGCCGACAGGCTGCGCGACAGCGCTCCCTGCCGGCCCTCCGGGCGCAGGTTCGCGTCGACCTCGAAGGCCGGGTCCGGCGCGGGCTCGCCCAGCAGCCGGCGCAGCGTGTGCGCGACGGCGTTGGCCACCGGGGCGGCGCGCGACTCGTCGGTGCCCGCCCGCGCCCGGTGCACGAACAACACGTCGGCGTCCGAGCCGTAGCCCATCTCGGCCCCGCCCAGCCGGCCCATCCCGATCACCGCCAGGTCGACCGGCACGTCGGCCGCGGCCACCCCGGCCTCGGCGGCCCAGCTGCGCACCGCGGCGTCCAGCCCGGCCCGCAGCGTCGCCACCGCGACGTCGTGCAGCGCCCGACCGACTCCGAGCACGTCCAGCCGCCCGAGCAGGTCGGCGCAGGCGATCCGCAGCAGCTCCTGGCGGCGCAGCGAGCGGAGCACCTGCACTCCGGCGGAGGCGTCCCCGGCCCGGGCCACCGCCTGCCGCCAGGCCGAGGTCAGCGCGTCCGCGCCGCGCGGCTCGAGCTGGGCGTCGTCGGCCAGGATGCGCATCGCCTCGGGGGTGCGGGTGAGCAACCCGGCGATGTACTGGCTGGAGCCCAGCAGCACGGCCAGCCGCTCGGCGGCCTGCCCCTCGTCGCGCAGCAGCCGCAGGAACCACTGGTCGCGGCCCAGCGCCTCGCTGACCTTGCGGTAGGCCAGCAGCCCGGCGTCCGGGTCGGCGCACCCGGCGAAGGTCTGCAGCAGCACCGGGAGGAGGTAGCGCTGCATCGACGCCGACCGGCTCAGCCCTCCGGTGAGCGCGGTCAGGTGCCGCAGCGCGCCGTCCGGGTCGGCGAACCCCAGCGCCCGCAGCCAGTCCCCGGCCGCCTTGGGTCCCAGCGCCAGCTGCTCGCCGGGCACCCGCGCCACCGAGGACAGCAGCGGCCGGTAGAAGAGCTTCTCGTGCAGCCGGCGCACCACCCGGGTGTGCAGGGCCAGCTCGGCGCGCAGCACGGCGACCGAGTCGCCGCGGTCGTCGGGCTTGTAGCCCAGCGAACGGGCCAGCCAGCGCAGCTGGTCCTCGGCGACCGGCAGCAGGTGGGTGCGCCGCAGCCGCAGCAGCTGCAACCGGTGCTCCACCGTGCGCAGGAACCGGTAGGAGGCGACCAGCGTCGCGGCGTCGTCCCGGCTGATGTAGCCGCCGGCCCCCAGCGCGATCAGCGCCGGGATGGTCCCGCCGGCCCGCAGCGAGACGTCGGCGCGGCCGTGCACGAGCTGCAGCAGCTGGACGCTGAACTCCACGTCCCGCAGCCCGCCGCGGCCCAGCTTCAGCTCCCGGTCGGCCTGGCCGGCCGGGATGTTGGCCTCCACCCGGCGGCGCATCGCCTGGATCTCGCCCACGAAGCCGGTCCGGTCACCGGCCTTCCAGACCATCGGCCACAACGCGTCGACGTACTCCCGGCCCAGCGCCGGGTCCCCGGTCACCGGGCGCATCTTCAGCAGCGCCTGGAACTCCCAGGTGCTCGCCCACTTCTCGTAGTAGGCGCGCATCCCCGACAGGCTGCGCACCAGCACGCCGGCCTTGCCCTCGGGCCGCAGCGCCGCGTCGACCTCCCAGGCGGCCTGCCCGCAGATCCGCATCAGCGAGCCGGCGACCCGGGTGGCGCTGGCCAGCGCGGCCGCGTCGTCCCCGCCGGAGTCCACCGGCTCGGCGACGAAGACGACGTCGACGTCGCTGACGTAGTTGAGCTCCCGGCCGCCGGTCTTGCCCAGCGCGATGACCGCCAGCCGGCAGGCCGCGGCGTCGGCGGGCTGCTCGGCGACGGCCAGCGCCAGGCCGGCGGTCAGCACCGCACCGGCGATGTCGGCGAGCTCGGCGGCCACCTCGTCGGCGGGCAGCCCGTCACCGAGGTCGCGGCCGGCCACCGACAGCACGGCGCGCAGGTAGGCGTGCTTGAGCTCCGGCACCCGCGCCGGGTCGGGGTCCGGTGCGGCGGTGCCCAGCCGCACCCCCCAGGGCGGGTCGTCGGGGTCCGCGCCGACGGCGAAGAGCATCCGCTGCTCCAGCTCGTGCGGGGTGGGGCGGCCCGCGCCGCGCTCGTCGGCGTCGAGCACCACCCAGTCGGCGGGGTGGGCGGCCAGGTGGTCGCCGAGGCCGGCGGAGGCGCCGAGGACGGCGAGCAGCCGGGACCGCAGCACGCCCGAGCCCCGCAGCCGGGCGAGCAGCCCGGCGGCCAGCTCGCCGGCCGGGTCGGTGGCGTCCAGCACCTCGACCAGCCGGGCCAGCGAGCGGAGCGCGAGGTCGGGGTCGCCGGTGCGGGCCAGCGCAGAGACGACCGGACCGGCCTCGGGGTCGGCCGGCTCGTTGCGCTCGAGGTCCCACAGGCCCAGCGTGGGGTCGGCCAGCAGCCGGGCGGCCCGGGCGCCGTCCTCGAAGCCGAAGCGCACCAGCCGGACGACGGCCCGGCGCGGGACCTCGTCGTCGGGAGCTGGACCGGGAGCCGGACCGGGGGCGATCGCCATCGGTCAGGCGCCGCGGGTCGCGTCGCTCCGCCGGCCGGCCCGGGCGCGCACCAGGTCGGCGAACCGGCCGGCGAACGGTCCCCAGACCTCCGCGAGGTCGGGCTGGACGGCGGCCGCCCGCGCGCAGATGGTGTCGACGTCCAGCCCGCTGGCCGCCACCCCGACCGGGTCGGTCTCGGCCCACTGCCGGATGAGCGGCTCGTCGGGCTCGATGTGGAACTGCAGCCCGTAGACGTGCTCGCCGATCCGGTAGGCCTGGTTCGGATAGCGCGGGTTGCTGGCCAGCAGCGTCGCGCCGGGCGGGAGCCGGTCGATCTCGTCGTGGTGCCACTCGAGCACGTCGGGTGAGAGCGGCAGCGGGCCGAACAGCGGGTCGGCGTCGGCGGCGTCCCGCTTGGCCACCAGCGTGGCGCCGACCTCCGGGCCGTCCTCGCCCACCCGGGTGCTGCCGCCCCCGACCTGGGCGAGCAGCTGGGCGCCCAGGCAGACCGCCAGCGTGGGCACGTCGGCGGCCACCGCCTGGCCGAGCAGGTGCCGCACCCCGACCAGCTCCGGGGCGACCTCCTCGGCGTCCGTCGAGGACTGCGGACCGCCCAGCACGAGCAGCCCGTCGACGCCGGTCAGGTCCGCGGGCAGCGGCTCACCGGTCGACACCCACCGCTCGTCGAGCTCCAGCCCGGCGTCGGTCAGCCACTCCCCCAGGCGGGTGGGCGGATCGGTGTCGGACGGGACGACGACGAGCAGGCGGGCCACATGGGTGAGGTTAGCCGGGCCGCCGGCCGGCCCGTCCCGTGCACTTTCGCGCGCGAAAGTGCACCAGACGGCGCTCAGAGGCCGGGCAGGTAGCGCTTGAGCTCGAAGGGCGTCACGTTCTGCCGGTAGGAGTTGAACTCCTCCCACTTGTTGCGCAGGAAGAAGTCGAACACGTGCTCGCCGAGGGTCTCGGCGACCAGCTCGCTGCCCTGCATCGCGGTCAGCGCCTCGCCGAGCGACACCGGCAGGTCCTGGTAGCCGGCGGCCCGCCGCTCGGTGTCGGTCAGCGACCAGACGTCGTCCTCGGCCTCCGGCGGGAGCTCGTAGCCCTTCTCGATGCCCCGCAGCCCGGCGCTCAGCAGCACCGCGAAGGTCAGGTAGGGGTTGCACGCAGAGTCCGGCGAGCGGACCTCGACCCGCGCGGAGTTGCCCTTGTTCGGCTTGTAGGAGGGCAGCCGGACCAGCGCCGAGCGGTTCGCCCGGCCCCAGGTGGCCGCGGTCGGCGCCTCGGTGCCGGCCAGCAGCCGCCGGTAGGAGTTCACCGTCTGGTTGGTGATCGCGGTCACCTCCCGGGCGTGGGTCAGCAGACCGGCGATGAACTGCTTGCCGGTCGTGGACAGCCGCATCGGGTCGCCCGCGTCGTGGAAGGCGTTCCGGTCGCCCTCGAACAGCGACAGGTGGGTGTGCATCGCGGAGCCGGCCAGCTCGGTGAACGGCTTGGGCATGAAGGTGGCGTGCACGCCCTGGGCGAGCGCGACCTCCCGCACCACGTGCCGCAGCGTCATGATGTTGTCCGCCATCGACAGGGCGTCGGCGTAGCGCAGGTCGATCTCCTGCTGGCCCGGCGCGACCTCGTGGTGGCTGAACTCCACCGAGATGCCCATCGCCTCGAGCGCGAAGACCGCCTCCCGGCGGAAGTCGTGGGCCACGTTGTGCGTGGACAGGTCGAAGTAGCCCCCGGTGTCCGCCGGCTCCGGTGGGCTGCCGTCGCTGGGCAGGTCCTTGAGCAGGAAGAACTCGATCTCGGGGTGGGTGTAGAAGGTGAAGCCCATGTCGGCGGCCTTGGCCAGCGCGCGGCGCAGCACGTGCCGCGGGTCGGCCCAGGCCGGCGAGCCGTCGGGCAGCGTGATGTCGCAGAACATCCGCGCGGTGTCGCTGGCCTGCCCGCGGGAGGCCGGCATGACCTGGAAGGTGCCGGGGTCGGGCTTGGCGAGCATGTCGGACTCGTAGACCCGGGCGAAGCCCTCGATCGCCGAGCCGTCGAAGCCGATCCCCTCGGCGAAGGCGGCCTCGATCTCGGCCGGGGCGACGGCGACCGCCTTCAGGTACCCCGACACGTCGGTGAACCACAGCCGCACGAAGCGGATGTCGCGCTCCTCCAGGGTGCGCAGGACGAACTCCTGCTGGCGGTCCATGGTGGCCATCGTCGTCTCCGGGGATGTCGGTGGTGTTACCGGCCCCACCCTGCCCGGTCGGGGTGGACGCCAGGTGGACCAGGCGCGTGTCGCAGGTGGACCGGTCAGCCCGCGAGCGCCGACCCGGCACGCCAGTCGGTCCAGCTGGCGTTCCAGTCCCCGAAGCCGTCCCAGACCTGCAGCGCCGGGCCGGCGGCGCCGACCTCGACCACGTCGCCCCGGCCGAAGTTCTCGTAGAACCAGCCGGCGTCGGCGGTGGAGACGTTCAGGCAGCCGTGCGAGACGTTGCGCCGGCCCTGGTCGCGGACCGACCAGGGCGCCGCGTGCACGAAGATCCCCGAGTTCGACAGCCGCGAGGCGTACTCGACGTCGGTGCGGTAGCCGCCCGGGGCGTCGATCGCCACGCCGTAGGTCGACGAGTCCATCGTGTAGTGCCGGGACTGCCCCATCACCACGTAGGTGCCGGTGGGGGTCGGGTTGGCCCGGTTGCCCAGCGAGGTGGGCATGGTCCGCACCAGCTGGTCGTCGACGTAGAGCCGCAGCTGGAGCTCCGCGGCGTCGACCACGGCGACCTTCTTGGGCCCGACGTCGAACTCGACGTGCTCGCTGCGCTGGCCGTGGACGCCGTCGCCCACGTCCAGGCCGTAGACGTCGACGTCCACCGCGACGTGGGTGTGGGCCGGCCAGTACTGCTCGGGCCGGAAGTGCACGGTCCGGTCCGACAGCCACGACCAGGAGCCGGCGACCGCCGGCGTGCTGGTGACCCGCAGCTGCCGCTCCACCGCCGCCCGGTCGGTCACGTCTTCGTCGAAGGTCACCGAGACCGGCTGACCGACCCCCACCGAGCCGCCGTCGGGGTAGACGGTGGGCAGGGTGAGCGTGCGCGGGCGCACGGTGCTGATCGTGCCGGTCGTCTCGGCGGGCGTGCCGATGGCGCCGACGGCGGTGGCCGTGACGGCGTACGTGGTGCCGTAGGCGAGGTCGGCCGCGGCGGTCCAGGTCGTCCCGTCGGGGTCCAGGCCGCCGGGCAGGACGACGCCGTCCTCATCGGTGACCGTGACCGCGGTGAGCTCCCCGTGGCCGGCGTTGACGTGCAACGGGGTCACCGGGTCGACGTCCACGGAGTCCAGCGGCGGATCGGTGCTGATCACCACCGGCTCGGCCACGGCCGGCACCGGCTGCGCGCTCGTCGTCGTCACCGCCGGCGCCGCCCGGGCGTGGTCGTCTGCACCGGAGCGGCAGGCGGGCAGCGCGAGCACCACCAGCGCCGTGAGGACGGCGGTGGTGCGGGAGGAGCGGGTTCCGGACATGGCGCTCCCCGATGGCTGAGGCGGACGACATCGACCGTATCGGCAGGTCGGAGGCCTGCTGTGACGGTGGACACCGTCCCGCCGGCCGCCCTGGATGGCCGGGGCGCGCACCGGACGACCAGACTGGGAGTCGTGACTGCACCGGTACAGCTGCGCGTGGCGCTCGCTCAGGTCGACACCCGGGTCGGCGACCTCGCCGGCAACGCGGACCTCGTCCTCGAGTGGACCCGGCGGGCCGCGGCGGAGACCGCTCACCTGGTCGTCTTCCCGGAGATGACGCTCACCGGCTACCCCGCCGAGGACCTGGTGCTGCGCGAGTCCTTCGCCCGGGCCAGCGAGCAGACCCTGGTCGACCTCGCCACCCGGCTCGCCGAGGCGGGGCTCGAGGAGACCGCCGTCGTCGTCGGGTACCTGGCGCACACGGAAGGACCCGGGCCGGCGCCGGTCGACCACGCCCCGGCCGAGGCCGAGGACACCCCGGGCGACGCGAACCCGCGCCGCGGCGCGCCCCGCAACGCCGCCGCGCTGCTGCACGGTGGCGTGGTCGTCGCCAGGTACCACAAGCGGCACCTGCCCAACTACGGCGTCTTCGACGAGGCCCGCTACTTCGTGCCCGGCAGCGAGCTGCCCGTGGTCCGGCTGCACGGGGTGGACGTCGCGCTGACCATCTGCGAGGACCTCTGGGTGGAGGGCGGCCCGTGCGGCGTCGCCGGGCAGGCCGGCGTCGACCTCGTCGTCTCCCCCAACGCCTCCCCGTACGAGCGCGCCAAGGACGACCTGCGGCTGCCGCTGGTGCAGCGCCGGGCCGCCGAGGCGCGGGCACCGATCGTCTACGCCAACCTGGTCGGCGGTCAGGACGAGCTGGTCTTCGACGGCGACTCGCTGGCGGTCGCCGCCGACGGGGAGCTGCTGGCCCGCGCACCCCAGTTCGTCGAGCACCTGCTCACCGTCGACCTCACGCTGGACCCGGCTGCGGTGCCCGAGCGGCGGGAGGGCCGGATCGGCCCGATGACGGTCACCCGGCACCTGGTGTCCGATGCCCCGGTCGCACCGTTCGAGCCGCGCCCGGGCAGCGTGGCTGAGCCGCTGAGCGACGCCGAGGAGGTCTGGCGGGCGCTGGTGCTGGGCCTGCGCGACTTCATCGACAAGAACGGCATGCCCTCGGTCGTGCTCGGCATGTCCGGCGGCATCGACTCCGCACTGGTGGCCGCGCTCGCCGTCGACGCGCTCGGCCCGGACCGGGTGGTCGGCGTCGGGCTGCCGTCGCGGTGGTCCAGCGAGCACTCGCTGTCCGACGCCGAGGACTCCGCCGAGCGGTTGGGGATGCACTACTCCGTCGTCCCGATCGCGCCGATGGTCGAGGCGTACGAGGCGTCGGTGGAGCTGTCCGGGGTGGCTGCGGAGAACCTGCAGGCCCGGGTGCGCGGCACGCTGCTCATGGGGCTGTCCAACCAGCACGGCCACCTGCTGCTGGCCACCAGCAACAAGAGCGAGGTGGCGGTCGGCTACTCGACCCTCTACGGCGACGCCGCCGGCGGCTTCGCGCCGATCAAGGACGTGCTCAAGACGCTGGTGTGGGACCTGGCCCGCTGGCGCAACGCCCACGCCCGGGAGCGCGGCGAGGTCGAGCCGATCCCGCAGAACTCGATCGACAAGCCGCCCTCGGCCGAGCTGGCGCCCGGACAGCAGGACAGCGACTCGCTGCCCTCCTACGAGGAGCTGGACGCGGTCATCACCGACTACGTCGACCGCGACCTCGGGATGGCCGAGCTGCTCGAGCGTGGGCACGACCCGGAGGTCGTCGCCCGGGTGCTCCGGCTGGTCGACACGGCGGAGTTCAAGCGCCGCCAAGCGGCCCCCGGCACCAAGATCTCGCTGAAGGCGTTCGGCCGGGACCGGCGCCTGCCGGTCACCAACCGCTGGCGGGAGAGCCTGCCCAGCGTGCGCGAAGGAGCGGCACAGGCATGACCGAATCGGTGCTGTACGGCGGGGGGTCCACCGCCCGGGTGCGCGTGCACCACCTGCAGCAGGCCAAGGAGCGCGGCGAGAGGTGGGCGATGCTCACCGCCTACGACACCTACGCCGCGCAGGTGTTCGAGGAGGCCGGCATCCCGGTGATGCTGGTGGGCGACTCCGCCGGCAACGTCGTCCTCGGCCACGCCTCGACGGTGCCGGTGACGGTCGAGGACATGCTGCTGCTGACCAAGGCGGTCACCCGGTCGACCTCGCGGTCGCTGATCGTCGCCGACCTGCCCTTCGGCAGCTACGAGTCCGGCCCGCAGCAGGCCTTCGACACCGCCGTCCGGCTGATGAAGGAGGGCGGCGCGCAGGCGGTCAAGCTCGAGGGCGGGGTGCGGGTCGCGCCGCAGATCCGGCTGCTGGTCGACGCCGGCATCCCGGTGATGGCGCACATCGGCTTCACCCCGCAGAGCGAGCACGCCCTGGGCGGGTTCCGGGTGCAGGGCCGCGGGGCCGGCGCCGAGCAGCTGCTGGCCGACGCGCACGCCGTCCAGGACGCCGGGGCCTTCGCCGTCGTGCTGGAGATGGTGCCGGCCGGGATCGCCGGCCAGGTGACCAAGGAGCTGTCCATCCCGACCATCGGCATCGGCGCCGGCGCCGACTGCGACGCCCAGGTGCTGGTCTGGCCGGACATGGCCGGGCTCAACGCCGGCCGGGTGCCGAAGTTCGTGAAGAAGTACGCCGACCTGCGCGGTGAGCTGCTGCGCGCAGCCCAGGAGTACGCCGCCGAGGTCCGCGAGGGAGTCTTCCCCAGCCCCGAGCACTCTTTCGATTGACGTCCTCCGGACGTCACCGCGGCCAGGAGCCGTCCCCGGCCGCCGCTGAGCCGCTTGGTCCGTGCCCGTCGGGGAGCCTCCGGCCCCCGCGACGGGACCGGACAGCGGCCTACCGGCCGCAACTACACGTCGGTGATGCGGACGCCGGCGTGGGCCTTGTAGCGGCGGTTGACCGACACCAGGTTGATCGTCAGCGCCTCGACCTGCCGTGCGTTGCGCAGCCGCCCGGCGTACACCCCCCGCATGCCCGGGAGGCGACCGGCCAGCGCCTGCACCAGGTCGGTGCCCTCGCGGGTGTCGCCGACGACCATGACGTCGCCGTCCAGGGTCGGCTGGGAGAGGTCCTCCAGCGTCACCGCGGACAGGTGGTGGAACGCGCCGACGACGGAGCTGTCCGGCAGCAGCGCGGCCGCCTGCTGGCAGACGCTGCCCTCCGGGACGTCGAGCACGTAGGCGCCGAGCTCGTCCCAGCCCATCGGCACCACGCAGTCGACGACGACCTTGCCCGCCAGCGGGGTGGCCAGCTCGGCGATGGTCTCGGCGTGCCCGGCGTAGGGGACGGCGACGATGACCACGTCGGCCGCGCCGGCGACGTCCACGTTGGACCCGCCGCGCACCGACACCTCGACCCCGCCGGCGGCCGCCCTGGCCCGGGTGGCCACCTCGCCGGCGACCTCCTCGGCGCGCTGGGCGTCCCGGGACCCGAGCAGCACCCGCTGGCCGGCGGCGGCCAGCCGGACCGCCAGCCCACGCCCCTGCGGTCCGGTCCCCCCGAGCACCCCGACGACGAGGTCCTCCACCGCACGTCCGTCCGTCACGAGCCCTCCCGTCCCCGCGGGCGACCCGGCCGGACGCCCCTGCCGAGGATCATGCCTCGGCGGTCCTGCGGCGGCTGACCCGGTGGGTTCAGCGGTCGCCCTCGTCCCAGGCGCGGTCCTCGGCGTCGGCCCGCTCGTTCCGCTCGGCGACCTTGTCCAGCGCGTGCTCGGCCTCCGACCGGGTGGCGAAGGGGCCGAGCCGGTGACGCTCGGCGCAGCCGTCCCTGGTCTCGACGGTGTGGTGCTTCAGACAGAAGAAGAAGGGGCCCTCGTCCAACGTCGTCTCCTCTCGGGAACTGCTCCGGCGTGCAGCCTTCCACCCCCTCCCGGGTCGGCGCTGGGCCGGCCGGACCGGCCGCGACCCGGACGAGTTCCGGAAACAGGAGAGCTCGATGGGGTTCTGCTGGACCCGCGTGTGGTGCATCCTGCTGCCATGTCGGGGGACGAACCGCTGCACCGAGGTCGCGATCGTCCTGCCCGCACCGTCACCGACCTGCGGCGGGAGGACGACCCGGCCCTCGCGGCGGACGGCTCGGACACCCGGCTCGCCGCCCGCTGCCTGGCCGCGCTGCTGGGCGTCGGGGCGGCTCTGGGTTCGCTGAACCTCCTCATCGACGGCGTGCTGCGCCCCGGACCGACCCGGCCGGTGTACGCCGTGACCATGGCCGGGCTGCTGGTCCTGGGCCTGGTCGTCCTCGTGCGCCGGCGGGTGAACGCGGCGACCACCGCGACGATGGTGGTCGTCGGTGACCTCGTCTACGTCGTCGTGGCGGAGTCGGTCACCGACCCGTTGCGCTACGCCTCACCGCTGATGCTGCTGTTCTGCTGCGTCGCCGCCGCCTGGTTCCTCGGGCCCCGGATGCTCGCGCTGCACATGGCCCTGGTGGTCGCCGCCTGTGCTGCCGTGCTGGGCCGCAGCTACCCCGACACCGCGAGCCTGCTGGTGCAGGTCACGGTGAACGCCGCCGTCCTGGACCTGATGACCCTGGTGATCTTCCTGCTGCGCCGGCGGGTGCAGCGACTGCTCGTGCACACCGTGGCGCTGTCGTCCACCGACCCGCTCACCGGGCTGGCGAACCGCCGCTCGCTGGTCGAGCAGGCCCCCCGGATCTGGAAGCAGGCCCGCCGCGACGGGGAGCGGGTGGCCGCGCTGGTGCTGGACCTGGACCACTTCAAGCGGCTCAACGACGCCTTCGGGCATGCCGCCGGTGACGACGTGCTGCGCTGCGTGTCCGCCGCGCTGGCCGCGACCGTCCGCCCGACCGACGTCCTGGCCCGCACCGGTGGCGAGGAACTGGTCGTGCTCGGGCTGGTCGCCGACAACAGCGAGGCTCGGCACCTGGCCGAGCGGCTGCGGTCGGCCGTGGCAGCCAGCGGCTCGGAGCACCACCGCAAGGTCACCGTCTCCATCGGGGTGGCGCTCACCCGCCCCGGCTACGGCGAGGACCCCGCGGACGCGCTGTGGCGGCTCATCGACCGGGCCGACGTGGCGATGTACCAGGCGAAGCAGCACGGCCGGGACCAGGTGGCGCTGGCCGCCGCGGCCGTCGTCCCGGCGCCCCGCGTCCCCGGCGGGCCCACGCCGCGCGCCGCCAGCGGGCGGACCTGATCGCTCGACGGTGCACTGGTCCGTGGGGTCTGTTCTCCTACCGGCATGACCGCCACCGTCGACCTGACCGTCCCGGACCCCACCCGCACCGTGCCCCTGCCGCTCCGCGAGCAGGCCGACGTGCGAGCCCGCTGGCTGACCCAGCGCCTGCTCGACGTGCTCCCCGGGCTGATGGACCGCGCCGGCATCGACCTGTGGATCGTGCTCGGCCGCGAGTACAACGAGGACCCGGTGCTGGCCACCATGCTGCCGGCGACCTGGCTGTCGGCCCGGCGGCGGACGATCCTGCTGTTCCACCGCAGCGACGACGGCGTCACCGCCGCGGCCGTCTCCCGCTACCCGGTCGGCCAGTTCCTCACCGCCTGGGAACCCGACGAGACCCCCGGGACGACCGCCGCGCAGTCGCAGTGGGCCGCGCTGCGCCGGTTCGTCGACCAGGCCGCACCGCGGACCATCGGGGTGGACTCCTCCCCCGTCTTCGCGCACGCCGACGGCCTCTCGCACACCGAGCACGGGCTGCTGGTGCAGGCGCTGGGTCCGCACGCGGACAGGCTCGTGTCGGCCGAGCAGCTCGCCGTCGGCTGGCTGGAGACCCGGCTGCCCGAGGAGATCGCGGCGATGCACGCGATGAACCGCCTCGTCCACCAGGTGATCGACGAGGCCTACTCCCCCGCCGTCATCACGGTCGGGGAGACCACCGCGCTGGACGTCGCCTGGTGGATCCGGCAGCGCTTCGCCGACCTCGGCGTCGACGGCTGGTTCCAGCCCACCGTCGGGCTGCAGCGCGCCGGCGTCCCGCTGGCCGACGAGCGCGGCACGGCGCTGCCCGGCGTGCCCTGGGACGCCGTCATCTCCCCCGGCGACCTGGTGCACTGCGACGTCGGCCTGTCCACGCTGGGGCTGACGACCGACACCCAGCGCAACGGCTACGTGCTGCGCCCCGGGGAGACCCGGGCACCGGCCGGTCTGGTCGCGGCGCTGGCCGTCGGCAACCGGATGCAGGACCTCACCACCGAGGCCCTGCAGCCCGGCCGCACCGGCGACGAGGTGCTCGCCGCCGCGCGGGCCGCCGCTGCGGCCGCGGGCGTGGACGGCGACGTCTACTCCCACCCGGTCGGGGTCCACGGCCACGGCGCCGGTCCGGCGATCGGCCTGTGGGACCAGCAGGACGGCGTGCCCGGCGCGGGCTCGGCGCCGGTCCGCACCGACACGGTGTGGGCCCTGGAGCTGTGCGTGCGGGTCCCGGTGCCCGAGTGGGGCGGTCAGCTGGTGCGGCTGGGGCTGGAACAGGGCATCGCGCTCACCGAACGCGGGGTGGAGTACCTCGACGAGCGGCAGACCGAGCTCATCCTCATCCCGTCGTCCTGACCGGTCCCCGCGTCAGCTGACCGGCGGCGCGTCGAGCTCGCGTCGGTCGGCGAGCTCGGCGCGCAGCCGGCGCACCTCGTCGGCCAGCTCGCGGACCTCGGCCAGCAGCGCGGCGTCGTCCGCGTCGTCCTGCGCCTGCGCGGCCTCGGCGACCCGGCCGACGAACCAGGAGGCGACGGCGGCGGTCACGACGCCGAGCAGGGCGATCCCGCTGACCATGAGCAGCACCGCGACCAGCCGGCCGTCACCGGTGACCGGGTACTCGTCGCCGTAGCCGACGGTGGTGATGGTCGTCAGCGCCCACCAGACCGCGTCGCCGTAGCTGGTGATCGAGGCGCCGGGCGCGCCGCGCTCGGCGTCGTACACGGCCAGCGAGGCCATGAAGACGACCAGGGACGCGGTCATCGTGACGTAGGCGGCGACCCGGCCGTGCAGGCTGGTGGTCAGCCGCCGGTCGAGCACCCGGGCGACCCGGACCAGGCTGAGGACCCGCAGCGGCCGCAGCAGCGGCAGCACCACGGCCAGGCCGTCGACCCAGTTCTGCCGGACGAACCGCCACCGGTGGTCGGCGAGCACCAGGCGCAGCACGTAGTCGGCCAGGAACACCGGCCAGGCCACCACGGTGACCGTGCGCAGGGTGACCAGCAGCGGGTGCGGCAGGTCCGGGCGCAGCACGCCCCAGGCGTAGGCCGCGACGAACAGCAGCGCCAGCACGACCAGCGGCCACTGGCTGAGCTCCTCGTACCGTCTGCGCAGGGCGTCCTTGCTCACCGGGTCAGTCTGGCCGGGTCACCCCTGGCGCGCGGCGGCGGTCTGCTTGTCGTTGGCCTTCCGGATGGCCTCGACGAGCTCGTCCTTGCTCATCGACGAGCGGCCGTGCACGCCCAGCCGCCGCGCGAGGCCCATCAGGTGCTCCTTGGTGGCGTTCGCGTCCACCCCGCCGTACGTCTCGCGGTCGGTGTCGGCACCGCCCTCGGCCTGCGGGTCGCTCGGGCCCTTGTGGTCCTTGGGCTCCCAGTGGTCACCGACCTTCTCGTGGGTGTGCTTGACCGCCGCCCACGCCACCTGGTTGGCCCGCTGCTCGTCGCCGTAGGACTCGGCCGCCGAGTCGTGCGCCTTCGCGAAGGTGCGCTGGGCCTTGTCGTCCGAGCGCTGCAGCGTGCTGGGGATCTCGTCCTGCCGCGCGTCGCCGCTCTTCGTCGTCTTCGCCACGGGTCCTCCTCCGCTCAGGGCAGGTCGGCGGTCTCCGCCGACTGCCGGTGGCCGCCCTGCGCGTCGTCGGGGTCGGCGTCCACCGTCCGCTCCTCGGACTCGGCGAGGATCACCGCGGCCTGCACCTTCGGGTCCAGGCCGCCGTTCGTGGGGTTCGCGTCGCCCTCCACGGACTGCTCCTCGGGGAGGAGCTGGGCGCGGCTGTCGACGTTGTGCTCGGTGAGGTTGGCGATCGCCTCGGGGGACGGGTCCTTCATGCTGGGCATGAGGCCCACCTACCCCGCTCCCCCGAGGCGATGCACGGCGCCAGCGGTCCGCTCAGAAGCGCTGCTGTTCGGTCTTGATCCCCAGGGCCTGGGCGACGTCCTGCATGTTGGTGAACTCGGTGCCGGCCGGCAGCCGGCGGAGCTGGGCGAGGACGTTGTCGGGGGCGTTGGACTCCTCGGCCTTGCTCACCAGGGTGTCCCGGTCGGCCGGCCACACCTCCTTGCCCAGTGCTTCGGCGATGGCCGCGCGGCGCTCGAGGTCGGCCGGGTCGGTCCCCGGGGAGGTCGCGGGCTGGTGCGGGTCGGTCATGGGTGTTCCGTTCTCTCGGTCGGCCGCGGTCGCGGCCGTGGTCAGGGGGCTGAGCGGTAGGTCAGTTGGCGGTGGAGGCGTCGGTGTAGCGCAGGACGGCGGCCACCGGGATGTCGCCGGGCATCGCCGACCGGGGCAGCACGACGACCCCGGCGTTGCTGCCGACGGCGGCCCGCAGCAGCGCCCGTTCGACCGGCACCCGGGCCGCATCGGTGATCCCGAGGGCGGCCATGTCCTCGGTGCTCACCCCGACCTCCAGCGGGGAGGTGCCGACGAACAGCTGCTCGTCGTCCTGCTCCTCGGCCAGCACGAGCGTCTCCACTTGCGCCTTGCGCAGCGCCTCGACGACCAGCGCGGTGCCGGTCAGGGCGAGCCCGTGGGCCGAGGCGGCCGAGATCTGCTCCAGCACCGAGGCGTCCTCGGCGGCCTCGTGCTCGGCGAGGAGCTCCTGCACCCGCTCGTCGATGACCGAGCGGTCGGCCCCTTCGGCCCGGCCACCCTCGTCCATGTCGACCAGGACGGCCTTGATCTTCGGGGTGGCGCGGTCGGTGAAGATCTGCCGGGCCCGGATGTCGCCGGCGAGCAGCACGAACCGGGTCCCGGACTCCTCGACCAGCTCGTCGATCTCGTCGATCACCTGCTGCATGTTGTGGATCCAGACGTTCTCGGCGGTGTGCTGGTACCGGTGGTGGGACCAGCCGCCGACCTTGACCTTCTGCATCAGCCGGGTGTCACCCTCGACGGTCTTCTCCTGCGACGGCAGGCCGGGCGCCGTCGCGACGGTGATGTCCGCACCCACCCGGTCGGCGACGACGACGATGTGCGGGATGCGGCCGGGCAGCGCGCGGAGCACGGTCACCAGGTCCGGCATGGGCGACCACTCGGCGGTCTCGGCCCGGGGGGCGGCGGCGAGCGGCGCGTCGAAGAGCACCGTCCCGTCGGGCCCGGCGACGACGGCCCGCCCGCGGTACGTGCCGGCCTCACCGCCGTCGTTGCCCTCGATCAACCGGCCGCGCACCGCCGCCACGACGGCCTCGGGCGCACCCTGCTCGGTGAGCCGGTCGGCCAGGGCCCGGACCCGCAGGTCGAGCTCCGCGTCGGCGTTCTCGGTGATGTGCGTGACGTCGGCACACACGGTGGCGAACGGGCCGGGGTGGTCGGTCACAGACCCCAGGAAGGTCACGTCCATGGGACGAACTGCTCCTTCGGTGCGTGCGGTCAGGGGCCGGTGCTGGGCCCCGCGTCCTACGACGGTCGGCCTACCCACCGCCCCCGCGCTCACACCCGGTGTGTCAGCGGCAACCGACCGGGTAGGCGGTCCGGGACCTGTTCCCACGACCGGAAGGAGCCGGGATGTCCGAGCGCACCGATCTCCCGCTGCCCGACTACGACCACCTGCCCGTGGGGAGCCTCACCTCCCGCATCCGCACGCTGGACGCCGACGGACTCCAGACGGTGCTGAGCTACGAGAAGTCCCACGCCAACCGGATCCAGGTCGTCCAGGCGATGTCCCATCGGCTCGGCGAGCTGAGGTCAGGGGCGCAGCCCTCGGGTGGTGACCCGGCGGCCGCCCAGCCCGAGCACGCCCCGGCTGCCGCCGGCGGATCCGAGGTCTCCGAGGCCACGTCCGGCCCGCCGATCAACCCGCCCTCGCACGGCGACCCAACCAACCCGGCGCAGCCCCGCTGACCCGGCTCGCTCAACCGCGGTCCGGCGTCCCCACCTCCGGGGACGCCGGACCGCCGAGCAGCCTCAGCACGATCCGCCGGTCTCCCGGCCAGGCCTCCAGCAGCACCTCGCGGGGCACCCGCCGGGCGGCGTAGCGCAACGCCAGCGCGACGACGACGACGTCGTCCAGCGGCCCGATCACCGGCAGGAACTCCGGGATCAGGTCGATCGGCGAGAGCACCCACAGCCCCGCGACGACCAGCGCCACCCGCACCCGCCGGGGCACCGCCGGGTGCCGGCGCAGCCGCCGCACCGTCGTGACGCAGGCGGGGAGGAACCGGGCCAGCTCCTTCGCGGTGCCCTCCGGCAGGCGGCGGGCGAGCAGCACCAGCACCGCCCAGCTCAGCAGCAGGGCCGCCGCGCCGACGCCCAGCGCGGTCAACCAGCGTGCGGGGTCCACCCGACCATCGTCGCAGCCCGACCGGCCGCGCTCGAAAGGGTGAGTGGCGCGCAACCGACTTCACCCGGTCTCCCAGCGGTCCGATGAGCTGGCATGGCAGAGACGCACCGCGCGGTGCTCCTCCCGGGAGCGCCGGGATGGGCGTTGGCCGTCCCGCTCGCCGCGCTCGGGGCCGCGCCGAGCGGCATGGCCGTCTGGGCGACGTCGGGCACGCCTCCCACGACGGCCGGCTACCTCGTCGTCGCCGCCGTCCAACTCGCCCTGGCGGCCGTGCTGGCCTGGCGGTCGCGCCGGGGGCGGCACGAGCACGCGCTCTGGGCACGGCTGGCCGTGGCCGGCCTGATCGGTGCGGTCGCGGTCCTGGCCAGCGGGGTCCTGCTGCTGCTGCCGGTGCCCGCGGCGGTGGTGGCACTACCGGTGACCTGCGCGCCGGTGCTCGCCTTCCCGTTCGCCTACGGCGGGCTCGTCCGCTGGAACCGCTACAGCACCAGCCTGGCCGACCCCAACGACGTGCTCAACGGCTCGGCGGCCGTGCTGGCCGTGGTCGCCCTGCTCAACGTCGTGGTCGACCGGACCGGCCACGAGCTGGCCGGGCTGCCCTGGTGGCGGCTGCAGCCGCTGCTCGCGCAGGACGCCAGCCTGTTCGTGATCGCCGGCACGGCGTTCTCGATGGTCTTCCTCGGCGCGATGGGGCGCGACCCGCGCACCTGGCTCGTCGTCGGGGCGTTCACCGTCCAGCTGTCCGGCTCGGCCGCGACCACCCTCGCCGGCGGGGAGCCGGTGCTGTGGGCGGGCGCGGCCGGGGCGTTGAGCGCCGTGTGCCTCGGCCTGGCCGCGCTGTGGTCACCACCACCGTCGACGCCCCAGCCGGCCGACCCCACGGCGTCCACCGTCGGCGCCTTCATCGTGATCATCGCCTCCACCGCCATCCTGGTGGCCGGCGCGGTGAGCGACACGGCCCCTGAGCTGGCGACCTGGTGCGCAGCGATCGCCGCCACCGGCTCCAGCGTGCGACTGCTGGTGAACGTCCGGGAGCTCGCCCAGCTGGCGGTGAGCCGTCGCGAGGCGCTCACCGACGAGCTGACCGGCCTGGCCAACCGCCGCGCGGTGCTCCGGCGGGTGGAGGAGCTGTGCGACCAGCACGAGCCCGTCGTCGTGGCGCTGCTCGACCTGGACAAGTTCAAGGAGGTCAACGACGGCCTCGGCCACTCCGCCGGTGACGACCTGCTGCGGCTGGTCGCCGCCCGGCTGGAGCCGGTGCTCGCACCGGTCGACGTGGTCGGCCGGCTGGGCGGGGACGAGTTCGCCGTGGTCGTCCGGGTCCCCGACGGGACCCGCCCCGCCGACCACGCCGTCGAGCTCGGCCGCGCGCTGCACCGGCAGCTCGCCGAGCCGTTCGAGGTGGGTGGGCTGTCCCTGCACGTGTCGGTCAGCGTCGGGCTGACCCACGCGGGCGGCGCCGCCGCCGGAGCAGGTGACGGTCAGGCGATGCGCGCACTGCTGCTCCGCCAGGCCGACGCCGCGATGTACGACGCGAAGCGGTCCGGCGAGCAGGTAGTCGTCTACGACGGCACCCGGCACCTCGACAGCAGCGGCCACCTCGCCCTGGTCGAGGAGATGCGGCACGGGCTGGCGACCGGCCAGTTCGTGCTGCACCACCAGCCGCAGCTGGACATCGCGACCGGCCGGACCCTCGGCGTGGAGGCCCTGGTGCGCTGGGCGCACCCCATGCGCGGCCTGCTCGCCCCCGCCGACTTCCTGTCCCAGGCCGAGGTGCACGGCCTGATGGGCGCGCTGACCGACACGGTGCTCACCCAGGCCGTCGCGCAGGCGGCGACCTGGCGCCGGGCCGGGCTCGACCTGCGGGTGTCGGTCAACCTGTCGGCGAGCAACCTGCTCGACACCGGGCTGCCGCGGCGGGTCGCGGACCTGCTCGAGGCCTCCGCCGTCCCGCCGTCAGCGATCGTGCTGGAGGTGACCGAGAGCGTCCTGCTCAGCGACCCCGACCGCAGCCTCGCCGTGGTCGCGGCGCTGGCCGCACTCGGCACCACCGTGAGCATCGACGACTTCGGCACCGGCTACGCCTCACTGACCTACCTGCGCGCGTTGCCCGTGGCCGAGCTGAAGCTGGACCGCTCCTTCACCGCGGACCTGCTCACCGACGCCCGGGCGGCGGCCATCATCGCGAGCACCATCGGCCTGGCCCACCAGCTCGGTCTGCGGGTGGTCGCCGAGGGCGTGGAGGACCACGCGACACTGCGCGACCTGCGGCTGCTCGGTTGCGACGAGAGCCAGGGCTACCTGCACTCCCCGCCGCTGCCGGCGGCCGAGCTGGAGGTCTGGCTGCGCGCCCAACGCGTCGACCCGGTGCCGGCGCTGCTCGGCTGAGATCAGCGCCGCGCGGCCGGCGCGACCACCGAGGCCCCGGAGGGGACGCCGCCGTCCTCCCGCTCGTGCGCGGCGAGCGCCGGGCTGCGCTCCTCCCCGACCGTGGGCTCGTCCTTGAGCTCACCCCGCCGGTGGTCCCAGACGTCGCGGGCGATGACCTGGATGATGCTGGCCACCGGGATGGCCAGCAGCGCGCCGAGCACGCCGACCAGCTCGACGCCGACGAGGATCGCGATGATCACGGTCAGCGGGTTGACCTTGACGGTGCGGGCGAAGACCAGCGGCTGGAGCAGGTGGTTCTCCAGCTGCTGGTAGAGCAGGAAGAAGACCAGCACGGCGATGCCGGCCGGGACCGAGTGCAGGAAGCCGGCCAGCACCGCGACGACCCCGCCGATGGTGGCGCCGACGAGCGGGATGAGGTCGGCGATGCCGACGAACAGCGCGATCAGTCCGGCGAACGGGACGCCGGCGATCAGCAGCACCACGTAGGTCAGCACCCCGCAGATGAAGCTGATCAGCAGGTTCCCCGAGAGGTAGCCGGTGACCGACTTGGCGCAGTCGGTGGCCACCCGGCGGATCCGCTTGCTGGTGGGCGGGGCGAACAGGGCCAGCGTGCCGTCGACGATCTTCGGACCCTCCAGCACCATCAGGTAGGCCAGCACGATCACGGTGACCAGGCCGGTGACGCCGGTGGCGATGCCGCCGAGCACGCCGGCGGCCGGCGTCGTCAGGCCGCTGGCGAAGTCGCTGATCTTCTGCTGGTTGTCCTGCACCCACTGCAGCGCGTTGGTCCGCTCCAGCAGGTCGCCGACCGGGCCGCGGCCGTTGCGCGCGTCGTCGACCAGGCCGGGCAGCTGCCCGGCCACCTTGGTGCCCTCCTGCGCCAGCGGGACGGCGAAGGCAGTGATCAGGGCGGCGAACAGGACGAAGGCCACCAAGAAGACCAGCAGCGTGGCCAGCGACCGGCGCTTGCCGTGGAAGACCTTCCGCTGCACCCACCCGACGACCGGGGCGAGCGCGACGGCGAAGAACGCGCCGACCACGCACCAGGTGAGGATCTGGCGGGTCTCCAGCAGGACGTACAGCAGCAGCGCCGTCACCAGCAGGAGGCCGATGGTGGCCAGGATGGTGCGGGTGGGCACCGGGGGTCGGACCGGCGGTGCGGGAGAAGAGCTCACGCCCCTGGTGTGCCCCGACGGGTTTACGGGGTAAACGCAACCATCGGTCAGTCGGGCGTCACCAGCTGCCCGTCGGAGAGCCGGACGACCCGGTCGGCGGCCGCGACGACGACCGGGTCGTGGCTGGCGACCAGCACGCCGGTGCCGGCCGCGGCAGCCAGGTCGCGGAGCGTGTCGAGCACCAGGACCGACAGGTCCTCGTCCAGCCGCCCGGTGGGCTCGTCGGCGAGCACGAACGCTGGCCGGACCACGAGGGCGCGGGCCAGCGCGGTGCGCTGCTGCTCCCCCAGCGACACCTCGGCGGGGAGCCGGTCGGCCAGCTCGCCGAGCAGCAGCCTCTCCAGGACCGCGAGCGCCGACCGGTGGGCGGCCGGGACGCCGGCCAGCTGCGCGGGCACGGCGACGTTCTCGGCCAGGCTGAGCTCGGCGAGCAGGCCGAACCGCTGCGGGACGACGGCGACGGTGGTCCACGGGGCCCCCGCCGGGTCGCCGGCGCCGGGCACGACCACCGATCCGTGGTCCGGCCGCTCCCAGCCGAGCAGGCAGTTCAGCAGCGTGGTCTTGCCCGAGCCGGACCGGCCCAGCAGCGCGACCACCTCCCCGGCGTGCAGCTCGAGGCTGATCCCGCGCAGCGCGTGGACCTGCTCGCGGCCGCGGCGGTGGGTCTTGTGCACGTCGACCGCGCGCAGCACGGTCACGACGGTTCCCTGAGGACGACGCCGTCGTCGGTCAGCTCGATCTGCACCCGTCGGGCGGCGAACCGGCGCAGCGCCTCCTCGGGCAGCTGGACGCGGCCGTCGCCGTCGATCACCGCGAGCCGGCGTCCGGCGACCTCCTCGTGGGCGACCGCCCCGGAGCGCAGGTGGACCACCTGGTCGGCGGCGCCCGCGGCCAGCGGGTCGTGGGTGGCGAGCACGACCGTCGTCCCCGTCCGGGTGAGCTCCCGCACGGCGGCCAGCAGGTCGGCGGTCGTGGCGGAGTCCAGCTCGCCGGTCGGTTCGTCGGCCACCACCAGCGCCGGACCGCCGATCACCGCCTGGGCGAAGGCCAGCCGCTGCTGCTCGCCGCCGGAGAGCTCCCCGGGCAGGTGGTCGGCGCGGTCGGCGATCCCGAGCCGGTCCAGCAGCTCCTCGGCCTCGTGCCGCGCGCGGTCCCGGGGCACGCCGCGGAACCGCGCGGCCAGCGCCAGGTGCTCGCGGCCGTCGAGGTGGGGGGAGAGGTTCTGCGCGGGCCGCGGGAACACGTAGCCGATGTGCCGGCGTCGCAGCGCCCGCAGCCGGCGCACCGACAGGGTGCCCAGCGCCTCCCCGGCGACCTCCGCTCGGCCGGCGGTCGGTCGGTCCTGGGCGGCCAGGATCCGCAGCAGGGAGCTCTTCCCCGAGCCGGACGGGCCGGTGACCGCGGTGAGCCGACCGGCCGGGACCACCACGTCGACGCCCTTGAGCGCGTGCACGTCCCCGCTGCGGGACCAGTAGATCCGCACCACGCCCTCGCACACCGCCGCCGGCGGCCGCCCCTCAGTCCGCATCGCGCATGACCTGCCCCCCGGAGGCCCGCCGGGCCACCCGGCCGACGAGGACCGCGCCGCAGACGGTCGCCAGCAGCACTCCCCCGACGACCCCGGCCAGGGTGGCCCACGGGACCGCGAGCAGGGTGCCTGGCGGCAGCGTGGGCACCGGGTCGAGCAGCCGCACGACCAGGGCGGACGACGGCAGCCCGACCGCGACCGCCACGACCAGCGACAACCCGGCCAGCAGCCCGGTCTCCAGGGCGACCGCGGTGTCGGCCGACCGCCGGCTCAGCCCCATCCGGGACAGCAGCAGCGCGGCGACGGTGCGCCGCCGCTGCTGCGCCGCCGCGTGCACCGCCAGGCCGACGAGGCCCAGCGCCCCCGCGGCCAGCGCGACCGCGCGCAGGTAGCCCAGCGACCAGGACAGCGCGCGGACCTCGGGCCGGGCGGCGAAGGACCCACCGGTGTCCAGCTCGGCCGGGTCGAAGCCGTAGCCGGCCGCGGCCACCGCGTCCAGCGCCGGCACCGCCTCCCCGGTCGCCCACACCTGGCGGTCCAGGACCCGGGCGGGGTCCCGGCCGGCCCGGATCAGCGCCGTCTCCATCGGGTCCCAGGCGGTGACCAGGACGGGCCCCTGCGACCGCTGACCCGGGAACGCGTCCGCCCGCCCGACCACCTCGACCGCCATCGACCAGTAGACGCCGACGCTGGCCTCGAGCTCCCGGCCGGGCGCCACGGCGGTCTCGTCCGGCACCGGTCCGGCGACGACCACGGGCACCCGGTCGCCGTCGTAGCCGGTGAGGGCGCCGAGCAGGGCCGGCAGCGACCGGTCGGCGAGCGACGTGTCCCAGTGCAGGACGTCGAGGACCTCGGCCGGGTCGACGACGAGCACGTCCGCCGACAGGTCCGCCGGTGCCAGGTCGACGTCCTGCTCGCTGCCGACCAGCGTCGCGCCGGGCGGCAGCGGTCGCGTGGGTGCGGTGGTGAGGAGCAACGGCAGGACGACGTCGCTGGGCGTGGCCACGACGGACTTCGCCGCGACGGTGCGGGCGGCGGAGTCGGCGAGCGCACCGGCGTAGACGACCACGCCGAGCGCGAGCGCGGTGGTCACGACCAGCAGCCGGGCGGTGCCGGGCGCAGCCAGGACGCGTCGCACGACGAGGAACGGCGTGAGGGGGAGCCGGCGGACCCGTGCCCCGGTCCGCCGGCCGACGACCGGCAGCACCGCGGTCACCGCGCCGGCGACGACCACGACCACCAGCAGGGGCAGCACCAGCGTGAGCAGGTCGATGCTCCGGCCGCCGTCGTCCCCGGTGAGCACCGGGACGGCGGTCACCACGGTGACGGCGGCCGTGATGGCCAGCCAGGGCAGCCGGCCCAGCCACTGGCTCAGCGGGCTGGGGCTGAGCTGTCCCATCCGGGACACGAGCACGACCGTGACGACGGCGACGACGGCGGGCGCGGCGACCACACCGACGGCCAGCGGGAGGGCGACCGGCGACCAGGCGTCCACCGGCAGCGGCCCGCCGGGTCCGCCGGCACGCACCAGCAGCCAGGCGGCGACCGCGCCGACCCCGGCTCCGGCGAGCACCGGCAGCACCGCCTCCTGGACGGCCCGCCCGGCCCCGCGCAGCGGGGAGTGCCCGCGGGCGGCGAGGGACTCCAGCTCGTCGCTGCGCCGCCGGACGCGCAGGGCGGCCCAGGCGCCCACGAGGACCAGGGAGGCCGCCGCACCGCCGATGCCGACGGCGCGGACCGGCGGCCTGAGCAGCCCGACCGTGTCGTCGACCGACGACAGGGCGTCGGCCAGCTCGGACCTCGGGGCCGGCCGGGGGAAGCGCTCGGCCGCGGCCTGACGCGCGACGGCGGAGGACGGCTCGGACAGCTCCGAGCCGAGCTGGTCCACCCGCGCTGCCCAGGCGCGGGCCTCCCCCACGTCGGCGCCGGCGGGCAGCGGCAGGTGCCACTGGAGGTACACGTCCTGGTCCACGGCATCGGCGGTGGCCAGCACGAGGTCCCGTGCACCGAGGACGACGGCGGGTGGGAAGGCCGGGTTGCCCGTGTCGGAGTCGGGCCGCGGGACGAAGAGCGCAGCCTGGGGCTCCCAGTAGGCCGGCAACGGGGACACCAGGTCGGCGTAGACGCCGGCGACCGGCAGCTCGGCCACCCCACCGCGCCGGGACTGGGCGCTGAACACGTCGCCGGGCCCGAGCCCGAGGGCCTCGGCGAGACGCTGCGGCAGGAGGACGCCGCCGTCCGCGGGCCGGCCGGCGACGACGTCGACGTGGTCCTCCGCGCCGTCGGCGGTGACCAGCTGGACGCGCGCCGGGACGCCGGACGCCGTCGGTGCGGCGAGCGGGTCGTGCAGGCGCGCGACGAACACCGGCTCGCCGACGCCCGCCGCCCGGCCGGCGTCCCGGACCGCGGCGTCGAGGTCCGCGGTCCGGCTGAGCGGTCCGCCGGGTGTCTGGGTGGCGTCCGGGTCCCCGTCGGCGGCACCGGGCCGGGCCGCGGAGAACAGCGTCGTCCCGAGGGCGGTCGCGGACTGCTCGGCCCGCACCTGCCGCCACGCCGCCTCCTCGGCGGAGGCCAGCATCAGCGGGATCGACACCAGGACGGCGACCAGGACGGCGACCACGGCGGCGGGCCCCCCGGCCTGGCTCGGCACGGGCAGCAGCGCGATCCGCAGTCGCCGCGGGACCGAGCGGCGGACGGTCAACATGGTGCCGCCCTCCGTCGTCGCCGTGATGCGGCCCTGCGCCCGGGGGCGACAGTGCCAGGGCGCGGGGGCCCGCGGGAGGGGTTCGTGGCCCTGTGGGGACAGCTGTGACCTGGGGGACGAGGTTTTCGCGACACGGCGACCCGGCGCGCCCGGCTGGGGATGGACGATCTGCCTACCGTCCGTCCATGCCCGACAACCGACTCCCCCCGGTCCCCAACTCCACCGCGCGGCTGCACCAGCTGAAGCTGATCGCCGCCGCCCGGGTCAGCGCCGCCCGCACCACGTCGCGGCAGCAGGTCAGCGACATCGTCCGGGTCACCGTGGACAACGAGGTGGACACCAGCACGTTCAAGGCGATCGTCGCCGACGTCGCACCCGACTCGCTGCGCTGACCTCCGGCCCGTGGCGGCCGGGCTGGTGCTGAGCACGGCCGGTCGCGATGCTCGGGAGGTGCACTCCACCGCCGCGAGGCCCGAGGTCCGGTGAGCGGCCTCGTCGACCAACTGCTCGGCGTGCCCGGCTGGGTGGTGCTGCTGGTGACCGGGCTGGTCGTCTTCGCCGAGGACGCCCTGTTCGTGGGGTTCGTGCTGCCGGGTGAGTCCGTGGCGCTGCTGGCCGGGGTCGCCGCCAGCCTCGGGCACGTGCCGCTGGGCGCCGTCCTCGCCGTCGTGGTGCTGGCCGCCGTGGCGGGTGACTCCGTCGGCTACCAGGTCGGCCGGCACCTCGGCCCGCGCGTGCTGCGGCTGCCGGTTCTCGAGAAGCGACGAGCACGCCTGGACGACGCCCGGTCCTTCCTCGCCCGCCGGGGTGGCAGCGCGGTCTTCCTCGGGCGCTGGGTGGCGTTCTTCCGCGCCGTCATCCCCGCCCTGGCGGGCACCGCGCGGATGCCCTATCCACGGTTCCTCGCCTTCAACGCCGCCGGCGGCCTGGCGTGGGGCTCTGTCGTCGTCCTTGCCGGCTACGCGGCCGGCGCCTCCTACGCGCAGGTCGAGCGGGGCCTCGGGCGGTGGACCGCGCTGGTCGTCGCGGCCGTGCTGGTCCTGGCCCTGCTCGCCTGGCGGATCCGCGCCCACCGCCGCTCCCGCGGTTGACGGCCCTGCGGACCCCGACCGTCGCGGGGGCGGCTCGGGCGGCGGTCGGGCCGTCAGGCGGAGGCGATCTCGACCCGGGAGTCCGAGAACGTCGGGGCGTTGCCCAGGTCGGCGAAGGCCCGCGGGTTGACCGCGTTGACCGTCGACCTGCCCGGGGCGTTCTTCAGCCATGCGCCCATCGGGGAGACGACGACCCCGGGGGGCGATGTCGCCACGTTCAGCCGCGCGTTCCGCGCCGCGTACGGTACGACGCCGACCCGCTACCGGGCGGTGAGCGCTCACACGACCGCCACCCGCCCGCTCCGCTGAGGCGTCGACCGGCGCTGGACATCCGCGCGGGCCCGCGAGAACGTGCTCGGGTGACCGGGACGACGGTGGCGGGGACGACGGTGGCCGAGGTGATGGCCGAGCTGGCCGCGCTCGAGGACCCGCGGGCTCGCGAGGTGAACGAGCGGCACGGGGACGACCACGGCGTGAACCTCGGCAAGCTGCGGGCGGTGGCGAAGCGGCTGAAGACGCAGCAGGAGCTCGCGCTCCAGCTCTGGCAGACCGACGACACCGCGGCGCGGCTGCTCGCCCTCCTGATCTGCCGCCCGAAGGCGTTCCAGCGGGACGAGCTGGACGTGATGCTGCGCGAGTCGCGTGCCCCGAAGGTGCACGACTGGCTGGTGAACTACGTGGTGAAGAAGAGCCCGCACGCCGAGGAGCTGCGGCTGGCCTGGTCGACCGACCCGGACCCGGTGGTCGCCAGCGCCGGCTGGGCGCTGACCACCGAACGCGTGGCGAAGAAGCCGGCGGGCGTCGACCTCGCCGGCCTGCTCGACGTCATCGAGGCCGAGATGAAGAGCGCACCGGACCGCCTGCAGTGGGCGATGAACCACTGCTTGGCCCAGATCGGCATCGAGCACCCCGAGCACCGCGCCCGTGCCCTGGACATCGGGGAGCGCCTCGAGGTGCTCAAGGACTTCCCGACCCCGCCGAACTGCACGTCCCCGTTCGCGCCGATCTGGATCACCGAGATGGTCCGCCGCCAGCCGACCGCCTGACCGCTCGGAGGCGCTCGACGAGCCAGCCGTCCCGGTCGGCCAGCGCGACCCTGGCCATGCCGGTCGGGTGGCCGGTGAATCCGTGCGGCGACTCCGGGTAGACGCGGAGATCGACCTCCCCTCCGGATGCGGAGAGCCGGGCCGCCATGACCAGGTTGTCCTCGAGCAGGACGTCCCGCGTCCCGACGACCAGCAGGACCGGCGGCAGACCGCGCAGGTCGCCGAAGACGGGTGACACGTCGGGGACGGTGCGATCGGTCAGGTGACCGACGTAGGCCTCGAGGAAGTACTCGTCGGCGATCAGCCGTCCCGCAGGGGTCCGGCCACTCAGGTCGTAGGTCCCGAACTGCAGGGCGGCGCCGGCGAAGGAGCCCGCCAGGCCCCTGTCCCGGAGCCGGAGCAGTGTGGTCATGGCGAGGGTGGCGCCCGCCGAGCTGCCACCGATCGCCAGGTCGGTCGTGCCGAAGCGGGCCTCGGCCTGGTCGATGAGCCAGAGCGCGGCGGCCTCGCAGTCGTCGGGCGCGGCAGGCCAGGGGTGCTCGGGCGCGAGCCGGTGGTCGACGCTGACCACGACCAGCCCCAGCGACTCGGCGAGCGCCGCGTCGCGTGCGTCCCCGTCCGCTGTGGACCCGAGGTAGAAGCCCCCACCGGGGAGGTCGAGGTACACGCCTCGCACCTCCCCGTGCGTCGGCCGGTGGATGCGCAGCCGGACCTCGCGCCGGGAGGCGTCCACGACCTGTTCGACGGGAACGCCTCCGGCGAGCGGCGCAGGGACGTGCTGGGCACGCGCCGCCATGAGCTCCCCGAGGGACGCGGGCCCGCGCCGCTCACCTCGCGCGGCGTAGAACGCCCGGCTCTCCGGGACGTGCCGCACGAGTTCCGCTGCGACCAGCCTGTCCAGTCCGACGTGCACATGCCCTCCTCGTCCGCCGGTACGTGCTCCGCGTCAGCCGACGGGGCGCGGGTTAGGGTCCGGCATGACGAGCACCCCGGCACCGTCCTGGTTCGACACCTCCGGCTGGGACCCCCGGACCGTCGTCTCCGGAGGCTCGCGCCTGATCCCGGTCGAGACGGCCAGCGGCACCTTCCGGGTGTGGACGAAGCGGGTCGGCACCAACCCGGATCTCAAGGTGCTGCTGCTGCACGGTGGCCCGGGCGCCACCGACGAGCTGTACGAGAGCTTCGACGTCTGGTTCCCCGGGGCCGGGATCGAGTTCTACTACTACGACCAGCTCGGCTCGTTCCGGAGCGACCAGCCCGACGACGACTCGCTGTGGACGCTCGAGCGGTTCGTCGACGAGGTCGAGCAGGTGCGGCTGGCACTCGGCCTGGACAGCAGCAACTTCGTGCTCCTCGGGCAGTCGTGGGGCGGCATCCTGGCCATGGAGTACGCGGTCCACCACCAGGAGGCCCTCAAGGGGCTCGTCATCTCCAACATGATGTCGAGCGCGCGGCAGTACAACGACTACGCCGAGGACGTCCTGATGCCGGCGATGGACTCCGGCGTCCTGGCGGAGATCAAGCGGTACGAGGCCGAGGGCCGGACCGACGACCCGCGCTACGAGTCCCTGCTCATGGAGCACCACTACGTGCTGCACGTGTGCCGGCTGCCGCAGGACGAGTGGCCCGACCCGGTCGTCCGGTCGCTGGCGCACATCAACCCGAAGATCTACGTGCCGATGCAGGGTCCGAGCGAACTGGGGCTGTCCGGGACGCTCGAGGACTGGGACCGCTCGGCCGACCTCGCCGGCATCGACGTCCCGGCACTGGTGATCGGCGCGACGCACGACACGATGGACCCCGCGCACATGCGGTGGATGTCCGAGCAGCTGCCCCAGGGCCGGTACCTGCACTGCCCGAACGGCAGTCACCTGTCGCAGTTCGACGACCCCGAGCACTACTTCCCGGGGCTCCTGGACTTCCTGCGGTCACTGTGACCACTGGCCGGAGGGGACGACGGACGAGTCGGCCTGTACGCCGGGTTCTGTCCCCGGGTGCCTCACGGCATCCCGATGAGCGGCCATCCATCTAGGCCTGCCGTTGCCGGCAGGCTCGAGCGGTCCACCCGCAGGCTCGGGCGGGCAGCCCTCGAACGCCTGCGCAGGACGGCGGCGAGCCGTCGTCCCTCTCGACCTTGCTCCGGGTGGGGTTTACCGAGCCACACCGGTCACCCGGTGTGCGGTGGTCTCTTACACCGCCGTTTCACCCTTACCAGTGCACGCACTGGCGGTCTGTTCTCTGTGGCACTGTCCCGCGGGTCACCCCGGGTCGCTGTTAACGACCACCCTGCCCTGTGGAGCCCGGACGTTCCTCGGCGGCGGGGTCTCCCCCGCCGACGCGACCGCCCAGCCAACTCGTCCGTCGGGCCGGAGCTTACCCGCCGGTCATCCCCAGTAGAGCCGGAAGCCCACCCGGCGCGTGCCGTCCTCGGCCGCGGTCGCCATGTCGACGATCTGCCGGGCCTGTTCCTCGACCGGGGTGTCCGACAGCAGTTCCAGGTAGCGCCGGTGCTCGCTCAGCGAGGCCACCGCCGTCTCCACGTGCTCGCCGACGTCGACCAGGTGCGCCGGATCGAGCATCTCGGTCACCGCAACGTACTGCGACCGCCACCGCGGCTCGGTCAGGTCCCGGAAGATCCACTCGTTGTTGGCGTCCGCGACGGCGTCCAGCACGCACTGGCCAAGCGCCCGATGGTCCGGGGAGTTCAGGTAGCCCGGGGACATGCCCGGCGGGGTCCACGTCGCCCCGAAGTACCCGGTGACCACCAGGTTCGGCTGGTGGCGGCGGATCGCGCCGGCGATCGCCCGCCGCAGGTCCGGCCCCTCGACGAGCACACCGTCGCGGAAGTCGAGGAACTCCACCTCGCTCACCCCGACGACGGCGGCCGACCGCCGCTCCTCCTCCTCGCGCAGCGGCCCGACCTCCTCCGGCGGCACCCCAGCCATCCCGGCCTCGCCTCGCGTGGCCAGCAGGTAGTGCACCTCCTTGCCCGCCGACGTCCAGGAGGCGACGGCGGCTGCGAGGCCGTACTCGATGTCGTCGGGATGGGCCGCGACGACGAGTGCGCGCTGCCAGTCGTCCGGGAACGCCGTAGGAGCCATGCCGGGAGTCTGCCCGGGCTCAGCGCGCCGCGGCAGTCTCCTGCGGCTGGCCCGCCGGCCGGCCGGCCTGGTGACCGTTGCTCGGCGCGCCGGCCCGGACGAGCCAGAACACCAGCACCCCGCCCACGAGCGCGGCGACGGCGCAGACCACGAACACGTCACGCAGCCCGCTGGCGTAGGCGCTGCCCAGCAGATCGGCGAGGCCCGCCCGCTGCTCGGCGGGTGCGGAGCCGATGAGCTGGCCGGCCTGACCGGCGGTCAGCGCTGACGCGGTGCCCGCCGGGTCCGGCGAACCGCCGTCCCGCAGCGCGGCGGTCGCCTGGGCGGTGAACACGCTGCCCAGCACCGCCACGCCGAGGGCGAAGCCGAGCTGCCGGGCGGTGTTCACCGCACCGGAGGCCATGCCGCTGCGCTCCCGCGGGACCGTCGCCAGCGCCGCGGAGGCCAGCGTCGGGTTGGCCACCCCGACCCCGACGCCGAGCACCGCGAGCCCGGGCACGAGCACCGTCCAGGAGGAGTCGGCGTCGACCATGGCCAGCAGCAGCGACGCGACCCCGATCAGGAGCAGCCCACCGCCGAGCACCAGCCGCGGCGCCATCGTCTGCAGGAACCGGCCGGCGAGGGCGGCGACGAGGAAGCTGCAGGCCGACAGCGGGATGAAGACCAGCCCACCTTGGAGCGGCGAGAGGCCGAGCACCGACTGCAGCCACAGCGAGGTGTAGAGGCTCGCGGAGAACGCGGCCGCGTTCAGCAGCAGCGCGCCCAGCATGATCCCGGTGAAGGACCGGTTGCCGAACAGCGAGACGTCGAGCATCGGCGCCCGGCGGCTGCGCTCCACCAGCACCCACACCCCCAGGACGACGAGACCGCCGACCAGCGGCCCCCAGGCGACCGGCGCACCCCAGCCGTCCGCCGCTGCACGGACCAGGCCGAACACGACGCCGCCGGCGCCGAGGGTGAACAGCGCGATGCCCGGGACGTCGGGCCGGGGGGCGTTGGGCTGGCGCGCCTCCTGCACCGCGACCAGCGTCACCACGACGGCGAGGACGCTGATCGGGAGGTTGACGAAGAAGATCCAGCGCCAGGAGAGCTCGGTGAGCGCGCCACCAAGGATCGGACCGAGCGCGGCGGCCGCACCGACGACGGCGCCCCAGATCCCGAAGGCGGTCCCGCGGTCACGCCCCTCGTAGCTGGTGTTGATCAGCGCGATGGTCGTCGCCAGCATCGCCGCGCCACCGATCCCCTGGACCGCCCGCGCTCCGATCAGCAGCTCCGCGTTCGGGGCCAGCCCGCAGGCCAGCGAGGCCACCGCGAACAGCAGCAGTCCGGCGAGGTAGACCTTCCGCCGGCCGTACAGGTCGGCGAGGGACCCGGCGCCCAGCACCAGCGCGGACAGCGCGAGCGCGTAGACGTCGACCACCCACTGCAGCTGGTCGAACGACGTGCCCAGGTCCAGGGCCATGTCGGGCAGGGCGACGTTCACGATCGTGACGTCGATGAGGAGCATGAACGTGCCGGTGCAGATCGCGACCAGCGGCAACCACTTGCGCATGCGCTCACTGTGCGACGACCCAGCGACAGGAGTGACACCAGAGCGGCGTCGGTGACGGGATCCTCCACCATTACGCGGAATGGTGCAGGATGTCGACTGTGCTCGACGCCGTGGACCGTCAGATCGTGCACGCCATGCAGATCGACGGTCGCGCTCCCTTCAGCCGGGTGGCGTCGGTGCTCGGGGTCTCGGAGCAGACCGTGGCCCGCCGGTGGCGGCGGCTGCGTGCCGACGGCGTCGTCCGGGTGCTGGGGCTGACCACGCCGGAGGCGACCGAGCCCAGCTGGCACATCCGGATGCGGGTCCAGCCGGCCGCGGCCGGCGCCGTCGCCGACGCGCTGGCCCGTCGGCCCGACGTCTCGTGGGTGAGCCTGACCGCCGGTGGCGCGGAGATCACCTGCTCGACCCGGCCGCGCACGCCGCGCCAGCGCGACGCGCTGCTGCTGGACCGGCTGCCGCGCACGGTGCAGGTCATCGACCTGGCCGCCTTCTCGGTGCTGCACGCCTACGTCGGCGGAGCCTACGAGTGGACCGGCTTCGAGGACCCGCTGACCGACGAGCAGGTCGCCGCGCTCAGCCACGAGTCAGCGCGGGTCGCGACCGCCCCGGTGGCCCTCGACCCGGAGGACGACCTGCTGTTCGCCGCGCTCGCCACCGACGGCCGGCTCAGCTACGCCGAGCTCGCCGGGGTCACCGGGTGGTCGGAGAGCCGGGTGGCGCGGCGGGTGGAGGCCCTCCGGTCGGCCGGTGCGCTGTACTTCGACCTGGAGATCGCCAGCGAACTGCTCGGGCACCCGGTCAGCGCGATGCTCTGGCTCGGCGTGGCACCGGCGGACATCGCCCACGTCGGCGAGTCGCTGGCCCGGGAGCCGGAGACCGCCTTCACCGCCGTGGTGACCGGTCCGGCCAACCTGATGGTGGCGGTGACCTGCCGGGACACCGCGCACCTGTACCGGTTCCTCACCGACCGGGTCGGCGCCCTGCCGGTCCGCAGCCTGGAGACCTCCACCGTGCTGCGCCGGGTCAAGCAGGCCGGCAGCCTGATGGACGGCCCGCGGCTCACCGACCCCGAGCCGCCACCGGTCCGCGGCCGCTGAGGAAGGACCCCGTCCTCCTCACCCCTCGCACGCTCGGGGCGAGCCTCGGGACGAGGCCACGAGACCCTCACCCCCCGCGGGCGACTCGCAGGGCGGCCTGGATCATCGGGACCTGGAAGGGGATCCGGGCGGCGGCGACCGCCAGCTTCCACGGCTGACGGCGGAAGGCCCGCAGCGTCTGCGCGTGCGCGGGCAGCACCCCGACCAACACCGCCACCGCGGCCCAGCCCCCGAGCCGGCGGGTGGCCGGGACGGCGACCAGCGCGGCGGTGGCCAGCTCGGCCACCCCGCTGCCGATCACCCAGGGCCGGGGCCGGCCGAGCTCGGGCGGGATCATCCAGTCGTAGGCCTGCGGACGGACGAGGTGGAAGGCACCGGTCCCGGTCATCCCCGCCGCGATGGCCAGCGCTCGCACGTCCCTCGGCATGGGCACACCGTAGGCTCGCCGGTCGTGTCCGCTGTCGACCTGCTCATCGCCGCCGGGGTCGCGCTCCTCGCCGGTGGCATCAACTCCATCGCCGGCGGCGGGTCGCTGATCCTGTTCCCCGTCCTGGTCGGGCTGGGCCTGGGCACGGTGCCGGCGAACGTCACCAACTCGGTCGCCCAGTGGCCCGGTTACATCGGCGGGGTGCTCGGCTTCCGCAGCGAGTACGGCGGCCAGCGCGGGCGGCTGGTCCGGTTCTCCGTCGTCGCGGTGCTCGGCGGCACGGTCGGCTCGGTCCTGCTGCTCACCACCCCCAGCGAGGCGTTCGACACCGTCGTCCCGGTGCTGGTGTTCGGAGCCAGCATCCTGCTGGCCTTCCAGCCGCTGATCACCAAGCGGCTCAAGCGGGCCGACGACGGCGGCCGGACCGGCGACCCGGCGTGGCTGTACGTGGCACTGTTCCTGGCCACCGTCTACGGCGGCTACTTCGGTGGCGCGCTGGGCGTGATCCTGGTCGGCGTCCTGGGGCTCGGTCTGGGACGGCTGAAGCTGGCCAACGCGATGAAGAGCGCGATCTCGCTGGTCACCGCCTCGGTCACGGTGGTCGTCTTCGGCATCTGGGGTCCGGTCGAGTGGGCCTACGTCGCGGTCTGCGCGCCCGCGGCCCTGCTCGGCGGTTTCCTCGGCGCCAAGGTCGCCACCCGGATCCCGAGCACGCCGCTGCGGGTGCTCATCGTCGTCTTCGGCATCGCGGTCTCGATCTACCTGTTCATCCGCGGCTGACCGGCCCGGCGCAGTGTCCGCTCCGCTCGCCCTGCTGCTGGCCGCCGTCCTGCTGGCGGCGACCCTCGCCGCGGCAGCCGCCGACTCGCCGCGGCTGCCGCCGGCCGTCGTCGCCGTCCCGGGTGCGCTGCTCCTGGTCCTGCTCGGGGCGGTGAGCTGGCACGACACCGCGGACACCGTCCGCGAGGTGGCACCGACCGTCGCGTTCCTCGTGGTGGTGCTGCTGCTCGCCGAGCTCGCCGACCGGGAGGGGCTGTTCAGCTGGGCCGCGGCGCTCACCGCCCGGCAGGCAGGCAGCTCGGCGACCCGGCTGCTCACCCGGGTGACGGTGCTGGCCGCCGTGGTCACCGCGGTGCTGAGCCTGGACGCCACGGTCGTGCTGCTGACGCCGGTGGTGGTCGCGACCGCGCTGCGGATGCGGGTGCCGGTTCGGCCGCACGGCTACGCGGTCGGGCACCTGGCCAACTCGGCGTCCCTGCTGCTGCCGGTGTCCAACCTGACGAACCTGCTCGCGGTGGCGGCGACCGGGTTGTCCTTCGTCCACTTCGCCGGGCTGATGGTGCTGCCGCAGCTGGCCACGGTGGCGCTGGAGTACCTGGTGCTGCGGTGGCTGTTCCGCCAGGACCTGCGCGGGGCGGTCGACGTGCCGGTGCACGACGTCCCGGGCACGCCCGTGCTGGCCCTGGTGGTGGTCGGCGCCACCGTGCTGGGCTTCGGCGTCGCCTCACTGGTGGGCCTGCCGCCGGTCTGGCCGGCCGCCGCAGGGGTGCTGGTCCTGGGTGTCCGCCAGCTGGCCACCCGCCGGACGACGCTGCGCGAGCAGCTGGTCGCTGCGAACCTGCCGTTCGGGCTGTTCGTGGTCGGCCTGGCGGTGCTGGTGCTCGTGCTGCAGCTGCACGGCCTGGAGACGCTGCTGCACGCCGTGCTCCCGGACGGCGACGGGCTGCTCGCCCTCCTCGCGGTGGCCGGCATCTCGGCGCTGCTGGCCAACCTGGTGAACAACCTGCCGGCCACCCTGGCGCTGGTGCCGGTCGCCGCGGCCGGCGGCGTCCCGACCGTGCTGGCGATGCTGATCGGGGTGAACCTCGGCCCGAACCTGACCTACGCCGGGTCGCTGGCCAACCTGCTGTGGCGGCGGGTGCTCGGCGAGCACGCCCCGGGCACCGCCCGCTTCACCGCGGTAGGCCTGGCCACCGTCCCCCTCACCATCGCAGCTGCCACCACCGCCCTCTGGGCAGCGCTGCTCATCTGAGCCGCTGCCGGGTGATCATGGGCGTCTTGCCGCTGGACACGCCGCTGACGGCGTGTCTCCTGACCATCTGCCGATGATCAACACCCGACCGGGGACCCGGAGACCCGGGTCACTCGCCGCCGCGGCCCGGCTCGCCGATGGCGACCATCGCCTCCACCGCGCGGCGGGCCCGGGCGGCGACCTGCGGGTCGACGTCCACCGCCCCCTCGCCGGTGCGCAGCGTGGCCAGCAGCTTCGCCGGGGTGATCATCTTCATGTAGCGGCAGGAGGCGCGGGCGTTCATCGGGATGAAGTCGGTGCCGGTGTTCAGCGAGCGGAGCTGGTGCAGGATGCCGATCTCGGTGGCCACCAGCACCTGCGGGGCCCGCGTCGCCACCGCGGCCTCGACCATCCCGCCGGTGGACAGCACCCGGGTCCGGTCGGCGGGCAGGTCGCCGTGGCTGACCAGGTCCAGCACCGAGGTGGTGCAGCCGCACTCGGGGTGCACCAGGATCTCCGCGTCGGGGTGGTCGGCGATCTGCGCTCGCACGTCGCTGGGGCTGATCCCGGCGTGCACGTGGCACTCCCCCGCCCAGATCGAGATGTTCTCCCGCCCGGTGACCCGCTTGACGTGCGCGCCGAGGAACTGGTCGGGGCAGAACAGGACCTCGCGGTCCTCGGGGATCGACCGGATCACGTCGGCGGCGTTGGACGAGGTGCAGCAGATGTCGGTCTCGGCCTTCACCGCGGCGGTGGTGTTGACGTAGCTGACGACGACGGCGCCGGGGTGCTCGGCCTTCCACTCGCGCAGCTGCTCGGCGGTGATGCTGTCGGCGAGCGAGCAGCCGGCCGCGTGGTCGGGCAGCAGCACGGTCTTGTCCGGCGAGAGGATCTTCGCGGTCTCGGCCATGAAGTGGACGCCGCAGAAGACGATCTCCCGGGCGTCGGTCTCGGCCGCGACCCGGGACAGGTACAGCGAGTCGCCGGTGAAGTGGGCGACGTCCTGGATCTCGGGCACCTGGTAGTTGTGCGCCAGGACGACGGCGCCGCGCTCGTCGGCCAGCCGGCGGACCTCGGCCGCCCACGCCTCGTACTCCAGGTCGGACATGGTGCGGTCGCCGGCAGCGGTGGTGGCGGTCATCGGCTCTCCTCAGGAGGGCGGGTCGGTACCAGCAGGAGGAACGGCCGGGGACGCCGACGGCTATCCCGGCCGGTCAGCTCAGGTGCGAGGTGTCGTTGACCAGCCGCACGCTCGTGCGGCCGTCGGAGGACCAGGTGACCGTCGACAGCGACGCGGCCTCCAGGAAGACCCGGTGGACGATGTCGTCGCCGACGCCGAGCCCGGCGGCCAGCAGCAGCTTGATCGGGGTCACGTGGCTGACCACGAGCACCGTCTTCCCGGCGTGCCGGTCCAGCACCCGGGTCCGCGCCCGTGCCACCCGGGTCGAGACGTCGGCGATGGACTCGCCGCCGGGGGGCCGGACGTCGAGCGCCCCGGACCAGCGGCGGAACGCCAGCGGGCTCTTCTCCTGGGCCTCGGTGGCGGTCAGGCCCTCCCAGGCACCGAAGTCGAGCTCGCGCAGGTCGCCGTCCACCTCCACCGGGACGCCGAGCACCGCGGCGGCGGCCTCGGCGGTCTGCCGGGTGCGCTGCAGCGGCGAGGCGACGATGACGTCGATGCCCCGGCCGGCCAGGTGCTGGGCGGCGGCCGCGGCGTCGGCCCGGCCGAGTTCGGACAGCGGCAGGTCGCTGCTGCCGCTGAACCGACGCTCCGGGGTGTGCTCGGTGCGCCCGTGCCGCAGCAGGAAGGTCGTGGTGACCACGACCGGCGCGGGCTCGGTGGCCGGCTGCGTCTCGTCCTCCAGGACCACCGGCTCGGCGGCCAGGTCCCGGCGCACCGGCTTGCCGTCCATCGCGCTGTTGGCCAGCGCGTCCGCGGCGCCGTTCTGCGCCCGCGGCACCCAGGTGTAGCGGACCGTGCCCAGCTGCCGGGCGATGTCCCGCGCCTGGACGGCGAGCTTCTTCATGTCCGGGTGCTTGATCTGCCAGCGACCCGACATCTGCTCCACGACGAGCTTGGAGTCCATCCGGACCTCGACGCTCGCCGTCGGGTCGAGGTCGAGGGCGGCCTGCAGCCCGGCGACCAGCCCGCCGTACTCGGCCACGTTGTTGGTGGCCCGGCCGACGGACTCGGCCCGCTCGGCGAGCAGTCGCCCCGTCTCGGCGTCCCGGACCAACGCGCCGTAGCCGGCCGGGCCGGGGTTCCCGCGGGACCCGCCGTCCGCCTCCACGACGAGGCGGCGGCTCACCGCACACCCCAAGCGGCGGAAGTGGCCACTCCTGCCCTCGGGACCGGCCTCACAGCGCTCCCCGTCCGACTCCGGACTCGTTCCGCTCCTCGGTCGCTGGCGCTCCCTGCGATGCTCGCTCGCCCGTAGTCTTCACAGTCCGGACTCGGCGTTGCGGACCAGGATCCGGCCGCAGTTCTCGCAGCGCAGCACCGTGTGCGGGTCGGCGTTGCGGTACGCGGCCAGCTCGGTGCCGTAGAACTCGATCCGGCAGCCCTCGCAGCGGCCGGCACGCAGGTGCGCCGCACCGGTGCTGCCGGTCTGCTGGGCGACCCGGTCGTAGAGCTTGAGCAGGTCGGCCGGGACCGTGCCGGCGATCTCCGCGCGGGTGGCCCGGTGCCGGGACGTGCCGTCGGCGATGTCGGCCAGCGCGGCGTCCCGCTGCTGCTCGGCGCGCTCCTGGTCGGCTTGCGCCCCGGCCAGCCCGCCCTGCGCCGTGGCCAGCGCGGCGTCGGCGGTCTCCCGGCGCTCCATCAGCTCGAGCACCTGGTCCTCCAGGTCGCCCTGCCGGCGGTGCAGCGACTCGAGCTCGTGCTGGAGCCCGGTGATCTCCTTGGGCGTCGCGCCACCGGAGTCGATACGGGACTGGTCACGGACCGCGCGCTGGCGGACGGTGTCGACGTCGCCCTCCAGCCGCTTCTGCTCGCGGTCGAGGTCGCGCACCTCGGTCTCGGCCCGGACGACGTCGTCGGACAGGGTCCGCTGCGCCTCCTGGGCCGCCTCGACGGCGGCGAGTTCGGGGAGGGTCCGCGCGCGGTGGGCGAGTTGCGCGAGGGCGACGTCCTCCGCGGCGAGGGCCAGCAGCTTCTGCTGGTCGAAGTGGTCAGCCTGCACCCGGTCAACCTACCCGCGCGGCAGAACCGTCGAGGACACCCCGGGCCCGGCCCGCCGGGAGCGGACCGGGCCCGGGGCGCAGCCGACGGTCAGTGCCGGGACGCGGGGGCGCTGCCCGGCGGCGGGCCGCCCAGCGGCTCGTCGGAGAGCGGGTCGGGCAGGTCACGGAAGGTGGGGTCCTCCCGCTCAGCGGTGTAGTCGCTCTCCGCCGTCCGGTCGACGCCGTCGGCGACCTTCATGGCCCGCAGCACCGCCGTGACGACGACGGTCACCACCAGGTTGACCAGCAGGGCCAGCAGCCCGGCGTAGATCGTCACCTTGGTGTCGAAGCCCAGCTTGCTCAGGGCGAACGACGACCCGCCGAAGTGCTCCCGGGCGACCGTGCCGTCGGGGGCGAGCCGCGGGACGTTGTAGACCAGCGCGAGTCCGGTGGCCATCCCGGCGACCCAGCCGGCGATGAGCCCGCCCCGGTGCAGCCAGCGCGTGTACAGCCCGAGGGCCACCGACGGCATGGTCTGCAGGATGATCACGCCACCGATGAGCTGCAGGTCGATGGAGAACTGCGGGTCGAGGAACAGGATGGCCGCGACCGCGCCCAGCTTGACCACCAGCGAGGCGAGCTTGGCGACCTGGGCCTCCTGCCGCGGGGTGGCGTCCTTCTTCAGGTACTCCTTGTAGATGTTGCGGGTGAACAGGTTCGCTGCGGCGATCGACATGATGGCCGCCGGCACGAGTGCCCCGACGCCGATGGCCGCGAAGGCGATGCCGGCGAACCAGCTCGGGAACATCTGCTGGAAGAGCACCGGGACGATCGTGTTGCCGTCGGTGCCGATCGGCTGCGTCCCGGCTGCGATGGCCATGAAGCCCAGCAGCGCGATCAGCCCCAGGGCCAGGCTGTAGATCGGCAGCAGGCTCATGTTCCGCTTGAGCACGTCCCGGTTGCTGGCGGCCAGCACGCCGGTGAGCGAGTGCGGGTAGAGGAACAGCGCCAGCGCGGAGCCCAGGGCCAGCGTCGCGTACCCGAGCTGTCCGGTGGCCGGCAGGACCACCCCGGACCCGGCGGAGAACTTCTCCTCCGCGGCACCGAAGATCACGTCCCAGCCGCCGAGCTTCGACGGGATGACGATGACCGCGACGATGATCGTCAGGTAGATCAGCGCGTCCTTGACGAAGGCGATCAGCGCCGGCGCCCGCAGGCCGGAGTTGTAGGTGTAGATCGCCAGGATGATGAACGCGACGATCAGCGGGAGCTCGCCTTCCACCCCCATCGCCTTGAGGATCGCCTCGATGCCGACCAGCTGCAGGGCGATGTAGGGCATCGTCGCGACGATGCCGGTGATGGCGACCAGCAGCGCCATCGTCGGGGAGTCGAACCGGGAGCGGACGAAGTCGGCCGGCGTCACGAAGCCGCGCACGTGGCTGACCGACCACAGCCGGATGACGACCAGGAACACCAGCGGGTAGATGACGACGGTGTACGGGACGGCGAAGAAGCCGGCCGCGCCCGCGCCGAACATCAGCGCCGGGACGGCGACGAAGGTGTACGCCGTGTAGAGGTCGCCGCCGAGCAGGAACCAGGTCACCCAGGTGCCGAAGCTGCGGCCGCCCAGGCCCCACTCGTCCAGGTGCATGAGGTCCTCCGCCCGCCGCCACCGGGACGCGGCGAAGCCGAGCACGGTGACCAGCAGGAAGACCGCGATGACGATGGTCAGTTCCACGACGTTCACGGTCGACGCTCCCCGTCCCGGCCGGTGGTGCCGCGGGCGATGGCGTCCCGGGCGGCCTGCTGCTCCGCGGGGCTGCGGCGCGTCATGCGGTAGACCATCGAGGTCGTGAGCACGCCGAGGACCACGAACGCCAGCTGGAGCCAGTAGAAGGTGGGCCAGCCGAACAGCGTGGGCTCGACCCGGTTGTACAGCGGCACGATCAGCGGCACGACGATCGGCACGATCAGCAGCCAGTTCCACGGGCTGCGGTCGCTGCGTCGCGGCGTTCCCCCTGCCGGGGGTGTGTCAGCGCTGGACACGGTCTCCTCCTCCCCGGAGGAGACCTCCGGGCTCAGTCGGCCGACTCCTCGGCCGGGTGCAGACGCTTGCTCTCGGTACTGGTACGCCCGGAACCCCCCACCTGCCAAGTCCACGGGTCGGTGGGCCGGGCGGAGACCGACACCCGGACCCGCGCACCGAGGTCGTGGTGCAGCAGGTTGGCGGCGCAGGACAGCCAGGGGAACTCGGAGGCGAAGTGTGCCACGTCACAGAGCGCCGGCCCGGCCACCTCGGTGGCCTCGGACACGACGTGGTGCCCGAGGTCGCTGGTGAGGAACACGTCGGCGCCCGCCGCGGTCGCCGCCCCGAGCATCGAAGCACCGCTGCCACCGCAGACGGCCACGGTGCGCACGACCCGCTCGGGGTCACCGGCGATCCGCACACCACCAGGGGTGTCGGGCAGCGTCGCGGCCACCCGCTCGGCGAACTCCCGCAGGATCACCGGACGGGCCAGGTCGCCGACCCGGCCGAGCCCGGCGCGACTGGCGGTCGCGGAGTTCTCGAAGAAGGCGTAGCCCGGCTCGTCGTAGGGGTGCAGGTCCAGCAGGGCAGCGAGCACCTCGGCCCGGCGGGCCCGGGGCACCACCATCTCCAGCCGGATCTCCGGGACCCGCTCGACCTGCCCGTGCCGGCCGATGACCGGGTGCGTCTCGTCGCCGGGGATGAAGGTGCCGGTGCCGGTGGTCTGCCACACGCAGCGGGTGTAGTCACCGATCACCCCGGCGCCGGCACTGGACAGCGCGTCGACCAACTGGTCGCTGACCCCCATCGGGACGAACACGACGAGGGTGTCGGTCGCCGGCGCGGCCAGCGACTCCAGCGGCCGGACGTCGGCCAGGCCGAGGGCGGTGGCGAGCGCGTCGCTGACGCCGTGGTCGGGCGCCCGGTCGGCGTTGGTGTGCGCGACGAACAGGGCGACGCCGGCGCGGATCAGCCGGTGCACCAGCCGTCCCTTGGGGTCGTCGGCGGGCACGCCGTGCACCGGGGTGAGCAGCAGCGGGTGATGGGTGACCAGCAGGTCGACGCCGGCCTCGATCGCCTCGTCCACCACCGCGGTGGTCGGGTCGACGGCGAACATGACCGAGCGCACCGGCTCGGCGGGGTCGCCGCACACCAGGCCGACGGCGTCCCAGTCCTCCGCCAGGGCCGGGTCGTAGCGGGCGTCGAGGGCGGCGATGACCTCCCCCAGCGCGAGCCCGGGGAGGGGGAGCTCCCGTACGAGGGCGTCCTCGTGCATCGGGAGGGCCACGAGATCGGACTGTAGGTCAGCTCTCCGGGTCCGGCCTGTTGTGCGCGACTGAACGGTCGACGAGCCCCTCAGCAGGTGTCCGGCGGCGTCCGGGGCGGCGGTGCTCATGCCCCGGTCTTCGTGCGGGACCGCCTGGCCGGATGGGTGCACACGCACGTGCCCGGCGGTGATCGCGACCATCACCGATCGTCACAGCCGTTCCCCCCGCTGCCCCCGACACGCCTGCGGACGCTGGGCAGACGTCCTCGTGTCCGGAACCGGCTCACGACGCCTTGACCCGCCCGCGACCCATCGAGGACCGTCCCGGCCGAGGACGTCGGTCGCCCGGGAGCCGCGATGCGCAACGTGCACGGGCAGCAGGGCTCCGGTCCGCCACTTCCTGGCTGCCCATGGCCGCGGGGCGAGCCCGGTGAGCGCGCCGTGGGGTGCGCCCGGTGACCGCGGACCACCTGCCCGACACCGCCGATGGGCTGGAGGTCGTCGTCGACGACCGACGGCTCGTGCTGTCCCCGACCCGCTCCTTCGTCATCGGCCGCGGGGTGGGGGTGGACCTCGAGCTGACCCACCCCAACGTGTCCCGCCAGCACCTGGTCCTGGAGCCGGCTGCGGCCGGGTGGACCGCGACCGACCGGAGCCGCAACGGCACGTTCCTCGGTGCGGAACGGATCGGTCGGCTGAGGTTGACCAACCCCACGACCGTGCGGCTCGGCGGCGTGCAGGACGGGGTGCAGCTCGAGTTGGTACCCCGCCGCGCCGGCGACCGGTCCGCCCCCGAGTCCCGGCTGGCCGGGCAGGGCCGCCTCACCGGCATGCACCAGGTCCGGGGGGCCAGCATCACGGTCGGCCGGCTGCCGGACAACGACGTCGTCCTGGACGACCTGCTCGTGTCCCGCCGGCACGCCCGGCTCGACCTGACCCCTGCCGGACCCCGGATCACCGACCTGGGCACCGGCAACGGGACCTACGTCAACGGCCGACGGGTGACCGAGGCGGTGCTGCGACCAGGCGACGTCATCGGCATCGGTCACGCGCTGCTGCAGCTCGACGGCGACCGGCTGATGGCCTACGTCGACACCGGGGAGAACACGTTCGAGGCCGACGGCCTCACGGTCACCACCCCCAAGGGCAGGACGCTGCTGCAGTCGGTGAGCTTCACGCTGCCCGGGCGCAGCCTGCTGGCGGTCATCGGGCCCAGTGGAGCCGGCAAGTCGACCCTGCTCAACGCCCTCATCGGCGTCCGGCCGGCGGACGTCGGTCACGTCCGGTACGCCGAGCGGGACCTGTACGACGACTACGACGAACTGCGGCACCGCATCGCGCTCGTCCCGCAGGACGACGTGCTGCACACCCAGCTGTCGGTCCGGCAGGCGCTGTCCTACTCCGCCCGGCTGCGGTTCCCCGCGGACACCACCGAGGCCGACCGTCAACAGCGGGTGGAGGAGGTGCTGGGCGAGCTCGGCCTGACGGCACAGGCCGACCAGACGATCACCAGCCTCTCCGGAGGGCAGCGCAAGCGCACCAGCGTGGCCCTGGAGCTGCTGGTCAAGCCGTCCCTGCTGTTCCTCGACGAACCCACGTCCGGCCTGGACCCGGGGATGGACCGGTCGGTCATGCGCACGCTGCGGTCGCTCGCCGACGACGGCCGTACCGTCGTGGTGGTCACCCACAACGTGGCCAACCTCGAGGTGTGCGACCAGCTGCTGCTGCTGGCCCCGGGCGGGTGGGTGGCCTGGTTCGGCCCGCCCGCCGAGGCGCTGCGGTACTTCGACCAGGCCGACTTCGCCGACATCTTCATCCTGCTCGGCACGGCTCCCGGTGAGCACTGGGCCCGCAGGTTCTCCGAGTCCGCCGACCACGAGCGGAACGTCGGCCGTACCGCACCACCACCGCACGACGGGCAGCGGCCCCTCCGGGAGCTCCCCGGTGGCAGCCCGCGCCAGCAGGGGCCGGTGGCCCAGTTGTCGGTGCTGCTCCGCCGGTACGTCGCCGTCATCGTCTCCGACCGGCAGTACGCGGTCTCCCTCGCCGTCCTCCCGATCGTGATGAGCCTGCTGGCGCGCGCCGTCCCGGGGTCGGGCGGGCTGTCGGTCGAGGCCGCACTGGAGACCGGCACCCAGTCAGCCATCCAGTCGGCCAGCCAGCTGCTGCTGGTGCTCGTCATCGGCGGCTGTCTGATGGGGACCGCCGCCTCGATACGCGAGCTGGTCAAGGAGCGACCCATCTACCGGCGGGAGCGGGCGATCGGCCTGTCGCTCGGGGCGTACCTGGTCTCGAAGGTCGTCGTGCTGGTCGCCATCACCGGGGTGCAGGCGGTCGTCTTCACCCTGTTCAGCCTGGCCGGTCGGAAGGGCCCCGACGACCCCGTCGTCCTCCCGTGGGGACGGGTCGAGGTGCTCCTGGCCGTCCTCGGGGTCACCTGGACCACGATGATGATCGGTCTGGTGATCTCCGCCGCGATCGACAACGCCGACCGCGGCATGCCGTTCCTGGTCCTGGTGATCATGATCCAGCTGGTCTTCTGCGGCGGGTTGTTCCCGGTCCACGGTCGGGCGCTCATCGAGCAGCTGTCCTGGCTGGTGCCCTCCCGGTGGGCCTTCGGGATGACGGCGGCCACGACCGACCTGAGCCGGCTCGACCCGACCACGGCCGATCCGCGGTGGGCGCCGACGGCGGCCGACTGGTACTCCAACGCCACGCTGCTGATCGCGATCATGGTCGCGCTCGCCGCCCTGACCGTCGTCCTGGTCGCGCGGCTGGACCCGCAGCGCCGCACCGCCAGGGCATGAGGGAGCACCTGCCATGACCCAGCGGACGTTCGGCCCCTATGAGATCGAGTCCCTGCTCGGCAGCGGCGGCATGGGCGAGGTCTACCGCGCCCGCGACACCCGGCGCGAACGACTGGTCGCCCTGAAGGTGCTGCCGGACATCTTCCGGGACGACCAGGAGTACCTGTCCCGCTTCCGGCGGGAGCAGCACGTCGCGGCACGGCTGCGCGAGCCGCACGTGATCCCCATCCACGACTACGGCGACGTCGACGGGCGGCTGTACATCGACATGCGGCTGGTCGACGGCGAGGACATCGGGGCCCTGCTCGCCCGCTCCGGCCCGCTCCCCCCCCGTCCCGCGCGGTGCACCTGATCTCGCAGGTCGGCGAGGCACTCGATGCGGCGCACGCCGAGGGGCTGGTGCACCGGGACGTCAAACCGTCCAACGTCCTGGTGACGGCCGCGGACTTCGTCTACGTCGTCGACTTCGGCATCGCCCGCCCGATCGGCACGAGCCGGACGGCGCTGACCATCACCGGCGCCACGGTCGGGACGCTCGACTACATGGCACCCGAGCGGTTCACCGACCAGCCCATCGACGGCCGCGCGGACACCTACTCGCTGTCCTGCCTGCTCTACGAGTGTCTGACCGGCTCGCGCCCGTTCCCCGGCGAGGACCTGCCGACGCTGATGTACGCCCACCTCCACAGCACGCCGCCACCGCCGAGCAGCGTCGTGTCCGACGTCCCGGAGGCGTTGGACGAGGTGGTCGCCCGCGGGATGGCCAAGCGCCCCGACGATCGCTACGAGACGACGCCGGCGTTCACGGCGGCGGCCCGTGCGGCCCTCCGCGCGGCGCCTCCCGGCTCGGCTCCCGCTGCGACGCCGGCCCCTGTGCCCTCCAGCCCACCCACGTCG
>NZ_SJEW01000020.1 GCF_005930475.1 Modestobacter altitudinis
GCCGAGGACCACCCCGAGCAGGCCGAGCAGCTTCACGTCCCCGCGGCCCAGGGCCGCCGGGGACGCCACCCGCGCCGCGACCCCTGCACCGGCGGCGGCGACGGCGGCCACCCCGGCGCGCAGCACGGCACCCGCCTCGCCGGTGACGACGGCGTCGGCGAGCAGCGCGACACCGCAACCGATGAGCGCCGGCCAGGTGACCGGGTCGGGCAACCGGTGCCGGCGCAGGTCGACGTCGGCAAGGACGAGGGCGGCCGCGCCGAACCAGGCCAGCGCCACCGCCGCCGGGCGGTCGCCGGCCAGTGCCGGCCCGGCAGCGACGAGGACCGCCGCCAGCAGCGACGTGACCGCGACCCGGACCGGCGTCGGCCGGGCCGCCGGGTCGCGCTCGGCGAGCCGCACGGTGGTGACGGCCAGCCACGGGCCGAACAGCAGGCCCACGACCGCACCGGCGAGCGTCAGCGCGCTGGGCACCGGCCGGTCAGGCGCCCAGCGCGGCGCGCATCGCCGCGATCGGCGCGGGCTGCCCGGTCATCAGCTCCACCTGGGCGGTCGCCTGCCAGAACAGGACCTCGATGCCGCTGATGGCATGGCCGCCGGCCAGGTCGACCCGCTGCGCCAACGGGGTGGGCCAGCCGGCGTAGAGGACGTCGAGCACCGTCTGGCGGGGTCGCCAGTCGAGGTCGGCGACGTCCGCCTGCCCGTCGGCGGGCACCGTGCTCACCACCACGGGCGCGGCCACCGAGGTGGTGGCGTCCAGCCGCTGCACCTCCGCGGTCACGTCCAGCATCTCCAGGACCCGCAGCAGCTCGGTGGCGCGGGCCGGCTCCCGGACGACGACGTCGACCTGGCGGGCGCCCAGGGAGGCCAGCGCGACGGCCGCGGCCACCGCCGTCCCGCCCGCGCCGAGGACGGCCGCGTGCTCCACCTGCTCGACCCCGCCACCCTGCAGCGCGGTGCCGACCCCGAGGACGTCGGTGTTCTCCGCCCGCCAGCCCCCGGCCTCCGTGCGCACCAGGGTGTTCGCCGCGCGCAGCAGGCGCGGGAGGGCGTCGACCTCGTCGGCGAGCTCGACCGCCGCCCGCTTGCACGGCATGGTCACGGAGAAGCCCCGCCACTCCGGGCCGAGGCCGGCCAGCAGCACGGGCAGGTCCTCAGCGCCGACGTCCAGCGCGTCGTAGGTCCAGTCGTCGAGTCCCAGGGCCGCGTACGCCGCCCGGTGCAGCAGCGGGGACAGCGAGTGGCCGACGGGCCGGCCGAGGACTGCTGCCCTCAGGACCGGCCCGTCCGCGTGTCGGGAGCTCAATTCCCCGGGTTGTCCTGCAGCCACTGCTGGAACAGCAGCACGTTCTGCTGGTGCTCATCGGCGGTGACCGCGAACCGGGTCTCCCCGGTGTCGGGGTCCACCACGACGAAGAAGCGCCAGTCGCCGGGGGTCGGGTCGAGCACCGCTCGCAGCGCCTCCTGCCCGGGGTTGCTGATGGCGCCCGGCGGCAGGCCGGAGTGCGCGTAGGTGTTGTACGGCGAGGGGTTGGCCCGGTCCTCGCTCGTGGTGGTGATGCCGCTCTTGCCGTTGGCGTAGTTCACCGTGGTGTCCAGCTGCAGCGGCATGCCGTCGGCCAGCCGGTTGTCCAGCACCCTGGCGACCTTCCCCATGTCCTCGGTGCTGCCGGCCTCGGCCTGCACGATGCTGGCCTCGGTCACCAGGCCCAGCCGCTGGTCCTCGGGGACCTGCAGCTCGTCCAGCACGGCCACCGTGCCGGCCACCATGTCCGTGAGGATCCCGACCGCGGTGTCGCCGGGCTCGATGTCGTAGGTGGCGGGGAACAGGAAGCCCTCGAGCAGCCCGTTGGCATACGCCGGCAGCCCGAGCGCCGCCGGGTCGGCGGCAGCGGCCTCCAGGTCGGCCAGTGGGATGCCGGTCTGGTCGGCGAGCCTCTGCAGCACCTGGGTCACGGTGAGGCCCTCGGGCAGGGTCACCCGGGTGACCTGCCGGGACGCCGGGTCGAGCAGCAGGTCCAGCGCCGCCTCGCCCGACATCTGCGAGCGCAGCGTGTAGACCCCGGGCTGGATGCCGGTCGCCGCCGGGTTGGCGCTCGCCGCGTCCTCGAAGGGGTCGGCGGACGCGATGACGCCCGCGCTCACCAGCGTGCCGGCGATGGCGCGCAGCGAGTCACCGTCGTTCACCCGGACGTCGACGGTGCCGGTCCCGGTGCCGGTGTAGTCCTCGGCGACCGGGTTGATCGTGCTCCACAGCTGCTTGCCGCCGATCCCGATCCCGACGACCAGCGCGGCCAGGACGATCAGCGACAGCACGATGGTGATCGGCCGCCGGCGCTTGCGCGGCCGGTCCGAGCCATCGCCGCCGCGACCTCCACGGCGGCCGCCACCGCCGCCCAGCAGGTGGTCGTCGAGGTCGGCGTCGTCGTGGTGGTCGTCGAGCGGGCCGTGGTGGTCGTCGTCGGTGACGAGCTCCAGCCCACCGGTCTCGTCGAAGACAGTGGCCGGACCGGCCAGCTCGTACGGGTGCTCGTCGGGCTGCGGCCCGACGTCGTCGCCGTCGTCGGGTTCCGTGCCCCGGTGCCGGGACGCCGGGGCGAGCCACGTGCCGGTGTCGCCGTCCCAGTCGGTAGGGTGCATCTCGGTCGCGGGCTCGTCGGCCGGCGCCGCGGTGCGGGGCTCGGCGGTGACGAGCGAGGCCAGCGAGCCGCGACCGGCCGGCTGCGGGGCGTCGAGCACCGGCCGGCTGTTCGCGGAGAGCCAGCCGGGGTCGGTCTCGGCGTCGGCGAACCGGTCGGCGGCGACCCGGTCGGCGATCGTCGGCTCGGTGGCTGCCCGGGGTGCGGGGGCCGACCGGCGGTCGGACCCGGGAGAGCGGCCCGGGCGCTGGTCGGTGTCGGCCTTCGGCACGGCCGGTGCGACGGCCAGCATCTCCGTGGTGCGGGGCGCCGTCTCGGCGGCGGCGCTCGCGGCCGTCATGTCGTCCCAGGACCACGACTTGGGCCCGGAGGCCCCGGCGGGGCGACGGGTACCTTCGGTCGGGTCGATGCCGAAGGCGCTCAGGTCCAGACCGGCGGCGGCCAGGCCGACGTCGGCGATGCCCCCGGCGGCGAGCCCGGTGATCTCGACGTCGGCGATGTCGACGGGGCCGCGGGGCGAGAGCACCTGCACGCCGGTGGCGTCGGTGTCCGGCGCGGAGCGGCGGCCGCGGCGGGGACGCATCGTGTCGTCGGCCAGCTGCAGCGTGCTCGCGCCGGCGCTCGTCCAGGCGGCGAGCAGCTCGGAAGCCGGACGGCCGGCGTCGCCGTCGGGCTGGGAGTGGCGGCCGCGCGGACGCGGCTGGGTCGGGTCCGTCACGAGTGGCGCCCCCTGGTCTCAGGGCCAGTGCGAGGTCGCCCGTCGAGATGGCTCTGCAGGATGACCACGGCGGCCGCCTGGTCGATCACCGGGCGCTGCCGGCGGGCGGAGATGCCTCCGGCGCGCAGATGACTCGCAGCGGTCACGGTGGAGAGCCTTTCGTCGACGAGGTGCACCGGGACGTCCCCGATGCGACTGGCCAGGGATGCAGCGTATGCACTGGCATCTTGTGCCGAGGCGCCCGACGCTCCGGACAGATGTCTCGGCAGACCCACAACCACCTCGACCACCTCGTGTGTCACAACCAGCCCAGCGAGATGGTCGAGATCGCTCTGGTCCTTGGCTCGCCGGAGCGTCTCCAGCGGGCTGGCGAGGGTGCCGGTGGCGTCCGAGAGGGCCACTCCGACGCGCACGGTCCCCACGTCGACGCCCAGTCTCCTCCCTGGCGACCGGACCGGCCCGCCGTCGTCAGCGGCCATGCCGGCCACCGCCGTCGGTGTCGGGCTCGGGCCGGACGGGCCGGGGAGGGACGGGCCGGGGACGGCCGGGCACCCGCGGCGGGTAGCCGCCGAGGTCGAGCTGCCCCGTCTGGGGGTCCAGCGCCGGGGCGCCCTGCCGGTCGAGCGGGGGCAGCGGGAACGGCACCCGCTCGGTGGCGTGCTGCCCGGCGGGTGCCTCCTCCTCGGCGGGGGCGTCCGACGGCACCGGACGCGGCGGCACGGGTGGCCGCAGCATCTGCGGGACCGGCTCTGCCGCCGGGTCCCCGTCCGGTCCGTCGGGCGCGTTCCTCACGAAGTGGCCGCTCCGATCGTCTGCTCGACGGCCGCGAGGGCCGCCGGGATGCCCGCCGGATCGGTCCCGCCGCCCTGGGCGAGGTCCGGCTTCCCGCCCCCCTTGCCACCCAGGTGACCTGTGGCGAGCGTGATCAACCGGCCGGCCGCGAGCCCTCGGCCCACGGCGGCGGGGTTCAGCGCCGCGACCACCGCCACCTTGCCGTCGACCGCCGACGCCAGGACCACCGCTGCGGGCTCGTCACCCAGTCGTCCGCGCACGTCCAGCGCCAGGCTGCGCAGGTCGCCGCCGGACAGGCCGGCCGGCGCCCCGGTGACGACGGCGACCCCGCCCCGGTCCGTGGCGGAGGCGGCCAGGTCTCCGGCAGCGGCCAGCGTCTGCTGCCCGCGGAGCGCGGCCAGCTCGCGGTCGGCGTCCCGGAGCCGGTCGAGCATGCCGTTCACCCGGTCCACGATGCCGTCCTGCGGGGTCTTCAGCAGGTCGGCGAGCTGACGGACCAGGTCGCGCTCCCGGGCCAGGTAGCGGAACCCCTCCAGCCCGACGGACGCCTCGACCCGGCGCGCGCCGGAGCCCACCGAGCTCTCGCCGGTGAGCGCCAGGGTGCCGATCTGGGCGCTGCCCCGCACGTGGGTGCCACCGCACAGCTCCCGGGACCACTCGCCACCGATCTCGACGACCCGGACCTGCTCACCGTAGGTCTCGCCGAACAGCGCGATCGCGCCGAACTCGCGGGCCTCGGGCAGCGTCATGTACAGCGCGCGGACACCGTGGTCGGCGCGGACAGCCGCGTTGGCGACGTCCTCGACGTCGATGCGCTGCTGCGCCGACAGCGCGCCCTGCCAGGCGAAGTCCAGGCGCAGGTAGCCGGGCCGGTTGTAGGAGCCGGACTGCAGCGCCTGCGGGCCGAGCACCTGGCGCAGCGCGGCGTGCAGCACGTGCGTGCCCGAGTGCGCCTGGCAGGCCGACAGCCGCCACTCGCGGTCGACCTGCGCGGTCAGCTCGGTGCCGGCCCGGAGCTCGCCCTCGAGCACCCGCACCTGGTGGGCGACCAGGCCCTTGACCGGGCGCTGGACGTCGATGACCTCGGCCCGGCCGCCGTCCCAGGTCAGCTCGCCGGCGTCGGCGACCTGGCCACCGGACTCGGCGTAGAACGGCGTCCGGTCCAGCACCACGCGGGTGAGCGAGCCGGGCCCGACGACCGGGTCGCCGTCGTCGGAGGTGGCGTCGTCGCCCTCGTCGACGACGCCGAGCACCCGGGACTCGGTGTGCAGCGTGTCGTAGGCGCGCCAGTCGGTGGGCCCGAACTCCGCCAGCAGCCGGCGGTAGGCCAGCACGTCGACCGCCCCGGTGCGCTTGGCCCGGGCGTCGGCGCGGGCCCGGTCGCGCTGCTCCTTCATCAGGGCCCGGAAGCCCTCCTCGTCGACGGTGACACCCTGCTCGGCGGCCATCTCGAGGGTGACGTCGATCGGGAAGCCGTACGTGTCGTGCAGGCTGAACGCCTGGGTGCCCGACAGCGCCGGGGTGCCCGCGGCCCGGGCCTGGCTCACCGCGGTGTCGAACAGCGCCGTCCCGGCGACGAGGGTGCGCCGGAACGCCTCCTCCTCGGCGTAGGCGATGCCGGAGATCCGGGCGAAGTCGGACGCGACCTCGGGGTAGCTGGCGCTCATCGCGCCGCGGGAGACCGGGAGCAGCTCGGGCAGGGTCGCCGCGTCGACGCCGAGGAGCTTCATCGACCGGACGGCGCGGCGCAGCAGCCGGCGCAGGATGTAGCCGCGCCCCTCGTTGCCGGGGGTGACCCCGTCGGCGATGAGCATCAGCCCGCTGCGCACGTGGTCGGCCACCACCCGCAGCCGGACGTCGGACTCGTGGTCGGCGCCGTAGCGCAGGCCGGCCAGCTCGGCGGCCCGGTGCAGCACCGGGGCTACCTCGTCGATCTCGTACATGTTGTCGACGCCCTGCAGCAGGAAGGCCACCCGCTCCAGGCCCATGCCGGTGTCGATGTTCTTCTTCGGCAGCTCGCCGAGGATCGGGAACTCCTTGCCCTCCCCGGGCCCCCGCTCGTACTGCATGAAGACCAGGTTCCAGATCTCCAGGTACCGGTCGCCGGTCGGGTCGACCTCGGGCCCCCCGCCGGGGCCGTACTCCGGCCCGCGGTCGTAGTGGATCTCCGAGCACGGGCCGGCCGGCCCGGCGGCACCGGTCGACCAGTAGTTGTCGTCCTTGCCGCGGCGCTGGATCCGCTCGGCCGGGACGTGGGCCCGCCAGGCGTCGAACGCCTCGTCGTCGTCCAGGTAGACCGTCGGCCAGATCCGCTCGGGGTCCAGGCCCAGGCCGCCGTCCTCGACGCGGCCGGTGACCAGCTCCCAGGCGAAGCCGATGGCCTCGGCCTTGAAGTAGTCGCCGAAGCTGAAGTTGCCGTTCATCTGGAAGAACGTGCCGTGCCGGGTGGTCTTGCCCACCTCCTCGATGTCGAGGGTGCGGACGCACTTCTGCACGCTGGTGGCCCGCGGGAACGGGGCGGGCTCCCGGCCGGTCAGGTACGGGATGAACGGCACCATGCCGGCGACGGTGAACAGCAGCGAGGGGTCGGGCGACACCAGCGAGGCGCTGGGCACCACGGTGTGACCGCGCTTCTCGAAGTGCTCGAGGAAGCGGCGGCGGATCTCGGCGGTCTGCATGCGGGGTCTCGGTCCTTCAGCGAGCGAGGTGGCCGGCGGGACGCCGACCAGGGAGGAGGGTCAGTTGTCCGCTGCGTGTGCGCCGCGCCGCGGCAGCTCGACCTGGCTGCGGTCGGGCAGCGGCGCGTCCAGCCCGGTGCCGGCCCGCAGCTCGTCCTCCCGGGCCGCTGCGGCCGCCCGCACGTCGGCCCCGAAGTCACCGATCGCCTCGGCCAGGTCGCGCAGGCCGTCGGCCAACTGGCCGGCGATGCCCTGCGGGGTGAGCTTCTCCGCGGCCCGGGACAGCCGGCGGACGACGAGGGCGCCGATCGTGACGCCCATGGCCAGCCAGAACAGCCGGCGCATCAGTCGGCCCGCCGCGAGGCGCGCCGCGCCCGCCGCTCGTCCTTGGACGACCGCTGCGCGTCGGCCAGGGCCTGGCCCTCACGCTTCTTGCGCGCCGCGCTGCGCACGCCGTAGCTGAACGCGGCGACCTTGATCAGCGGGCTGCCGAGCGTGGCTGCGAAGACGCTGGTGAGCGCGGCGACGTTGCTGGACACGTTGGCCGCGTTGCCGGTGATGTCGTCGACGCGCTCGAGGTTGGCGTTGACGTGGGTGACCGTCGTCGACGCCTGGCTGAGGATCGGCTGGCTCTGCTCCCGGACCTGGCGGATGGTCAGCGTGGTCTCGTCCAAGGTGCGCCCGAGCTTCAGCAACGGCACCGCCAACAGGAGGACCAGCACCACCACGGCAAGGGCTGCGACCAACCCCGCCCACTCTCCTGCGGACACGCGTGCACTCCCTCGGGTCTCGACTCTCGTCGACGTCTCGGATGGTCCTGTTCCCGGCCGTCGTGCCTGCCGGTGGGGCAACACTAGCCGCGGGGGCCGACGGTCGTCGTCGCCTTCGCCGTCGACGGGCCTCAGCCGCGGCGGCGGACGATCGCCCGGAGCTTGGCCAGCCGGGTCGAGATCGCCGCCTCGACGCCGCGGTTGGTCGGCCGGTAGTAGTCGCGGCCGACCAGGGCGTCGGGCGGGTACTGCTGCGGGACGACGCCGTCGGGGTGGTCGTGCGGGTAGACGTAGGTCTTGCCGTGGCCGAGCGCCTTGGCCCCGGAGTAGTGCGCGTCGCGCAGCCCCGCCGGCACCGGGCCGGCCAGGCCGGCCCGCACGTCGGCCACCGACTCGCCCATCGCCGTGGTGACCGCGTTCGACTTCGGCGCCGTGGCCAGGTGGACGACGGCGTGCGCGAGCGGGAAGTGCCCCTCGGGCATCCCGATGAAGGCGACCGCGTCGGCGGCGGCGACCGCGGTGAGCAGCGCGGTCGGGTCGGCCATGCCGATGTCCTCGCTGGCGGAGATCACCAGCCGGCGGGCGATGAAGCGCGGGTCCTCCCCCGCCTCGACCATCCGGGCCAGGTAGTGCAGCGCCGCGTCGACGTCGCTGCCGCGGATGCTCTTGATCAGGGCACTGGCGATGTCGTAGTGCTGGTCACCGGACCGGTCGTAGCGCACCGCCGCCTGGGCGACCGCCGTCTCCAGGGTCTGCAGGTCGATCTCCGTGGCGCCCACCGCCAGCGCGGCACCGGCGCCGGACTCCAGCGCGGTGAGGGCCTTGCGCCCGTCGCCGCCGGCGACCCGGACCAGGTGCTCCTCGGCCTCCGCGCTCAGCGTCACCGCGCCGGCCAGCCCGCGGTCGCTGGTCAGCGCCCGGTGCAGCAGGGTGCGGACGTCCCCGTCGCTCAGCGGCTGCAGCGCCAGCACCAGGCTGCGGGACAGCAGCGGGCTCACCACGGAGAAGAACGGGTTCTCGGTGGTGGCGGCGATCAGGCTGACGATCCGGTCCTCGACCGCGGACAGCAGCGAGTCCTGCTGGGTCTTGGAGAAGCGGTGCACCTCGTCGATGAACAGCACCGTGCGGCGTCCGGCGTGGGTGAGCTCCCGCTTGGCGCTGGCGATGACCGCGCGGACCTCCTTGACCCCGGCGTCCAGGGCGGAGAGCTGCACGAAGGACCGCTTGGTGGCCAGCGAGATGACGTGGGCCAGCGTGGTCTTCCCGGTGCCGGGCGGGCCGTACAGCACCAGCGACATCGGCTCGTCGGCCTCGACCAGCCGGCGCAGCGGCGCGCGGGGGCCGAGCAGGTGCTGCTGGCCGACGACCTCGTCCAGCGAGCGCGGGCGCATCCGGACGGCGAGCGGGGCACCCGGGTCGACGACCGGGCGCGCTGCCTCGTCGTCGGCGAACAACCCCTCGCCGAACAGACCCGCGTCGCCCACGCTCACGGTGCCTCCGGTCCGCCCCCGCGGGGCGCTCCGCTCCTCGGTCGCCGTGACACGGGTCGCCTCCGCGGTTGCTCCGCTCCTCGCTCGCTGGCGCTCGCTGCGATGCTCACTCCCTGTCGGCTCCGGCGCTCCCTGCGATGCTCACGCCCCTGTCCGCTCACGGTTGCGACGCTACCCGCGGGGCACGACAGCCCCATGCAGCAGCGGACCGTCGGGTCGACCACCGTCAGCGCGATCGGCCTCGGGGCGATGCCCCTGTCGAGCAAGGAGGACCGGCCCTCGCCGGAGGACGCGGTGGCCGTCGTGCACGCCGCCCTGGACGCTGGGGTCACCCTCATCGACACCGCCGACGCCTACGCCGCGGACGAGGCCGAGTTCGGCCACAACGAGGAGCTGGTGGCCCGCGCGCTGGCGGCTTACGGCGGTGACACAACGTCGGTGCTGGTCGCCACCAAGGGCGGGCACACCCGCGACGGCCGGGAGTGGGGGCTGGACGGGACGTCGTCCTACCTCCGCCGCGCCTGCGAGGGGTCGCTGCGCCGGCTCGGCGTCGAGGCGATCGGGCTCTACCAGTTCCACCGGCCCGACCCGGCGACGCCGTGGGAGGAGTCGATGGGCGCGCTGCGGTCGCTGCACGAGGACGGGCTGATCCGGATGGCCGGCATCTCCAACGCCGACGTCGACCAGATCGACGCCGCCCGGGCGATCGTCGGCGAGGCGCTGGTCAGCGTGCAGAACCAGTTCTCCCCGGGCTACCGGTCCTCGGCCGGCGAGCTCGCGCACTGCGCCGCGCACGGGCTGGCCTTCATCCCGTGGAGCCCGTTCGGCGGGGTGTCGGCGGCCAGGTCGCTGGGCTCGACGGCCGACGCGTTCGCCGCCGTCGCCGACGAGCTCGGGGTGTCGGTGTACCAGGTGACGCTGGCCTGGCACCTGGCCCAGGCCGACGTCGTCGTCCCGATCCCCGGCGCCTCGCGTCCGGCGTCCATCGTCGACTCGGCAGCCGCCGCACACGTCGTCCTGACCCCCGACCAACTCGCCCGCCTCGACGCCGCCTGAGGCACCTCTCGTTGATCATGGGCGTCCTGCCACGGACACGCCGGCGGACGGCGTGTCCGCCGGCGAGACGCCCATGGTCAACAACGGCCACGGTGGTTACAGCCACTGCATCCACAGCCTGAGCTGTCGTCCACAGATCAGCTGAACTGCTGGTCGGCGCACCGTCGGGTCGCCGATGGTCGGCGGTGTGGACGGCATCCGGCTCGGCGGCAGCTACACCTGGGCAACGGCGCGAGCGATGGGCGTCACCCGGCGACAGGTCGAGCGGGACGGGCACCGCATCGGACAGGGGCTGTACCTGTCCACGGCGGTGGAGCCGAGCCTGACGGAACGCTGCCGGGCCTGGGCGCGGGTCCTCCCGCCGACGGCAGCCTTCGGGGGCGCCACCGCGGCCGTGCTGCTGGGAGCGCCCCTGGCCGAGCCTCCTCGGCCCACCGTCGTGCTGCCACCACACGCCGTCGTCCCGGCACGGCCAGAGCTGGTGCGGCTCGTCCGGACGCTGACCCCGGTGGACCTGGGCACGATCCACGGCCTGCAGGTCACGTCCGGCTCGCAGACGTTCCTCGACCTGGCCGCTCTGCTGCCGCCGCACGACCTGGTGACCGTGGGCGACGCCCTCTACCGCGGTCGGCACCTGGACGCCGACCGTCTCGCCGAACGCCTGGCGCGCGCGGACCGGGTGCGGGGCGTCGTCCGCGCACGGGCTTGCGCTCCGCTGCTCAGCCCGCAGGCGCAGTCCCGGCCGGAGAGCCTGATGCGGTACTGGCTGGCCACCAGCGAGCTGCCCGACCCGGAGCCGCAGGTCCCGCTGTTCGACGGGCGCGGCCGGGAGGTCGCACACGGCGACCTGGGGTACCGCCGCTGGAAGGTGCTGCTGGAGTACGAGGGCCGGCAACACGCGGAGCGGGAGCAGTTCCGCCGGGACGTCGACCGGTACTCGTTGATGGGCGCCGATGGCTGGCTGGTCCTGCGCTTCGCCGACCAGCACCTCACCGGCCCGGCTGCCGTGCTGGGGCGGACCCGCCGGGCCCTGCTCAGCCGCGGCTGGCGTCCCGGCCTCGGTTGATCATGGGCGTCGTGCGCGATGACGCGCCGATGCACGGCGAGTCCGTGGCACGACGCCCATGATCAACCGCGCGCAGACGGGCTGCCGGGCTCGCCGGGCAGCGGGTCGGCCTCCGGGACGACGTCGATGCCGGCCTCGACCCGCTGGGCGTCGGAGATCGGCGTCGGAGCACCGGTCAGCGGGTCGTAGCCGGCCCCGGTCTTGGGGAAGGCGATGACCTCGCGGATCGAATCGACGCCGGCCAGCAGCGCGGTGAGCCGGTCCCAGCCGATCGCGGCACCGGCGTGCGGCGGCGGACCGTAGGCGAAGGCCTCCAGGAAGAACCCGAACCGCTCCCGGGCCTCCTCGGTCGACATGCCGATGACCTCGAACACCCGCTCCTGCAGCGTCGCGTCGGCGATCCGGACCGACCCGCTCATCAGCTCGTTGCCGTTGCACACCAGGTCGTAGGCGTCCGACAGCGCCGCGCCCTTGTCCTCGGCGAACCGCTCCCGCCACTCCGGGGTGGGCGAGGTGAAGGGGTGGTGCATGAAGGTCCAGTCGCCGTCCTCGGTCTCCTCGAACATCGGGAAGTCCACGACGAACAGGAACGACCACGAGCCGGGTGCGATGAGCTCCAGCCGCTTGGCCACCTCGTTGCGGGCGGCGCCGAGCAGCTCCTGGGAGGACCGCCGCTGGCCGGCGGCGAAGAACACGCAGTCGCCGGGGGCCGCGCCCACGGCCTCGACCAGCCCGGCCCGCTCGGACTCGGAGATGTTCTTGGCCACCGGGCCGCCGAGGGTGCCGTCGTCGGCGACGGTCACGTAGGCCAGGCCCTTGGCCCCGCGCGAGCGGGCCCAGTCCTGCCACGCGTCGAAGGCACGCCGCGGCTGCGAGCCCCCGCCGGGCATCACGATCGCCCCGACGTAGGGCGACTGGAACACCCGGAACGGCGTCTCGGCGAAGTAGGAGGTGAGCTCGGTCAGCTCGACACCGAACCGCAGGTCGGGCTTGTCGGAGCCGAACCGGTCCATCGCCTCGCGGTAGGTCATCCGCGGGACCTCCGGGACGGCGTAGGAGGCCAGCTCCCGCCACAGCGACCGGATGACGTCCTCGGCCACGGCCAGCACGTCGTCCCGGTCGACGAAGCTCATCTCGAAGTCCAGCTGGGTGAACTCCGGCTGCCGGTCGGCCCGGAAGTCCTCGTCCCGGAAGCAGCGGGCGATCTGGTAGTACCGCTCCAGCCCGCCGATCATCAGCAGCTGCTTGAACAGCTGCGGCGACTGGGGCAGCGCGTACCAGGAGCCCGGCTGCAGCCGCACCGGGACGACGAAGTCCCGCGCCCCCTCGGGCGTCGACCGGGTCAGGTTCGGCGTCTCGACCTCGGTGAACCCGTGGCCGGCCATCACCCCGCGGGCGATCCGGTTGATCTCCGAGCGCAGCCGGAGCGCCGCGGCCGGGCCCTGCCGGCGCAGGTCGAGGTAGCGGTACCGGTAGCGGACGTCGTCGCCGGCGGCCTGCGCGGTCTCGATCGGGAACGGCAGCGGCGCGGACGCCGAGAGCACCTGCAGCTCGGAGGCCACGACCTCGATGTCCCCGGTCGGCAGCTCCGGGTTCTCGTTGCCCGCCGGGCGCTGCTGCACCTCCCCGGTCACCAGCACGCAGTACTCGTTGCGCAAGGCGTGCGCCTCCTCCTCGCGGACGACGACCTGGGCGTAGCCCGAGGCGTCCCGCAGGTCGAGGAAGACGACCCCGCCGTGGTCGCGCCGGCGGGCGATCCAGCCGGCGAGGGTGACCGTGGAACCGGCGTCGGTCGCGCGCAGCGTGCCGGCGTCGTGGGTGCGGAGCAAGGAAGTGCCTCTCAGGTGGGCGGTGAGGTGTGCCGGATGGGTCGTTACCAGCGGTCGTGCACGGAGGCGCGGATGCGCTCGTCGTACACGCGCTCGCAGTCGGCGAGCTGGCTGGGGGTGAGGGACGGGATGTTGGCGGCGGCCACGTTGCCCAACGCCTGCTGGACGTTGCGGGCGCCGGGGATGACGGTGGTGACGCCGGGCTGGTCGATCACCCAGCGCAGCGCGAAGGCCGCGGTCGAGACGTCCGGGCCGGCGATCTCGGCGACCTCGCGGGCGGCGGCGACACCGATCTCGAACGGCACGCCGGAGAAGGTCTCACCGACGTCGAAGGCCTCGCCGTTGCGGTTGAAGTTCCGGTGGTCGTCGGCGGCGAAGGTGGTGTCGGTGGAGTACTTGCCCGACAGCAGCCCGCTGGCCAGCGGCACCCGGGCCAGGATGCCGACCTCGGCCCGCCCTGCTGCCGGCAGCAGCTGCTCCAGCGGCTTGCGCCGGAAGACGTTGAGGATGACCTGGATCGACTGCACGCCGGGGTGCTGCAGCGCGGTCAGGCCCTCGGCGACGGTCTCCACCGAGACGCCGTAGGCGGCGATCGCCTGCTCCTCGACCAGCGCGTCGAGGGTCTCGTAGACCCGCTCGTCGGAGTAGACGGCCGGCGGCGGGCAGTGCAGCTGCACGAGGTCGAGGGTGTCCACGCCGAGGTTGCGGCGGGACCGGTCGATCCAGGCGCGCAGGTTCTCCGGCGTGTAGGTCTCGGCGGCGAACGGGTCGGCGCGCCGGCCGGCCTTGGTGGCCACGAACGGGCGCTCGCCGCGGGCGGCCAGCGCCTTGCGGATGCGCTCCTCCGACCGGCCGTCGCCGTAGACGTCAGCGGTGTCCAGCAGGGTGACGCCGGCGTCCAGCGCCGCGTCCAGGACGGCGGCCGCGTCGTCCTGGGTCACGTCGCCCCAGTCACCGCCCAGCTGCCAGGTGCCCAGGCCGACGACCGAGACGTCGGCGCCGGTCCGGCCCAGCGGCCGGGTCTCGAGGGGGGTGCTGGAAGTCATGCGCCCACCGTCGCACGCACCCGGTCGAACAGCTCACCCAGGGGGACGGCGACCTGCTCGTGCGTCCGCAGGTCCCGCAGCTGCGCCACGCCCTCGGCCAGGTCGCGGTCGCCGACGACCACCGCGTGCGAGGCACCCGAGCGGTCGGCGGCCTTCATCGCGCCCTTGAGCCCGCGGTCGCCGTAGACGGTGTCGGCCGGGACGCCGGCCTCGCGCAGCTGCCCGACGAGCGTCACCGCGAACCGCTTGGCCTCCGCGCCCAACGGGACGACGAACGCCTGCACCCCGGCCGACGCCGCGATGTCCAGCCCCTCGGCCTGCACCGCGAGCAGCGTCCGGTCGACCCCGACGGCGTACCCGATGCCGGACAGGTCCGGACCGCCCAGCGCCGCGGACAGCCCGTCGTACCGGCCGCCGCCACCGATCGCGGACTGCGCGCCCAGCCCGGAGTGCACGAACTCGAACGTCGTCTTCGTGTAGTAGTCCAGCCCGCGCACCAGCCGCGGCGCCTCGGTCCAGGCCACGCCCAGGTCGGTCAGGTGCTGCCGGACGGCGTCGTAGTGCGCCCTGGTCGAGTCCGACAGGTGGTCGACCATCAGCGGGGCGTCGTCCAGCTGGGCCTGCACCTCGGGGCGCTTGTCGTCCAGCACCCGCAGCGGGTTGATCTCCGCCCGGCGGCGGGTGTCCTCGTCCAGGTCCAGCCCCGCCAGGAAGTCGACCAGCAGCTCGCGGTACTGCGGCCGGCAGGTGGCGTCACCGAGCGAGGTGAGCAGCAGCTCGAACTGGGTCAGCCCCAGGTCGCGGAAGCCCTGCACGGCCAGGGCGACCACCTCGGCGTCCAGCGCCGGGTCGTCGACGCCGAGGGCCTCGCAGTCGACCTGGGTGAAGTGCCGGTACCGGCCGGCCTGCGGCCGCTCGTAGCGGAACGCCGACCCGACCGCCCACAGCTTCACCGGCAGCGCGCCGGAGTACAGCCGGTGCTCGATGAACGAGCGCATCAGCCCGGCGGTGAGCTCGGGCCGCAAGGTCAGTGAGCGGCCACCCCGGTCGGTGAACGTGTACATCTCCTTGGAGACGACGTCGGTCGACTCCCCCACCCCGCGGGCGAACACCGCGGTGTCCTCGAACGTGGGCGTCTCGATGTAGCCGTACCCGGCCCGCCGCAGCGGCGCGGTCAGGGTGTCCCGGACGGCGAGGAACTCCGCCGACGCCGGCGGCAGCGTGTCGAAGGTGCCCTTCGGCGCGGTCAGCCCGCTCACGGTGTCATCACTCGCTGGCGCTCGCTGCTGTGCTCGCTCACAACCCTCGTCCCCTCGGTGCGCCGACCGCCTCGGCGAGGTACGGGTTGGTGGCGCGCTCGCGGCCGATCGTGGTGGCGGCGCCGTGGCCGGGGAGGACGACGGTCTCGTCGGCCAAGGGCAGGACGACGTCCCGCAGCGAGCCGAGCATCGCCTCCCACGACCCGCCGGGCAGGTCGACCCGGCCGACGGAGCCGGCGAACAGGACGTCGCCGGCCAGCAGCCCCGGCGAGTCGTCCAGGTCGAGGGAGAACACCACGGAGCCCTGGGTGTGTCCGGGCGCGTGCCGCACGGTGAGATCGACCCCGGCCAGCGACAGCCGTGCGCCGTCGTCCAGCGGCAGCACGTCGGAGGGGTCGGGCAGCCGCACGCCGGTGATCAGCGGCGCGAGCTGCGGGCCGTGCCACCGCGCCGGGTCCGACAGCATGCCGGTGTCGGCGGGGTGCAGGTACGCGGGGATGTCGTAGCCCTCGCACACCGGGAGCACCGAGAAGGTGTGGTCCAGGTGGCCGTGGGTGAGCACGACGGCCACCGGCTTCAGACCGTCGGCGGCGAGCATCTCCGCGAGCGGTACCACGGCGTCCATGCCCGGGTCGACGACGACGCACTCGGCGCCCGGTGCGGAGGCCACCGCGTAGCAGTTGGTGCCGAACGCGCCGGCGGGGAAGGAGCGGATGAGCACCTGTGCAGGTTACGCGGGGAGATCACCGCCCAGCCGCGCTGCCAGGGAGCGGACAGGTGGCCGCCCTACACTGCGCACTCGACACCGCGGGGTGGACGGCGTCAGCTCGAGGAGCGGGCCGCCCCCGCGCCCGAGCACACGCACGAGGAGCCCGAGAAGAGTGCCGACGAACAAGCAGCGCCGCGAGCAGGCCCAGCGACGGCTGCAGCGCCAGCTGGAGCGCCGCGAGCAGATCGCCCGCACGCGCCGCCGCAACCTGCTCATCGGCGTGACGGTGCTCGCCGTCCTCGCCGTGGTCGGCGCCTTCTTCATCATCACCGGGCTCGCCGACGACGATCCCGACAGCACCGCGGCCCCGAGCAGCACCAGCGCCGCCAGCTCGGCGTCCGCTGCGCCCGCCGGGCAGACGACCGTCGCCGGGCCCTGCACCTACACGACCGACGGCACCGCCAGCGCCGGCGCCGAGGTCACTCCCCCGTCCGGGGACATCGCGACCACCGGCACGCTGGCGCTGACGATGGCGACCAACTTCGGGGACATCGGGCTCGCCCTGGACCAGGCCACGGCCCCCTGCGCGTCGGCCAGCTTCGCCGCCCTCAGCCAGCAGGGCTACTTCGACGGCACGCCCTGCCACCGGGAGACCGACTCCGACAGCCTCAAGGTGCTGCAGTGCGGCGACCCCGGCGGCACCGGCAGGGGTGGCCCCGGCTACACCTTCCCGACCCAGGTGACCGGGTCCGAGACCTACCCGCGCGGCACGGTGGCGATGGCCAACAGCGGCTCGGGCACCGACGGCAGCCAGTTCTTCCTGGTCTTCGGTGACAGCACGCTGCCGCCGGACTACACCGTCGTGGGCAGGATCGACGACCCCGGGCTCGCCGTCCTGGACACCATCGCTGCCAACGGGAACGACGGCGCCAACGGCACCGGCGACGGCGCACCCACCCAGCCCGTCACCATCACCGCGATGACCCCCGCCGCCTGAGCGCCGCGCGGCGGCGGGTCCGCACCGGCACACTGGGCGCGATGGACGCCGACCTGTACGCGGGCTTCCCACCGGGCTTCTTCGACCGCAGCGACGACGGGCCGGACGCCGGGTTCTACGACCGGCCCCGGCTGGTCACGCACATCGACGACCGCGCGATCGCCGCCGTCGGGGAGCTGTACGCCGAGCTGGGCATCGACGGGGACGCGCCGGCGCCGACGAGGGTCCTGGACCTGATGTCCTCGTGGGTGTCGCACTTCCGCACGCCCCCGGCCGAGCTGGTGGTGCTCGGCATGAACGCCGAGGAGCTGGCGGCCAACCCGGCGGCCACGGACCGGCTGGTGCACGACCTGAACGCCGACCCGCGCATCCCGCTCCCCGATGACGACGTGGACGCCGCGGTCTGCTGCGTGTCGATCGACTACCTGACCCGGCCGATCGAGGTGCTCCGCGACGTCGGCCGGGTGCTGCGCCCCGGCGGGCAGCTGGCGGTCACCTTCTCCGACCGCTGCTTCCCCACCAAGGCCGTCCGCGGCTGGCTGGCGACCGACGACGCGCAGCACGGGGCCGTGGTCGCCGAGCTGGTGCGCCGCAGCGGCCGGTTCACCGAGCCGACCGTCTCGCTGCGGACCCCGCCGGGCCGCGGCGACCCGCTCCACGCCGTGGTCGCGGCGCGCCTCGTCAGGCGGTGACGCGCTCGACGTCGAAGACGCCGTCGACGCTGCGGATCGTCTGCAGCACCGAGCCCAGGTGGGCCGGGTCGGCCAGCTCGAAGGTGAACCGGCTGACCGCCACCCGGTCCCGGCTGGTCTGCACCGACGCGGACAGGATGTTGACCCGCTCGTCGGCCAGCGCCCTGGTGACGTCGGAGAGCAGCCGGTGCCGGTCGAGCGCCTCCACCTGGATGGCGACCAGGAAGACCGAGCCCGGCTGCGAGGCCCAGTCGACCTCCACCAGCCGCTCGGGCTTGCGCTGCAGGTCCTCGGCGTTGGTGCAGTCGGTGCGGTGCACGCTCACCCCGCCGCCCCGGGTGACGAAGCCGAGGATGTCGTCCCCCGGGACCGGGGTGCAGCACTTGGCGAGCTTGGCCCACACGTCGGTCATCCCGTGGACGACGACCCCCGGGTCGCCGCCGGCGGAGCGGGTCACCGAACGCTTGGTGGGGATCGCGGTCTCGGCGATGTCCTCGGCCGCGCCCTCGGTGCCGCCGAGCGCGATGAGCAGCTTCTCGACGATCGAGTGCGCCGAGACCTGGTTCTCCCCCACCGCGGCGTACAGCGCGCTGATGTCGGGGTAGTGCAGGTCCGCCGCCAGCGTCGCCAGCGACTCCCCGCCCAGCAGCCGCTGCAGCGGGAGCCCGGCCTTGCGCATCGCCTTGGTCAGCGCGTCCTTGCCCGCCTCGACGGCGTCCTCGCGGCGCTCCTTGGTGAACCACTGGCGGATCTTCGTCCGCGCCCGGGAACTGCCCACGAAGGACAGCCAGTCCTTCGACGGGGCGGCCGTGGGCGAGCGGGAGGTGAAGACCTCCACGACGTCACCGTTGGACAGCTTGCTGTCCAGGGAGACCAGGTTGCCGTTGACCCGGGCGCCGATGCAGCGGTGCCCGACCTCGGTGTGCACGGCGTAGGCGAAGTCGACCGGGGTCGACTCCCCCGGCAGGCTGATCACGTCGCCCTTGGGCGTGAAGACGAAGACCTCCTGCGGACCGAGGTCGTAGCGCAGCGTCTCCAGGAACTCGCCGGGCTCCTGCGCCTCGCGCTGCCAGTCCAGCAGCTGGCGCAGCCACAGCATGTCGTCGCCGGCGGAGCCGGGCGTCGGGCCGGCCTCGGTCCTGCCGCCGCCGCGGGCGTTCTCCTTGTACTTCCAGTGCGCGGCGATCCCGTAGTCGGCGATGCGGTGCATGTCGTGCGTGCGGATCTGCAGCTCGACCGGCTTGCCCTGCGGACCGATGACGGTGGTGTGCAGCGACTGGTACATGTTGAACTTCGGCATCGCCACGAAGTCCTTGAAGCGGCCGGGTACCGGCTGCCAGTGGGCGTGCATGATGCCCAGCGCCGCGTACACGTCGCGCACCGAGTCGACCAGGATCCGGATGCCGACCAGGTCCCAGATGTCGGTGAAGTCCCGGCCGCGGACGATCATCTTCTGGTAGATCGAGTAGTAGTGCTTGGGCCGGCCGGTGACGACCGCCTCGATCTTGGCCGACTTCAGCTGCTCGGTGACCGCCGAGGCGACCTCGGCCAGGTAGGTGTCCCGGGACGGCGCCCGCTCGGCCACCAGCCGCACGATCTCGTCGTACCGCTTGGGGTACAGGGTGGCGAACGCGAGGTCCTCGAGCTCCCACTTGATCGTGTTCATGCCCAGCCGGTGCGCCAGCGGGGCGAGGATCTCCAGCGTCTCGCGCGCCTTCTTCTCCTGCTTCTCGGGCGGGAGGAAGCGCAGCGTGCGCATGTTGTGCAGCCGGTCGGCCAGCTTGATGACCAGCACCCGCGGGTCGCGGGACATCGCCACGATCATCTTGCGGATGGTCTCGGCCTGGGCCGCGTCCCCGAACTTGACCTTGTCGATCTTGGTGACGCCGTCGACCAGGTGGGCGACCTCAGGCCCGAAGTCCGCGCGGATGGACTCCAGGTCGACCCCGGTGTCCTCGACCGTGTCGTGCAGCAGCGCGGCCACCAGCGTCGTGGTGTCCATGCCCAGGCCGGCCAGGACCGTGGCGACCGCCAGCGGGTGGGTGATGTAGGGGTCGCCGCTCTTGCGCCGCTGCTCGGCGTGCGCCTCCTCGGCCACGTCGTAGGCCCGCTGCAGCAGCGCGAGGTCGGCCTTGGGGTGGCTCTGCCGGTGCAGGGCGGCCAGCGGCTCGAGGACCGGGCGGATCCCGGTGGAGCGCTGCCCGGCGACGATCCGCCGGGCCAGCCGGTCGCGGACCCGCCGGCGCGGGACGGTCTCGCTCTCCCCGCCCGGCTCGGCGGCGACGTCGTCGGGACGGCGGACGACCGGGCGCTCGGGCAGGGGGGCCCGCGGCGCTGCCTCCTGCGCAGGAGGCGCGTCAGACGTCTGGGGCGCGACGACGTCAGAGGCCACGGGTGCTCCTGCCCTGTCGAGGAGGTTGACCCTCCCCATGTTAGCCGCGGTGCGCTCGGGGCTGCCCCCCGCGCTCACCCGAGATGATCAGGTCGTCCAGAGGGCGTGCACGGGGTGCGGGGCGATCCGCTGACGGCCACCGAGCGCGGCGAGCTCGATGACCACCGACACCGCCGTCACCACTCCGCCCAGCCGCTCGACCAGCGCGATCGCCGCCAGCAGGGTGCCACCGGTCGCCAGCACGTCGTCGACCAGCAGCACCCGCTGCCCCGGCCGGATCGAGTCGGTGTGCAGCTCCAGCGTGGCGGTGCCGTACTCCAACTCGTACTCGGCCGAGACGTGCTCCCGGGGCAGCTTGCCGGCCTTGCGGATCGGCACGACCCCGGTTCCCGCGTCCAGCGCGACCGCGGCCGCCAGCAGGAACCCGCGGGCCTCGACGCCGGCGACGACGTCGAACCCCACGCCGCCTCCGGACAGCGCCGCGGCCCGCGGGTCGACGTCGGCGGGCTCGGTGAGGGCGTCGACGACCCGCCGGAACGCCCCGGCATCGGCGAAGACCGGGGTGAGGTCGCGGAAGAGCACCCCGGGTTCGGGGAAGTCCGGGACGTCGACGGCGATCGAGGCGATCAGCTCGTCGACGGGCCGCTCGGCGGCGGCGGTCACCGACGCTTCTTGCCGGCCGGCCGCTGACCCGGCCTGGCACCGGGTCGCTGCGGACGCTGGCCGGGCCGGGGGGCCGCCGTCGCGCCGGTGCTGGTCGGCTGCACCGAGGCCGGCGACTCCACCGGGACGTCGGCGTCGGGACGGTCCGGCAGCGCCTGCGGCCGCTCGGCGACGGCGACCGACGACCCGCGGGCCGTGCTGGTCGCACCCCGGCTGCGGCGGGCGCTGGCGACCGGACCGAGCGCTGCGCCGGTGGCCGCCGCGCGTGCCTCGGCGGCCCGCCGGGCGAGCACCCGCTTGCGCAGCTGCTGCTGCTCGGGCTCGCGCTCCTTGAGCTCGGCCAGCACCGGGGTGGCCAGGAAGATCGAGCTGTAGGTGCCGACGGCCAGACCGACGAAGAGGACCAGGGCGAGGTCCTTGAGCGTGCCGGCGCCCAGCAGGCCGGCGCCGACGAACAGCAGCCCGGCGACCGGCAGCAGGGCGATGACCGAGGTGTTGATCGAGCGCATCAACGTCTGGTTGACCGCCAGGTTCGCCGCCTCGCCGTAGGTCGAACGGGCACTCTTGGCCAGGTCCTTGGTGTTCTCGTCGACCTTGTCGAACACCACCACGGTGTCGTACAGCGAGAAGCCCAGGATCGTCAGCAGCCCGATGACCGTCGAGGGCGTCACCTCGAAGCCGATCAGCGCGTAGACCCCCGCGGTGACGATGATGTCGTGCAGCAGCGCGACGATCGCGGCGACCGCCATCTTCGGCTGGAAGCGGACCGCCAGGAAGGCCACCACCGCGACCAGGAAGACGGCCAGCGCGAGCAGCGCCTTGTTGGTCACGTCCCCGCCCCAGTCGGCGCTCACCGACTGCGGGCTGACCTCCTCGGCGCTCACCCCTGCGGCTTGCGCCACGGCGGCGACGACGGTGTCCTCGGTGGCGTTGTCCAGTGCCTCGGTGCGCAGCAGCACGGAGTTGCCGCCGACCACCTGCGCGCTGGACACCTCGGCGCCGGCGTCCTCGGCGGCCTGCCGGATGTCGGCGAGCTGCTCGCTGCTCGCCGGCACCCGCAGGCTGTTGCCGCCGGCGAACTCGATGCCGAAGTTGAACCCGCGGAACACCATCAGCAGGGCGCACAGCAGCACGACGACGGCGGTGACGCGGAACCAGGTACGGCGCCGGTTGACCACGTCGAGCCCGGCCTCGCCGTTGTAGAGCCGGTGCGCCAGCGAGCTGCGGGCCGGCGCGCGCCGCCCGGAGGTCGCCGCGGACCCGCCCTCGGCGGGCAGCCCGGCGTCGGCCAGCGCCTGGTCCCCGGTGCTGTCGTCGGCGGCCTCGGTCAGGACGGCGCCGTCGTCCACCGTCTCGTCGGCGTCGGTGCCCAGCGGGACGTCCGCGGCATCGTGGGGGTCGCGGGGGGTCATCGGTTGCTCCCGTTCGTGCTGCTGCTGCCGACCAACTCGCGGTCGGGGCGGGCCGGCGGAGCCGGACGGCGGCTGTGGTCGACCTGGCCGAGGCCGGAGAAGCGGTTGGTCCCGAAGCTCTTGACCCGGCTCAGCACCGCCATCAGCGGGTGGGTGAAGAGGAAGACGACGACCAGGTCCAGCACCGTGGACAGGCCGAGGGTGAACGCGAAGCCCTTCACGTCCCCGATGGCCAGCCAGTACAGGATCGCCGCGGCGAGGAAGCTGACCGCGTCCGCGGACAGGATCGTGCGCCGGGCGCGGACCCAGGCCCGCGGGGTGGCGCTGCGCAGGCTGCGGCCCTCGCGCACCTCGTCCTTGAGTCGTTCGAAGTAGACGACGAAGGAGTCCGCGGTGATGCCGATGGACACGATGAACCCGGCGATGCCGGCCAGGCTGAGCGCGAAGCCGATCTGCCGGCCGAGCAGCACCAGGCTGGCGTAGACGACCGCCGCAGAGAGGATCAGGCTGGCGATCATCACCAGGCCCAGCAGCCGGTAGTAGAGCAGCGCGTAGACGAACACCAGGGCGACCCCGATGGCGCCGGCGATCAGCCCGGCCCGGAGCTGCTCGCTGCCCAGCTCGGTGGAGATCGACTGTGCCGTCGCCTGGGAGAAGGTCAGCGGCAGCGCGCCGTACTTCAGCTGGTTGGCGAGGTCGGTGGCCTCGGTCTGACTGAAGTTGCCGGTGATCTGGGTGGTGCCGCCGTTGATCGCACCGTTGATGGTCGGCGCCGAGACGACCCGGCCGTCCAGGGTGATGCCCACGGCGTTGCCGACGTTGGCCGCGGTGTAGGTGGCCCAGGTCGCCGACCCGGTCGAGTTGAAGTCGACGTTGACCACCCACGCGCCGGTCGCCGTCTCGGTGCCGGCGGTCGCGTCGGTGATGTCGGTGCCCTCGATGACGGCCGGGCCGAGCAGGTACTTGGCGCTGCCGTCGTCGGAACAGGCGGCGATGGCGTCCTGGGGCCGGTCGACCGACGTGGTGGTCGTGTCGCAGACCAGCGTCGCGTACTCGGCCGTGGCCTGCTCCTGGGTCACCGTGGGCGCGTCCGCGTCGGGGGCGGCCGTGTCGGTCACCGCACCGGTGGTCGTGCCCGCGGCGTCGGTGGGCGCAGCGGCGCTGTCGGTGGGCGCAGCGGCGCTGTCGGTGGGCGCAGCGGCGCTGTCGGTGGGCGCGGCGGGGTCCGTCGGCGCCGCGCTGTCGGTGGGCGCGGCGGGGTCCGTCGGCGCCGCGCTGTCGGTGGGCGCGGCGGAGTCGGTGGCGGCCGGGGTGGCCGCCTCCGGCCCGGTCAGGACCGGGCGGAAGCGCAGCTGGGCGGTGGCACCGAGCTCACGGGCCTTCTCGCCGTTGTCACCGGGCACCGAGATGACGATGTTGCTGCTGCCCTCGGTGACGACCTCGGCCTCGGCGACACCGAGCCCGTTGACGCGCTGCTCGATGATCTGCCGGGCCAGCTCGAGGTCGGCCGGGTCGGGCGCCTGGCCGTCCGGCGTGCGGGCGGTGAGGGTGACCGTCGTCCCGCCCTGGAGGTCCAGGCCGAGCTGCGGGGTGCGGGAGTCGCCGGTGAAGAAGATCAGCGCGTACATCCCGGCGATGATCAAGGCGAGTACGGCGAAGTAGCGCCGGGCGGGGAACTGGCGGGCGGCCATGCGGGGTACCCGGCTCAGCGCGTGGGGTCGGTGGGGTCGCCGTCGCCGTCGACGAAGCCCGTCGCGCCGGTGGAGTTCCCCGGATCGACGGTGCCGGCAGCGGGCTTGCGGACCTCGAGGACCGCCGGGCGGGCGACGGTGATGACCACGCCGGGCGAGACCTCCAGGTCGATGGTGCCCTCACCGAGACCGGCGACCGTGCCGTGGATCCCGCTGGTGAGCATCACCGGGGTCCCCACGGTTAACGAGTCCTGCAGGGCCTGGGCGTTGGCCGCCATCTTCTTGCGCTGCCGCGAGGGCAGCACGAAGAGGACCACGAACGCCAGGGCGACGAGGATGAGCAACGGCAAGGATTCCACGACTGGTGAGCCTCTCTACCGCAGCGTCAACGCGCGGTGGGTGCGGCCCAGGGCGGGCCGCTCGGGTACATCGGCGCCGGCTCGCTCCCCTGAGCACACGGGGCGTCCGGGGGCGCCGCACCCCGGACAGCCCGGATTGCGCGCCAGCGCGGTGGAGTCTAGGCGTCGAACAGCGTCTGTGACGAAGGCCCGTCCGACGGCGGGTCGGCTGTGCCGCCGCTGAGCGGCAGGCCGCCGCGCGGGACCGGGTGCCCCAGGTGCCGGAAGGCCGCCTCGGTCGCGACCCGGCCGCGGGACGTGCGGGCCAGCAGCCCGGCGCGCACCAGGAACGGCTCGCACACCTCCTCGACGGTGTGCGGCTCCTCCCCCACGGCCACGGCCAGGGTGGCCACGCCGACCGGTCCGCCGCCGAACCGGCTGACCAGGGCCTCGAGGACCGACCGGTCGAGCCGGTCCAGCCCCAGGTCGTCGACGTCGTAGAGGGCCAGCGCGGCCTGAGCGACCTCGAAGGTGATCCGCCCGTCCGCGCGCACCTCGGCGTAGTCCCGCACCCGGCGGAGCAGCCGGTTGGCGATCCGCGGCGTGCCCCGCGACCGGCCGGCGATCTCTGCCGACCCGGCCGGGGTCAGCTCGACCCCGAGCAGGTCGGCGCTGCGCGTCAGCACCCGCTCCAGGTCGGCGGTGTCGTAGAACTCCATCTGGCCGACGAAGCCGAACCGGTCACGGAGCGGGCCGGTGAGCAGCCCGGCCCGGGTGGTCGCGCCGACCAGCGTGAAGGGGTTGATCTCCAGCGGGATCGCGGTGGCCCCGGGGCCCTTGCCGACGACGACGTCGACCCGGAAGTCCTCCATCGCCATGTACAGCAGTTCCTCGGCCGGCCGGGCGATGCGGTGGATCTCGTCGATGAACAGCACGTCACCGTGCCCGAGGTTGGACAGCATGGCCGCCAGGTCACCCGACCGCTCGATCGCCGGACCGCTGGTGATCTTCACCGCGGTGCCGAGCTCCGAGCCGATGATCAGCGCCAGGCTGGTCTTGCCCAGGCCGGGCGGGCCGGACAGCAGCACGTGGTCCGGTGGGCGGCCCCGCCGCTTGGCGCCCTCCAGCACGAGGTCCAGCTGCCGGGCGACCTTGGGCTGGCCGATGAAGTCGGCCAGCGAGTGCGGCCGCAGCGCGAACTCGACGACCCGCTCCTCGTCCCCGGCCCGCGGGTCGACCGCGTCGTCGGGCAGCCGGCCGGGACCGGCGTCGGCGGCGGGCAGCCCGCGGTCGAACGGCGAGCTCATGCCCGGCCCAGCAACCGCAGGGCCTGGCGCAGCAGGACGGCGATCTCGACGGCACCGGTGGCGGCCACCTGCTCGTCGGCGACCGGCGCCAGCTGGCCGACCGCACCCTCGGCCTCCTTGCCGCTCCACCCCAGGCTGACCAGGGCGGCGGTCAGCTGGTCACGCCACGGCGCGACCGCGGTGACGGAGGGCAGGCCGGCGGTCGCAGGCCCGTCCAGCGAGGTGTCGCTGGGGGTGCTGCCGAGCCGGTCCCGCAGCTCCAGGACCAGCCGCTCGGCGCCCTTCTTGCCGATCCCCGGCACCTGCATGAGCGCCTTGAGGTCGCCCATCGAGACGGCGCGGCGCACCTCACGGGGCGGGTGGATGGCCAGCACCGCCTGGGCCAGCCGCGGGCCGACGCCGTTGGCGGTCTGCAGCAACTCGAACAGCTGGCGTTCGTCGTCGTCCGCGAAGCCGTAGAGGGTGAGCGAGTCCTCGCGGACGACGAGGCTGGTCGCCAGCCGGGCCTGCTCCCCGACCGTGAGGCGGGCGATCGTGCCGGGGGTGCACTGCACCGACAGCCCCACCCCGCCGACCTCGACGACGGCGCCGTCCGGCGACACCGCCGCGACGCGGCCCGCGACCGAGGCGATCACCGGGAGATCCCAGTCCACCGCGGCAGGGTGCGCGCGGCGGGGACCGGCGCACCGATGCCGCCGGCGAGCGCGGCGACCCGCAGCCGCTGCTGCGCCGGCGCCCGCCAGACGTGGCAGATGGCCAGGGCCAGCGCGTCGGCGGCGTCGGCCGGCTTGGGCGGCGTCGCCAGCCCCAGCACCCGGGTCACCATCAACGTCACCTGCTCCTTGTCGGCCCGGCCGCTGCCGGAGATCGCGGCCTTGACCTCGCTCGGGGTGTGCCAGGCGACCGGGAGGTCGGCCTGCGCGGCGGCGAGGGCGGCGACCCCGGCGGCCTGCGCCGTGCCCGTGGCCGTCCCCTTGTTGTTCTGGTGGAACACCCGCTCGATGGCGACCGCGGCGGGCCGGTGCTCACGCAGCAGGGCGGTCACCGCGGTGTGCACCTCCAGCAGCCGGAGCTCCAGGTCGAGGTCCGGAGAGGTGCGGACGACGCCGACCCCCAGGGCCGTGGGCCGGGCACCCGGCCGCCCCTCGACCACACCCCACCCGCACCGGGTCAGGCCCGGGTCGATGCCGAGCACACGCAGGCCGACCATCGCGACGCCCACCTCCCCAGTCTCGCACGAACACCTGTTCGACGAAACGCTAACCGGAGATCGGGGCGGGACGCGGGCACGACACGCCACCGGCCCGCGACCCCGGTGCAGGGGGGTCCTCCGGCTACAGCTTCTCCATGACCTCGTCGGACACGTCGTAGTTGGCGTAGACGTTCTGCACGTCGTCGAGGTCCTCGAGCGCGTCGATGAGCTTGAACACCTTGGTCGCGGAGTCCTCGTCCAGCTCGACCTGCACGCTGGGCACGAAGCCCATGTCGGCTGAGTCGTAGTCGATGCCGGCGTCCTGCAGGGCGGTGCGGACCGCGATGAGGTCGCCGGGCTCGCAGACCACCTCGAAGGTGTCCCCGAGGTCGCGGACCTCCTCCGCGCCGGCGTCCAGCACCGCCATCAGCACGTCGTCCTCGGTGTTGCCGGCGGCCTGGACCACCACGACGCCCTTGCGCGAGAACAGGTAGGACACCGAGCCGGGGTCGGCCATGGTGCCGCCGTTGCGGCTCATCGCGGTGCGCACCTCCATCGCCGACCGGTTCTTGTTGTCGGTGAGGCACTCGACGAGGACGGCGACCCCGCCCGCGGCGTAGCCCTCGTAGGTGATGCCCTGGTAGTCGACACCGCCGGCCTCGGCACCGGACCCGCGCTTGACCGCGCGGTCGATGTTGTCGTTGGGCACCGAGCTCTTCTTCGCCTTCTGGACGGCGTCGTAGAGCGTCGGGTTGCCCGAGAGGTCGCCGCCACCGGTGCGGGCGGCCACCTCGATGTTCTTGATCAGCTTGGCGAAGAGCTTGCCCCGCTTGGCGTCGATGCCAGCCTTCTTGTGCTTGGTCGTCGCCCACTTGGAATGGCCGCTCACTTGGTCTCCTCGCTGACGCTCGTCGGCCGCACTCGCGACCGGGCAACCGTGTCTCCTGGTGAGCTCGCACGCTCGCTCACAGCGACACTCTCCCCTCACTGCCGGCGCCGACGCCGGCACCGTCCGAACTCAGGTCTCGGGCAAGGATTGCCCGCACCAGTCCCACGAACATCGCGTGCACCCGGCTGTCGCCGGTGAGCTCGGGGTGGAAGCTGGTGGCCACCAGGCGACCCTGGCGGACCGCGACGATCTTACCGTCGGCCGGTCCGCCCACGACGCGGCCGAGGACCTCGACGCCGGGGCCGACCTCCTCGACCCACGGGGCGCGGATGAACACCGCGTGCACCGGACCGCCCGGGACCCCTTCGACCTCGACCTCGGTCTCGAAGGAGTCGACCTGTCGGCCGAAGGCGTTGCGCCGGACGACCACGTCCAGGCCGCCGACGGTCTGCTGGTCGGCCGGGGCGTCCAGCACCCGGTCGGCCAGCATGATCATCCCGGCGCAGGACCCGAAGGCGGGCAGCCCACCGCGGACGGCGTCGCGCAGCGGACCGAGCAGGCCGAACCGGTCGGCGAGCTTGGCCATCGTCGTGGACTCGCCACCGGGGACGACCAGCCCGTCGACGTCGGCGAGCTCCGCGGGACGGCGGACGGTCACCGCCTCGGCCCCGCCGGCGCGCAACGCCACCAGGTGCTCCCGGACGTCGCCCTGCAGCGCGAGCACGCCGATGACCGGCGCGGTCACCAGCCGCGGGTCGCGTAGCGCTCGGACTCCGGGAGCGTGCTGACGTTGATGCCGACCATCGGCTCACCCAGCCCGCGGGAGACCTTGGCGACCACGGCCGGGTCGTCGAAGAAGGTGGTGGCCTGCACGATCGCGGCGGCGCGCTGCGCCGGGTCACCGGACTTGAAGATGCCCGAGCCGACGAACACGCCCTCGGCACCCAGCTGCATCATCATCGCCGCGTCCGCCGGGGTGGCGATGCCGCCGGCGGTGAACAGGACGACGGGGAGCTTGCCGGTGAGGGCGACCTCGACGACCAGGTCGTGCGGGGCGCGCAGCTCCTTGGCCGCGACGAACAGCTCGGTCTCGTCCAGGTTGCCCAGGGTCAGGATGCCCCGGCGCAGTGCGCGCATGTGCCGGGTGGCCTCCACGACGTTGCCGGTGCCGGCCTCGCCCTTGGAGCGGATCATCGCCGCACCCTCGGCGATGCGGCGCAGCGCCTCGCCCAGGTCGGTCGCGCCGCAGACGAAGGGCACGGTGAAGTCGGTCTTGACGATGTGGTGCGCCTCGTCGGCCGGGGTCAGCACCTCGGACTCGTCGATGTAGTCGACGCCGAGCGCCTGCAGCACCTGGGCCTCGACGAAGTGGCCGATCCGGGCCTTGGCCATCACCGGGATGGAGACCGCGTCGATGATCGACTCGATCATGTCCGGGTCGCTCATCCGGGCGATGCCGCCCTGGGCTCGGATGTCCGCGGGGACGCGCTCCAGCGCCATGACGGCGACCGCACCGGCGTCCTCGGCGATCCTGGCCTGCTCGGCGGTGACGACGTCCATGATCACGCCGCCCTTGAGCTGCTCGGCCATGCCGCGCTTGACCCGGTCGGTCCCGGTGCCGGTGCCGGTGCCGGTGGGGAGGTCGGGTGTGCTGGGGTCGTTCTGGGTCACGGGGTGCTGCCTTCGGTCGGGCGGGGGGCGGACGGCCCAGCCTACGACCGGTCAGCCGTGCGGCTGCGCGCCGCCGGTGTGCGGGAACCCGGCGAGCACGGCGTCCAGCCCGTCGTCGATGTCGAAGTAGCGGGGCAGCGGACGGCGGGCGTGCAGCCGGAGCACCCGGGGCAGCCGGCTGCGGCGCAGCGCACGGGTGTCCCGGACGGCGTCGTTGTAGAACCGCCGCGCCAGGGCCACCCGCATCCCGGCGTCCCCGAGCTCGGGGCTCAGCAGCGGCTCCGGCACCCGGCGCAGCAGCCGACCGAGCCGGTTCTCGGCGGCCTCCCGGTCGCCGGCGCTGGGGGCCCGGGCACCGGCCGCGGCGTCGGCGAGCTCGCCGGCGAGGTCGGCACCGAGGTCGTCGGCGCGCTCGCGGGCCAGCGCCGCGGTGAGCTCGGCCCGGCGCAGCAGCGCCCCGTCGAGCACCTCCCGCGCCCGCCGCACCCGGCCCGCGAGCCGGCGCAGCCGGGTGAGGGTGAAGGTGGTCCAGGCCAGCAGCAGGACGAGCAGGACCGCGATGGCGCTCAGCAGCCAGGTCCCGGGGTCCACAGCGGACCAGGCTAGCGCCGCACCCGCCTGCGGAACGGCCCCGCGGTCCTCGGATCGCCGACCGGGTCGTGCGGCGGGGCACCGAGCAGGGCGGCGTCGTCCTCGTGCGAGGCGGTCACCCCGAGGCCGCCGGTGGGGGCGACCGTCTCGTAGACGGCGAGGATCCGGTCGGCGACCACCGACCAGTCGTAGTCGGCGACGGCCTGCCGGCCGGCCGCGGTCAGCTGCGCCCGCCGCCCGGGGTCCCCCAGCAGGCCGGACAGCGCACCGGCCAGCTCGGCGGCGTCGCCCCGGGGCACCAGCACCCCGGCCGCGCCGTCCTCCAGCACCCGGGCGAAGGCGTCCAGGTCGCTGGCGACCACCGGCGCGCCGGCGGCCATCGCCTCCAGCAGGACCACCCCGAAGGACTCCCCCAGCAGGTTGGGTGCGCAGTAGACGTCGACCGAGCGCAGGAACGCTGCCTTCTCCGGCTCGGTCAGCTCGCCGAGCAGCGTCACGTGCGGCGCCAGCTCCGCCCCGACGAGGTCGGCGAAGTCCCCCGGGTCGCCCCGGCCGGCGACCAGCAGCCGGGCGTCCGGGTGGTCGCGGACGACGCTGCGCATCGCCTCCAGCAGCACCGGCAGGCCCTTGCGCGGCTCGTCGTAGCGCCCCAGGAAGCCGACTGTCGGGCCGCCCTGCCCGCGCGCGTGCCCGGGCAGCGAGGGCCCCTCCGCGAAGCCGGCGACGTGCACGCCGTTGGGGATCACCACCGCGTCGCCGCCGAGGTGCTCCACCTGCACCCGCCGGGCGAAGTCCGAGACGGCGATCCGGCCGCCGATCTTCTCCAGCCAGGGCCGGACCCACGGGCCCCAGGCGGCCAGGAACTTCGACCGGGTGGTCGCCGCGTGGAAGGTCGCCACGATCGGCCCCTTGGCGATGATGCAGACCAGCAGGGACACCGAGGGCGGGGCCGGCTCGTGCACGTGGACGACGTCGAAGGCGCCGTCCCGCAGCCAGCGGCGGACCCGCGCGGCCGACACCAGACCGAACTGGAAGCTGGCCATCGAGCCGTTGTACGGGACCGGCACCGCGCGGCCGGCCCAGGTGACGTGCTCGGCGGGGAGGTTCTCCTCGTGCTCGGCCGGGGTCAGCACCTCGACGTGGTGCCCCCGCCCGCGGAGGGTGTCGGCGAGGTCGCGCACGTGGTACTGGACGCCGCCGGGGACGTCCCACTGGTACGGGCAGACCAGACCGATGCGCATCAGGCCGGCTCCCTCGACTCCTGGGCCACCGGTCCCGGCGCGCGGGCGCCGGCCGGGACGGGCCGGCCGTCCGGCCCGACGTCGGGCCAGATCCGGCCCAGCACGTGCCAGTCCTCGGGCCGCTCGCCGATGGTCGCGGCGAACGCGTCGGCGACCTGCTGCATCGCCGCCCCGACCCGCTCCCGCAGCCGGCCCGGCCCGGCGACCGGGACCTCGGGGTGGACGACGAAGCGCCAGCCGTCGCCGTCGAACTGGCAGACGGCCGGCAGCAGCGCCGCGCCGGTCTGTGCGGCGAGCAGTGCCGGGCCGCCGGGCATCGCCGACCGCCGGCCGAAGAAGGTGACCGGGACACCGGAGCCGGACAGGTCGCGGTCGACCAGCAGGCAGGTCGTCCCACCGGCGGCCAGCCACTCCCGGAGCACCGTCGAGCTGGGCCGCTCACCGCCGGTCAGCGGCACCACCCGCATGCCCAGACCCTCCCGGAACTCCACGAACCGGCGGTACAGCGACTCCGGCCGCAACCGTTCGGCGACGGTGAGGAAGGGGCCGCCGAGCCAGTCGACCAGCCACACCCCGGCGGCGTCCCAGTTGCCGCTGTGCGGCAGGGCGAAGACGACGCCCCGGCCCTCCGCCCGGGCCCGCTCCAGGTGCTCCTGACCGAGCATCGTCGAGGCGGCGACGATCCGCTCCCGGTCGAGCACCGGCAGCCGGAACGCCTCCTGCCAGTACCGGGCGTAGGACTGCACGGCCCGCCGGGTGAGGGCGTCCAGCGCGGCGTCGTCCAGGGTGCCGCCGGTGACCACGTCGAGGTTGGCGCGCAGCTGGCGCACGCCGCGGCCGCCCCGGCGGGCGGCGAGCGCTCCCCCACCGGCGAACAGCCCGCGGGCGACCGGGCCGGGCAGCAGCCGGACCGCCCGCCACCCGGCCGCGTAGCCGGCGTCGGTGAGCCGGTCGCGCAGCTCGGCGGGGCGGGTCATGGCAGGGTCGGGCCGGCCGGCTCGTCGGCGGACCGGTCGCGGGGAGCCGGGAGGCGCATGCCCCGCGACGCGCTCCGGACGGCGGCGAAGCGCTGCACGACGGTGACGGCGCTGCCCGCGAGCAGCAGCCACAGGCAGACGTGCAGCGCGTACGGGATGCCCAGCCCGGTGAAGCCGGTGCCGACCAGCACCAGGATGAGCCGCTCGGTGCGCTCGACGATGCCGACCTCGACCCGCAGCCCCATGCCCTCCGCGCGCGCCTTGACGTAGGAGGTGAGCACGCCCAGCACCAGGCAGACCAGCGACAGCCCGACGATCAGCCGGTTGTCGCCCTCCCCGCTGTACCACCAGACCAGCCCGGCGAAGATGGCCGCGTCGGCCGCCCGGTCGCCGGTCGAGTCCAGCACGGCGCCGAACACCGAGCCACCGCCGCGGGCCCGGGCCAGCGCGCCGTCGAGCATGTCCAGCAGCACGAACACGGTCACCGCGAAGGCGCCCCAGAACAGCGCACCGTTGCCGATGCCGAAGACCGCGGCGGCCACCGCGCCCAGCGTGCCCGTCAGGGTCACCGCGTCGGCGGTGACCCCGACGCGGACGAGCCCGCGCACCACGGGGGCCCAGAAGCGGCCGACGGCGGGGCGGAGGTTGACGCCGAGCACTCAGGCCACCCCTGCGCCGGGCTCACCGAGCTCGTCGGGAGCCAGCGGCCACCGGGCGGCCAGCAGCTGCCGGGTCTCCGACAGCACCTGCGGGAGCACCCGGGTGAGCCCGACGACCGGCATGAAGTTGGTGTCCCCGCCCCAGCGCGGCACGGCGTGCTGGTGCAGGTGGTCGGCGATCCCGGCGCCGGCGACCGAGCCCTGGTTCATCCCGATGTTGAAGCCGTGCGCACCGCTGACCGCGCGGACGACCCGCATCGCCGTCTGGGTGAAGGCGCCGAGCTCGGCGACCTCGGCGACGGTCAGGTCGGTGTAGTCGGGCACGTGCCGGTACGGGACCACCATCAGGTGGCCGGCGTTGTACGGGTAGAGGTTGAGCACGGCGAAGACCGTGTCCCCGCGGGCCACGATCAGGCCCTCCTCGTCGCTCATCCGCGGGATGAGGCAGAACGGGCAGTCGTGGTCACCGGTGGGCTTGCCCGCACCGCGGATGTAGGCCATCCGGTAGGGCGTCCACAGGTGCTCGAAGACCGACGACGGGCCGCCGTGGTCGTTGTCCACGGCGGCCGGACGGTCCGCGGGGTCGGTGCCGGGGATCGAGCTCATCCGAGCGTGGCCCCTGCACCTGGGGTGCTGGCGGTCGGGTCGGCGTTGTGCCGGGCGGTGACCCAGTCGGCGACCTGCGCCACCGCCTCGGCGATCGGGACGCCGTTGCGCTGCGAGCCGTCGCGGTACCGGAAGGAGACCGCGCCGGCCTCGGCGTCGGTGGCCCCGGCGATGAGCACGAAGGGCACCTTCTGCTTGCTGGCAGTGCGGATCTTCTTCTGCATCCGGTCGTCGGAGTCGTCGATCTCCACCCGGATGCCCTGCTCCCGCAGCAGCAGAGCCACGTCGGTCAGGTAGGGCACCTGCTCGTCGGTGATGGGGATGGCCACGACCTGCACAGGGGCCAGCCAGGCCGGGAAGGCGCCGGCGTAGTGCTCGGTGAGCACGCCGAAGAACCGCTCGATCGAGCCGAACTTCGCCGAGTGGATCATCACCGGCTGCTGGCGGGTGCCGTCGGCGGCGCTGAACTCCAGGCCGAAACGGGCCGGCTGGTTGAAGTCGTACTGGATGGTCGACATCTGCCAGGTGCGGCCGATCGCGTCCCGGGCCTGCACGGAGATCTTCGGGCCGTAGTACGCCGCGCCACCGGGGTCCGGGACCAGTTCCAGCCCGGTCTCCTTCGCCGCCTCCTCCAGCACGGCGGTGGCGGTCGCCCACTCCTCGTCCGAGCCGATGAACTTGGGCCCGTCGTCGCGGGTGGACAGCTCCAGGTGGTAGTCGTCCATCCCGAAGTCCCGCAGCAGCCCGAGCACGAAGGCCAGCAGGTGCCGGACCTCGCCGGGCGCCTGCTCAGGGGTGACGTAGCTGTGCGAGTCGTCCTGGGTCAGACCGCGCACCCGGGTCAGGCCGTGCACGACGCCGGACTTCTCGTAGCGGTACACCGAGCCGAACTCGAAGAACCGCAGCGGCAGCTCACGGTAGGAGCGCCCGCGGGACCGATAGATCAGGTTGTGCATCGGGCAGTTCATGGCCTTGAGGAAGTACTCGCTGTTCTCCAGCTCCATGGCCGGGAACATGGTCTCCTCGTAGTAGGGCAGGTGCCCGGAGGTCTCGAACAGCCCGCGCTTGGCGATGTGCGGGGTGCCGACGTAGTCGAACCCCTCCTCGAGGTGCCGACGGCGGACGTAGTCCTCCATCTCCCGCTTGACCACCCCGCCCTTGGGGTGGAACACCGCCAGGCCGGAACCGATCTCGTCGGGGAAGCTGAACAGGTCCAGCTCGACGCCGAGCCGGCGGTGGTCGCGGCGCTCGGCCTCGGCCAGCTGCTCCAGGTACGCCTTGTGCGCGTCCTTGCTCTCCCACGCGGTGCCGTAGACCCGCTGCAGCTGCGGGTTCTTCTCGCTGCCCCGCCAGTACGCGGCGGCGCTGCGGGTGAGGGAGAACGCCGGGATGTTCGAGGTGCGCGGCAGGTGCGGGCCGCGGCACAGGTCGGTCCACACCCGGTCGCCGGTGCGGGCGTCGAGGTTGTCGTACATGGTGAGCTGCGCCCCGCCGACCTCGACCTCGGCGCCCTCGGCAGCCTCGTCGCCGGCCCCGCCCTTGAGGCCGATCAGCTCGAGCTTGTAGGGCTCGTGCGCCAGCTCGGCGCGGGCGTCGTCGTCGCTGATCTCCCGCCGGCTGAAGTGCTGGCCGGCCCGGACGATCTCGGTCATCTTCTTCTCGAGGACCTGCAGGTCCTCGGGGGTGAACGGCCGCTCCGGGTCGAAGTCGTAGTAGAAGCCGTTCTCCACCGGCGGGCCGATGCCCAGCCGGGTGCCGGGGAACAGCTCCTGCACCGCCTGGGCGAGCACGTGCGCGGCGGAGTGCCGGATGACCGCGCGCCCCTCGGCGCTGGCTGCCGGGACCGGCTCCACCTCGGCGTCGGCGTCCGGGGTCCAGGCCAGGTCCTTGAGGTCCCCCGAGGCCAGCTCACGGACGACGACCGCGCCGTCGGGGCCCTTGAGCGGCACACCGGACTCCTTGAGCGCCTGCACGGCCGTCGTCCCGGCCGGCACCCGGATCGGGGCGGCGGTGGACGGGAAGGGCGGCGCGGACACGAGCATCTCCTGGGGATCGGCAGCTCCCGACCGTGCGGCCGGGCACTCCCGAGACTAGTGCGCGGGGCGGGGCTGCCTGGCACGACTTCCCCGGCCGGGACCGTCAGCCCAGCAACGAGACGGCGTCCCCGTCGACGACCCGGCCGGGGGTGCGGACCTCTGCGTACACGCCGAGGCAGTGCTTGGGGGTGCGGACCACGTCGAGCACCGCCTCCCCCACTCGCAACCGGCGGCCCACCCACGCCCGCTCGTCCTGACCGCCGGTCAGCTGGAGCACCAGGTTGGCCCGCGGGTCGTCGGCCGAGCAGCCCTCGGGGACCTCGCCGGCGGCGGCCCGGTCGATCGCGGCGCGGGAGACCAGGTGCACCGCCGCCGCGTCGGTCCGCGGGCCGTCGGCGGAGCGCACCAGCCGCACCGGGCGCCCGAGCACCTCGGTGAGGGTGATCGTGTCCGCCTCGTCGTCGCCGGTGGCGACCACCGAGGACAGCTGCGGCGTGGTCTTCACGGTGACCCGCTCCCCGGTGTCGGCGTCGACCACCGACCAGGCCCGGTCGCCGCGCAGCCCGGCGGTGTCGACCCGGGCCGCCGGCACCGTCCGGCCGGCGAGGGACTTCACCGGGTAGACCGCGATCGAGGCCACCCGCCCGACGACCACGTCTCCGCTCTCGCTCACCCCGGCGACGCTACGCGCGGCCGGGTCCGGCTCGCGGGACGAGGAGCGGCGGTCAGCCCACGGCGCGCGGGGCGGGGCCGCTGCCGCGGCGGCGCAGCCGGCGCAGCTGCGCGTCCAGGTACGGACGCGCCCGGCGCTGCCCGCCCCGTTCGGCGATCGCCGTGGCCAGCGTGCTGAGCACGGCGGTCAGCCGGGCCTCGTCGGGCTGCCAGCCGCGGCGGTCGCACTCCTCCAGCCACTCGACGGGCGCGGTGTGACCGCGCTCGGAGTTGCACCGGCGGCAGGCGGCGACCTCGTTCTCCAGCCAGGACGGGCCGCCCTTGACCCTCGGCACGACGTGCTCGGTGCTGGGGGCCACCTGGTCGGAGAACGTCCGGCCGCACCAGATGCAGGTGGGGCCGTCGCGCTCGACGGCGGCCCGCAGGCGCGCAGCCCGGTCCAGTGCCATCGCCGTCCATGGTGCGCCCCGGCGGGCGGCTCCGCTCGGTCCGGCAGCCGCCGTGGCCCGGGGACGACGAAGGCCCCAGGTCGATGACCTGGGGCCTTGCCTCCGGTGGGCGATACTGGGATCGAACCAGTGACCTCTTCGGTGTGAACGAAGCGCTCTACCGCTGAGCCAATCGCCCGGAGTGGTGATGAGTCTGCCAGATGCTCAGTGCCACAGCGGCACCCACCCCGGCACCCAGTGCGGCACGCCCGTGACGTGCAGCGTCACCAGCAGGACCGCGTAGACGAACGCCGCGGTCAGCACGGCGACGCCGAGGCGCACGACCACCGACTGCCGGCCCAACCACTCGGTCCACCCGGCCACCTGGCGGCGGGTGTACTCCAGCAACCGCTCGGCCCAGGCGAACTCGGTGGCGAGCACGAACAGACCGGCGATGACGGTCAGCCAGCCGGGACCGGGCAGCGGGATGGTGACGATCCCGAAGGCGACGACGACCGCCCCGGCCACGCCCACGAGGACGCGGTAGGGCGCGTCCAGGCTGCGCCTGCCGGCGATGCGCCGGCGCCAGTCGTAGTCGGCCACCCGCTCCCGCAGGCTGCGCTGGGCATCGGCGTCCGCGACGGGGACCTCCCCATCGGGCGCCGACACGGTGTGTTGTCCGTTCAGCTGGCCACCTGCCCTTGACCGACGATGTCCGTCGGGGACGACGGAGCCTCTCGACCGGGCTCGATGCTGATCGCGTACTCCGAGTAGTCGTCCAGCCCGGTCGCCGTCGAGCCTACGGTCCGCAGGTCCGTCTGGGGAGTGACCACGTCGAAGGTGCCCAACGCCTCGGGCACACCGTCCTGCAGGCCCCACACGACGTAGGTGGTGTCGTCGCTGTCGTTGACCGCCAACGTCCGCGAGACCACCTGCACCTGGTCCTCGCGGGCGACCACGGTGGCGACCGCGGTGCCGTCCTGGAGCACCGGCGCGATCGTCGCCCGCCCCGGGGTCAGCAGGTCGTCGAGCACCGTCGACTGCTCCGCCGCCGTCGCCTGCGCGGCGTCCCGGTCGCTGGTGACGGCGACGTTCCAGGCGCCCAGCGACAGCACGGCCGCGACGCCGGCGGCGACGAGTGCGGTGGGGAGCACCCGACGCCAGGCCGGTCGCGGGTCGACGGGGCGGACCGGCAGCGGGGCGCGCAGGTTGCCGAAGCGGCTGGGCTCCAGCGGGGGCACCGTCCGCGCGGAGCTCGCGTGCGAGGGCACCGACCGCGGGACGTCCGCCGGGACGGGCGGGACCGCGACCGGCGGGCCCGGCCGCTCCGTGCGCGGGCGGGCGGTCGGCAGCTGCTCGGTCTCCTCCACGGCGGACCGGAGCCGCTCCCGGAGGCCGTCGGACGGCTCGGCCTGCGGCAGGTCACCGGCCATCGCGGCCATGACCTCGGCGGCCTCGGCGACGGTCCGGCCGCACCGGGAGCAGTCGGCCAGGTGCGCGACGAACAGCGACTCGTCCTCCGGCTCGAGTGCGTGCAGCGCCCAGCCGACCGCGAGCTCGTCCCAGCGCTGGTGGTCGTCCCCGTGCCTGTCCCTGTCGTTCACCGGGAGCTCCCGTCGGCCGGTGCCTGCCCGGGCACACCGGTGCCCAGGGTGTCCTTCAGCCGGCGCATGCCAGCCAGCATGCGCGTCTTCACGGTGCCCAGGGGCGTGTTCGTGAGCGCCGCCACCTCGCGCTGGGTGTAGCCGCCGTAGTAGGCGAGCGTGAGGGCCTCGCGCTGGGGCGCCGGGAGCTCGTGCAGCGCCGTCCGCACCCGGTCGGCGACGATGCGCCGCCACGCGGCGTCCTCGACGTCGGTGGTCTGGGTGGGCGCGGAGAGGACCAGGTCGTCCTCGGCCCGGGAACGGCGCCGGCGGTGCGACTCCTCCCGGCGCACGGTGTCGACCGCCTTGTGGTGGACCATCGCCAGCAGCCAGGAGGCCACGCTGCCGCGGTTCCCGTCGAAGGCGCCCGGGTCGCGCCAGATGCCGAGGAACACGTCCTGCAGCACGTCCTCGGCGAGCACGTCGTCCCCGAGGACCCGCCGCGCGAGTGCGAAGGCGGGCTGGCGGAACCGCTCGTACAGGTCGTCGACGGCACCGCGGTCACCGGCGGCGACCCGGCGGACCAGTTCGAGGTCAGCTGCGCTGTCCTCCTGGCTGCGGGGTGGTCGACTCACGAGGCCCATGGTCACATGCGGTGTTCGCGCCGTCGGCCCCCTGCGGTTCAGCGCGTCCACAGGCTCCCCCGGATCGGTGGGACGGGCGACGCCTCGTGGGACTCATGGGACTCGTGGTGCGCGACACGCCGAGACCATGCGTGACCTTGAGGCTTTTTGGGTCGTTAAGAGGGCATGGCACGTTCTTCGAGGTCTGGCTGCACCGCACGCACCACGTTCCACCTGGTGGGTCCCCAGTCGTGGACGGCGGTCCCGGCCGCCCTGGTCTACGACTCCACCGACCCGTTCGCGGTGCGGGTGCGCTTCGGCGACGGCGCGGCAGACGAGGAGACCACCCGCTACGACGACCCCGACGACGACGGCGGTGTCGAGTGGCTGCTGAGCCGCGACCTGCTGCGCGCCGGGCTGACCGGTCCGGTGGGCGAGGGCGACGTGCGGCTGTGGCCGGCCCGCGGCGGGCTGGACGTCCTCTTCCTGCAGCTGCGCGCCCCCTCGGGCGAGGCGATGTTCGAGCTGTCCGGGGCCGTGGTCGGCGACTTCCTGCGCGAGACGGAGCTGCTCGTGCCGGCCGGTGGCGAGAGCGACCTGCTCCGGGTCGACGACGAGCTCACCGCACTGCTGCGCGGCGGCACCGACAACCCGACGGGGCGCTGAGCCCCCCGCGAGCCGCTGAGCAGCGGGAACAACCTCCGGGACACCGGCGAGGACCCCCCTGTTCAACCCCGTGGACCGGGTCGGTTAGAGTTCTCCCCGTGACGCGGACTTGATCCGCAGCGCGGACGTGGCTCAGTGGTAGAGCATCACCTTGCCAAGGTGAGGGTCGCGGGTTCGAATCCCGTCGTCCGCTCGGAACTACCCGGGCGCTGGTCGCGAGACCGGCGCCCGGCGTGCGGTGGAGTGGCCGAGAGGCGAGGCAACGGCCTGCAAAGCCGTCTACACGGGTTCAAATCCCGTCTCCACCTCGTCCTCCTCGGAGCACGAGCGCGGAGGTGGGTCCGGCTGCAGAGCCGGGAGGGGCGATTGGCGCAGCGGTAGCGCGCTTCCCTGACACGGAAGAGGTCACTGGTTCGATCCCAGTATCGCCCACAGCAAGGCCCCGGATCAGTCGATCCGGGGCCTTCGTCGTCTGCGGACCGTGGCAGGCGTCCATCGACACCGGGCGCCGGGTTCGGCAGGCTGACCCCTCCGGGCACCTGTGGGAGGAGCGGTCGATGGCGGCGCGTTACGAGTACGCGGTGGACGAGATCCGCGAGGGCATGATCGGCGGCAAGATGTCCGGCGACAAGCTGGAGAAGGCGCTCAACCAGCGCGCCCGTGAGGGCTGGCAGCTGAAGGCCATCACCTCCGTGGAGGTCAAGGGCCGGATGGGCCCCGGCGGCGTGGAGGGCATCCTCGTCACCTTCGAGCGCCCCGTCGGCTGAGTCGGAGGGAACCGGTCGCAGCCCCGCGGGCGCGGTCGACCGGGAGCACCCGCCCCGGGGTCAGCCGACCGGCACGCCGTCCGCCGCGGCCCGCAGGGCGGCGACGTCGAGCTTCTGCATGCCGAGCATCGCCTGCACCGCCCGCTGGGCGCGACCCGGGTCCGGGTCGGCGAACAGCTCGGCCATGCCGGCCGGGACGACCTGCCAGGACAGCCCGTACCTGTCCTTCAGCCACCCGCACTGGCCCTCCTCACCGCCGTCGGCGATGAACCGGTCCCAGAAGCGGTCGACCTCCGCCTGGTCGGCACAGCCGATCTCGAAGGAGACCGCCTCGGTGAAGGTGAACTGCGGCCCGCCGTCGATGCCGACGAAGCGCATCCCGCCGGCTTCGAACTCCACCGCCATCACCGAGCCCGCCTGGCCGGGCGCCCCCTCGGGGTACCGCATCACGTTGGTGACGCGACCGGAACCGAACACGTCGATGTAGTACTGCGCCGCCTCCTCGGCCTGGGTGTCGAACCACAGGTTCGGGATGATCTTCTGCTCGGGCATGGCTGGTCCTCTCGGTGTGCGGCGCCCTGAGGGCCGTACAGGTCCAGACGCCTCGCGAGGGCAGAACTCATCGCCGGGGTCACCCCAGGGCCGGCTGCACCCGCTCGGCCCAGAACCGCTCCACCTGCGCCTCGAGTGCCGCGCGGTCGCCGTCGTTGCGCAGCACCACGTCAGCGACCGCCCGGCGCTCCTCGTCGGTCGCCTGGCTGGCGATCCGGGCCCGGGCGTCCTCGGCCGGCAGCCCCCGCTCCCCCAGCCGGGCCACCCTCGTCCCCAGGTCGGTCTCGACCACGAGGACCAGGTCGTAGGACCCGGCCTGCCCGGTCTCCACCAGCAGGGGCACGTCCTGCACCACCACGGCGTCCGGCGGGGCCGCCTGGACCTGCTCGGCGGCCCGCGCACGCACCAGGGGATGGACGACGGCGTCCAGGCGTGCCCGGGCAGCCGGGTCGCCGAAGACCACGGCGGCCAGGGCAGGCCGGTCCAGGGCGCCCTCGGCGGTGAGCACGCCGCTGCCGAACTCGGCCACCACGGCGGCCAGCCCCGGCGTCCCCGGCTCGACGACCTCGCGGGCGATCCGGTCGGCGTCCACCACCACGGCGCCCCGCTGCGCCAGCAGCGTCGCCACGGTGCTCTTCCCCGACCCGATCCCCCCGGTCAACCCGATCCTCAGCACGCGCCGACCCTAGGAGGGCCTTCCTGCCCCCACCACTCGCACGCTCGTGGCGGGTCCCGGCAGGAGGGCCGGAGGTCTCGGGCAGGTCACGGCGCGGCGGATCCCGGCGCGTCGCGCCAGTCCCACCCGTCACACGAATTAGCTTTCGTCCCGGTGGACCTCCCCCGCCACAGCAGAGAGGCAGCGACCATGTCCCGCTCCACGCTCGATGACGCTCAGTCGGCTGCCGGCACTCCCCGTCGCGGCCGGCACCGGCTGGACAACCCCGCCGGTGTGCGCTGCTCAGAGCTGCCCGGCGTGCGTGAGCGGCTGCCGCAGACCCGCCGCGGGAGCTCGTTCCTGCGAGCCCTCCTGCCCAGCGTCCCGTCCGGCCGGCACACCTGGGACTTCCTGGCCAACGCCGGCGGGCGGCCGCGTTCGGCGTTCGCGATCATCCTCAGCCTCTGAGAGAGGACCCTCCTGCCCCACCGCTCGCGAGCTTGCGGTGGGCCCCGCAGGAGGGCCGTGACGACACCGAGGACCCGGCTGACCGTGGTGGTCGGCGGGGGGTCTCGTCGTCCCAGGACTGCCCCGCAGACGACAGTGCGCCGTTCACCGGTACCGGTGGACGGCGCACTGTCATGTGCTGCTCAGGCGAGCTGCGGGGTCACTCGCCGCCGGCGAGCTTGGCGCGCAGCGCGGCCAGCGCCTCGTCCGAGGCGAGCGTGCCGCCACCCGCGGACGACGTGTCGCCCTCGGGCTCGGCGGCGCTGGAGTAGCTGCCACCGGCAGCGGCCTCGGCGTCGGCCTCCTTGGCGGCCGCGATCTGCTTGCGGTGCGCCTCGAAGCGGGCCTGGGCCTCGGCGTACTGCCGCTCCCAGGTCTCGCGGGCCTCGTCGTAGCCCTCGAGCCACTCGCCGGTGTCGGCGTCGAAGCCCTCCGGGTACAGGTAGTTGCCCTGCTCGTCGTAGGAGGCGGCCATGCCGTAGGCGGCCGGGTCGAACTGCTCCTCGTCGCCGACGACGCCCTCGTTGGCCTGCTTGAGGGACAGCGAGATGCGGCGGCGGTCCAGGTCGATGTCGATGACCTTGACCAGGATCTCGTCGCCGACCTGCACGACCTGCTCCGGGATCTCCACGTGGCGCTCGGCCAGCTCGGAGATGTGCACCAGGCCCTCGATGCCCTCGTCGACGCGCACGAACGCACCGAAGGGGACGAGCTTGGTGACCTTGCCGGGCACGACCTGCCCGATCTGGTGGGTCCGGGCGAACTGACGCCACGGGTCCTCCTGGGTCGCCTTCAGCGACAGGGAGACCCGCTCACGGTCCAGGTCGACGTCGAGGACCTCGACGGTGACCTCCTGGCCCACCTCGACGACCTCGGACGGGTGGTCGATGTGCTTCCAGGACAGCTCGGAGACGTGCACCAGGCCGTCGACGCCACCCAGGTCCACGAACGCACCGAAGTTGACGATCGAGGAGACGACGCCCGTGCGGACCTGGCCCTTGGCGAGCTTGTTGAGGAACTCGCTGCGGACCTCGGACTGGGTCTGCTCCAGCCACTGGCGACGGGACAGGACGACGTTGTTGCGGTTCTTGTCCAGCTCGATGATCTTCGCCTCGAGCTCGCGGCCCACGTAGGGCTGCAGGTCGCGGACGCGACGCATCTCCACGAGCGAGGCGGGGAGGAACCCACGGAGACCGATGTCGAGGATCAGGCCGCCCTTGACGACCTCGATGACGGTGCCGACGACGACCTCGTCGGCCTCCTTCTTGGCCTCGATCGTGCCCCAGGCGCGCTCGTACTGGGCGCGCTTCTTGGAGAGGATCAGGCGGCCTTCCTTGTCCTCCTTCTGAAGGACGAGGGCTTCCACCTCGTCGCCGACCTTGACCACCTCGGTGGGGTCGACGTCGTGCTTGATGGACAGCTCACGCGAGGGGATGACGCCCTCGGTCTTGTAGCCGATGTCCAGCAGCACCTCGTCGCGGTCGACCTTGACGATCACGCCTTCGACGATGTCGCCGTCGTTGAAGTACTTGATGGTCTGGTCGATCGCCGCGAGGAAGTCCTCGGCGGTGCCGATGTCGTTCACCGCGATCTGCGGGGTGCTGTCAGGACGGACCTGGGTGGAGGTCATGTGGTCGAGTGCTCCGGACGGGGGATGCGTAGGGACAGGATCACCCGCAGCCCGGTGAGGCTGCGGGGAGGTACACGGGAGACGCGCGGGGAGCCCCCGTAGAGGGAGGCAACACCACAGACCTCTGGCGTGATCCCCATGGTACGGACGCTGTGAGGGCCGGTCCACCACGGGTCCGGGGCCGGCCTCCCGGCGCCCGGGACGGAGCGGCGTGTCACGATCGGCGCGTCATGGACGGCGCCCCGGCAGGACCCCCGCTCAGCTCCCTCCCCCTGGCCGACGACGGCTACCCGGCGGCCGGCGGGGTGACCCGCCGCGCGGCCGGGCCGGCCGAGTCGGCGCGGGCCAACCGCGACTGGTGGGACGCCGCCGCGCCCGCCTACCTCGCCGAGCACGGCAGCGACCTGGGCGACGCCGACTTCCTCTGGTGCCCCGAGGGGCTGCGCGAGGCCGACGCGCACCTGCTCGGCGACGTGACCGGCGCCCGGGTGCTGGAGATCGGCTGCGGGTCGGCGCCCTGCTCGCGCTGGCTCCGCAGCGCGGGGGCGGAGCCGCTGGCGCTGGACGTCTCCGGCGGCATGCTCGCCCGGGCCGCCGAGCTGAACCGGGCGACCGGGCTCGCCGTCCCGTTGCTGCAGGCCGACGCCGGCGCCCTGCCGCTCGCCGACGCCAGCGTGGACCTGGCGTGCTCGGCCTTCGGCGGGCTGCCGTTCGTCTCCGACGCGCGGGCGGTGCTGGCCGAGGTGGCCCGGGTGCTGCGTCCCGGCGGCCGGTTCGTCGCCTCGGTGAACCACCCGATGCGCTGGCCGATGCCGGACTCCCCCGACCCCGCGGACCTGCGGGTCGTCTCCTCCTACTTCGACCGCCGGCCCTACGTGGAGACCGACGGCTCCGGGCGGACGGTGTACGTCGAGCACCACCGCACGATCGGCGACTGGGTGCGGGCCGTCGTCGGCGCCGGGTTCGCGCTCACCGACCTGGTCGAGCCGGAGTGGACGCCAGGGCGCACGGAGACCTGGGGCCAGTGGTCACCCGCGCGCGGCCAGCTCGTGCCCGGCACGTTGATCCTGGTGTGCTCCAGGCCCTGACCTGCGCTCACCAGAGCGGGCCGTCGCGCCAGTCGCAGGTCAGCTCGCCCGTCAGGTCGAGCCGCGCGGTGACGGGCAGGACGAACACGGCACCGTCCTCGTCAGGGGTCCGGACCGTCCCCGTGGGGGTGAGCGCCGAGACCGGGCCCTGCCACAGCTGCCATCCCAGCGACCGGTACAGCGGCCGCCCGTCGGCAGTGGCGCTGAGCGCGCCGAGCTCGTAGGCGCCGCGGATGACGGCCTCCAGCCCGCGCATCACCGCCGTGCCGTGGCCGCCGCGCCGGACGCCGGCGGCCACCCCGACGGCCTCGACGTACCCGGTGCGCCAGGTCCGCCCTGCGTGCAGGAAGCGGCGCTGGACGACCGAGCCGTGGGCGACCAGCTCGCCCCCGTCGTGGACCAGGGCGTGCATGCCGCCCAGGGCGTGGTCCCAGTCCTCGTCGTCGAACTCGAGGAAGGCCTCACGCAGCAGGGCCTCGGCGGCCGCCCGCGTCGCGGCGTCCAGGTGCGCGGTGTGGACGATGGTGGTCGCGGCCATCGGCACATCGTGGTCCTGCACCGACTGTCGCGGCTCGCCCCTCGGCCCAGCACGACCACCCGCGCACCCGCCTCAGCGCCGCCGCGCGGGGGTCAGGTGGTGATGTCGGGATAGGGCATCGGGATGTGCGCCATCGCCTTGCCGTAGGCGCGCTGGTACTCCAGCGGCCCGTGGTCGCGCTCGAACATCGCGATGAACAGCGTGAGGGTGAGGAAGGGGTGCGCGCCCATCTGGAACAGCGTCACGTGGTCGTGCTCGCGCAGCGCCCGCCGCTCGTCCTCGGTGAAGGACAGCCACGTCGTCCGCTCGTCGCCGGTGCAGTTGAGCAGCCGGCCGGCCATCTCGGCCTCCCACCACTCCACCGTGCCGGCCGGGTCGGCGCGGTAGCGCTCGACCAGCTCGGGGTCGCGGTCGACCGTGTAGAGGAACTTGTCCAGCAGGTAGCGGCTCATGAGCTCTCCTCGCCGACGCTCGTCGATCGCATGCGCGTAGCTGCTCTGCCTCTGGGCGAACTCGCGAGCTCGTTCACCTCGGGTCTCCCTGCGGGTACCAGGTGAAGTAGGCCTCCATGGTGTGGAACAGGTCCAGGGTGTCGACGTGGTCGGCCTTCCGACCCTCGCCGGCGACGCCCATCATCAGCATGAAGTCCATGAACCCGTGGGTGGCGTTGCCCGGGGAGTGCAGGCTGTCCAGCGTCACCTCGGCCAGGCAGCCCTCGATGTCACCGCTGGCGATCCACTCCACCGCCTTGCGGTCGAACTCGGGGTCGGGACCGTGCTCGCCGAACTGGCGCGGGCCCCCGAGCTCGAGGCTCAGGTGGCCGGTGCCGATGATCGCCACCCGCTGGTCGCTGTCCCAGGACTCCACCATCTCCCGCAGCGCCCTGCCCAGCTGCACGAAGCGCCGGGGCCGGGGCAACGGCGGGGCGAAGATGTTGGTGTAGACCGGCACGATCGGCAGGTCGGCCTGCGGCCGCAGCGTGATGATCGGGCAGGTGATGCTGTGGTCGATCCGCAGCTCGTTGCTGAACGCCAGGTCGAAGTCCCGGTCCAGCCCGTCCCGCAGGAGGTGCGCGGCCAGGTCCTCCTGCCCGCGCAGCGTCATCCTCGGCAGGCCGAACTCGCGTTCCTCGTTGTAGAAGTTCGCGTCGAAGAACGGCGCCTTGCCCACCAGGAACTGCGGCATGTTGTCCAGCCACAGCTGGTGGAAGTGGTCGCTGCCCACCATGACCAGCACGTCCGGCTCCGCAGCGGTCAGCGTCTCCCGGAAGCGCTCGATCTTGGCAACCCACTCGTCGGCGAACGGCGGCCGGTCGGCACCCGTCGCCGTGCTCGCCCGGTGGTAGAACGGGTGGTGGGTGGATGCGATGACCGCGGCCAGCTCAGCCATGGTGACCTCCGTGGGTGTCGGCGGACGGGAGAGCGTCGGGGACGTACGGGTCAGGGTCGACCGACCGGTTGTTGAGGTCGACCGAGAGGAAGACCTCGTTGGCCACCGGGTGGCGCAGCTCCTCGGCGAGCTGCCCGATCAGCCCGGCGGTGCGGGCCAGCAGGGCGAAGCCGCGCAACAGCTCCAGCGGCAGCCCGAGGTCGGCCAGCGCGGCGCCGCACACCCCGGCCCCGTTGAGCGGCAGCGTCCGCCCGAGCACCTGGGGGTGGACGCGGCCGATGGCGGCGAACAGCGCCAGGTGCGGGCCGACCAGCTGCTCCTCGGCGGCGATCTCCAGCAGCCGCGGGGTGCGCGGGTCGCCGTCCTTGTGCACGTGGTGCCCCAGCCCGGGCACGAACCGGCGCGCCGCCCGCTGGGCGGTGACCGTCTCCAGGGCGAGGGCGTCCCAGCCGGTGTCGTCGCTGGGCAGCTCGCCGTCCACCCCGGTGAGGACGTCGTGCAGGAACCGGCCGCAGTCCTCGGTCACGCCCAGGAAGCGGGAGCCGCCGCCGAGCAGCCCGGCGGCCAGCGCGCCCTGCACCGAGTCCGGCGCGGACAGGTAGGTCAGCCGGGTGACGATCGCGGTCGGGGTGAACCCGTGGTCGGCCAGCGCGGCGAGCACGGCCTCGAACACCCGGGTCTCCCCCGGGCTCGGACGGCGCTGGGTGGCCAGCCAGAACGCCAGCTCACCGAACCCCACGCTGCCCATCACGTCACGGGCCAGGTCCTGGCCGAGCAGGGTGATGCTGTCCCGGCTGGAGGCGCCGAGCGCGGTCGGGTACTCGGTCATCCGGCGACCCCGGTCTCGGGGGTGGCGAGCCAGCGGCGGAGCTCGTCGCCGTGCTCGTCCAGGCCCGGCGGCGGCAGCCGGTAGTCGGCCGGCGTCTCGGAGAAGGTGATCGGGTTGCGCACCGAGGGGACCGCCGCTTCGCCGTCCCCCACCATCACCACCGGCTCCAGGCCGATCCGCTCGGCGAAGGCGACGCCCTGGTCGACGGTGTTGATCGGTCCGCACGGCACCCCGGCGGCGATGATGTCGGCGAACCAGTCCTGCTTCGGCCGGGTCCGCAGCCGGTCCACCAGCAGGGGGCGCAGCTCGGCGCGGTTCACCGTCCGGTCCTCGTTGCGGGCGAACCGCGGGTCGTCGGCCAGCTCGGGCACGCCGAGCACCTCCACCAGCTTGCGGAACTGACCGTTGTTGCCGGCGGTGATGATCAGGTCACCGTCGGCGCAGGGCAACGGCTCGTAGGGGAACAGGCTCGGGTGGCTGTTGCCCATCCGGAACGGGACGACGCCGCCGGCGACCACCGCACTGGCGTGGTTGACCAGCCCGGAGAGGGCGGAAGACAGCAGGTTGACCTCCACGTGCTGTCCGACGCCGGTCTCCTGCCGCAGGTTCAGCGCGGCGAGCACGCCGATGGTGGCGTGCAGCCCGGCCATCACGTCGAACACCGAGATCCCGGCCCGGAAGGGCTCCCCCGCGACGTCGCCGGTGAGGCTCATCAGCCCGGAGATCGCCTGGACGATGAGGTCGTAGCCGGGCAGCTCCGCGCCACCGGGCTGCGGGCCGAAGCCGGTGATCGAGGCGTACACCACCCGGGGGTTGGTGGCCGCCACCGTGTCGTAGTCCAGGCCGAACCGGGCGAGTCCCCCGGTCTTGAAGTTCTCGACGACGATGTCGGCGCGCTGGGCGAGCTCCTGGCCGACCGCCCGGTCGTCAGGGTCCTTGAGGTCCAGCGCGATCGATCGCTTGTTGCGGTTGACGCCCAGGTAGTAGGTCGAGACGCCGTCCCGGACCGGTGGCTGCCAGCTGCGGGTGTCGTCCCCGGCCGGACCCTCGACCTTGACCACCTCGGCGCCCATGTCCGCGAGCAGCATCGTCGCGTAGGGACCGGCCAGGACCCGGGAGAAGTCGGCGACCAGCAGGCCGGCGAGCGGGCCGCTGCCGGGCGCGGCGCCCGACACTGCCGCGGGACCGGTCATGTCAGGGAACACCTCTCATCGCTGCCACGCAGCGGACGGCCGTCCGCCCGTGCTGGGGAGTCTTCGGCGCCGCGCGGGTCACTGTCAAGCGTGCTCTCCGATGCCTTGACATGTGCGCCGGCTCACGGCCAGGGTGGGTCGGTCGCCCGGCTGACCGTTCTGCGGACACTCGTACGTTCGGCTGGGGACCTGAGGAGGAGTCCATGTCCCATCCCGACGCCGACGTCGCGGTCCCGGCGGCCGGCCAGCCCGTGGTCCTCCGCGGCGGCACGGTCCTGACCATGGACGACGCCCACACGGTGCTCCCCAGCGCCGACGTGCTCGTGGTCGACGGGCGCATCGCTGCCATCGGACCACAGCTCGAGGTCCCGGAGGGCACCGCCGAGATCGACGCGTCGGGCGGCATCGTGATGCCCGGGATGATCGACACCCACCGGCACATGTGGCAGACGGCGATGCGGGGTTACGGGGCCGACTGGACGCTCACCCAGTACTTCGTCTGGTACTACCTCGAGCACGGCCGGTCCTTCCGCCCGGAGGACGTGCACGCGGGCAACCTCCTCTCCGCGTGGGACGCCCTCGAGGCCGGGGTCACCACCACGGTCGACTGGTCGCACGGGCTGCAGAGCGTCGACCACGCCGAGGCCGCCGCCGACGCCCTGCTCGCCGTCCCCGGCCGGTTCGTGCTCGCCTACGGCAACATCCAGGCGGGACCGTGGGAGTGGACGGCCGACCCGGCCGTGCAGTCGTTCCTGCGACGCCGGCAGGACGAGGGCCGGCTGGGTCTGCAGCTGGCCTTCGACGTGACCGGCGACCCGGCGTTCCCGGAGAAGGCCGCGTTCGAGGTGGCCCGGGAGATGGGCCTGCCGGTGACCACGCACGCCGGCGTCTGGGGCGCGACGAACGACGAAGGCATCCGGCTCATGCACGAGCACGGCTTCATGGCCCCCGAGACGGTGTACGTGCACGCCGCCACCCTGAGCACGGACTCCTACCACCGGATCGCGGCGACCGGCGGCTCGGTCTCGGTGTCCACCGAGTCCGAGCAGAGCGCCGGCCAGGGCTACCCGCCCACCTGGCAGGTGCGCCGGCACGGCATCCCGGTGTCGCTGTCGATGGACACCAGCGTGTGGTGGAGCAGCGACCTCTTCGCCGCGATGCGCGCCACGCTGGGCGCCGACCGGTCCCGCGAGCACCTCGAGGCCCACGCCGCGGGGCAGACGGTCACCCAGGTGCACCTGCGCGCCGAACAGGTCGTCGACTGGGCCACCCGCGGCGGCGCCCGGGCCCTGGGCCGGGACGACATCGGCAGCCTGGAGCCGGGCAAGAGGGCGGACGTCGTCCTGGTCAAGAACGACCACTCCCCGGTGTCCTTCCCACTGCTCAACCCCTACGGGCACATCGCCTTCCAGGCGCAGCGCGGCGACGTGCACACCGTGCTCGTCGACGGCCGGGTCGTGAAGTCCGCGCACCGGCTCGTCGACGCGGACCTCCCGGCGGTGCGCCGGACGCTGGAAGCCACGGTGGAGCACCTGCGCTCGACGATGGGCGAGGAGATCTGGGCGCAGGGGATGAACCCCGAGCTCCCCGGCGAGGAGGTGCTGGACAACCCGTACACCTACACCGAGTACCGGTCGGCGACCACGCACGGTGCCCGGGGCAGCGTCTTCGACGCCGAGGACGTCGCCGGCTGACGGCTGGCGACGCAGGCCCCTGGCCCGCCCGGTGCGTCACCCCGGGCGGGGCAGGACAGGGTGCCGGGCGGGGCGGACGACCGGTTCGTCCGTGTCATCCTCGATCGGCGGACGACGACAGGAGCAACGGGACGATGGCAGGACGCGGGACGGGACCGGACTTCGTGGAGGCGCTGGCGCGCGGCCTCGACGTGCTGGCCTGCTTCGACGCCGGCCGCCCGGCGATGACCTTGTCGGAGGTGGCGGCTGCGGCCGGGCTGGCCCGGCCGACGGCCCGCCGCCTGCTGCTCACGCTGGAGGAGCTGGGCTTCGTGCGCAGCTCCGGCGGGGCCTTCCAGCTGACCCCGAAGGTGCTCACCCTGGGCATGGCCTACGTCGGCGCCCTCGGGCTGTGGGACATCGCCCGGCCGCACCTGGAGGCACTGGTCGCCTGGACCGGGGAGTCCTCCTCGATGGCCCAGCTCGACGGCTCGGACATCGTCTACGTCGCCCGGGTGGCGGTGCCGAAGCTGATCACCCTGCGGGTGGAGATCGGCACCCGGTTCCCCGCCGTGCAGACCTCCCAGGGCAAGGTCCTGCTGGCCGCGCTGTCCCCCGAGGAGCTTGCGGACACCCTGGCCCAGCCCAGCCGCGCCGGGCTGCCCACCTACATCGGGCGCACCGCCGAGCAGCTGGCCGCGGAGCTGACCGAGGTGCGTGCCCGGGGCTGGGCACTGGCCGACGAGGAGCTCGCGCCGGGGGTCCGCTCGGTCGCCGTCCCGGTGCGGGACGCCGAGGGCCGGGTCCGGGCGGCGATGAACGTGACGGTGCACGCCGCGGAGACCTCGACCGAGCGGCTGCTCGGCGAGCACCTGCCGCAGCTGCTGCGCACCGCAGGCGACATCAGCGCCGAGTGGGCGCTGTGGCAGTCGAGACCTGTGCGCACGGCGACCCTCCGGGCCGCACCGCGGCCAGGTGCCGTTCCCGGCGCGAGCTGAGCCGCTCGATCGCGGGACCCTCCGGGCTCCACTCCTCCCGGTCCGTAATGGTCACCTCGGGCCTCGATGACGACCGCGCCTGGTTCTGTCGTGCCGAGTGGGGCCCGGAGGGTCCCGGGTAGGCGCGACCAAGCGGCTCATCGCGACCGGGGACGGCACGTGGCCGCGGTGCGGCCCGGAGGGTCGCAGTCAGCTCAGTGCGCGGCGTCGTCCCAGCTGGCACCGAAGCCGACCGAGACCTCCAGCGGCACCGACAGCTGCGCCGCACCGGCCATCTCACGGCGGACCAGCGCCTCCAGGACGTCGTGCTCCCCGGCGGCGACCTCGAGCACGAGTTCGTCGTGCACCTGCAGCAGCATCCGCGACCGCAGGCCCTCTGCCGTGATCGCCTTCTCCACGTTCAGCATCGCGACCTTGATGACGTCGGCCGCGGAGCCCTGGATCGGCGCGTTCAGCGCCATCCGCTCGGCCATCTCCCGGCGCTGCCGGTTGTCGCTGGTGAGGTCGGGCAGGTAGCGCCGGCGGCCCAGCGTCGTCTCGGTGTAGCCGGTCTGCCGCGCGTCGTCGACGACGCCGTCGAGGTAGTCGCGGATGCCACCGAAGCGCTCGAAGTAGGCGTGCATCTGCCCCCGCGCCTCCTCCGGCGTGATGTGCAGCTGCTGGGACAGCCCGTAGGCGCTCAGCCCGTACGCCAGGCCGTAGCTCATCGCCTTGATCCGGCGCCGCATCTCCGGGTCGACCTGCTCGATCGGGATGCCGAAGGCCCGCGAGGCGACGAAGGAGTGCAGGTCCTCCCCCGAGGTGAAGGCCTCGATCAGCCCGGCGTCCTCGGACAGGTGCGCCATGATGCGCATCTCGATCTGGCTGTAGTCGGCCGTCATCAGCGACTCGTAGCCGGAACCGACCACGAAGGCCTGCCGGATGCGCCGGCCCTCGGCGCTGCGGATCGGGATGTTCTGCAGGTTGGGGTCGGTCGAGCTCAGCCGCCCGGTCGCCGCGATCGTCTGCTGGTACGTGGTGTGCACCCGGCCGACGTCGTCGACCATCGGGATCAGGCCGTCGATCACGGTGCGCAGCCGGGTGACGTCGCGGTGCCGCAGCAGGTGCTCGAGGAACGGGTGCCCGGTCGAGGCCAGCAACGAGGTCAGGGCGTCGGCGTCGGTGGTGTAACCGGTCTTGTTCTTCTTCGTCTTGGGCAGCCCCAGCTCGTCGAAGAGCACCGCCTGCAGCTGCTTGGGCGACCCGAGGTTGATCTCCTTGCCGATGACCGCGTAGGCCTCCTGGGCGGCGTCGGCCACCTCCGCGGCGAACTCCTTCTGCAGCTCGTGCAGGAAGTCCAGGTCCGCGGCGATGCCCCGGTGCTCCATCGCGGCGAGCACCCGGGTCAGCGGCAGCTCGATGTCGCCGAGCAGGTGGTCGCCGCCCTTCTGGCCGAGCACCTGCTCGAGGGCGTCGGAGAGGTCGTTGACCGCGACGGCCTTGAGCACGTCGGCCTTGGCGGCCTCGCGGGCGACGTCGTCCTCGCTCGGTCCGAGCCCGTCGAGGGTCAGCTGCTCCTCGGGCTCGGCGGTGTCCTTCAGCTCCCGCCGCAGGTAGCGCACCGCGAGGTCGCCCAGGTCGAAGGACCGCTGCCCGGGCGTCGCCAGGTACGCGGCGAGGCCGGTGTCGCTGACCACCCCGGCCAGGTCCCAGCCCCGCGCCCAGATCGCCAGCAGCGGGCCCTTGACGTCGTGCACGACCTTCGGCGTCGCCGGGTCGGCGAGCCAGCCGGCCAGCGCCTGCTCGTCGGCGGGGTCCAGGCCCGGGCCGAGGTCGACGAAGGTGGCGTGGTCGTCGGCCGCCGCCAGCGCGATCCCGGTCAGCTCACCGGCGCCCCGGCCCCAGCTGCCGCGGAAGACGAGACCGGTGCGGCCGGTGCGGGCGTGCGCGGCCAGCCAGTCGCCCAGCCCGCCGACCGGGACCTCGTCGACCGCGACGTCGAACCCACCCTCGACCTCGGGTTCCGGTGCGGAGAGGGTGGCGAACAGCCGGTCCCGGAGGACCCGGAACTGCAGGTTGTCGAAGAGGGTGTGCACCTCGTTGCGGTCCCAGGACTGGACGGCGAGGTCCTGCGGGCCGAGCTCCAGCGGCACGGCGCGGTCCAGCTCGGTCAGCCGGCGGTTCTGCAGCACCGAGGACAGGTGCTCGCGCAGCTTCTCGCCGACCTTGCCCTTCACGGTGTCGACCTGGTCGACCAGCGCGTCCAGCGAGCCGTACTCACGGACCCACTTGGCGGCGGTCTTCTCCCCGACGCTCGGGATGCTGGGCAGGTTGTCGCTCGGGTCGCCGCGCAGCGCGGCGAAGTCGGGGTACTGGGTGGGGGTCAGCCCGTACTTGGTCTCGACCTCCTCCGGGGTGAACCGGGTCAGGTCGGAGACGCCCTTGCGCGGGTACAGCACGGTGACGTGGTCGTTGACCAGCTGCAGGGCGTCCCGGTCGCCGGTGCAGATGAGCACGTCCATGCCCTGCTCGACGGCCTGGACGGTGAGCGTGGCGATGACGTCGTCCGCCTCGAAGCCCTCCGCGGTGATCACCGGTACGTGCAGCGCCCCGAGCACCTCCTGGACCAGGCTCACCTGGCCCCGGAAGTCCGTCGGGCTCTCCGAGCGGTTCGCCTTGTACTCGGCGTAGATCTCGCTGCGGAAGGTCTTCCGGCTCACGTCGAAGGCGACCGCGAGGTGGGTGGGCTGCTCGTCACGCAGCACGTTGATCAGCATCGACGTGAAGCCGTAGACGGCGTTCGTCGGCTGGCCCGTGGTGGTGGAGAAGTTCTCCACGGGCAGCGCGAAGAAGGCGCGGTAGGCCAGCGAGTGGCCGTCGAGCAGCAGCAGCCGCGGACGGGCGCCGGAGGGCGCGGTGGCGGGAGCGGGCGCTGAGGTGCTGACCGGTGCGGACATCGGCACGGATCCTATGTGCGGGCACCGACGGTCCGGCGGGCGCGCGGCCGCCCAGCGCGTGCGCTGGTTACCGTGCCCGGGTGACCACCCCCCGTCCGGACTGGCTGCCCTCGGCGAGCCAGGGCCCCCTCGACGACAAGCTCGGCATCCAGATCGTCGACTTCGACCCGGACCGCCTCGTCGCGACCATGCCGGTGGCCGGCAACGAGCAGCCCTTCGGCCTGCTGCACGGCGGCGCGACGTGCGCGCTCGCCGAGAGCATCGGGTCCTGGGCGGCCATCCTGCACGCCGGGCCCGGTGGCGACGTCGTCGGCATCGAGCTCAACGCCAGCTACCTGCGCGCCGCCCGGTCCGGCGTGGTGACCGCGGTCTGCACCCCGGTGCGCCGCGGGCGCACGCTGGCCACCTACCTCATCCAGGTCAGCGACGAGGCCGGCCGACCGACAGCCAGCGCCCGGCTGACCTGCCTGATCCGCCCCGCCCGCACCCCGCGTCAGCCCTGACGGCCCGGTCAGCCCTCGACGGCCGCGAGGTCGGTCAGCAGCCGCACCGGACGGCGAGGAGCCGGTCGCCGCGGCACCGGGACGGCCAGGCCGGTGCGCTGCCAGGCCGCCAGCCGGCGGGTGAGCTGCTCGCGGCCGACGATCCGGCGGGTGGCCAGCGGGGCGAAGCCCATCCGGGAGAAGAAGCGCTGACGTTCGGCGTCGGAGCCGGTCACCGCGGCCACGACGTGGTCGGCCCCGGTCTCCGCGGCGTAGCCGGCCGCCGCCGCCAGCAGTGCGACGCCGGTCCCCCGGCGCCGGTGGTCCCGGTGGACGACGAACCAGTCGATGGTCACCCGGGGTGTGCCGAGTACCGCCGGGAGCGGGTCGGTGCCGAGCACCGCCAGCCCGATCGCCCCGGTACCACCCGCGGCCGGGAGCGGGGCTGGCGCGACGGCCAGCACCACCCGGTGGCCGGGGTCCTCGAGCAGCTGCCGGAAGCCGGCCGCCACTGCTCCTCCCGGCGTCTGACCGGTCAGCACGCGCTCGTAGCCGGCGTCGGCCTGGTGCTGACGGACCAGGCCGAGCACCGCTGCGAGGTCGTCGGGACGTGCGGTCCGCGTCGACACCCGGGACCGAGCTGCGCTGCTGACATCCTCGTGCACCGGCACCGGGCCCTCCTCGGACGTTTGTACCGAGAGTGTCCGATCACACACGAGGAGTGCCTGTGACGCGCCGACAGGGGGCGTGGCAGCTGCTGTCACAGCGGCGTGTCGCAGAAGGGTCACAGTGCGTCCCAGCAGGTCGATGTGTGTAACAGGGGTGGGTTACTGTCCCGGCTCAACCAACGGCTGGGAGGTCGAGTGACGCACGCGCAGCACCGCGCCCGAGGGCACGGTGGACGCAGCTCCACCGGAGAGGTACCGGTGGCGCCAGCGACGACCGGCGGACGCGCGGAGCGGTGGCGCTCCGGACGGCGGCCGCTGGTCCTCGCGTTGCTCGTCGCCGCGTTCGCCATGGCACTGGCCACGCTCGTCCCCGGGATCGCCAGCGCCCAGGGCGAACGACTCGTCGGCACCCTGCAGACCAGCCGCAGCGGCCCCATCGAGGGCGTCGAGGTGACCGTCGAGACCGCGACCGGCGAGGAGGTCGCGTCGGTCGAGACCGACGAGGACGGCCGCTTCGCCATCGACCTGCCCGCGGCCGGGACCTACACCATCAGCCTCGACGAGGACGCGTTGCCCGACGGCGTCGCACTCGGCACCGGCGGTGCGAGCCGCGACGTCACGGTCGACACCGGGCGGTCCCAGCCGGTGAACTTCGGCCTCGTCGACGGCAGCTCGAACGCCGGCGGCGGCTCCGTCGAGGCCGTCCAGCTGCTGGTCGACGGCATCCGGTTCGGCCTGCTGATCGCGGTCTGCGCGGTCGGCCTCTCGCTGATCTTCGGCACCACCGGGCTGACCAACTTCGCGCACGGTGAGCTGGTCACCATCGGCGCGGTCATCGCCTGGTACATCAACGTCCGCGGCGGGATCCCGCTGATCCCGGCCACGGTCATCGCGATGATCGCCGGCGCGGGTGTCGGCATCCTCAACGAACGAGCTGTGTGGCGGCCGCTGCGCCGCCGCGGCACCGGCCTGGTCGCCGCCCTGGTGGTCTCGATCGGCCTGTCGATGGTGCTGCGCTACGCCGTGCAGATCGTCTACGGCGGCTTCTCCAACCCCTACGCCGACTACCAGAGCCAGCGGGCCGTCGACTACGGCGTCTTCACCATGACCAACCGGTCGTTGGCCTCGATCATCATCTCGGTGGTCGTGCTGGTGCTGGTCGCGCTGATGCTGCAGCGCACCAAGATCGGCAAGGCGATGCGCGCGGTGTCCGACAACCGCGACCTGGCCGCCTCCTCGGGGATCGACGTCGACCGCGTCATCCTCGTCGTCTGGATGATGGGCGGTGCGCTGGCCACCCTCGGCGGTGTGCTGCTCGGCCTGTCCGACCAGGTCCAGTGGGACATGGGCTTCCGTCTGCTGCTGCTCATGTTCGCCGGGGTCACCCTGGGCGGGCTCGGCACGGCCTACGGCGCCCTGATCGGCTCCCTCATCGTCGGTGTGTTCGTGCAGATGTCCACCCTCGTCATCCCCAGTGACGTGAAGTACGTCGGAGGCCTGCTCCTGTTGATCGTCATCCTCGTTCTCAGGCCCCAGGGCATCCTGGGCAGCCGGGCCCGGATCGGCTGACCCGATGTCGGACCTCATCGACGCGTTCCAGGTCGCCGGCAAGGCGTTCTTCGGCTTCCAGGCGATCTTCTTCGCCCTGCTCGCCATCGGCATCAACGTGCACTTCGGGTACACCGGGCTGCTCAACTTCGGGCAGATCGCCTTCGCCATGCTCGGGGGCTTCGGCATCGCCATCTCGGTCAGCCAGTGGGGCCTGAACTTCTGGGTCGGCGTGCTGGTCGGCATCGCGGCGGCCGTCGTGCTCGCCCTGCTGCTGGGGCTGCCCACCCTGCGGCTGCGGGCGGACTACCTGGCGATCGTCACCATCGCCACGGCGGAGGGGCTGAGACTGCTCTTCCGGTCCGTGTCGGCCACGCCGGTCACCGGGGGCACCCGGGGCCTGTCGGCCTTCAACACCGACTTCATCGCCCTCGCCCCGTGGGACACCGCCCGCCGCTACAACATCCTGGGCACCTCGTGGAGCGGCGGCGAGCTGTGGGTCGCCCTCGTCGGGTGGCTGGTCGTGACGGCGTTCAGCCTGCTGGTCTGGCAGCTCATGCGCAGCCCCTGGGGGCGCGTGGTCAAGGCCATCCGGGAGGACGAGGACGCCGTCCGGGCGCTGGGCAAGAACGTCTACTCCTACAAGATGCAGGCGCTGGTGCTCGGCGGTGTGATCGGTTCCTTCGGCGGCATGGTCTACGCCATCGGCACCGGGTCGGCGATCCCCGACCAGTACCAGAACGCCAACACCTTCCTGGCCTACGCGGCCCTGATCCTCGGTGGCGCGGCCCGGGTGCTGGGCCCGGTCATCGGGTCCATGCTGCTGCTGTTCATCCTGCAGTTCGCCGACACCGGCCTGCGGGCGCTGATCTCCAACGGCGTCATCCCCGACACGTTGCTCTCCTCCACCGACGTGGCGCAGATCCGCTTCGTCCTGGTCGGGATCGGGCTCATGCTGTTGCTGGTGTTCCGTCCCCAGGGCATCTTCGGTGACCGACGAGAGGTGATGCTCGATGCCCGCTGAGCCCACGGCCCACGGCGCGCACGCTGCCCGACCCGACGAGAACCCGGCGGCGGAGTCCGCGGGGCGGGTACCCCAGCGGCTCGCCCAGGCGGCCCTCAAGGACCTCCCCTGGGAGGTCGGGGTGGCCAAGCCGGACCCGGCGATCGTGGTCGACAAGGTCACCCGGTCCTTCGGTGGTCTGACCGCGGTGTCCGTCGACCACCTGGAGGTGCAGCGGGGTGGCATCACCGGGCTGATCGGCCCCAACGGTGCCGGCAAGACCACGCTGTTCAACCTGCTCACCGGGTTCGACCAGCCCAACACCGGCACCTGGTCCTTCGACGGCCGTGACCTGGGCAAGCTCTCCCCGCACCAGGTGGCCCGGCTCGGCGTCGTCCGGACCTTCCAGCTCACCAAGGCGCTGTCCCGGCTCACCGTGCTGCAGAACATGCTGCTCGGCGCACAGAACCAGCGCGGCGAGAGCTTCCTGCGGGCCCTGGTGCCCGGCGGATGGCGCTCGCAGGAGAGGGAGAACACCGAGCGGGCCATGGACCTGCTCCGGCGGTTCAAGCTCGACGCGAAGAAGGACGACTTCGCCGGCATCCTGTCCGGTGGTCAACGCAAGCTGCTGGAGATGGCCCGCGCGCTGATGAGCGACCCGAAGGTCGTCATGCTCGACGAGCCGATGGCCGGGGTGAACCCGGCGCTCACCCAGAGCCTGCTCGGGCACGTCAAGGACCTCCGCGAGGAGGGGATGACGGTCATCTTCGTCGAGCACGACATGGACGTCGTCCGCGACATCAGCGACTGGGTCGTGGTCATGGCCGCCGGCAAGATCATCGCCGAGGGCCCGCCGGAGTCGATCAGCCAGAACAAGGCCGTCGTCGACGCCTACCTCGGCGCCCACCACGACGCGCCGCTGACCGTCGAGGAGGAGGACCGCGTCCTGGCCGAGGTCGACGCCTCGCTCGGCCGGGAGGACGGGCGGTCATCGGGCCGGCCCGGCACCGACGAGATCAGCAGCGACGGGAGCACCCGATGAGCGAACCGTTGTTCGAGGTCGACGAGACCGGTGAGGACCTGACCCGGGCCCAGACCGTCACCGGTGCCGAGCTCTCCCCCGCGGAGAAGGCAGCCACCCGGGAGGAGCACGTCAAGCTCGCCGAGGGGGCGCTGGTGCGCGCCGACGAGCTGGTCGCGGGGTACGTGCCCGGCGTCAACATCCTGCGGGGGTGTGACTTCTACCTGCAGGACGGCGAGCTGGTCGGCATCATCGGCCCCAACGGCGCCGGCAAGTCCACGCTGCTCAAGGCGCTGTTCGGCCTGATCCCGGTGCGGTCGGGTGGCGTGACGCTGCGGGGGGAGTCGATCACGTCGGCACCGGCGCACAAGCTCGTGCAGCTCGGGGTCGGCTACGTGCCGCAGAACAACAACGTGTTCCCCTCCCTCACCATCGAGGAGAACATGCAGATGGGCGTATACCTGCGGCCGAAGACGTTCAAGGAGCGCTTCGACTACGTCATCGACCTCTTCCCGCTGCTCGGTGAGCGGCGCAAGGGCAAGGCCGGCGCCCTCTCCGGGGGCGAGCGCCAGATGGTGGCGATGGGCCGGGCGCTGATGATGGACCCGTCGGTGCTGCTCCTCGACGAGCCCTCCGCCGGTCTCTCCCCCGCCCTGCAGGACGAGGTGTTCATCCGCTGCCGCCGGATCAACGCCACCGGGGTCTCGATCATCATGGTCGAGCAGAACGCCCGCCGGTGCCTGCAGATCTGCGACCGCGGGTACGTGCTGGACCAGGGGCGCAACGCCTACACCGACACCGGCGAGTCGCTGATGCACGACCCCAAGGTGATCGAGCTCTACCTGGGCACGCTGGCCAAGGCCCAGTAGACGAAGGACCTCGGTGCCCCCCGGACCGCGCACGCTCGGCCCGGGGCCCTGCACCGAGGCCGGGACGGCGCCGCTCCCCTGGTGGGACGGCGCCGTCCGTCGTCCCGGGGGTCAGCCCAGCACGGCCCAGGCGCTCACCACGACGTTCACGGTGGCCGCGGCCACCCGCACGTCGTCGGCGCGCAGCAGCCGCGCGTACGCCGCCCGGTCGAAGCCGGCGCCCAGCACCCGGTGCTGCGGTACCGCGACCAGCCCGGTCACCGCCAGCACCACCGCCAGGCACACGGCGCTGGCGACCAGTGCGGGCACCACGACGCCCGCCGGCCGCCCCGCCAGCAACCAGCCGGTGGTCCCCAGCTGGCCGGCGAACAACGGTCCGACCACCCGGGCGATCCGCCGCGAGTGGCTGCTCTCGTACTCGGCGAACGAGCCGTGCGGCACCGCGGCGAACTGCGGGTACACCAGCGCCCGCACGGTCCACTGGAAGCCCGCGTAGCCCCCCACGAGCAGCAGGTGCGCCACCGCCACCGCGCTCACGCGGGGCGCGCCCGACGGCCGGCCCGCTTCCCACGCCAGGCGAGGCTCTGCGCGTCGAGCTGCTGCAGCAGCGGGTCGCCCTCCGCCGCGATCCGCTCGGCCAGGGCCACCGCGGCATCGAGCTGGTCGTCGTCGAGCTGGGCGAAGGCCGGGGACCGGCGGCGGTCCAGGACGTCGTACCAGCGACCCTGGACGGCGTGGTCGAGGACGATCCGGCCGAAGCAGTGGTCGGCCGTGACCACCCACCGCTCGACGCGGGCCCGCCGGGGCAGCTCGTCGAGCACCAGCTCGCGGTAGCGGGACAGCTGTCGCGCGCGGTCGGCCACCGGACGAGTCTGCGGTGCCCGCGCAGACCTCGCTCCCCGTGCCCCGGACAGCACTGCGGCCCAGCACCCTGGTGGGGTGCCGGGCCGCAGCCTGGAGCGGGGTGTCACATGCCAATCAGGAGATCAGCGCTGGGGGCCGACACCGTTCGTGTTGAGGCCCTGGATGATCCGCGAGGACTCCTCGAACCCGATGACGATGATCGCGTCGGGGCTGAACTCGGTCATCTGCTGCACCTCGGCGTCGTAGTTCGCCGCCTGCGGGTCGTAGATGACGCTCTGGATCGAGTCCTCCGGCAGACCGTCGGAGATCAGGTTGTTCTTGGTGTTCTCCGCCAGCCCGGTGCCGTAGGGGTCGTTGGTGGCGAGGATGCCGACGGTGTTGTTGCCGTCAGCGCCGATCAGGTCGGCCAGCGCGCGGGCCTGCAGCAGGTCCGGCGGCGCGGTGCGGAAGTACAGGTTCTGGTCGTTGTACGTCGTGAACTGGTCCGACGTGTTGGCCGGCGAGATCTGCATGACGCCGGCCTGGGTGATCGTGTCGATCACGGTCAGGCTGACGCCCGAGGACGCCGCACCGATGATCGCGTTGACACCGGACTGCAGCAGGCGGTCGACGGTCTGGGTGGCGGTGTCGGTCGACGCGTCGCCCGAGTCACCGGTCACCAGGGTGATCGGCTTGCCGAGCACGCCACCGGCGGCGTTGATGTCGTTGATCGCCAGCTGGACGCCGGCGACCTCCGGCGGGCCGAGGAAGGCGAGGTTGCCGGTCTCGGGCAGCAGGGTGCCGATGGTCAGCGGGGTTGCGCTGGCCGGCGGGTTGGCGACCGGGGCGGGGCCGGCGTTCTGGGTGGCGTTGGCCTCGTCACCGGCGATGACGAACTGCGTCTTCGAGTCGTCGATCTTGTTGTCGGTGCCGAACTGCTGCAGGCCGAAGCTGGCCTGCGCGGGCTCGCCGGCGTCGGTGAAGCTGAGCGGGCCGGAGAAGCCGTCGTAGTCCACGTCGCCGCCGGCCTGGATGATCGCCAGGCACGCCGCGAAGTCCGAGCACTTCTCGCCGGTCACGGTCAGGGCGTTGACGTACGGTCCGAAGGCCGTCGCCTGCGTGTTGCCGGCCGCCTGCGCCGCCAGCGCGATGAGCATGGTGGCGTCGTAGGACTCACCGGCGTAGTTGTAGTCGACCAGCTGGGGGTTCAACTGGAGCAGCCGGTCCTTGAAGTCGCCGGAGAGCTCCGTCAGCGGCAGGGTGCCCTTCATCCCCGCCAGGGCACCGGTCTCGGTGAAGTCCTCGCCGAGCGCGTTGCCCATGTTGCCGTCGGTGCCGTAGACGTTGACCTGCTTCTCGCTGCTCGAGCTGCCGCCGTCGTCGCTGCCGCTGTCACCGCTGTCGTCGCTGCCACCACAGGCGGTCAGGGCGAGCAGGGCGGCACCGGAGAGGGCGGTCGCGCGGGCGATGGTGCCTGTGCGCATCAAGGAACTCCCAGGGATGTGTGGATCTCGGTGCTGCTCGGCAGGCTGCATCGCCTGTCGGGCTGCCGATCAGTGCCGAGAACCTAACCGCCACCTGAGCGCCCGGAGCCGCCCTCGAACGCACCGTGATGGGGTTGTGACCTCGTCGACGCGCACCCGCCACATGGACCAACGGCGCGTCACACGGCCGCAACCGACCGTGTGACGCGCCGTGGAGTCCTCCAGCGCTGGGTCAGGACCCGGCGGGCCCACCCGCCGGTGTGGCCTCGTCCGCCGTCTCCGTGGTCAGGATCGCCTGGGCCAGCGCCTTCATCGAGGTGCGCTCGTTCATCGCCGTCCGCTGGATCCAGCGGAAGGCCTCGGCCTCGGTCATGCCGCGGTCGGCCATCAGCCGGCCCTTGGCCTGCTCGACGACCTTGCGGGCCTCGAGCCGCTCCTTGAGGTCGGTGACCTCGGCGTCCAGGGCGTGCATCTCCTGGAACCGGCCGACGGCGACCTCGATCGCCGGGACCAGGTCGTTCTTGGAGAACGGCTTGACAAGGTAGGCCATGGCACCGGCGTCGCGGGCCCGCTCCACCAGCTCCCGCTGGCTGAAGGCGGTCAGCACGATGACCGGGGCGATCCGGGCCGCCGCGATCTGCTCCGCCGCGGCGATCCCGTCGAGGACGGGCATCTGCACGTCGACGATCACGAGGTCGGGGCGGAGTTGCCGGGCCTGGTCGACGGCCGCCTGCCCGTCGCCGACCTCGGCGACGACGACGTATCCCTCCTCCTCCAGCATCTCCTTGAGGTCGAGGCGGATGAGTGCCTCGTCCTCGGCGATGAGGACACGGGTCGGCTCGCTGCTCACGGGGTGAGCCTAGCGACCGCAGCCGGCCACCGGCCGCCGGATAGGCTCATGGTCATCCGGTTGAGCTGGCCCCCGTACCCCAATCGGCAGAGGGAGCGGATTCAAAACCCGCGCAGTGTGCGTTCGAGTCGCACCGGGGGCACTGAGCAGATGGCGATCCTGACGGACCGCACCGCGGCCAGGAGCGGTACCCGGCCGCCGCTGAGCCGCTTCGTCGCGGCTGCGCGAGACCCTCCGGGCCTCACTCGCCACGACAGGACAGTCCACCGCCACCAATTGCCGTCCCCGAGGTGTGCTGAGCCGCTTCGTCGCTCGGTCGCGGGACCCTCCGGGCCCCACTCCTCACGACACTGCTCACCCAGCGCGGTCGCCTGCCCTCCCCCGCGCCCGCAACAGGACGGCGCAGTCAATACGGTGGCTCCGTGACCGGCCACATGACCCCTGAGCAGTTCCGCCAGCACGGCCACGAGGTCGTGGACTGGATCGCCGACTACTGGACGCGCATCGGCGACTTCCCGGTCCGCTCGCAGCTCTCCCCCGGTGACGTCCGCGCCTCGCTGCCGCCGACCGCGCCCGAGCAGGGCGAGCCGTTCGCCGCCGTCCTGGCCGACCTGGACCGGGTCGTGCTGCCCGGCGTCACCCACTGGCAGCACCCCGGCTTCTTCGGCTACTTCCCGGCCAACACCTCCGGCCCCTCCGTGCTCGGCGACCTGGTGTCCGCCGGCCTCGGCGTGCAGGGCATGTCCTGGGTGACCAGCCCGGCCGCCACCGAGCTCGAGCAGCACGTCATGGACTGGTTCGCCGACCTGATGGGCCTGCCCGAGTCCTTCCGCTCCACCGGCAGCGGCGGCGGGGTCGTCCAGGACTCCAGCTCCGGCGCCAACCTGGTAGCGCTGCTGGCCGCCCTGCACCGGGCCAGCAAGGGCGCGACCCTGCGGCACGGCGTCCGGCCCGAGGACCACACCGTCTACGTCTCCGCCGAGACGCACAGCTCGATGGAGAAGGCGGCCCGCATCGCCGGGCTGGGCACCGACGCCATCCGGATCGTCGAGGTCGACGGCGACCTGGCGATGAGCCCGCGCGCACTGGCCCAGCGGCTGGAGCGGGACGTCGCCCGCGGCTTCGTCCCGGTGCTGGTGTGCGCGACGGTCGGGACGACGTCCACCACCGCGATCGACCCGCTGGCCGAGCTCGGCCCGATCTGCCAGCGCTTCGGCGTGTGGCTGCACGTGGACGCCGCCTACGCCGGGGTCAGCGCCGTGGCCCCCGAGCTGCGGGCGCTGCAGGCCGGCGTCGAGTGGGCCGACAGCTACACGACCGATGCGCACAAGTGGCTGCTCACCGGCTTCGACGCGACGCTGTTCTGGGTCGCCGACCGGGCCGCCCTCACCGGCGCCCTGTCGATCCTGCCGGAGTACCTGCGCAACGCCGCCACCGACACCGGCGCGGTGGTCGACTACCGCGACTGGCAGATCGAGCTGGGCCGCCGGTTCCGTGCCCTGAAGCTGTGGTTCGTCGTCCGCTGGTACGGCGCGGAGGGCCTCCGCGAGCACGTCCGCAGCCACGTCGCCCTGGCCCAGGAGCTGGCCGGCTGGGCGGAGGCCGACGAGCGGTTCGACGTTCCCAGCCCGCACCCGTTCTCGCTGGTCTGCCTGCGGCCCCGGTGGGCCGCCGGGATCGACGCCGACGTCGCCACCATGACCCTGCTCGACCGGCTCAACGACGGCGGCGAGGTCTTCCTGACCCACACCACCGTCGACGGCGCCGCGGTGCTGCGGGTGGCCATCGGTGCCCCGGCGACCACCCGGGAGCACGTGCAGCGGGTCTGGGCACTGCTGGGCGAGGCGCACGACTGGCTGGCGCGGGACTTCGAGGAGCAGGCGGCCGAGCGCCGGGCGGCCGAGCTCCGCGAGCGGGAGGCTGCCGAGGAGCAGCTCCGCGCCCGCCGGGAGGCCGAGGCGGCAGCGGAGCAGGCAGCGGCCGACGCCGCCGAGCCCGAGCAGCTCCAGGTCCCCGCGGTCGAGGTCCCCGTCGTCGAGGCACCCGCCAGCGGCGACGAGAGCGCCACGCAGGCGGCCGCCCAGACCGACCTGGAGGCCCAGCCGACGGCGGAGTGACCACCGACCGTGCAGCCGTCGGGGTCCCGTGGCCCTGGAGACCCCGACAGATGCACGGTCGCTGCGGCCACGCGGCGGGAGGCTCAGCCGAGCGAGCGGAGCAGGCCCTCCTGGACGACGGTGGCCACGTGCGTGCCGTCCGCCGCCCAGATCTGCCCGAAGCAGAGCGCGCGCCCGCTGGCGGCCGCCGGGCTGTCGGTCTCGTAGAGGAACCACTCGTCGGCGCGCACCGGCCGGTGGAACCACACGGCGTGGTCCAGGCTGGCCCCCACCGTGGAGCCGCCCCAGCCGCCGCCGATGCGGGCCAGCCCGGCCGACAGCAGGGTGAGGTCGCTGACGAACGTCAGGGCCGCTGCGTGCACCGCCTCGCCGTCCGGGAGCCGCCCGGTGACCCGGAACCAGACCCGGAACGCGGTGTCCGGCGGCAGCCGCGGCTCCGGGTCGTAGGGGTCGGACAGGTAGCGCTGCTCGACGGCACGGGAGATCGCGTTGGAGGCATCGGCCCGGCCGGGGTGGGCGGCCGTGACCTCGGCCAGCCCGGGGAGGCCCTCGGGACCGGGGACGTCGGGCATCGGCAGCGAGTGCTCGACCAGCGCCCGCTCCCCCGCGGTGAAGTCCGCCGTGAGCGCGAAGATCGCGACGTCCTCGCCGTCGCGGGTCTGCCGGGCGACCACCCGCCGGGTGCTGAACGTCCGGCCCTCGCGGATGCGGTCGACCTCGTAGCGGATCTCCTCGTGCGGGTCGCCCGGCCGCAGGAAGTACGAGTGCAGCGAGTGCACCGGGCGTCCCGCGGCCACGGTCGCCTGCGCCGCCGTCAACGCCTGGGCGGCGACCTGCCCACCGAAGATGCGCTGCAGCGGTGAGGACGGCGTGGTCCCGACGTAGAGGTCGGGCCCGCGCTCCTCGAGGTCGAGGACCTGCAGCAGCTCCGCGGCCGGCGACGCTGCCGGTCCCGAGGACGGGCTCACGCCTCCGTCCCCACCTCGTGCACCCGGACGAGGTTGGTCGACCCGGCGGTGTTCGGCGGGCTGCCCGCCACGATCACCACGTTGTCGCCCTCGTGCAGCCGGCCGATGGACAGCAGCGAGAAGTCCACCTGCCCGACCATGTCGTCGGTGTGGGTGACCTCGGGGACCAGGAAGGTCTCGACGCCCCAGGACAGCGCCAGCCGGCTGCGGACCCGCGGGTCGGTGGTGAAGGCCAGGATCGGCAACCGGGTGTGCAGCGCCGCCAGCCGCTGCGGCGTCCGCCCGGTGGAGGTGAACGCGGCCAGCGCCTGGACGTCGAGGGTCTCGCCGATCTCCTTCGCCGCCCGGACGATGGCCACGGAACGGTGCTTCACCTGCTTCACCAGGTCGGGCACCATCACCTGCTCAGTCTCGACCGCGGCGATGATCTTGTCCATCGTGCGCACCGCGACGATCGGGAACTTGCCGACCGAGGTCTCCCCGGACAGCATCACCGCATCGGCACCGTCGAGCACGGCGTTGGCGACGTCGGAGGCCTCGGCGCGGGTGGGCCGGGAGTTCTCGATCATCGACTCGAGCATCTGGGTGGCCACGATGACCGGCTTGTTGCGCTCGCGCGCGGCCTGCACGGCCCGCTTCTGCACCAGCGGCACCTGCTCCAGGGGCAGCTCCACGCCCAGGTCACCGCGGGCCACCATGATGCCGTCGAAGGCGTTGACGATCGCCTCGAGGTTCTCCACCGCCTCCGGCTTCTCCAGCTTGGCGATCACCGGTACCTCGACGTCCTCCTGGCGCATGACCTCGCGCACCAGCTCGACGTCACGGGCGTGCCGGACGAAGGACAGCGCCACGAAGTCCACCCCGAGGGAGAGGGCGAAGCGCAGGTCCTCCGTGTCCTTCTCCGACATCGCCGGGACGCTGACCGCGACACCCGGCAGGGACAGGCCCTTGTTGTTGGAGACCGGGCCGCCCTCGAGCACCAGGCAGAAGACGTCCGGCCCGGAGACGTCCACGACGGTGAGCGCCAGCTTGCCGTCGTCGACCAGCAGCCGGTCCCCGACGCGCGCGTCGTTGGCGAGGTCCTTGTAGGTGGTGGAGACCCGCTCGGCGGTGCCCTCGACGTCCTCCACGGTGATGCAGACCCGGCTGCCGGTCTCCCACACCACCGGGCCGTCGGCGAACGTGCCCAGCCGGATCTTCGGGCCCTGCAGGTCGGCGAGGACGGCGACGGCACGGCCGACCTTGTCGGTGGCCTCCCGGACCAGCCGGTAGGCCCGCTCGTGGTCCTCGTGCTTGCCGTGGCTGAAGTTGAGGCGGGCGACGTCCATGCCGGCCTCGACGAGGGCGGTGATCTGCTCCAGGGACCCCGTGGCCGGACCCAGTGTGCAGACGATCTTCGCGCGACGAGACATGGGGCAAAAGTAGCCGCCCCTCGGGGAGCCGCAGCGGACCGGGTCCGCTGTGTCCTCCCGAGGGGCGGCAGTCGTTTCAGACGTCCTGACGTGCTGGAACGGCCCCCGGCCCCGTCCCGAGGCTCGCCCCGAGCCTGCGAGGGGTGAGGAGGACGGGGTCCTCGTTCAGCGAAGCGGGACGGCGTCCGGGGTGACCGGACGGGGCAGCATCGAGTTGCCGGTCAGCCAGTTGTCGACCGCCCCGGCCGCGGCGCGCCCCTCGGCGATCGCCCAGACGATGAGCGACTGGCCGCGGCCCATGTCCCCGGCGACGAACACCCCGGGGACGCTGGACATGTACTCGGCGTCCCGGGAGACCCGGCCGCGCTCGTCGACGCCGCAGCCGAGCTCCTCGACCAGGCCGGTGGTCTGCGGGCCGGTGTAGCCCAGCGCCAGCAGCACCAGGTCGGCGGGGAGCTCGCGGGTGCTGCCCGGCTTGGGCTGCCGCGTGCCGTCGACCACCTCGATCTCGACGACCTCGATGGCCCGCACCCGGCCCTCGGGGTCCCCGAGGAACGCCTCGGTGTTGACGGCGAACAGCCGCTCGCCGCCCTCCTCGTGGGCCGGCGAGACGCGCAGGATCATCTCGTAGGTCGGCCACGGGTTGTCCTGGGGGCGGGTGCCGGTCGGCGCCGGCTTGTAGTCCAGCTGGGCGACCGACGCCGCACCCTGGCGGTGGGCGGTGCCCAGGCAGTCCGCGCCGGTGTCGCCGCCGCCGATGATCACCACGTGCTTGCCCTCGGCCGACAGCGGCGGGTCGTCGAGCTCGCCGAGCGCCTCGCGGTTGCCGAACGGCAGGTACTCCATCGCGAAGTGGACGCCGTCCAGGTCCCGGCCCGGCAGCGGCAGGTCGCGGGCCACCGGCGTCCCGATCGCCAGCACGACGGCGTCGTACTCCGCGCGCAGCGCCTCGGTGGTCACCGCGCCCTCGCCCGTCCCGCCGACGTCGGCGTCGGTCACGAAGCGGGTGCCCTCGGCGCGCATCTGGTCCAGCCGCCGGTCCAGGTGGCGCTTCTCCATCTTGAACTCGGGGATGCCGTAGCGGAGCAGGCCGCCGACCCGGTCGTCCCGCTCGTAGACGGTCACCTCGTGCCCGGCGCGGGTGAGCTGCTGCGCGGCGGCCAGCCCGGCCGGGCCGGAGCCGATGACGGCGACCTTCCGCCCGGTCAGCTCCGCCGGCGGCTGCGGGGTCACCCAGCCGTTGATGAACGCCTGGTCGATGATCTCCCACTCGATCTGCTTGATCGTGACCGGAGCGTTCTCCAGGTTGAGCACGCAGGCGGACTCGCACGGCGCCGGGCACAGCTTCCCGGTGAACTCCGGGAAGTTGTTGGTGGCGTGCAGCCGCTCGATCGCCTCCTGCCAGTCGTCCCGGCGGGCGAGGTCGTTCCACTCCGGGATCAGGTTGCCCAGCGGGCAGCCGTGGTGGCAGAACGGGATGCCGCAGTCCATGCAGCGCGCCGCCTGCTCGCGGACGGCCTGCACCGGGAAGACGGCGTCCTCACCCGTCTCGCGGGTCAGGTACACCTCCTTCCAGTCCAGCAGGCGCAGCTCCACCGGCCGCCGTGGCGGCATCTGCCGGTCGAACTTCAGGAACCCGGTGCTGTCAACCACGTGCCGCCTCCATGACAGCTCGGTCCACGTCGTACCCCGCGGCCTCGGCGGCCCGCCGGGCCTCCGTCGCCCGCCGGTAGTCGCGCGGCATGATCACGCTGAACCGCCCCGACCAGCGGCCCCAGTCGGCCAGCAGGCTGGTCGCCACGGCCGAGTCGGTGGCCGCGCGGTAGCGCTCCAGGACGTCCCGGAGCCACTGCGCGGACTCGCCGTCCAACGCCTCGATGTCGACCATCTCGCCGTTGACCCGGTGCCGGGCCAGGTCGAGCACGTAGCCGACGCCGCCGGACATGCCGGCGGCGATGTTCCGGCCGGTGCCGCCCAGGACGACCGCCGTCCCGCCGGTCATGTACTCCAGCGCGTGGTCGCCCACCCCCTCGACGACGGCCAGCGCACCGGAGTTGCGCACGCAGAAGCGCTCGCCCACCCGGCCGCGCAGGAACAGCTCCCCGCCGGTCGCGCCGTAGCCGATGACGTTGCCGGCGATGACGTTGTCCTCGGCGGCGAAGCTGGCCTCGGCCGCCGGGCGGACGACGACGCGCCCGCCGGACAGGCCCTTGCCCACGTAGTCGTTGGCGTCCCCGACCAGGGTCATCGTGATCCCCCGGGGCAGGAAGGCGCCGAAGGACTGCCCGGCCGACCCGGTGAAGGTCAGCTCGATCGTCCCGTCGGGCAGCCCCTCGCCGCCGAAGCGGCGGGTCACCATCGAACCGAGCATCGTGCCGACGGTGCGGTTGACGTTGCGCACCGGCAGCTCCAGGCGCACCGGTCGGGCGTCGAGCAGGGCGCCCTCGCAGAGCTGGATGAGCGTCTGGTCCAGCGCCACGTCCAGCCCGTGGTCCTGGTCCCGGACCCGGCGCCGCGGGGTGCCCTCGGGCAGCTCCGGCACGGCGAGCACCGGGGAGAGGTCGAGCCCGGCGGCCTTCCAGTGGTCGACCGCGGGCTGCACGTCGAGGACCTCGGCGTGCCCGACGGCCTCGTCGATCGAGCGGAAGCCGAGCTGCGCCAGGATCTCGCGCACCTGCTGGGCGATGAACTCAAAGAACGTGACGACGAACTCGGGCTTGCCGGTGAACCGCTTCCGCAGCTCCGGGTTCTGCGTCGCGACGCCGACCGGGCAGGTGTCCAGGTGGCAGACGCGCATCATCACGCAGCCCTCGACGACCAGCGGTGCGGTGGCGAAGCCGAACTCCTCCGCGCCCAGCAGCGCGGCCACGACCACGTCGCGACCGGTCTTCATCTGCCCGTCGACCTGCACCACGATGCGGTCGCGCAGCCCGTTGGCCAGCAGCGTCTGCTGGGTCTCGGCCAGGCCGATCTCCCACGGGGTGCCGGCGTGCTTGAGCGAGGTGAGCGGCGCCGCGCCGGTGCCGCCGTCGAAGCCGGACACCAGGACGACGTCGGCCTTGGCCTTGCTGACCCCGGCCGCGACCGTGCCGATGCCGGACTCGGACACCAGCTTGACGTGCACCCGCGCCTGGTCGTTGGCGTTCTTCAGATCGTGGATGAGCTGCTTGAGGTCCTCGATCGAGTAGATGTCGTGGTGCGGCGGCGGGCTGATCAGGCCGACCCCGGGCGTCGAGTGCCGGGTGCGGGCCACCCACGGGTAGACCTTGCTGCCCGGGAGCTGACCGCCCTCGCCGGGCTTGGCGCCCTGGGCCATCTTGATCTGGATGTCGTCGGCGTTGACCAGGTACTCGCTCGTCACGCCGAACCGGCCGCTGGCCACCTGCTTGATCGACGAGCGGCGCAGGTCGCCGTTGGGGTCGGGGGTGAACCGGTCGGGGTCCTCGCCGCCCTCCCCGGTGTTGGACCGCCCACCCAGCCGGTTCATCGCGATCGCCAGGGTCTCGTGCGCCTCCGCGGAGATGGAGCCGTAGCTCATCGCCCCGGTCTGGAAGCGCTTGACGATCTCGCTGGCCGGCTCCACCTCGTCGATCGGCACGGCCGGCCGGTCGGCCTTCAGCCCGAACAGCCCGCGCAGCGTCGCCGCCTCGGCGGACAGCCCGTCGACGGTGTCGGTGTAGCGCTGGAAGACGTCGTACTGCCGGGACCGGGTGGCGTGCTGGAGCAGGAACACCGTCTCGGGGTTGAACAGGTGCACCTCGCCCTCGCGGCGCCACTGGTACTCCCCGCCGGTCTCCAGCCGCCGGTGCGCGGTCTCGGTGGCGTTGCGCGGGTAGGCGCGGCGGTGGCGCATGGCCACCTCCTCGGCGAGCACGTCCAGGCCGACGCCGTCGAGGGTGGCCGACGTCCCGGTGAAGTACTCGTCGACGACGGCCTTGCTCAGCCCGACGGTCTCGAAGATCTGCGCCATCGTGTACGAGCCGACGGTGCTGATGCCCATCTTGCTCATCACCTTCAGCACGCCCTTGCCCATGGCCTTGACCACGTTGCGGACGGCCTGGGCCGGCTGGACACCGGTGAGCGTGCCGGTGCGGATCAGGTCCTCGACGCTCTCGAAGGCGAGGTAGGGGTTCACCGCGGCGGCCCCGTAGCCGAGCAGCAGCGCGACGTGGTGCACCTCCCGGCAGTCGCCGGACTCCACGACCAGGCCCACCTGCATCCGGGTGCGCTCGCGCACCAGGTGGTGGTGGACGGCGGCGGTCATCAGCAGCGACGGGATCGGCGCACGCTTCTCGTCGCAGTCCCGGTCGGACAGCACGATGACCCGCGCGCCGGCCGCGATCGCCTTGCTCACCTTGGTGCGCAGGTCGGTGATCGCCTGGGCCAGCGCCGGACCGCCGCCGGTGACGTCGAAGTGACCGGTGACCCGGACGGCGGCGAACCCGGGCAGGTCGCCGTCGTCGTCGATGTGCAGGATCTTGGCCAGCTCGTCGTTGTCGATGACCGGGTAGGGCAGGAAGACCTGCCGGCAGGACGCCGGGGTGGCCTGGAGCAGGTTCTGCTCGGGCCCGAAGGTGCGGCCCAGGCTGGTCACCAGCTCCTCGCGGATGGCGTCCAGCGGCGGGTTGGTCACCTGGGCGAACAGCTGGCTGAAGTAGTCGTAGAGCTGCCGCGAGCGGTCCGACAGCGAGGCGATCGGGGTGTCGGTGCCCATCGAGCCGATCGGCTCGGTGCCGCTGGCCGCCATCGGCTGGACCAGGACCCGGAGCTCCTCCTCGGTGTACCCGAACAGCTGCTGACGGCGGACGACGGACTCGTGGCTGGGCCGGGAGCGCCGGCGCTCGGGGAGCTGCGGCAGGTGCACCTGCCCGGCGTGCAGCCAGTCGTCGTAGGGCGCGGCGGCAGCCAGCGCCCCCTTGACCTCCTCGTCGGAGACGATCCGCCCCGCGGCGGTGTCGACGAGGAACATCCGGCCTGGCTGCAGCCGGCCCTTGGCCACCACGTCACCGGCCGGGATGTCCAGCACGCCGGCCTCGCTGGCCAGCACCACCAGGTCGTCCTTGGTGCGCCACCAGCGGCCCGGGCGCAGGCCGTTGCGGTCCAGCACGGCGCCGATCAGGCTGCCGTCGGTGAAGGCCACGCAGGCCGGGCCGTCCCAGGCCTCGATGATCGAGGCGTGGAACCGGTAGAAGGCCCGGCGGGCCGGGTCCATCTCGTCGTGGTTCTCCCACGCCTCCGGGATCATCATCAGCACCGCGTGCGGCAACGAGCGGCCGGACAGGTGCAGCAGCTCGAGCACCTCGTCGAAGGTGGCGGAGTCGCTGAAGTCGCTGGCGGTGACCGGGAAGATCCGCTCCAGCCCGAGCTCGCTGGCCGGACCGGCGGGGCCGTCGAACAGCCCGGTCTCCAGCTTCGCCTCGCGGGCGCGCATCCGGTTCCGGTTGCCCTTGATGGTGTTGATCTCGCCGTTGTGCGCGATGAAGCGGAACGGGTGGGCCAGCGGCCAGCTGGGGAAGGTGTTCGTGGAGAACCGGCTGTGGACGAGGGCGATGGCCGACTCGTAGCGCTCGTCGCGCAGGTCGGGGAAGAACGCCGGCAGCTGGTCGGTGGTCAGCATGCCCTTGTAGGTGATCATGCGGGAGGACAGCGAGGCGATGTAGCAGCTGGTGCCGGCGTCCCGGGCCGCGCGCTCCACCCGCTTGCGCAGCACGAAGGCCCGGCGCTCCAGCCGGGTGACCCCGTGCGGGGCGACGGTGCCGCCGAAGGCGGAGTCGGCACGGGCTCCGGTGGTCTCGGCGACGAACAGCTGGGCGAAGTGCGGCATGACCGCCCGCGCCGTCGGGCCGAGGTCGGCACCGTCGGGGTCCACGGGCAGCTCGCGCCAGCCCAGGACCGCCAGCCCCTCCTCGGCGGCCAGCCCGGCCACGGCCTCGACCACCTGGGTCCGCTCGGCCTCGTCGGCCGGCAGGAACGCGATGCCGACGGCGTACTCGCCCAGCGGCGGCAGGTCGAAGTCGACGCACTCCCGCAGCAGCGCGTCGGGGACCTGGGTCAGGATCCCCGCGCCGTCACCGGAGTTCGGCTCGGAGCCGGCGGCGCCCCGGTGGTCGAGGTTGTGCAGCGCGGTGAGCCCGGCGGTGACGATCGACCGCGAACGGCGGCCGCGGGCGTCGGCGACGAAGGCGACACCGCAGGCGTCGTGCTCCCGCGCCGGGTCGTACAGACCGGCGGCGGCCGGGAGAGCCGAGAACGGCACAACGGTGCCCGGGGCCGTGGAGAACGGCTGGCCCTCCGGCTGGAGCCGGGTGGGGGCGGCGAGGTCGGTCATGTCACTCCCGTCGTCGGCTGGCCGCGGCGGTCCTCCCCCGGGACCCGCGAGAGGGGAACCGGGAGGGGAGGCGCTGGTGCGGGGGGTCACGCGACCCCGCCGGGTGGTCAGTGCGGGTGGGCGGTGCTCCGGTGAGCGTGGCGGGCGGTCTCGGGACCGGGACGGTCCGACGGGTGGGACATCGGCCGGCGGGACTCGGGTGGTCCGAACCGGTCC
>NZ_SJEW01000021.1 GCF_005930475.1 Modestobacter altitudinis
GGGTCGGCGGGCACGTAGGACCGGGGCACCTGGATGGTGCGCCCGTCCGAGGTGGTCACCGGCACCGTGCCGCCGGCGTCCCGCGGCAGTGCGGCGTTGAGGCCGAGCAGCAGCACGAACAGGCAGCCGATCACCAGCGTGGAGGTGCGGGCGCGGCCGATCCGGGACGGGATGTGCCGCCACACCCGCGCGCGGCGGGTGGCCGGCGCGGTGACGACCGTCGGCTGCTCGAGCGTGGTCATCGGCAGCACCGTCGTGGGCCGCTCGTCCGGCGAGGGCCTGGTCATGCGCCACCTCCGCTGCGCACCCGGTCCTCGGCCAGCGCCTCGTCCTGCACGTCGTCGTCCTGGGCGGAGGTGGCGCGCAGCGACACGCCCTCGCGGGACAGGGCCAGCGCCACCCGGGCGCGCAGGTCCCGGCCGACCTCGAACTGCTTGCCCGGCAACGTCCGGGCGACGATCCGCAGGTTCACCTCGTCCAGCGCCAGGCTCTCCACGCCCATCACGCTCGGCGGGTCGAGCAGCAGCCGGTGCAGCCGCTCGTCGTCGTAGGCGCGCCTGCCGACGTCGCGGAGCACCTCCTGGACCCGGTTGACGTCGGTCGTCGCCGGCACCGGGACGTCCACCACCGCGCGGGCCCAGTCCCGGGACAGGTTGACGACCTTGACGATCTGACCGTTGGGGACGATCACGACCTCGCCGTTGACCGAGCGCACCCGGGTGATCCGCAGGTTGACGTCCTCGACGGTGCCCTCGGCGGGGTCGCCGCCACCGACCACCTGGATCGCGACGACGTCCCCGAAGCCGTACTGCCGCTCGGTGATCAGGAAGAAGCCGGCGAGCACGTCGCCGACCACCCGCTGCGCGCCGAAGCCGAGACCCACGCCCAGGACGGTGGCCGGCGCGACCAGGCCGGTGACCGGCACGCCGAGGCGCTCGAGCACGAAGAAGATGGTGACCGACCAGATCATCACGATCGCCGCCCAGGTCAGGACCTGGGTCAGCGAGTGCCGGTGCTTGGCCGCCTCGGACCGCACCAGCGCGTCCGAGCCGGTCGCGGTGGCGTCGATCCGGTCGGTGATCCGCCTGCCGAGCCAGCTCACGAACCGGGCGAGCAGCACCGCGCCGAGGATGATCAGGAGCGCTTCGAGGCCTGGCCCGCGGAGCCAGTCGAGGATGTCGTCCATCGGCGCCCAGTGTGCCCGCTGGCCCCGGCTCAGCCGCGCTGGGGTGCGGGCGGCCGGTGACTCTGAGTCATGAACTCGTGATCATCTTCGGTTTGCGATGCGCGCCGACCGAGCGCACGGTGTTCCGGTCGTCGTCTCGAGCCCGCGGACGGCGCCCGACGCCACGCATGACGAACGAAAGGGGAGGCGCCCCGACCGCGGGCCGCCACACCACTGTGAGCACATCCTCCGCACCACCCGGCCGCGGACGCCGCGGACCGAGGGCCGAGCGCCACCACGCGGGCGGGGTCCACCCCGCGCTGGCCCACCCGCCCACCTCGGCCGCCGAGGGCTCGGGCCGGCTGGACGTCGTCGTCTTCGGCGTCGCGGCTGTCCTCGCGCTGGCCTTCCTCGCCTGGGGCTTCCTGACCCCCAGCGGCCTCGGCAGCGCCAGTGGCGGCGCGCTGACCTGGATCGAGACCAACCTGGGCTGGCTGTTCGTGGTCCTGGCCTCGGGGTTCGTCGTCTTCGTCCTGTGGCTGGCCACGAGCCGCTACGGGCGGATAACGCTGGGCCGGGACGGCGAGGCGCCCGAGTTCCGGACCATCTCCTGGATCGCGATGATGTTCAGCGCGGGCATGGGGATCGGCCTGATGTTCTACGGCGTCAGCGAGCCGCTGTCGCACTACGTGTCACCGCCCCCCGGCACGGTCGGCGGCTCGACGCCGGAGGCCGCCCGGACGGCGATGGCGACCACGCTGTTCCACTGGACGCTGCACCCGTGGGCCATCTACGCCGTCGTCGGGCTGGCGATCGCCTACGGCACCTTCCGCCGCGGCCGCCGCCAGCTGATCAGCGCCGCGTTCGTCCCGCTGATCGGGCGTCGCCGCGCCGAGGGCCCGGCCGGGCGGGTCATCGACGTGCTGGCGATCTTCGCCACGCTGTTCGGCTCGGCGGCCTCGCTGGGCCTGGGCGCCCTCCAGATCGGCAGCGGCATGGAGATCCTCGGCTGGGCCGGGACCGTCGGCAACGGTGTGCTGGTCGGGATCATCGCGGTGCTCACCGCGGCGTTCGTCGCCTCGGCCGTCTCCGGGGTCGCCAAGGGGATCCAGTGGCTGTCCAACACCAACATGGTGCTGGCGGTGGTGCTCGCGGTGTTCGTCTTCGTCGCCGGCCCGACGGTCTTCATCCTCAACCTGCTGCCCGAGGCGATCGGCGGCTACGTCGCCGACCTGGGCGAGATGGCCGGCCGCACCGAGGCCTCCGGCGGGGACGCGATGGCCACCTGGCTGCGCGGGTGGACGGTCTTCTACTGGGCCTGGTGGATCAGCTGGACGCCGTTCGTCGGGCTGTTCATCGCCCGGATCAGCCGCGGCCGGACCATCCGGCAGTTCGTCACCGGCGTGCTGCTGGTGCCCAGCGCGGTCAGCCTGGTCTGGTTCGCCGTCTTCGGCGGGGCCGGCATCGCCGCCCAGCGGGACGGCGCCGACGTCGCGGGCCAGGCGACGAGCGAGGGGCAGCTGTTCGGCGTGCTCCAGCAGTACCCGCTGGCCACGGTGATGACGGTGCTGGTCATGGTGCTCGTGGCCGTCTTCTTCGTCTCCGGTGCCGACGCCGCCTCGATCGTGATGGGCTCGCTGTCCGAGCGGGGCACCCTGTCCCCGAGCCGCCGGGTCGTCGTCTTCTGGGGCGTCGTGATGGGTGCGGTCGCGGCGATCATGCTGCTGGTCGGCGGGGACGACGCCCTCACCGGGCTGCAGAACCTGACGATCATCGCCGCGCTGCCGTTCGCGCTGGTGATGGTGGGCATGGCCGTCGCCCTGGCCAAGGACCTCCGGTCCGACCCGGCGGTCCTGCGCCGGGCGTACGCCAACGAGGCGGTCGAGCAGGCCGTCGTCGACGGCATCACCCGGCACGGGGAGGACTTCCAGCTGGTGGTCGAGCCGACGGCGACCGACCGGGACCGGGTGCAGCCGCTGCCGGCCGAGGACCGGGTGCCTGACCCGGACGACGTCCCGGTCGGGCGGCCGCAGGCCCCGCGCGACTGACCGCCGGCTGGTGCTGGTGAGGCGGGAGGGCTGCCGGGGGTGCACCCGGCACGCGGACTGCCGATGGGAGATCCGAGAACCGCCAGTTCTCGCCCACCCTGAGGAGCCCGACCATGACCCGTGACCCGTCCTCCCCCGCAACGGCCGACGCCGGGCGTGCCGGCAACGGGGGGAACTGGGCGGCAGACCGACCGGTCGGGGTCAAGATCGGCGCGACGGTGGGGGTGCTCGGGCTGGTCGCCGTCGGGCTCACCACGCTGGCCACGGTGCGGATGGGGGACCTCAGCGACCAGCAGGACGCCCTCTACGCCGAGAGCGTGGAGCCGCTCACCGAGCTGAGCGGCATCCAGCGCGCCTTCCAGGGCGACCGGGCGCGCTACATCACCTACCCGCAGGTGGACGCCGCCGGCCGGCAGGCCCTCCTCACCGAGCTGGCCGAGCGGCGCGACGACCTGCAGCAGAAGCTGGACGGGTACGAGCCGCTGGCCACCTCGCCGGCCGCCTACGCGACGCTGACCGGCGACCTGGACGACTGGTACGCCGTCGCCACCGGACAGCTCGTCCCGGCGGCCGACGCAGCGAGCACCGCTGACGCCGCGGCGGCCGCGGCGCTGGTGGGCACCACCCGGAACGCGCTGGCCACGGCCGCCGGCGCGAGCGCCGCCGCCTTCCAGGCCGATGCCGTGGTCGGCGGCGTCCTGACCGGCGCCCTGCAGGACGCGACCGACGTGCTGATGGACGACATGCAGGCGGAGCTGGACGCGCAGACCGCCGGCGCCGCGGCGGTCAAGGACGCGGGCAACGCCGCCGCCGCCGGCGCCACCCGGCTGCTGTGGGTGGTCCTGGCGTTGAGCCTGCTGGGAGCCGGGGCGCTCGCGGCCTGGGTGATCCGGCAGATCACCGGGACCGTCGCCCACGTGAGCCGGACCGCCGACGCCATGGCCCGCGGCGACCTCACCGTCTCCCCCGAGGTGCGCTCCGCCGACGAGCTGGGCCGGATGGCGGCCTCGCTCGGGCGCGCCCAGGCGCACCTGCGGTCGGTGCTGGCCGGCGTCGCCGCCTCCTCGGACGCCGTGGCTGCGGCGTCGGAGCAGCTGTCGGCCTCGTCCGCCCAGATCTCCGCCTCCGCGGAGGAGACGTCCGCGCAGTCCGGGGTGGTCTCCGCCGCCGCGGACGAGGTGTCCCGCAGCGTGGCCACGGTCGCGGCGGGTGCGGAGCAGATGGGCGCATCGATCCGGGAGATCAGCCAGAACGCGAACGAGGCGGCCCGGGTGGCCACGCAGGCGGTCGGCGAGGCCGAGGCCACCACCGCGACGATCACCCAGCTGGGCACGTCGTCGCAGGAGATCGGTGCCGTGGTCAAGACCATCACCTCGATCGCGGAGCAGACCAACCTGCTGGCGCTGAACGCGACCATCGAGGCCGCCCGCGCCGGTGAGGCCGGCAAGGGCTTCGCGGTGGTGGCCAACGAGGTCAAGGAGCTGGCGCAGGAGACGGCGCGGGCGACCGAGGACATCGCCCGGCGGGTGGAGGCGATCCAGGGCCACACCTCGGGCGCGGTCTCGGCGATCGGCCGGATCTCGGAGATCATCGGTGCGATCAACGACTACCAGTTGACCATCGCCAGTGCGGTGGAGGAGCAGACGGCGACGACGAACGAGATGTCCCGGTCGGTGCAGGAGGCCGCGGGCGGGTCGACCGAGATCGCCACGAACATCACCGGGGTCTCGACCGCGGCGTCCTCGACCACGCAGGCGCTGGGGCAGACCCGGCAGGCCGTGGACGAGCTGTCCCGGATGGCCAGCGACCTGCGCTCCGCCGTCGGCGCCTTCACCTACTAGAAGGACCCCCTTGCCCCCCACCACTCGCAGGCTCGCGGCGGGCCCCTGCAAGGGGGCCTGACTGCCCCCCCACCCCTCGCTCCGCTCGTGGCGGGCACGATGGCGGCGTGACCGACGTCGTCGCCCGGGCCCGGGTGCTCGCCGAGGAGCTGCTGTTCCCCGCGGCCGCTGCGGTCGACGCGGCGGGGGCCGTGCCGCGCGGGCACCTGGACGCGCTGGCCGACGCCGGCCTCTACGGGCTGACCGGTCCACGGGACACCGGCGGGCTGGCCGCCGACCCGCAGACCGTGGCCGCGGTCATCGAGGAGCTGGCCGCCGGCGACCTGTCCACGGCCTTCGTCTGGCTGCAGCACCTCGGCGTCCTCGGCGCGCTCACCGACGGTCCGGCGGGGCTCCGGGACGAGTTCCTGCCCGACCTGTGCGCCGGACGGCGGCGGGCCGGTGTCGCGCTGCAGGCCGCACTGCGCCCGGGTCCGGCGGCGGTCACCGTGCGGCGGGCCGGGGACGAGCTGGTGCTGGACGGCGCCGTCCCGTGGGTGACCGGATGGGGGCACGTCGACCTGCTGCTCGTGGCCGCGCGGGACGACGCCGACGACGTCTGGTTCGTGCTGGTCGACGCGGCGCCGTCCCCGACGTCGACCGCGGTGCCGCAGCGGATGGTCGCGGTGTCCGCCAGCGCGACCGTCGAACTGCGTCTCGCCGGGCACCGGGTGCCGGTCGCCCGGCTGGTGGGCACCGTGCCGCTGGCCGCCATCCGGGCCGGTGACGCGGCCGGGTTGCGGCCCAACGGCTCGCTGGCGCTCGGGCTGGTCGCCCGCTGCGCGCGGTTGCTGGGTCCCTCGCCGTTGGACGACGAGCTGGTCGCGGCGCGCACCCGGCTCGACGTGGCCGGACCGGAGCAGCTGCCCGCGGCCCGCGCGGCGGCGTCCGCGCTGGCCCACCGGGCGTCCGGCCTGCTGGTCACCGCCACCGGGAGCAGTGCGGTGCTGGCCGGGGCGCACGCCGAGCGGCTCGCCCGCGAGGCGCTGTTCCTGCTGGTCTTCGGTTCCCGCCCGGCGATCAAGAGCGCGCTCGTCGCCGAGCTGGGCGGCTGGTGAAGGACCCCCGTGCCCCCCACCACTCGCAAGCTCGCGGCGGGGCCCTGCACGGGGGCCGCCGCTCAGCGCAGCCGGCGGACCGGGACGACCATCGGGGTGCCGGTGACCGGGTCGGGCACCACCCGGGCCTCCAGCTCGAACACCTCCGCGAGCAGCTGCTCGGTGAGCACCTCCGCGGGGGTGCCGGAGGCGATGAGGACGCCGTCCTTCATCGCGACCAGGCGCTGCGCATAGCGGGCGGCGAGGTTGAGGTCGTGCAGGACGACGACGACGGTCCGGCCGCGCTCGGTGTGCAGCCGGCCGACCAGCTCCAGGACGTCGACCTGGTGGGCGAGGTCGAGGTAGGTCGTGGGCTCGTCGAGCAGGAGCAGGTCGGTGCCCTGGGCCAGCGCCATCGAGATCCAGGCCCGCTGCCGCTGACCGCCGGAGAGCGCGTCCACCGGTGAGTCGGCGAGCTCGACCATGTCGGTCCAGGTCAGCGCCTCGGTGACGACGGCCTCGTCGTCGGAGGACCACTGCCGCAGCCAGCTCTGGTGCGGGTGCCGGCCGCGGGCGACCAGGTCGGCGACAGTGAGCCCCTCGGGTGCCAGCGGCGTCTGGGGCAGCAGGCCGAGGACCTTGGCGACCTCCTTGGTCGGTGTCGAGGTGATCGCCCGGCCGTCGAGCAGCACGGAGCCCGCGGTGGGCCGGAGCAGCCGGCCGAGCGCGCGCAGCAGGGTGGACTTGCCGCAGCCGTTGGGGCCGACGATCGCGGTGAAGGACCCGTCGGTGAGCTGCAGGTCCAGGTCTGCCACGACGACCTTGTCGCCGTAGCCGAGCCGGACCCCGTCGGCGGCCAGCCGCACCGTCGCGGTCGTGGAGGGGCTCTCGAGAGCGGTCACAGGGTCGTTCGCCGCCTTCCGCGGACCAGGAGCCAGAGCAGGTACGGGGCGCCGACCACCGAGGTGACCACGCCGACGGGGAACGTCTCGGGCAGCACCGTGCGGGCCACCAGGTCGCTGGCCACGACGAGCAGTGCGCCGAGCAGCCCGGCGGCCAGCAACGGCGGCCTCGAGCCGCCGGTCAGCCGGACGGCGATCTGCGGGACGACGAGGGCGACGAACTGGACAGGCCCGGCTGCGGACACCGCGAAGGCGGCCAGCGCGACCGCGACCACCACGGTGACCGCCTGCGCCAGCGGCACCCGCACGCCCAGGCCGCGTGCCGTGTCGTCGCCGAACTGCAGCGCGCCGAGCACCCGGCTCAGCGCGAGGGAGACGGGCAGCAGGACCAGCAGCGCGAGGGCCAGCGGCAGCGCCTGGTCCCAGCCGCGGCCGTTGAGCGAGCCGGTGATCCACACGTTGGCGACCGCGGCGTCCTGGATGGTGCTGCGGGTGAGCAGGTAGCGGACCACCGCCAGCGCCATCGCGGACAGCCCGATGCCCACCAGCACCAGCCGGTAGCCGTCGAGGCCCTGGTTCCAGGCCAGGCCGAACACCAGCAGCGCCATGAGCAGGCCACCGGCGAGGGCGGCGGCGGGCAGGCCGAGCCCGCCGAGCAACCGGCTGGCCGTCGTCGTCCCACCCAGCACGATCACCGCGACCGCGCCGACCGCGGCACCACCGGTCACGCCGAGGATGTCGGGGCTGGCCAGCGGGTTGCGGGCGAAGGTCTGGATGAGCGCCCCGGAGATGCCCAGCGCCGTCCCGACCAGGACGGCGACGGCGATCCGGGGTGCCCGCAGCCCGAGCACGATGAACTGCTGGGTGTCATCGCCCGCACCGACCAGCACCCGCAGCACGTCGAGCACGCTGATCGGGTAGTCGCCGCGGCCGAGGCTGACCGCGGCGGCGAGCACGAGCACCACGAGCACGAGCAGCGGGACGACGAGCTGGCGGCGCCGGTAGGTGGCCGAGAACCCGCCGACCCGGAGGGTGCGCCGCGGGTCAGGCCGTGCCGCGGGAGCGCGCGTGGGCGCCACCGCGGTCACAGCATCGCCAGCTTGCGACGGCGGACCAGGGCGATGAAGAACGGGGTACCGACCACGGCGAGCACGATGCCGACCTGCAGTTCTCCGGGGCGGGCGACCACCCGGCCGAGCACGTCGGCGAGCAGCAGGAACACCACCCCGAGGAGCCCGGCGTACGGGACCAGCCAGCGGTGGTCGGGACCGGTGACGGCCCGCGCGACGTGCGGCACGACCAGCCCGACGAAGGCGATCGGGCCGCAGCCGGCAGTGGCTGCGCCGGTGAGCAGCGTGATCGCCAGCAGGCCGGTCCCACGGGCCAGCCAGATCCGGGTGCCGAGCCCACGGGCGACGTCCTCACCGAGGCCCAGCAGGTTCAGCGCCGGCGCGTTCACCATGGCCGCCACCAGACCGAGGACGACGAACGGTGCGATCTGGCCGACGACGTCGGCGTCCCGGCCGGCGAGGGCGCCGACCACCCAGAAGCGGAAGGCGTCCAGCGCCGTCGTCTCGCGGATGGTGATCGCCTGGACGAGGGCGAAGAGCAGGAAGCTGAGCGAGGACCCGGCCAGGGCCAGGCTCACCGGCGTCGCCCCGCCGCGGCCGGAGGACCCGACCAGGTAGACCGCGACGCTGCCGAGGAGCGCGCCGGCGAAGGCGAACCAGATGTAGCCCGAGGCGGTGGAGACGCCGAACAGCCAGATGGAGAGCACCACGGCGAACGAGGCGCCGGCGGTCACGCCGAGCAGGCCCGGGTCGCCGAGCGGGTTGCGGGTGTGGCCCTGCATGAGCGCGCCGGCGACGCCCAGCGACAGGCCGGCGAGCAGGCCGAGGAGGGTGCGGGGGACCCGGAGCTGGCGGACGATGACCGTCTCGTCGCCCGGCGTGCTGCCGTCGAGGAGGGCGTGCCAGACGGTGCCGAGGCCGATCGAACGGGTGCCGACGGCGATGCTCAGCGCGCAGACCGCCACGGTGAGGACCAGCAGCAGCCAGAGGCCGAGCAGGCGGCTGCCCCCGCCGCGCAGCAGGCCGTCGCGGGCGGCGTGGGCCGCTGCGGGGGGCCGGGTGGCGGTGCGCTGCGCCACGTGCGGCTCCTGGGGACGGCGGGGCTGGTAAGGCTCACCTTACCCAACCGGTCCCTGTCCTACCGCGGGGCGGTGCCGGCCACGACGAGGTCGGCGAGCTCCCGGTAGGCCGCGGCGTCGTCCAGGCCGGTGGCGGCGGTGATCGCGCCGCGGTGGATGGCGTCCATCACCGCGGCGACCGCCGCACCCACGAACGAGGCGTGCACCGGGCGGATGGTCCCGGCGGTGACACCGTCGGTCACCAGCCGCTGCACCCGGGCCGCCGCCGAGCGGGTGTTGCGCTCGTAGATCTCCCGGGCCGGCGCGAACGCGGCGACGTCGGCGAAGAAGGCCGCCGACGCCGGCTGCAGCTGCTCGGCGACGGCCAGCAGGTAGGCGCTGAGCTGCTCGCGGTGGTCGGCCGGGACGGCGGCCCGCTCCTCGACGGCGACCGTCGCCCGCTGGAAGAAGCGCTTGACCACGGCGACGACCAGCTGCTCCTTGCTCGCCGCCAGTCCGTACAGGGTGCTCTTCGAGCAGTGCAGCCGCCGGGCGAGGTCGTCGAGGGTGAACGCGCCGAACCCCTCGGCCAGCACCAGGGTGACCAGCTCGTCGAGGAGCTCCTCGCGGCGTGCCTGGGTGCGGGTGGAACGCGTGTCCAGTGACGTCATCAGGCCTCCTCCGCGGTCCCGGACAGTAACAAGGCGCCCCGTCGGAGTACTGCGTACAGTCCCTGAGTACTGACACGAGTCCGGGACGGCGTCGTCCCGGAGCCCCGGAGGTGCGCTGTGCCCGTCTCTCGTCTGGTCCCCTCGCAGGAGGCGGCCGACCTGCTCGACCTCACCCGGCAGCTGGCCCGCGAGGAGCTGGCGCCGCGCGTCGTGCAGGCCGAGGCCGACGAGGCCTTCCCGCGCGACGTGTTCCGCACGCTGGGCCGGGCCGGGCTGCTCGGTCTGCCCTACGGCGAGGACGTCGGCGGCGGCGGTCAGCCCTACGAGGTCTACCTGCAGGTGCTGGAGGAGATCGCGGCGGTGTGGGCCAGCGTCGGGGTGGGCGTGAGCGTGCACGGGCTGTCCTGCTTCGGGCTGGCCACCCGCGGCACCCCCGAGCAGCAGCAGCGCTGGCTGCCGGACATGCTCGGTGGCGAGCTGCTCGGCGCCTACTGCCTCTCCGAGCCGCACGCCGGCTCCGACCCGGCGGCGATGCGCGCCCGGGCGGTCCGCGACGGCGACTCCTACCTGCTCTCCGGGGACAAGGCCTGGACGACGCACGGCGGGCAGGCCGACTTCTACAAGGTCATGGCACGCACCTCCGACGACCGGTCGCGCGGCATCTCGTGCTTTCTGGTGCCGGCCGACGCCGCCGGGCTCACCGCGGACCCGGCCGAGCGCAAGATGGGGCTCACCGGTTCGACCACGGCCACCATGCGCTTCGAGGACGTGCGGATCGACGCCGACCGGCTGCTCGGCGCCGAGGGCGAGGGGCTGCCGATCGCGCTGTCCGGGCTGGACGCCGGTCGGCTGGGCATCGCGGCGGTCGCCACCGGCCTCGCCCAGGGCGCGCTGGACGACGCGGTGGCGTACGCCAGGGAGCGGGAGACCTTCGGCGTCCCGATCATCGAGCACCAGGGGCTGGGCTTCCTGCTCGCCGACATGGCGGCCGCGGTGGAGACCTCCCGGGCGATGTACCTGGCTGCGGCCCGGCTGCGCGACGCCGGTCAGCCCTACGGCCAGCAGGCCTCCATCGCCAAGCTGGTCGCCACGGACAACGCGATGAAGGTGACCACCGACGCCGTCCAGGTCTTCGGCGGCTACGGCTACACGCGCGACTTCCCGGTCGAGCGGTACATGCGCGAGGCGAAGGTCATGCAGATCTTCGAGGGCACCAACCAGATCCAGCGGATGGTGATCAGCCGGGCGCTCGCCAAGGGCGGCAGCGACCGGACCACGGTCGCCGGCACCGGCTTCGCCCTCGCCCGCTGAACCGCCGTCCTCCAGGGGCCATGTTGGCCAACATGGCCCCTACGCTGGGCGCATGTGCCGGAACATCCACGTGCTGCACAACCTGGCGCCCGCGACGACGTCGGATGAGGTCCGGGCCGCCGCGCTCCAGTACGTCCGCAAGGTGAGCGGGTCGGCCAAGCCGTCGCAGGCGAACCAGGCCGCGTTCGACCGGGCGGTCGAGGAGATCGCGCACGCGACCGAGCACCTGCTCGCCGACCTGGTCACCACCGCGCCGCCCAAGGACCGCGAGGTGCTCGCCGCGCAGGCGCGCGCCCGCGCCGCGGTGAGGTACGCCCGCTAGGGAGTTCGCTCACACGAGGAAGCGGTAGGCGGTCGTGCCGGGGGCCAGGTGCTGGATCTTCAGCGGACCGGACTCGATCCGGGCCATCAGCGGTGCCAGCCCGTCGACGCTGCCCAGCTCGATCCCGGTCAGTGCCGCCCCGGTCTCCCGGTTGTCCCGTTTGACGTACTCGAACAGCACGATGTCGTCGTCCGGGCCGAGCACCTCGTCGAGGAACCGGCGCAGCGCCCCGGGCTCCTGCGGGAACTCGACCAGGAAGTAGTGCTTGAGCCCGCGGTGCACCAGTGAGCGCTCCACGACCTCGGCGTACCGGCTGACGTCGTTGTTGCCGCCCGACAGCACGCTCACCACCGTCTGACCGGGCTCGACGACGACGCTGCCGCCGGTCAGCGCCGCACTCGCCAGGGCGCCCGCGGGCTCGGCGATCACCCCGTCGACCTGGTACAGGTCCAGCATCTCGGTGCAGATCTGCCCCTCGGGCACGGTCACCAGGTCGCAGCCGGCGTCGCGCACCAGCGGGAAGGTGACGTCGCCGGCCCGGCGGACCGCCGCACCGTCGACGAACGTGTCGATCTCCGGGAGCTCCACCGGACGCCCTGCTGCCATGGCCGCGGCCATCCCGGCAGCGCCGGCCGGCTCCACGCCGACCACCCGGACGCCGGGTGCGTTCTCTCCCAGCCAGGTGGCGCAGCCGGCGAGCAGGCCCCCGCCGCCGACGGGGAGGACGACGACGTCGGGCACGCTGCCCAGCTGCTCGAGGACCTCGACGGCGACGGTGGCCTGCCCGGCGACGGTGGACAGGGAGTCGAAGGCGGGCACCAGCGTCGCGCCGGTGGCCAGAGCGTGCGCAGCAGCAGCCGACGCAGCGTCGTCGTAGGTGTCGCCGAGGACGACGAGCTCGACCATGTCCCCGCCGAGCGCGGCGATCCGCTGCCGCTTCTGCCGCGGGGTGGTGCCGGGGACGAACACCTTGCCGCGGACGCCGAGGACCCGGCAGGCGTAGGCCACACCCTGGCCGTGGTTGCCGGCGCTGGCGGTCACCGCCCCGGCGGCGCGACCGGCGGCGTCCACTTGGCTGATCGTGTTGTAGGCCCCGCGGACCTTGTACGAGCGGCCGACCTGAAGGTCCTCGCGCTTGACCCAGACGGCGGCGCCGGTGAGCTCGGACAGTCGGGCGTTGCGCTGCAGCGGTGTCCGCTCGGCGACGCCGGCCAACCGGCGGGCGGCCTGCGAGACCTCGGCGGAGAACCCTGTGCGCACATCGGTCACGGTCGCCATCCTGCCCCGGCCGCTGATCCGTGCTGCCCGGCGGGACGCAGCCGCGCTCGGCGGCATGCCGGGGTCAGAACGGTGGAGGGTCGTCGTCGGATGATGGCGCTGGTGGCTCGGGTGCTGTCTCGGTCGGCGGTGGTCGCATGCCCGGTGGTCGGGTCGTCCGGGTGACTCCCGATGGGGTGGTGACCTGGAGGACGCCGTCGGGGGTCATGGTGAACCGCCAGCCGGGGGCGAAGGTCTTGAGCCGGTGGTGGGAGCGGCACAGGCAGCACAGGTTGGCGCAGTCGGTCGCGCCGCCGCAGGCGGCGCTGGTGACGTGGTCGAGGTCGGTCCAGCCGACGCGTTGCCCGCAGTTGGGGAAGCGGCACCGCCGGTCCCGGGTGGTGGTGAACGCCCGTTGCCGGGCGGTGGGTTGGTAGGCGCCGGTCGCCGGTGGTGGCCCGGTGACCGGGCAGTCGCACGGAGTCTCGGGGTGCTGGGGGCAGCCTCGGCGGGCCAGCCGGGTGAGTTCGGTGGGGGTGAGGGTGGCCAGCAGCTGCCCGTCCGGGCCGGTGATCGCGAACGTCAGCGTCCCGCCGTCGGGGGCGGTGAGCCCCAACGCACCGACCCGGGCCAGCAGCTCACGGACGTGGGCGGCGGTGATCGGCAACCCGTCCACCTCACCCGGCGTGCTGCCCGTCCCGCCGAGGGCGTCCAGGTCGGCGGCGACGGTGACGTTCGCCGCCACGGCGGGGAGGCCGTGGTCGGCGGGGCGGCGGATCAGCCGCGACAGCACGTGCGCCCGGAGCGCGCCGATCCGGCGGGGGTCGCCGTCGGCTTTGAGCATCTTCGCCAGCTGGTCGACGATGTCGTAGCACTCGACGGCCTCATCGGTGGGCAGGTCCGTCGCGATCGTGGACCGGCCGTCGGTGGCCGAGGGGTAGAGGTGCACGTCGGCGGTCTTCTCCGCCTCCTCGCGGCGCAGGTCGGCGGCCTTGGCGTCCAGCTCGACCATCAGCTCGGTGGCGCGGTCGCGGAGCTTGTACACCGACAGATCGCTCGCCTCGGGCAGCAGTGCGTCCTCGACCTGCCGGGCCACGGCTGCGTTGGTGTGCATCAGCACGTCGGCCAGCGCTCGGGCGCGGGGTTCGTCGAGTTCCCCGGCCTTGAGCGCGGCGAAGGTCCGCGGCAGCTTCTTCTGCCAGGTCAGCGCGTGGTCCAACTTCTTCGAGGCGGTGGTGCGCCCGAGGTTGATCACCGTGGCCAGCTCGGCGGTGAAGAACTCGCTGATCCCGTCACCAGGATCACCGCCGGACCAGCCGGCCTTGCGGGCGCCGGAGGTGCCTGGCAGCGGATCGGTTCTGGCCGGGCGGGCGCCGGCCATGCCGAGGATCAGCTCGGCCTCCCGTGCGGTGTCTCGGGCCCGCCGCTGCTGTATGGCCTGCAACTCCACGGCCGCGCGGTCTGGTGACAACGCGAACGGGTCGGGCTCGGCGTGCCCGTCCCCGACCCAGAACACATCGACCCGCGACCGGAACGACCCAGGCACCTCTGGCCCGGGCAGCTCCGCGGTCGTCGTCATGGACCGAACATACGGGCGGGGTCTGACAATTCTGGCGGCATGAGCTGGGCTTTCCCGGTCCGTATGACGCGGGCGCTGATCCGCGGGCGGATCTGTGGGGACCTGTTGAGGGCCAGGGGGTGGGTGGACCGGTTGTGCAGTTCGGCCGGCGAGTCAGCTCGTCACCAGAGGACGGCGCCCCCGTCGTCGAAGAAGCCACCGCGCGGCCCGTCGTCCGGCAGGGTGGCGAGCCGGATGGCGATGGCGGCGCCCTGCTCGGGCGTCCGCGGCGCGTTGAAGCCGGTGGATTCGGTCGCCACGTGACCGGGGCACGCGGCGTTCACCAGGACGTTCGTGTCGGCCAGTGCGCGGGCGTACTGGGCCGTCATGCTGTTGACCATCGACATCGACGGTGCGTAGGCGGCCATGACCGGCCCGGTCTGCAGTGTCAGCGACCCCATGGTGCTCGACATGTTCACGATGCGCGGCGAGACCGCGCGGCGGAGCAGCGGGAGCATCGCGTTCGTCACCCGGACGACCCCTAACACGTTGGTGTCGAGCACGGTGCGGACGACGTCGAGGTCGAGCGTCGTCGGGTCCTGCGCGCCGTCGGCGACGGAGCCGGAGATGCCGGCGTTGTCGACGAGCACGTCGGGCCGTCCCGCTGTCTGCTCGATGGACGCCGCTGCCGCGGTGGCGCTGGCGTCGGAGGTGACGTCGAGGGCGACCCCGAACGCGTCGACGCGCCGGAGATCACCACGGTGGTCGCCTGGCCGGCCACCAGCACTTCACCAGCGGTCGCCGCACTCGTCCGCTCGGCTGCCGGACTGCGCGCTCAGAACCCGAAGTAGCTGCCCCGGGTCGCCTCCTTCTCCGGCACCGGCGCGAACACGTTCCCGGTCGTCGGCGCCACGGAGTCCCGGGCCATGCCGAACGTCTTCAGCAGCGGCCCGACCAGCACGTCGAACACCGGCGGGAACAGCCGGAAGCCGGCGATGATGATCGGGTTGGCGACGCCCGACTGCTTCAGCCGGCGGGGGTCGTCGATCCGGGCCACGACCGCCCGGGCGACCCGCTCCGGCGTGTAGACCGGCGGCGGCGGGTGGCCGGTGTTGCCCAGCACGGTCGCGGCCTGCTCGTAGATCGGCGTGGTCGTGCCGCCGGGGGCCACCGCGGACACGTGCACGTCGGGCAGGTCGCGCAGCTCCTGCTGCAGGGTGCGGATCAGGCCGAGCTGACCCCACTTCGCGGTGACGTAGGCACCCATCGTCGGCGCGGTGATCGAGGCGAGCAGCGAGCTGACCACGACCACGTGGCCGCGCCGCTGCGCCCGCAGCACCGGCAGCGCGGACCGGAAGACGTGGAAGGTGCCCTGGATCGCGGTGTCGACGACGCGCTCGAAGACGTCGGGCTGGACGTCCTCGATCCGGCCGTAGGCCATCACGGTGGCCGTGTGCACGACGACGTCGAGCCGGCCGAACGTGCTGGTGGCGCGGTCGACGGCCGCCTGCACCGCGTCCGGGTCCAGGACGTCGGCGGGGACGCACTCGACCGCGGACGCCCCGGCGGTCCGGCAGTCGGCGGCCGCGTCGGCCAGCGTGGTCGCGCTGCGCGAGACCAGCACGAGCGAGGCACCGCGCGTGGCGAACTCGATGGCGCTGGCGCGGCCGATGCCGGAGGAGGCGCCGATGACCAGCACGACCTCCTGCTGCGCCGCGGTGGAGGAGAGGTCGTCAGCAGTCACCACCCCCCGCTACCCGGGATCCTCGCGACCACTCACGTCGTGCACAACGGACCTCTCCCACGACCGCACCGTCGGACGTCGCCGCTAGCGTCAGCCCGACGAGGGCGGCTCCGGCGGCCACCCGACACGAGAGGAGACCCCCGTGTTCGAGAAGGTGCTGGTGGCCAACCGTGGCGAGATCGCCGTCCGCGCGTTCCGTGCCGCCTACGAGCTCGGTGCCGGGACGGTCGCCGTCTTCCCGCACGAGGACCGCAACTCCGTGCACCGGCTCAAGGCCGACGAGAGTTATGAGATCGGCGAGCCCGGGCACCCGGTGCGGGCCTACCTGGACGTCGCGGAGATCGTCCGCGCCGCGCAGCGGGCCGGGGCCGACGCCGTCTACCCCGGCTACGGGTTCCTGTCGGAGAACCCCGACCTCGCCGAGGCGTGTGCCCAGGCGGGGATCACCTTCGTCGGTCCCTCGGCCGCGGTGCTGGAGCTGACCGGTGACAAGTCGCGGGCGATCGCCGCGGCCCGGGACGCCGGTCTGCCGGTGCTGCAGGGCACCGAGCCGGGCGACCACGTCGACGTGCTGCTGACCGCCGCCGAGGAGATCGAGGGGCCGATCTTCGTCAAAGCCGTGGCCGGTGGCGGGGGACGCGGCATGCGCCGGGTGGACGACCGCAGCCAGCTCCGCGGCGCGATCGAGGCGGCGATGCGGGAGGCGGAGTCGGCGTTCGGCGACGCCACCGTCTTCCTCGAGCAGGCGGTCGTCGACCCCCGGCACATCGAGGTGCAGATCCTCGCCGACGGCGAGGGCGAGGTCATCCACCTGTTCGAGCGGGACTGCTCGGTGCAGCGCCGGCACCAGAAGGTCATCGAGATCGCCCCGGCGCCGAACCTCGACCCGCAGTTGCGGGAGCGGATCTGTGCCGACGCGGTCGCCTTCGCCCGGGCCATCGACTACACCTGCGCGGGGACCGTCGAGTTCCTGGTCGACCGCGAGGGCCGGCACGTGTTCATCGAGATGAACCCGCGGATCCAGGTCGAGCACACCGTCACCGAGGAGGTCACCGACGTCGACCTGGTGCAGTCCCAGCTGCGGATCGCGGCGGGGGAGACGCTGGCCGACCTCGGCCTGTCCCAGGACTCGATCGTGCTGCGCGGGGCGGCGCTGCAGACCCGGATCACCACGGAGGACCCGGCCAACGGATTCCGCCCGGACACCGGCCGGATCACCGCCTACCGCTCGCCCGGTGGCGCCGGGGTCCGGCTGGACGGCGCCGCCACCCTCGGCGCGGAGGTGGGCGCCTACTTCGACTCGATGCTGGTCAAGCTCACCTGCCGCGGCCGCACCTGGGACCTCGCGGTGGCCCGCGCGCGGCGGGCGGTGGCTGAGTTCCGGATCCGCGGCGTCTCGACCAACATCCCGTTCCTGCAGGCGGTGCTCGACGACCCGGACTTCCGGGCCGGCCGGGTGACGACGTCGTTCATCGAGGAGCGCCCGGAGCTGCTCACCGCCCGCTCCTCGGCCGACCGGGGTACCAAGGTGCTCAGCTACCTGGCCGACGTGACGGTGAACCAGCCGTTCGGCGAGCGGCCGCACCTGGTCGACCCGACCGAGAAGCTGCCGCGGCTGGACCTGAGCCGCCCACCGACCGAGGGCTCCCGCGACCGGCTGCGCGCGCTCGGTCCGGAGGGCTTCGCCGCCGACCTGCGCGCGCAGACCGCGCTCGCGGTCACCGACACCACCTTCCGGGACGCCCACCAGTCGCTGCTGGCCACCCGGGTGCGCACCAAGGACCTGGTCGCCGTAGCCGGGCACGTGGCCCGGGCCACACCCGAGCTGCTGAGCATCGAGGCCTGGGGCGGGGCCACCTACGACGTCGCGCTGCGGTTCCTGCACGAGGACCCCTGGGACCGGCTGGCCGCGCTGCGCGAGGCGGTGCCGAACGTCTGCCTGCAGATGCTGCTGCGCGGGCGGAACACCGTGGGCTACACGCCGTACCCGGAGCAGGTGACGACGGCGTTCGTGGCCGAGGCCGCCCGCACCGGCATCGACGTCTTCCGGGTGTTCGACGCGCTCAACGACGTCAGCCAGATGCGCCCGGCCATCGACGCCGTCCGGGAGACCGGGACGGCGGTCGCCGAGGTCGCGCTCTGCTACACCGCCGACCTCTCCGACCCGGCCGAGCAGCTGTACGACCTGGACTACTACCTGCGGCTGGCCGAGCAGATCGTGCAGGCCGGCGCGCACGTGCTCGCTGTCAAGGACATGGCCGGGCTGCTCCGCCCGCCGGCGGCGGCGACCCTGGTCACGGCGCTGCGCGAGCGGTTCGACCTGCCGGTGCACCTGCACACCCACGACACCCCCGGCGGGCAGCTGGCCACCCTGATGGCCGCCTGGCAGGCCGGCGTCGACGCCGTGGACGGCGCCAGCGCGGCCCTCGCCGGCACCACCAGCCAGCCGGCGCTGAGCAGCATCGTCGCGGCCACCGACCACACCGAGCGGGCCACCGGGCTGGACCTGCGCGCGGTCAACGACCTCGAGCCCTACTGGGAGGCGGTCCGCCGGGTGTACGCCCCGTTCGAGTCCGGGCTGCCCGCACCGACCGGGCGGGTCTACACCCACGAGATCCCCGGCGGGCAGTTGTCCAACCTGCGCCAGCAGGCCATCGCCCTGGGCCTGGGCCAGCGGTTCGAGGAGGTCGAGGCGATGTACGCCGCGGCCGACCGGCTGCTCGGCCGGCTGGTCAAGGTCACCCCGTCGTCGAAGGTGGTCGGTGACCTGGCGCTGCAGCTGGTCGGCGCCGGGGTCGGGGCCGACGACTTCGCCGCCGACCCCGGCACGCACGACCTGCCCGACTCCGTCGTCGGCTTCCTGCGCGGCGAGCTGGGCGACCCACCCGGCGGCTGGCCCGAGCCGTTCCGCAGCCGGGCACTGGAGGGACGCCGTCCGGCCGAGCCGCCCGCCGAGCTCACCGACGACGACCTCGACGGGCTGGCGAAAGAGCCCCGGGCGACGCTGAACCGGCTGCTGTTCCCCGGCCCCACCAAGGAGTACGAGCAGCACCGCGACACCTACGGCGACACCAGCGTCCTGCCCAGCAAGGAGTTCCTCTACGGGCTGCGCGCAGGCACCGAGCACCAGGTCGACCTCGAGCCCGGTGTCCGGCTGCTCATCGGCATCGAGGCGGTCTCCGACGCCGACGAGCGCGGCATGCGGACGGTGATGTGCACGATGAACGGCCAGCTGCGGCCGGTGTCGGTGCGGGACCGGTCCGTCTCGGCCGACGTCCAGCCCGCGGAGAAGGCCGACCGCAGCGACCCGGGCCAGGTGGCCGCGCCGTTCGCCGGCGTCGTCACCCTCGCGGTGTCCGAGGGCGACGAGGTCGAGGCCGGCACCCAGATCGGCACCATCGAGGCGATGAAGATGGAGGCCTCGATCACCGCGCCGCGGGCGGGGTCGGTGACCCGGGTGGCGATCAGCGCCGTCCAGCAGGTCGAGGGCGGTGACCTGCTCGTCGTCCTGGGCTGAGGGGTTCCCCAGGCGTCACACCGGGGCGGTAGGAAGTGCCGGTGACCTCAGCGCGGACGACGACCCGGTCGAGCTCGCGGCACCTCATCGCCCAGCTCTCCGCCCCGGTGCGCCGCTTCATCGCCACCGAGGCGGCGAGTGCCGCCCTGCTCGTCGCCGCGACGGTCGTCGCGCTGCTGTGGGCCAACTCGCCGTGGGGCGACTCCTACGACCGGCTGTGGCACACCGAGTTCGCCGTCCGGTTCGGGTCCGCCGGGGTCACCGAGTCCCTGCAGCACTGGGTGAACGAGGGCCTGATGGTCTTCTTCTTCTTCCTCATCGGGATGGAGGTCCGCCGCGAGCTGCAGATGGGTGAGCTCACCCAGCGCAACCGGCTCTCGGTGCCCACCCTCGCGGCGCTCGCCGGGCTCGTCGTCCCGGCGCTGGTCTACACGGCGTTCAACGCCGGCGGGCCGGGCGCCCACGGGTGGGGCATCGCGATGGCCACCGACACCGCCTTCCTGCTCGGCGTCCTCGCGCTCGTCGGTCCGCGCTGCCCCACCCAGCTGCGGGTCTTCCTGCTGTCGCTGTCGGTGGTCGACGACATCGGCGCGCTGAGCGCCATCGCGGTGTTCTACTCCGAGGAGATCGACCTGCTGGCGCTGGCCGTCGCCGGCCTCTGCGTCCTCGCCTTCTACCTGCTCACCCGGCTGCAGGTCTGGCGTGGGCCGTTCTACTTCGCCGTCGGGGTGGTGATGTGGCTGTCGATGGAGGCCTCCGGGGTCAGCCCGACGATCGGCGGGGTGGTGCTGGGACTGCTGGTCAGCGCCTACCCGCCGCGCCGCAGCGAGGTCGAGTCCGCCGGCTTGCTGACCCGGGCCTTCCGCCAGTCGCCGGACCCGGCCCTGGCCCGGCAGGCGAAGCTCTCGGTGGAGCGGGCGATCTCGCCGAACGAGCGGATCGGCGCGCTGCTGGTGCCCTGGAGCGGTTACGTCGTCGTCCCGGTGTTCGCGCTGGCCAACGCCGGGGTGCACCTGAGCACCGATCTGATGGCCCGGGCGCTGACCTCGCCGGTCACCATCGGCGTCTTCGTCGCCCTGGTGCTCGGCAAGTTCCTCGGCGTCGGGGTGGCCGCGACCGCCGCGGTGCGGTTCCGGCTCGGCCGGCTGCCGCCCGGGGTAGACCTGCGCAGCGTCTGGGGCGGCGCGGTGCTGTCCGGGCTGGGCTTCACCGTCTCCCTCTTCGTCACCGACCTCGCCTTCACCGATCCCGAGCTGCAGGACGAGGCGCGGGTCGGCATCCTCGCGGCCGCGCTCACCGCCGCCGTCCTCGGGGCGGTGTGGTTCCGGCTGCTCGGCCGGCGCGACCCCGCGGAGGAGACCCCGGCCGCCCGCCGGCTGGACCCACCGGTCGACCCGGAGCGCGACCACGTGCGGGGGGCGGTCGGCGCCCCGCTGGAGCTGGTCGAGTTCGGTGACGTCGAGTGCCCGTTCTGCGGGCGGGCCACCGGCGTGCTCAGCGAGCTGCGCCGCCGGTTCGGCGAGGACCTGCGCTACGTCTTCCGGCACCTCCCGCTGCCCGACGTCCACCCGCACGCCGAGCTGGCCGCCGAGGCCGTCGAGGCCGCCGGTGCGCAGGGTGCCTTCTGGGCCATGCACGACCGGCTCTTCGCCCACCAGGACCAGCTCGAGGCCGGCGAGCTGCTCGACCACGCAGCCGCCCTGGGGCTGGACCTGGGCCGGTTCGCCCGGGAGCTCGGCGACGGGACCTTCGCCTCGCGGGTGCGCGAGGACGTCGCCTCGGCCGAGGCCAGCGGGGTGACCGGCACGCCGACCTTCTTCGTCAACGGCGTGCGGCACGAGGGGCCGACGACCACCGACGCGCTCGCCGCCGCGCTCCTGGCCAGCGACCCGCGCGGCCCCGGCCGTCAGCCGCTGCCGCCGTCGGGGGCCACGTCGGCGGCCGTGCGTGGGGTGACGCTGTCCCCGTCGGCCGAGCTCCCGGGCATCACCCGCCTGCCCGACGGCGGGTTCGAGGAGACCCCGGACGACGGGTCGACCCCGCGACTCACCCCGGCGCAGCTCACCGCGCTCACCCGGGTCGGCCGGCGGCTGCGCACCGAGCACGGGCAGGTGCTGCTGCGCTCCGGCGCCGCGGAGTACGACTTCTTCGTGATCCTGTCCGGGTCCGTGGCGATCGTCGAGGGTCCGCTGGAGGGGCCGGGCAAGCGCGTGGTCGCCATCAACGGGCCCGGGCGGTTCCTCGGCGGTCTCAACCAGCTCGCCGGTCAGCGGCCGGTGCGCTCGCTGGTGGCCGCCGAGGCCGGGGAGGTCGTGGTGATCACCCTGGAGCAGCTCCGGGCGCTGCTGGCCCGCGACCGCGAGCTGGGCGACCTCATCACCCGGTCGTTCCTGCTGCGCCGGGCGATGCTGATCGGGCAGGCCAACGGGCTGCGGGTGGTGGGCGACCGCCGGTGGCCGGCCAGCCAGCGACTGCAGGCCGAGCTGGCCGAGGACGGGATCGCGCACCAGTGGCTCGACCCGGCCGAGGACGCGGCGGCCCGCACGCTGTTCGCCGAGGCGGGTGGCGACGGCGGCACCCGGCCGATCGTGATCCGCCCGGACGGCCGGGTGCTGGCCGAGCCCACCCGGGACGACCTGCTCGCCGCGGCCGGCTCGGCCACCCGGGACCTCACCACCTCGTGACCGGCCACGGCACCGTCAGGCCGGCGCCCACCTGCAGGGCGCGACGGAGCATGCGGCCGGCCCGGGTCACGGCGGTGGGTCATGCGCAGTGCTGCCGGGCCAGGCGGCCACGGACGACCTCGACCGCCACGGGCACGAGGGAGAGCGCGACGACCCCCAGGACGAACAGCTCGACGTGGTCCCGGACGACCGCGACCTGGCCCAGCCAGTAGCCGAGCAGGGTCACCACGGTCGTCCAGGCGACACCGCCGATGACCGAGTTCACGGTGTAGCGGCCGACGTCCATCCGGGAGGCACCGGCCATCACGGTCGCGAAGGTGCGGATGACCGGCACGAAGCGGGCCAGCAGGATGGTCCGGGTGCCGTTGCGCTCGAAGAAGGCCACCGACCGCTCGACGTACTCGGCCCTGAAGAGCCTCGAGTCCGGTCGGCTGAACACGGCCGGACCGGCCTTCCGCCCGATCCAGTAACCGACCAGGTTCCCGGCGACCGCGGCGACGGGCAGGAACAGCAGCACGACCCAGAGCGGAGCGACGAGGCCACCGGCCACGAGCAGCCCGACGGTGAACAGCAGCGAGTCCCCGGGCAGGAAGAAGCCCACCAGCAGTCCGCACTCGGCGAAGAGGACGACCATGACCCCGACGAGCCCGAAGGTGTTGATCAGATGCGTCGGGTCGAGGAGTCCACTCACCCCCGGGACGGTAGGTCGGTGGACCTGAACGCCGCCTGAACGTGCAGGTCCGGTGGCGGGCTCGACGGCGGGCCGACCGCGTTCAGCCCGGAGGCAGCCGGATCTCGAACCGGCCGCCGGGTCCGGGACGGCAGGTGAGCGCCCCGGCCGAGGCGGCCGCCAGCCGGGCGGCGAGGGCGAGCCCGAGCCCACCGCCGGGGTGGCCGTCCTCGGGGTCGCCGCGCCAGCCGGGGTCGCACACCCGGTCGACGTCGGCGGCGGCCACCCCCTGCCCGTCGTCCGAGACGACGAGGAGCACGCCGTCCCTGGTGCGCTCGCCGTGCACGGTGATCGAGCTGCGGGCGTACCGGAGGGCGTTGTCCAGCACCGGCGCGAGCAACCGCTGCAGCACGGCGGCGTCCACGCCGACGGTGAGGGCGCGGTCGATGTCGACGGAGACCCGCACCCCGGGCGGGGCCGCCGTCGCCACCACCAGGTCGGCGACGGCCTGCGTCGGAGAGCAGCGACCCGGCGCGGTCCGGGTGCCGGCCCGGGCCGAGGCCAGCAGCGTCTCGATGATCTGCTGCATGTCGCCGGCGGCGGCGTCCACCGCGGCCAGCCCGGTGGCCACGGCCTGGTCCTGCGGACGGCGCTCCCGGGTCAGGTCGACCTCGGCCCGCAGCCGTGCCAGCGGCGTCCGCAGCTCGTGGGACAGCTCGGCGGTCAGCCGCTGCTCGTGCCGCAGCACGGCGGACAGCCGGTCCAGCACTCCGTCGAGGGTCCCCGCCAGTTCGGCGAGCTCGGTCGGGCGGGGCTGGGAGCCGAAGCGGCGGTCCACGTCCTCAGCGCTCCACCGGGCCGCCTGCTCGCTCATCTCCTGCACCGGGCGCAGCGCGCGGCGCACGTTCGCCCGCAGCACCAGGTGCACGATGACCAGCAGCACGAGCGCAACCGCCGCGCTGCCCCACAGCGCGAGCCGCTCCAGCTGCCGGTAGGGGGTGAGGCTCGTGCTGGTGACCACCGTCGCCACCCGGTCGTCCCCTCGGACGACCGGCAGGGCGAGGAGCCGCAGCGGGTCCTGGTCGCCGACCTCCGTCGTCCGCCGGCCGCTCGCGGCGAGCTCCAGCGCGGCGCGGTCCAGCCGCGGGGGGCTGCCCGGCGGGCCCTCGACCACGGTGCCGTCCGCGGCGACGATCCAGGTGCCCAGGTCCAGTGCCTGGTCGTCCTGCCCCTCGTCGACCGTGAGCGCGCCCGAGGGGGCGACGTCCAGGGTGATCGCGGTCGCCTGGGCCCGGGCCTCCAGCACGCTGTCGGCCTGGCCGGACAGCGCCGAGGTCAGCAGCAGGTTCGCCCCCACCGCGAGCAGCAGGACCCACGCAGCGACCACGGCGGAGGCCGACCAGGAGAGCCGGTCCCGCAGGCTCGACCGGCGCAGCACGCTCACTGGAACCGGTAGCCGACGCCGACGACGGTCCCGATCGACCGGCCGTGGTCGCCGGCCTCGGCGAGCTTGCGGCGCAGCCGGGCGACGTACTGGTCGAGGGTGTTGTCCGCGACGATCGCACCCTCCGGCCACCCGGCCCGGGCCAGCTCCCGGCGGCGGACCACGTCGCCGGGGGCGGCCATCAGCGCGGCGAGCAGCCGGAACTCCGTCGGGGTCAGCGACTGGCGCCCGGCCGGTCCGTCGAGTGCGTGGGCGGCGGGGTCCAGCTGCAGCACCGCCGGCTGGGGCAGCGGGCGGGCGGCCCCACGACGGAGGAGCGCCTGCAACCGGACGACCAGCTCCCGCACGTGGAAGGGCTTCGTCAGGTACTCGTCGCCGCCCGCGGCGTACCCCGACAGCAGGTCGTGCAACTGGTCGCGGGCGGTGAGGAACAGCACCGGGACGTCGATCCCGCGGGCCCGCAGCGCCTGGCAGACGTCCCGGCCGTCGGAGTCCGGCAGCCCGATGTCCAGCACGACCGCGGCGAAGCGGGTGTCCGGCCCCCGCCCGGCCGCGGCGAGGGCCCCGGTGCCGTCGGCGGCCGTCGTCACCTCCAGGTCGTGCTCCCGCAGCGCGCGGGCCACCGCGGCACGCAGCGCACCGTCGTCCTCCACCACCAGCACCTCGGGCACGGCGACGATGGTGCCCGACCGCCGCCGCCACGCGGCAGAGCCGTTCAGGCGCCGTTCAGGGCGTGGAGCCGACCCTGCAGGCATGGCGAACTCCCCGGTCGGCGCGCGGCACGCGCGTCAGCTGCTGAACAAGGTCCCCGAGGTCACCCTCTTCTTCTGGGTGATCAAGGTGCTGGCCACCACCGTCGGGGAGACCTTCGCCGACTTCCTGTCCGGCCTCGGGCTCGGCCTGGGGGGCACGACCGTGCTCATGTCGGTCGTCTTCCTCGTCGCCCTCGCCGCTCAGTTCCGGGCCCGCCGCTACGTGCCGGCGCTGTACTGGCTGACCGTGGTGCTCATCAGCGTCGTGGGCACGCTGGTCACCGACAACCTCACCGACGCCCTCGGCGTGCCGCTGGTGGTGAGCACCGTCGTGTTCGCCGTGGCGCTCGCCGTCACCTTCGCCGCCTGGTACGCGACGGAGGGGACGCTGTCGATCCACAGCATCGTCACCGGCCGCCGGGAGGGCTTCTACTGGCTGGCCATCCTGGTCACCTTCGCCCTGGGGACGGCGGTCGGCGACCTGGTCGACGAGAAGCTGGGCCTCGGGTACTGGCCCACGGCGCTGGTCGTCTCCGTGCTCATCGCGGCGGTCGCCGTCAGTCACCTGGTGTTCCGCGCGAACGCCGTCCTCACGTTCTGGATCGCCTACGTGCTCACCCGGCCGCTCGGCGCCTCCCTCGGGGACGGGCTGTCGCAGGACCGGGCGGACGGCGGGCTGGGCCTGGGGACGACGGTGACCAGCCTGGTGTTCCTGGTGGTGATCCTCACCGTGGTCGGCTTCCTGGCCGTCACGGAGCGGGACCGGACCCCGCCCGTGACCGCGACCCCCGCAACGGGTCGGCGGTGAGCGCCACCGCATCGCCGGGTCGCCGGCCGGCGGCGCCGCTGTGGTGGTCCAGCGCAGCCCTGCTCCTGGTCTGGGGCGTGGTGCTGGGGATGGTGGTGACCCGGGAGGGGCTGGCCGAGGACGACGCCCCGGTGCTCAGCTGGTTCGTCGGGCACCGCAGCAGCGCGCTGACCGGCTTCTTCGAGGCGGTCAGCGGCACCGTCCTGGACGGCGCAGCCGCGTTGCTCGCCGCCGCGATCGTCCTGCTCATCGCCGTCCGCAGCCGCTCCGTGTCACCGCTGCTGACGCTCGGCGCCTCGGTGGTCGGCGCGGTGGCGCTCGCCGAGCTGGTCAAGGCGGTCGTGGGCCGGGCCCGGCCGGCCACCGCCGCCATGCTCGGGGTGCCGGAGACCGGTTCGGGCTTCCCGTCGGCGCACACGCTGGTCGTCACCGCGCTGGCCGGCGCGGTGGCGCTGGTCGTCTGGCGGGCCACCCGGTCGGTGGGCCCACGCGTGCTGGCAGTGGCCGGGGCCGCGGGGGCCTCGGCCGTGATGGGTGCCAGCCGGCTGTACCTGGGCGACCACTGGCTGACCGACGTGCTGGCGTCCTACGCGCTGGCCGGTGCGCTGCTCGCCGCGGTGGCCGCGCTGACGGACGGGCCAGGGTGGTGAGGCCGTGGGACCGGGTCAGGCCGACCAGGTGGTGTTCGGCGGCCGCACGAAGTCGATGGTGTGCGGGACGAAGAAGGACAGGTCGTCGGTGATCAGACCGTCGGACTCGCGGACGCCCAGCCCCGCGGCCTCGCCGTCCACCACCCACGCGCCGAGCACCGGGTGGTGCGGGCCGTCCGGACCTGCGAAGTCCGGCAGCGCGCACAGCTGTTGCACGACCCAGCCCTCCGCGCCGTACCGGCCACCGATCGACGCCAGCACCTCACCGCCCGACGCGACCAGCTCGACGTTGTTCCCCTCGCGGCCGAACAGCGGCTTGCGGGCGAACCCGGTCTCCCGCAGCTCCCCGGCCCGCGGATCGTCGGCGAAGAACGCCGGCAGCAGGTACCGGGAGATCACCGGGTCGTGCTCGTAGCGCTGCCAGAGCACCGGCAGCAGCCCCTTGTTCGACCAGAGCATCTTCCAGATCGGCTCGATCCACGTCGTCCCGCCCGGGCGGCGGATGTCGGCGATCACCGACGGGCCGTACTCGTCCTCGAGCAGCCACTCCCAGGGGTAGAGCTTGAAGACGACGTCGAGCCGGTTGCCCTGCGGGTCGTAGAACCGGGCGTCACCGGTGTCCAGACCCAGCTCCTCGGTGGTCAGCACGACCGGTTCGTAGCCGGCCCGGCGCACGCAGTCGGCCATGTAGGCCACCGTCATCCAGTCCTCGCCGCTGCGGTCGCCCTCGGTCCAGGCCAGGTGCACCCGCTCCGGACGGCGTCGGTAGTGCGCCTCCCAGCGCGACAGGTTCCGCCGCCAGGCGTCCACGAGCCGGTCGTCGAGCTGGTTCCACTGGTCCTTGCCCTGCCCGGTCTCCAGGTGCCACGCCCACTGGACCACCGCGGCCTCGACCAGCGACGTCGGGGTGTCGGCGTTGAACTCCAGCAGCCGGGGCGCCGCCACGCCGTCCCACCACAGGTCGAACCGGCCGTAGATGCTCGGCGGCTCGTACTCCCAGGTGCCCCGGATGACGTCTCGGGCGTCCTTCGGGATCCGCATCCGGTCCAGCAGCCGCTCGTCGGACAGCGCCAGTTCCCCGGCCTCCACGCAGGCGGCGAACAGCTGGTCGGTGGTCTCGGCCAGCCGGTCGATCTCGGCGCCGGTGAAGTCGTAGAACACGTCCTCCCGCCAGTACGAGCGGGTGTCACCGCCGGGGACGGTCGTCTTGTTGTAGACCAGGCCCTGGGACTCGATCTCGGCCTCCCAGCCGAGCCGAGCCGTGCCGTACAACCGCCTCACGAGCCGCTGCTCCCTCCGACGGAGCCCTTGCCGATGCCGCCGGAGATGCGGGTGCCCGAGGCGACCTTCCCGGTGCTCGGCATGCCGGCGCGGGACCGCGCGCTGCTGTCGGAGGGGTTCAGCCGGGTGGCGGCACCGGTGTACTGGCGGGGGATGGTCTGCCCGACCCCGTAGCGGTTGCCGCCGAAGCCGCCGAGCAGGAAGAAGAAGGGGAGCCCGCCGACGAACCCGCCGTTGCGCTCGGCCTCCTCGCACTGGTCGTCGTCGACGACCCGGTCCTGCTCGTCGACGCAGTAGACCTCGCGGGCCTCGTTCTCGTCCTCGCCCCCGGCGCCGCAGGCGGTCAGCCAGCCCATGGCCGCGCCGGTCAGGGTCACCGTGCTGATCACGGCCTTGACCCGGTTGCTCCTCGACGTGCTCACGGTCCGCGCTCCTCACCTGCCGGCGGCCACCAGAGCCGCCGGACCCGCTCATGCTGTCGGACGTGGCCGTCCCGCGGCCACCCGGCCCCGCTCATCTTCACAGGCCGGGCCCAGCGGTGGGCGGCGCCGTGCACAGCGACGCGGTCGAACCTCCTCGTGCACATCCCCGAGCACGAGGAGCACCGATGACCGAGCCCGATCACCCGTTCGCCGCTCCGGTCCCGCCGCAGCCGGCCGTTCCTCCTCCAGCGCCCGCGGCGTCCCGACCGTCGTCCCGGCGCGGCACGGTGCGGATGGGCGCGGCCGTCGTCGGACTGCTCGCCGTGGGGGTGGCCGTCGGCGTGGTCGTCGGCCAGGCCACCGCCGACACCGCCTCCGCGGACACCGGGACCTCGACGACGCAGAGCGTGCCCGACGGCACGGAGGGCGGCCGGCAGTTCGGCACGCCACCCGACGGGAGCGGCGGCATGCCGCCGGGCGGACCCCGCGCCGGGGCTCCCGGCATCACGGACGGCGGCACCACGGACGGCGGGACGACGGAGGGCACCGACCCGACGACCTGACCCGAGCCGGACGCCGTACCTGTGGACGGCGAGTCGAGCTCTGCTCCAGATGTGGAGCAGAGCTCGAGCCTCCGCAGAGGAGGTGTCGGCGTCAGTCGAGCTCTGCCCACACACCTGGGGGCAGAGCTCGAGCGTCACCGGGAGCAGCAGACGATCAGCGGAGCGGGATCTCCGGCTCGCCGGGCGTGCGCGGGCCGGTGATCCGCCGCTCCGCCACGGTGATCGGGACGTCGTCGATGCTGGCCTCCCGGCGGCGCATCAGCCCGTGCGGGTCGAACTCCCAGTTCTCGTTGCCGTAGCTGCGCCACCACTGCCCGGCGGCGTCGTGCCACTCGTACTGGAACCGGACCGCGATCCGGTCATCGGTGAACGCCCACAGCGACTTGCGCAGCGCGTAGTCCAGCTCCCGCTCCCACTTGGCGGTCAGGAACGCGACGATCTCCGCCCGTCCGGTGAGGAAGGTGTCGCGGTTCCGCCACACCGAGTCCTCGGTGTAGGCCAGCGACACCCGCTGCGGGTCGCGGCTGTTCCAGGCGTCCTCGGCCGCCTGCACCTTCTGCGCAGCGGTCTCGGCGGTGAACGGGGGCAGCGGCGGTCGGTCGCTCACAGCGGTCTCCTCAGACGAGGTCGGCGAACGCGAAGACGAGCACCGCGACCGCCACCCCGACGGCCGGCCAGGCCCCAGCTCCCGCCGTCCCACCAGCGCAGCCCGCCGCTGCCGGCCGGATCGGGGTACCAGCCGGCGGGGGACGTGGTCATCGGGGCTCCTCCTGGTCAGCGGGCCGGCGCGACTGCGCCGACCGAGGAGGAAGGTAGGTCATCGCCCGCCGTCGGCCGGTCAGGCGAGCGCGGACTCGATCGCGGCGCGCACCTCGGGGGCGGTGGGCTCGGTGCGCGGCCGGAAGCGGCCGACGACCTGCCCCTGCGCGTCCAGCACGAACTTCTCGAAGTTCCACTGCACCGGCCCGGCCTCGCCCGCGGCGTCGGGCACCTCGGTGAGCCGGCGGTAGAGCGGAGCGGCGGCGTCCCCGTTGACCTCGAGCTTCTCGGTCATCGGGAAGGTGACTCCGTAGGTGGCCGAGCAGAACGTGCTGATCTCCTCGGCGGTGCCCGGCTCCTGGCCGGCGAACTGGTTGCACGGGACGCCGAGCACGGTGAACCCGCGGTCGGCGTACTCCTCGTGCAGCTCCTCCAGCTGGGCGTACTGCGGGGTCAGGCCGCAGCGGCTGGCCACGTTGACCACCAGAGCGGCACGTCCGGCGGTCAGCGCGCCGAGGGTGGTCGGCTCGCCGGTGAGGGTGGTCACGGGCAGGTCCAGCAGGTCGCTCACGGGGGCTCCTCGACGTGGCGGGTGCGGTCGAGCGGCTCAACCGTCGCCGTCGGAGGGCTGTTCCCCCAGTGAGGAGAGGTCGTCGGGGACGTCGACGGCCTGCGACCGCAACGCCTCCAGCGGGACCACCTCCAGGGCCTTCGCGTGGGTCGCTGCGAGCACCACCCCGGCCGGCGCGCCCGCCTGCAGGGCCTGCAGCCAGCGCGCCGCGACGACGCACCAGCGGTCACCGGGCCGCAGCCCGGGGAAGTCGTACTCCGGGCGCGGTGTGCCGAGGTCGTTGCCCAGCTGCCGCTGCATCTCCAGGAACTCCGCGGAGACGACGGCGCAGACGGTGTGGCTGCCCAGGTCGTCCGGGCCGCTGCGGCAGGAGCCGTCCCGGGTGAACCCGGTCATCGGGTCGGTGCCGCAGGGCTCGAGCGGGCCACCCAGGACGTTGCGTTCCTCGCCGGGGGATCCCATCCGCCGATCATCGCGCCCGCCGACAGCCCCCGCCCGGTGGGTCGTGTGCCGCGGAGTCGCGCCACACCCAACGGGGCGAGAGGGTGGAGGGGTGCGAGTACTGGTCACCGGGGCATCGGGGTTCGTGGGCGGTCGGCTGGCGCCGGCCCTGGAGGAGGCGGGGCACGAGGTGCGGGCGATGACCCGGCACCCGGACCGGTACTCCGGCGCCGGGGCACCGGTCGCCGGCGACGTGTCCGACGAGTCGTCGCTGCGAGCCGCCCTCGACGGCTGCGACGCGGCGTACTACCTGGTCCACTCGCTGGACTCCGCTGACTTCCAGGAGCGGGACGCCCAGGCAGCGCGGTCCTTCGCCCGCGCGGCCGCGGACGCCGGCGTCGGCCGGATCGTCTACCTCGGGGGGCTCGGCGACGACTCCGACCAGCTGTCCGCGCACCTGCGCAGCCGCCGCCAGGTCGAGCGGCTGCTGGCCGAGGGCGGGGTGCCGGTGACCGTGCTGCGGGCCGGGATCGTGATCGGCCACGGCGGCGTCTCCTGGGAGATGACCCGCCAGCTCGTCGCGCACCTGCCGGCGATGGTCACCCCGCGCTGGGTGCACACCAGGACCCAGCCGATCGCGGTGGCCGACGTCGTCCGCTACCTGGTCGGCGTGCTGGAGGCGCCGGAGGCCGAGGGTCGGACCCTCGAGGTCGGCGGGCCGGAGGTGCTGGAGTACCTGGAGATGCTCACCCGGGTCGCGGAGATCCAGGGCCGCAAGCTGCTCATCGTCCCGGTGCCGCTGCTGACGCCGCAGCTGTCCTCGCGCTGGCTGGCGCTGGTCACCGACGTCGACGTGCAGACCGGTCGGTCGCTGATCGACTCGATGACCAACGAGGTGGTGGTCACCGACGACGCGATCCGTCGCATCGTGCCCTTCGAGCCGATGTCCTACGACGACGCCGTGCTGACCGCGCTGAAGGAACGCGCGGAGGCCCGGCGGGCGGCCCGGCACGGGAAGACCGCCGCAGGCCTGGGTCGGATCCGGTGACCCGGGCGCGCCGCCGCATCGGGGAGCAGCTGATCTCCGACGACGGGCTCACCCGGCTGCTGTCCCGGGCGCCGGCCTGGCTGGTGGACAAGGTGCCGCGCGACCACCACGAGTCCGACGCGGCCTTCCGCCGCCGGCGCCGGGTGACCGCTGCGGTGTCGGTGGCCGGCGCCGGGCTGCTCGGGGTGTCGTTGTCGCGGAAGCCGGACTCGGCGTCGTTCTACGCGCTGACCCTCGGCGTGGCCGGGACCTGGGTGGCCGGCGGGCTGGCGTCCGGGCCGCTGCACCTGGGCTGGGTGCAGACGCCGCGGGCCACCCTGCGCCGGCCGCTGCTCACCCCCGTCGTGGGCGGCGCGGGCGCCTTCGGGCTGTTCTACGCGGCGGCGCTGGTGGCCAAGCGGATCCCGCCGTTGGAGGCCGCGGTCACCCGGGTGCTGCGCTACGCCCAGCAGGGCAATCCGGCGCTGGTCACCACGACCACGCTGGCCAACGGCCTCGCCGAGGAGGTCTTCTTCCGCGGCGCGCTGTACGCGGCGGTCGGCGTCGAGCACCCGGTGCTGAAGTCCTCCGCCGTCTACACGCTCGCGACGGTGGCCACCCGCAACCCGGCGCTGGTGCTCGCCTCGGTGCCGATGGGCCTGCTGTTCGCCTTCCAGCGCCGGGTCACCGGCGGCATCCAGGCGCCCGCGCTCACCCATCTGACCTGGTCGGTGCTCATGCTCCGCTACCTGCCCCCGCTGTTCGCGGACGAGGCCTCGATCGACGTGGAGCAGCCCGCCCAGCCCTGAGACCGACCCGCCCAGGACGACGGGGTCGCGGCCGGAGGCAGCCGCGCGTCAGCCGACCGGCGGGGCCCCCGACCCGGAGACGATCGCCTGCCCCGCCCGGGGTCCGGCCCCGACGCCCCCCGTGGCGCCGGGGCCGGAGCAGCTCCTCAAGCTCTCCGGTCCACGCGCCGATGCTGGACGGGAGAGGGCCGCGACTCCCGCGGGCCTCGTCTGCACCGGGTTCCCGACCTGGTCGGACCCCGAGAGGAGAGCCCGTGCCCACAGCGACCGAGTCCCGGGCCGCCGTCCTGACGGCGGTCGACGAGCTGGCCCGGCTCCGTTCGCTGGAGATGCTCGACGTCCTCCGCCGGGGCCCCGAGGAGCGGTTCGACCGCATCACCCGGATGGCCCAGCAGCTCTTCGGTGTGTCGGCGGCAGCGGTCACCCTGGTCACCGACCGGGTGCAGGTGCACAAGTCCCAGCACGGCCCGATGGCCCTCGGCGACGGCCCGCGGGAGGCGGCCTTCTGCGACCACACCATCCGGGACAGCGCCATGCTCGTCGTCGAGGACGCGACCGAGGACGAGCGGTTCGCCACCAACCCGTCGGTCGTCGGCTCCCCGCACATCCGCTTCTACGCCGGCCAGCCGCTCGAGGGCCCGGGCGGCCACCGGGTGGGCGCGCTCTGCCTGGTCGACGACCGCCCGCGCCACTTCAGCGAGGCCGAGCAGGGCCTGCTCGCCGAGCTCGCCTCCTGGGTCCAGCGCGAGCTCGACCGCACCGCGGAGCTGGACAGCGCGGCGCGGGTCCAGCAGGCGCTGCTGCCCCGGCGCGTCCCCGAGGTCGCCGGCTACGAGGTGGCCGGCATGTGCCTGCCCGCCGGCAGCGTGGGCGGGGACTTCTTCGACTGGTACCACGCCCCCGACGGTCAGCTGGTCGTGACGCTGGCCGACGTCATGGGGAAGGGGCTGCCCGCCTCGATCATCATGGCGACCGTCCGGGCGGTCATGCGCTCGACCACCCGGGACGGCGACCCCGGCCAGGCCCTCACCAGAGCTGCGGCCACGCTCCACGAAGACCTGGAGCGCACCGGGCGGATGGTCACCCTCTGCCACGCGCGACTGGACACGGTCGCCCACGAGCTGCACTACGCCGACGCCGGCCACGGGCTGATGCTGCTCGTCCGGGCCGACGGGTCAGCACACCGGCCGCAGGACGGCGGCCTGCCGCTGGGCGTCCTGCCCGACCAGACGTGGACCGAGCAGGTCGTGCAGCTCCAGCCAGGGGACACTGCGATCGCGTTCAGCGACGGGCTGCTCGACCTCTACGACGGCACGCTGGACTCCCTCGAGCAGATCGCCGACGTCGTCCGGGACTGCGTGGACGCGACCCACCTCGTCGACCGCTTCACCGTGCTCGCCCGCCGGCTGGGCGTCCGGGTCGACGACGTCACCGTGGTGGCGGTCAGGCGCACCACGTGAGCCGGCACCGCGCCCTGCGGGTCGTGTCCCCGGCGCGCCGGCTGCTCATCCGGGTGCTGGTCGTGCTGACCGTGCTCGCCGGCCTGGACTACCTGGTCTGGCGCTGGCTGGAGTCGGTCAACTGGACGCACTGGTGGATCGCCGTCCCGCTGGCGCTGGCGGAGACCTTCAGCCTCGTCGACGCGTTCTTCTTCGGGCTCACCACCTGGCGGATCCGGCAGCGCGCGGACGCCCCGCCGGCTCCGGCGGACGCGACCGTCGACGTCTTCGTCACGACCTACGACGAGCCGGTCGAGCTGGTCATGGCCACCGCCCGCGCCGCCCTCGCCATCCGGCACCCGCACCGCACCTGGGTGCTGGACGACGGTGACCGCGAGGAGATGCGCACCGCGGCGCTGCAGGCCGGCGTCGGGTACCTCACCCGCAGTGCCGACTGGGCCGGCCGGCCGCGGCACGCCAAGGCCGGGAACCTCAACAACGCGCTGCTGGTCACCGAGGGCGAGTTCCTGCTGGTCCTCGACGCCGACCAGGTGCCCTCGCCGGACATCCTGACCCGCACACTGGGCTGGTTCGACGACCCCCGGGTCGGCCTGGTCCAGACCCCGCAGTGGTTCTCCAACGTCGACGACGCCGACGTCCTCGGCAGCCAGGCGCCGCTCTTCTACGGCCCGATCCAGCAGGGCAAGGACGGCTGGAACGCCGCCTACTTCTGCGGGTCGAACGCGGTCGTCCGGCGCGACGCGCTGATGCAGCTGGGCATCGTGGGCTACGTCCGCGACGTCGAGCGCGGTGTCACCCGGGCGCTGCGTGCGGCCGGGTCGGTGGTCGCCGGGGCACGCCGCGAGGCCGCCCGGCACGGGCCGGCCGTGCTCGCCGCCCTGGACTCCGTCGACGTCGCCGTCCACCGGGCCCGCACCGAGCTCAGGGCCGGCCAGCCGGTCTCGGAGATCACCCACCGCTTCCAGCAGCGCGTCGACGACGCCGGCCGGGACGTCGTGTCCGACGACCTGGCCCGGCTGCAGGCCGACCTGGCCGAGATCGAGGCGCTGCCGTCGCTCGGCACCGGCGGCGCGCTCGCCACGCGCATCGACGACGTGGTGCTGACCACGCTGGCCCACCGCTCCTGGTCGCCGCTCGGCGCGCTGGAGTCGGTCAAGGCACTGGTCGCCGCGGTCGAGGTCGACCGGGCCGACGAGGCCCAGCCGGTGATGCCGCTGGCGACCATCTCGGTCACCGAGGACATGGCCACCGCGATGCGGCTGCACGCCCTGGGCTGGCACACCGTCTACCACCACGAGGTGCTCGCCCGCGGCCTCGCACCGGAGAGCCTGGGCGCGATGCTGCAGCAGCGGCTGCGCTGGTCGCAGGGCACCCTGCAGGTGATGCTCAAGGAGAACCCGCTGGTCCAGCGGGGGCTCAGCGTCGGCCAGCGGTTGATGTACCTGGCCACCATGTGGAGCTACCTGGCCGGTTTCGCGGCGCTCGCCTTCCTGGCCGCCCCGGTCCTGTACCTGGTCGCCGGCGTGCAGCCGGTGACCAGCTACGGGAACGCCTTCTGGCTCCACCTGCTGCCCTACCTCGTGGTCAGCCAGGTGCTGTTCCGCGTGGTGGGCCACGGCCTCCGGACCTGGCGCGGGCAGCAGTACAGCCTGGCGCTCTTCCCGCTGTGGATCCGCGCCTGCGTCACCGCGGTGGGCAACGTGTTCTTCTCGCGGGAGCTGGGCTTCGTCGTGACGCCGAAGGCCGGCACGGACCGCGGCCCGACCTGGCGGCTGGTCCGACCGCAGCTGGTCGCCATGACCGTCCTGGTCGTCGCTGCCGCGATCGGCGTCGTGCGGCTGCAGCACGGGCTGGCCACCCCCCAGGGCACCTACGTCAACCTGGCGTGGGTGGCCTACGACCTGACGGTCCTCAGCATCGTGCTGCGGGCCGCGCGCTACCGGGCACCCCGGGTGACGGAGAGGACCGGATCATGATCGAGCTGGACACGACGCAGGCCGCCGACGTGGCGGTGGTCCGCCCGCTGGGGCGGCTGACCATGGTGCACGCGGCCGACCTGCGCGAGGTCGTCAGCGGGGCCGTCCAGGACGGCCGCACCCGGGTCGTCGTCGACCTCGGAGACTGCGAGTTCATGGACTCCTCCGGCCTGGGCGCGGTCATCGGCGGGCTGAAGCAGGCCCGGCAGGCCGGCGGCGACCTGCGCATCGCCGGGCTGCAGCCGCAGGTGATGACGGTCCTGCAGCTCACCAACCTCGACCGGGTCCTCCGCCCGTACGGCAGTGTCGCCGAGGCCCTCCGTGACGACTGAGGCACGCCACAGCATCCGCAGCCCAGCCGTGCCGGCGTCCCTCGACCACGTGCACGCGCTGCTGGTGGAGGTGTGGGCCGGCAATCCGGACGTCGAGCCCGACGACCGCATGCGCTTCGAGCTCGGCGTCACCGAGATCGCCGGCAACATCGTCGAGCACGGTGCGGGGGCGGCCCCGATCGAGTTCCACCTCGGGGTCGACGTGTTCGACGACCGGCTCGAGGCACGGTTCCGCGACCCCGGGCGCCGGGTGGAGGTCGACTTCGACGCGGCGACCATGCCCGACGTGATGGCCGAGTCCGGCCGGGGCCTCGCGCTGGTCCTCGCCGTGGTCGACGAGCTCACCTACCGGCACGACGGCTCGGACAACCACTGGCTGGTCGTCCGCCGGCGCGCCGTCCCCTGACCCGCGGGTCAGCGGACCGCCGGGGGGTCAGGGTGCGCAGGGCGGCAGGGCCTCGGCCCACCGCGCCCAGGCGGGGAGGTCGGCGGCATAGGCGCTGCGCAGCGCGGGGTCGGCGGTGACCCGCCAGTCGACCTCCGCGTCGACCTCGGACTCCTGCTTGTCCCACTCGAACCAGTTGACCATCGCCAGCCGCGGCAGTGCCTGGTGCAGGCCGGGGTCGAACACCTGCCGCCACCAGCTCTGCTTGACCGCAGCCTCGTCGGCGCCGCCGGCCCCCGGGACGTACAGCGCCGCGGTCTCCGGGACGGCGAGGGGCTTGTCGTACCCGACCCCGTAGACGCCGTGGAAGTCCGGCAGCGCACGGTCGTCACCGCCGAGGCCGACGTACTCCCCGGTCAGCTGGGCGACCAGCTTGCCCGGCTCGGGCACCTCGTTCTCGCCCCACGGCGCCACGTCGCCCCAGTGGTAGAGCGACATGCCCACCCAGTCCACGACGTCGGTGCCGGGCCAGTACGGCGCGTAGGGGTCGTCGAGCGCGGTGACCGCGCCGTCGCCGTCGGTGTCCAGCACCGCGGCGTCGGGGCTCCCCGCGACCGCCTGGTACGGACCGCCGGCGAAGGGGTGGCCGCCGCCGTAGTTCGGCGCCCACATCATCGCCGACCCCGGTGCGCCCGCGTGCACGGCGGCCGCGACCCGGCGGAAGGCCGCCACGTACGCGGCCGGCTGCTGCCCCCAGGCGTACCAGGAGCCGTTCATCTCGTGCGCGAACCGGACGACGACGGGGACGCCCGAGCGGTTCCACTCCTCCAGCCGCCCGGCGAGGTCGGCGGCGACCGCGTCGGTGACCGTCGCGAGGCCGCCGGTGGGCTCCAGCGTCAGCAGCAGGACCCCGCCGTCGGCCCGGACCTGCTCGACCGCCCCGGCCACGTTCGACCCGTCCGCCGCGCTCATCGGCAGCCCGCTGAAGCTGACCGCGACGGCGGGCCGGTGGCCCAGCGCGGTGCCGTACTCGGCCAGCGTCTGGCTGCCCCAGTCGACGTTGGCACCGACCAGGACGCCGTCGTCGGGGACGAGGGCGTCGGTGGACACCGGGCTGCACTCCTGCGCGCTGGTCGCCGCCTCCGACGCGGCGCAGCCGGCCGTCGCGGCGACGAGGGCCGCGCTGAGCAGGACGGGCAGGGGAGAGAACCGGGCGCGCACCGGGCCACGATGCGACACCGGTGGGTCCCGGTCGGTCCGACGCGCCGCCGCGCGACCGGGAGTGGCAGGCTCCGGACGTGAGCGCTGACACACCGGGGCCGCTGGTCCTCTGGTCCCCGACGCCGGAGTCGATGGCAGCCAGCCGGCTGGGCAGGTTCGCCGCCTGGGTGGCCGACCGCCGCGGCCTGGACTTCGGCAGCCCGCCGGACTACGACGCCATCTGGCGCTGGTCGGTCGACCACCTCGACCAGTTCTGGGCCGACGTCGCCACCTTCACCGACGTGCTGCCCGGCGTGCCGGAGGACCGGGTGCTCACCCGGCGCGCGATGCCCGGCGCCGAGTGGTTCCCCGACGTCACGATCAACTACGCCGAGCAGGCGCTGCGGTACGCCTCGGCGGAGCACCCGGCGCTGATCGCGGTCGCCGAGGACGTCGAGCCGGTCGAGGTCTCCTGGGCCACGCTGCGCGGCCAGGTGGGGGCCTTCGCCGCGACCTTGCGCCGGCTCGGCGTCCAGCGCGGGGACCGGGTGGCCGGGTACCTGCCCAACGTGCCCGAGGCGGTCGTCGCCTTCCTGGGCGCGGCCTCGATCGGCGCCGTCTGGTCCTCCTGCGCGCCCGACTTCGGCACCCGCAGCGTGCTGGACCGCTTCGCCCAGATCGAGCCGGTGGTGCTGGTCGCCGTCGACGGCTACCGGTTCGGGGGCAAGGCCTACGACCGGCGGGACGTCGTCGCCGAGCTGCGGGCCGCGCTGCCCACCGTGCGGACGACGATCTCGGTGCCCCGGCTGCACCCCGACGAGCCGATGGGCGACGTGATGCCGTGGGCCGAGGCGGTCGCCGACCCGCAGGAGCCGGTGTTCTCCCCGCTGCCCTTCGACGCGCCGCTGTGGATCGTGTTCTCCTCCGGCACGACCGGGCTGCCCAAGGGGATCGTGCACGGGCACGGCGGGCTGGTGCTCGAGCAGCGCAAGCAGATCGGCCTGCACATCGACGTCGGGCCGGGAGACCGGCTGTTCTGGTACGCCTCCACCGCCTGGATCATGTGGAACATCGCCACCTCGGCGCTGCTGGCCGGCGCGACGGTGGTCGTCTACGACGGCGCCCCCACGTACCCGGCGGTCGATGCCCAGTTCGCCCTGGCCGCGCGCACCGGGATGACGTTCCTCGGCACCAGCCCCGGCTACCTCGGCGCCTGCGAGAAGGCCGGCCTGCGGCCCGGGGAGGACCACGACCTCTCCGCGCTGCGCACCATCGGCGTCACCGGGTCACCGCTGCACGCCAGCACCTTCGGCTGGGTGTACGACGCGGTGCGGTCCGACGTCTTCCTCGGCTCGCTGTCCGGCGGCACCGACGTCGCGACCGGGTTCATCGGCAGCTCGCCGCTGCTGCCGGTCACCGCCGGCGAGCTGCAGCGCCCGATGCTGGGGGTCGCCGCCGCGTCCTGGGACGAGGACGGGCACCCCGTCGTCGGCGAGTTGGGGGAGCTGGTCGTCACCGAGCCGATGCCCTCGATGCCGCTGTACTTCTGGAACGACCCGGGGAACGTCCGCTACCGGGAGGCCTACTTCGAACCCTGGCCCGGGGTGTGGCGGCACGGCGACTGGCTGGAGATCACCGAGCGGGGCACCTGCCTCATCACCGGGCGGTCGGACTCCACGCTCAACCGCGGCGGCGTCCGGATGGGGACGGCGGACATCTACGCCGCCGTCGAGGCCGTCCCCGCCGTCGTCGACTGCGTGGTGCTCGGCGTCGAGCAGCGCGACGGCGGCTACTGGATGCCGCTGTTCGTCCAGCTGGCCCCGGGCGCGGAGCTGACGCCGGAGCTGGAGGCGGAGATCCGGGCCGCGATCCGGGCCAACGCCAGCCCGCGGCACGTGCCGGACGAGATCACCGTCGTCCCCGGCGTGCCGCACACCCGCACCGGGAAGCGGCTGGAGGTCCCGCTCAAGCGGCTGTTCCAGGGCGTGGAGCCGGCCAAGGCGCTCAACGTCGGCGCGGTCGACGACGCCACCGCCGTGGAGCACTTCGTCGAGCTCGCCCGGACCCGCCAGGCCGACCGATGAGCTCGGTGCAGGAGGTGCAGGCCGCGACCAACGCCGTCATCACCTCGATCGAGCCGCCGCTGCCGCACTCGGCCGAGGGTCCGCTGGCCGGGCTCCGGGTCGGCCTCAAGGACAGCATCGACACCGCCGGTGTGCGCACCACCTGCGGGTCGGCGTACTTCGCCGACCGCGTGCCGGACTGCGACGCCGAGGTCGTCACCCGGCTCGCCGCGGCCGGGGCGCAGATGGTCGCCAAGCTCAACCTCAGCGAGTTCGCCATCGGCCTGACCAGCCAGAACTCCGCGTCCGGGCCGGTCCACAACCCCTGGGACCTCGCCCGCGTCCCCGGCGGGTCGAGCGGGGGGAGTGCCGCGGCGGTCGCCGCCGGGCTGGTCGACGTCGCGCTGGGAACCGACACCGGGGGATCGGTGCGGGTGCCGGCCGCGGCGTGCGGGGTCACCGGGCTGCGGCCGGGGATCTCCGTCGTCCCGGACGCGGGGACCTTCCCGGTCTGCGAGCTCGTCGACACGGTCGGCCCGATCGCCCGCGACGTCGACCTGGTCGCCCGGGTCTTCGCCGTGCTGGCCGGCCGGGGCGCCCGCGAGCTGGAGCCGGCACCGCCGCGCCGGATCGGGGTGCCCGAGCTCTGGTTCGACGACCTGGACCCGGACGTCGCCGAGCTGGTCGCGGCCGCCGGCCGGGTGTTCGCCGACGGCGGGACCGAGCTCGTGCCGGTGCAGGTGCCGGGGATCGCCTCCGCGCAGGACGTCCTCTACACGATCATCTACTCCGGGATCGCCGACCTGCACTCCCAGCGGCTGGCCTGCCCGGAGCTGTTCCAGCCCGACACGCTCACCCGGGTGCAGGTCGGGACCGGGGTCTCCGAGGACGAGCGGGCCGAGGCGCTGGGCGCGCAGCGGGAGTTCCAGCGCGGGCTGGACGAGCTGTTCGAGCACGTCGACGTGCTGCTCACCCCGGCGCTCCCGGTCGACGTCCCGCCGTCGCGCACCGACGACGACGTCCTGACCACCACCCGCCGGCTGGCCCAGCTCAGCGCGCCCTGGTCGCTGCACGCCGGCCCGACGATCGCGCTCCCGGCGGGCCGGCACGGGGTCTCCGGCATGCCGGTGGGGCTGCAGCTCACCGCCCCGGTGGGCGGCGAGGACCTGCTGCTCGACGCCGGGGCGTGGTTCCAGCAGCGCACGGACTGGCACACGCAGCGACCCCCGTGCGTGGTGGGCTGAACCGGTCCGTCACGTCCCGGTACCGGACCGGATGAGCCGGGGCAGCTCCGCGGCCAGCACCAGGACGGCGGCGGCCAGCAGCGCCAGCCCGCCGACGGCGTAGGAGGCGAACACCGCCAGCGCCGCGAGCTCGACCCCGACGCCGGCCACCGAGGTCACCGTCGCCCGGGCCGGCCCGGTGATCGCCTCCTGCAGCCGCGTCTCGGCGACCACGAGCACCAGCCGGTAGAGCGCGTAGCCCGCGGCGACCGCGGCCAGCCCGGCCGGCACCGCCACCAGCGAGGCGGCGACCAGCGCGACGCCGGCCGTGCCCAGGGCGGCGGCGACCGCGCGCGGCGGCCAGGACGCCGCTCGACCGCCCAGCGCGGCACCGGCCGCACCGGCGACCGGGATGCCGAGCACGGCGAGCGGGTTCAGCGGGTCCGGCACACCCCAGTCCCGGGCCAGCAGGGGGAAGTACTCCTCCACCGCGTCCACCCCGCCGAGCAGGACGACGAGGAGCACCGCTGCCCGCACCACCGGGCGGCCCGCCGCCTCCGCGGCGCCGGACCGCAGCGTCCCCCACCAGCCGGACCCGTCGTCGTCCGCGTCGTCGTCCGTGCCGCGGGGGGCCTCGGGGAACGAGGCCGCCAGCACGGAGCCGGCCAGGCAGGTGCCGATGCTCGCCCAGCCGACCGCCGCGTAGCCGCCGGCGGCGAACAGCGCGGCGGCCACCAGGGCCGTGGGCACCTGCACCAGCAGGTCGACGGCGTTCACCCAGCCGTACACCCGGCCGAACTGGCCGTCGGCGCCCGCGGCGGCCAGCCCGTCGTGCAGCAGCGCCTCGAACGCGCCGGACACCAGCGCACCGCCGACCCCCCACACGACCAGTCCGCCGGCGAACCCCGGGAAGCCGGGTGCCACCAGCCACACCGCGTAGGCCGCCGCCTGCAGGACACCGGCGAGCACGAGCGCCCCGCGCCGGGACCAGCGGTCGGCGAGCGCTCCGCAGGGGACCTCGGCCAGCACCGCGGTGGCCGACCACAGCGCCAGCAGCGCCGAGATCTGGCCGTCGTCCAGGCCGGTGTCGGCGAACAGCAGCGCGTAGAAGGGGTACAGCGGTACGAACTCGGCGACGAACGACCAGCCGAGGACGCGGCGGACCAGCCTGCGGGCCGGCGGCGGGAGAGGGGGTCAATCGGGGGGCATGGCCGGACGGTAGTCCGGTCCGGCCCGTGCGTCCGCCGCATTTCCCGTGGCGGTCCTACCGTGGACGGATGGCGAGCCGACCGGTCACCCCACCGGCCGCCGTCGTCCTCGGTGAGTCCCGGAGCCGACCGCGGCTCCACGGGGTCGACGTCCTCCGTGGCCTGGCGGTCGTGGGCATGCTCGTCGTGGACAACCGGGGCAACGGGTCGATCGCCGCCCAGTGGCACCACGCCGCGTGGGACGGGCTGCACGTGGCCGACGTCGTCTTCCCGGCGTTCCTGCTGGTGGCCGGCCGCCGGCCCCCACCAGGAACTGCCGTCGCGTGGCCACCCCGCTGTCCTACCGCATCCCTGCGCCTCGCGGTGCAGGCCGCGGGCTCAGCCGGCCTCGGCGGGCGTGTCGGCCTCGGGTGCGTCGTCGGTGCGCGGCGCCCGGATGGTGACGGTCGTGCCCTCGGGACCGGGGACGGCGGTGATGTCGGCGAACGCGCTCATCAAGGTCGACCCACGGCCGCGGTCCATGCTCGGCACCCGCTCCCGCCACTGCCCGTGGTCGCGCACCGTGATCACCACCCGGCCCCCGCCGACCTCGGCGGCGACGTCCACGAACGGTTCGGTGGGTTCCTGGGCGTGCTCCACGGCGTTGGTCACCGCCTCGCACGCGGCCAGCAGCAGGTCGTAGGCCTGGTCCTCGTCCAGCTCGGCGCTGGCGAACAGCCGGCGCAGGGCGCGGCGCAGCGCGGCGACGGACTGCGGGGTGGCCGGGAACCGCCAGCGCTCGTAGTGCACCTGCGCCGGTGCCGGCGGCGGCGCGACCGCCGGGGGGCGGCTCGAGGGCACCAGGTCCCGCACGTGCGGAGAGGGTGAGGTCCTCCCGGGGCGGCCGGCGGCCGGCAGGGTCAGCGGCCGGGTGGGCAGGTCCTCGCCGGTCGCCTCCCGCCTGCCGCGTGCCCGCTCGATGGTCACCCGCACCCGGGCGATCAGCTCGGCGGCCTGGAACGGCTTGGCGAGGTAGTCGTCTGCGCCGGCCGCGAAGCCCTCCACGGCCGCCTCCTGCCCGGCCCGGGCGGTGAGCATGATGACCGGGACGTCGCGGGTCGCCGGGTCGGCGCGCAGCCGGCGGAGCAGCTCGAACCCGTCGACGCGCGGCATCATCACGTCGGTCAGCACGACGTCGGGCAGCTCCTCGGCGACGGCCGCCAGCGCCTCCTCGCCGTTCGTGCAGGTGCGCACCGCCCACACCGGGGACAGCAGCCGGGTGAGGTACGTGCGCATGTCGGCGTTGTCGTCGACGACCAGCACGGTGGCGGTGGCGCCGGCCGGGACCGCCGGCTGCTCGCGCGGGGTGACGTCGGCCGCCCAGGCCTCGGCCGTGCCGCGGGCCACCTCGGAGGGGCCGACCGGGTGGTCGGCGTCGCCCGAGGCGTCCGGGCTGCCGTAGGGGACGGTCGCGGTGAAGGTGCTGCCCTGGCCGGGCTCGCTGGTCACGGTCACCGACCCGCCGTGCAGCGCCAGCAGCTCGCGCACCAGGGCCAGCCCGATGCCGGTGCCCTCGCGGTGCCGCCCCAGCGACCCCGGCACCCGGTGGAACCGGTCGAAGACCCGCGGCAGCTCCTGCGCCGGGATGCCGATACCGGTGTCGGCGACGGTGAGCGTCACGCCGTCCCCGGCGTCCCGCAGGACCACCGAGATGCCGCCGACGAAGGTGTACTTGACGGCGTTGGACAGCAGGTTGAGGACCACCTTCTCCCACATCCGCGGGTCGACGTGCACCGGCCGGGGCAACGGCGGGCAGTCGACCGTCAGCCGCAGCCCGGCCCGCTCGGCCGCGGCGCGCAGCACGCCGGCGAGCTCGGCGGTGAAGTCGGCGAGGTCGGTCTCCACCCGGACGGCGTTGGCGCGGCCGGCCTCGATGCTGGCGACGTCCATCAGGTCGTTGACCAGCCGCTGCAGGCGCTGGCCGTTGCGCACCGCCAGCGTGAGCTGCTCGCGGGCACCGGGCGGCAGGGGTTCGGAGGCGTCGTCGAGCATGTCGCTGATCGGGCCGAGCAGCAGGGTCAGCGGCGTGCGGAGCTCGTGGCTGACGTCGGAGAAGAACGCGGTCTTGGCCCGGTCGAGCTCGGCGAGGGACTCCGCCCGCCGCCGCTCGGCCGCGAAGGCGCGGGCGTTGCCCAGGGCGCTGACGAACTGACCGGCCACCAGCTCCAGGAAGGTCCGGTACTCGGCGTCGAGCACCCGGTTGGGGCTGGTGCCGGCGACCAGCACCCCCAGCCGCTCGCCACCGACGGTGGTGAGCGGGAGCACGACGGCGTCGGTCACCGGGTCCTGCCACGGGCCGCCGACCAGCCCGAGGTCGGTGAGCCGGCCGGTGAGCTCGTCGGGGTCGTCGACGCCGGCCGGCAGCCGGTCGGCCGGGCAGCCGACGACGGCCGCCCGGGAGAGCCGGCCGCCGTCGTCGAGGTAGACCGCTGCGGCGGGCACGTCCAGCGGGCCGGTGGCCAGCGCCTCGCACAACCCCGACAGCAGCGTCTCGTCGTCGCCGAACCGGGCACCGGCGGTGGAGAGGTCGTGCAGCAGCTGCTGCCGGCGCTCGCCGAGCACCTCACCGGTCACCTCGGTGCAGACCGCGTGCATGCCGGCGACCCGGCCGTCGTCCCCGAACGCCGGTGCGTGCGAGACGGTGAAGTACGTCTCCTCGCGGTACCCCGCCCGCGCCAGCAGCAGCGGCAGCCGGGGCAACCAGGACGCCTCGCGGGTCGCCATGGCGTGCTCGACCGGGCCCTCCAGGGCCGCCCAGCCCTCGGCCAGGGTGATCCGGATGTCCTCGCCGATCGCGGGGTGCTTGGCGCCGATGAAGGGCGCGTAGCCGTCGTTGTAGAACTGCAGGTACTGCGGGCCCCAGGTGAGCACCATCGGGAACCGCGAGGCCAGCACGGTGCGGACGGCGAAGCGCAGGCTGGCCGGCCACCTCTCCACCGGCCCGAGCGGGGTCGCCGACCAGTCGTGCCCGGCCATCAGCCGACCGGCCTCCCCGCCCCCGGCGAAGAGGTCGGTGGCCGCACCGCTGCCCTCGGGGCCCGGCGGGAGATCGGGCGCCATCCACACCTCCAGCCGATGCGGACCCGTCCCGCGGTGCTGCGGTGCCGGACCGGGCAGGCCGAGGTGACCGCCCGGTCAGGGAACCTACCTGGGCGGAACTGGTCGCGGTCGACGGCGCCCGGTCTGCGGTCGGCCCGATCGGTGTTGGATGGGGCCAGCCCCGCCGGGGGAGACCCGGCGACGACCCGAGGAGACCACCGTGGCAGAACCGACCCGTCCCGACGTCGAGCCGCCGACCGGCCCTGCCCCCGACGACCTGGTGATCGAGGACCTCGTGGTCGGCGACGGCCCGGAGGCCACGGCCGGCAGCCTGGTGAGCGCGCACTACGTCGGGGTCACCCACGACGGCGGCGAGCAGTTCGACGCCTCCTGGGACCGCGGCGACCCGCTGGAGTTCCGGCTCGGCGTGGGCATGGTCATCCAGGGCTGGGACGAGGGGATCGCCGGGATGAAGGTGGGCGGCCGTCGTCGGCTGACCATCCCGGCGCACAAGGCCTACGGGGAACGCGGCGCGGGCGGCGTCATCAAGCCCGGCGCGACCCTGGTCTTCGTCGTCGACCTGGTCGGCGTCCGCTGAAGCAGCCCTGCAGCGTGCGCTGAGTGCCAGGTCCGCGGGTCGGACCTGGCACCCAGCGCCCGTCGTGCGGCTCAGGCCGCCGTGCGGCTCAGGCCGCCGTCGGTGCGTAGAACTCCCGCGGGTCGGCGGCCAGCGACGCCTTGACGTGCCGGCTCCAGTCGTCGACCAGGACCTCCCACGCACCGGACTCGACGCCGTCGAGTACGGCCCGGACGACGTCGGCCGGGTCGCTCATCGGGCCGGTGTAGCCGGCCATCATGTCGGTGTCGGCTGCCCCCAGCACCACCCCGGTGACCGACGTGCCCTGCTCGGTGAGCTCGATCCGGACGCCGTTGGTCAGGCTCCACTCCGCGGCCTTGGCGGCGCTGTAGGCGTTGGCGCCCTCGGTGGAGAACCAGGACAGCGCCGAGAGCACGTTGGCGATCGCGCCGCCGCCGTTGCGGGCGAGCACCGGCGCGAACGCCCGGATGACGCCCAACGTGCCGAAGAAGTGCGTCTCCATCTCGAGCCGGATGTCGGCCAGGTCGCCGGTGACGAGGTCGGCCCGGGTCGAGAGGCCGGCGTTGTTGACCAGCAGCGTCACGTCGCCGGCGGCTGCCGCCGCGGCGGCGACCGACTCCGGGTCGGTGACGTCCAGCCGGAGCACCTCCACCCCGGGACGTCGACGAGCTCGGGACGGCGCGAGGTCGCGTAGACCCTCGAGGCGCCGCGCTCGAGCAGCTGCTGGGCGAAGTGGCGGCCGAGGCCGCGGTCGGCGCCGGTGACGAGGGCGATCGATCCGGTGATGTCCATGGTGCGCGCTCCTTGTGCTCGGGGTGACCTGTGGGCGACGCTAGGAGCTGACGTTGACGTCAGGGTCAAGAGTGAGCCCGATCACGAGGAGGTCCGGTGTTGCGCATCGGTGAGGTCGCTGCCCGCGCGGGCGTGAGCGTGCGGGCGCTGCGCTACTACGAGGAGCAGGGGCTGCTGGAGGGCGAGCGCAGCCCGAGCGGGCAGCGCAGGTACGCCGAGGACGCCGTGGACCGGGTGCACTTCATCCAGCAGCTCTACGCCGCCGGGCTGACCAGCAGGGACGTCCTCGAGCTGCTGCCGTGCGTGCACACCGGCGTCGCCACGCCGGCCATGATGGCCCGGCTGGTCGAGCAGCGGGACGGCATCGACCGGCAGATCGCCGAGCTCACTGCGGCCCGCGAGCGGCTGGACGAGGTCATCCGCATCGGCCGCGACTTCGTCCCGGCGGTCGGTGCGGTGGCCTGACCACCGATGACTTCCGGCCGCGCCGGGAGTCCTCTGCCCATGACCTCCGCACCGCAGCCCGGCCAGTCGATCGACGCCGTCTTCGCCAGCGTGATCGAGAAGGACGGCGCCTTCCCCACCTACCTGGAGCTCCCCGGCTCCGCGGAGGTGCTCGGCACCCGCCGGGCGGTGAAGGTCGCCGGGACCCTGGACGGCCACCCGTTCGCCGCGACCCTCATGCCCTCGGGGCAGGGCCCGCACTGGTTGCCGCTCAAGAAGGCGCTGTGCGCGGCGATCGGCAAGCACGAGGCCGGCACCGCGGTCGCCGTCCACCTGCAGCAGCGCTTCAGCTGACCCGGGACTGTCGGCGGTCGGGACTGTCGACGGTCGGGACTGTCGGCGGTCGGGGCCAGGATGCGGCCATGACCGAGCCGCGCATCGGGGTGGCGACCTGCGCTGCCGCTCCACAGCTGGACGAGGACGGCCCGCTGCTGCTGGCCGCGCTGGCGGACGTCGGGGTCCGGGCCCGGCCCGTCGTCTGGGACGACCCCCGGGTCGACTGGGCGGCCTTCGACGCCGTGCTGGTCCGCAGCACCTGGGACTACCCGCTGCGGCGCGAGGAGTTCCTCGCCTGGACGGCACGCTGTCCCGCGATGGTGAACCCGCGCGAGGTCCTGGCGTGGAACACCGACAAGCACTACCTCGACGACCTGGCCCGGGCCGGGGTGCCGACCATCCCGACGGTCTTCGTGCCGCCGGACCACTCCTGGACGGCGCCGGAGGGCGACTACGTCGTGAAGCCCACGGTGAGCGGGAGCGCCGCGGACACCGGCCGGTTCCGTCGGCCCGACGACCCGGGTGCGCTGGCGCTGGTGGCCCGGCTGCACGCGCAGGGGCGCACGGCGATGGTCCAGCCGTACCTGCCGGGCATCGAGCGGGACGGCGAGACGAGCGTCGTCTTCCTCGGCGGGGTCCTCTCCCACGCCGTGCGGCGGGAGCCCCTGCTCACCGTCGACGGGGTCCGGGCAGCGGTCGTGGTGGCCGACGTCCTGGGGTCCGTCCGGGAGGTGCGGGTGACCGACGCCCAGCGTGCCGTGGCCGAGGCGGCGCTGGCCGCGGTACCGGGCGGTCGGCAGCAGCTCGGCTACGCCCGCGTCGACCTGGTTCCCGGCCCGACCGGACCGGTGGTGCTGGAGGTGGAGGCCACCGACTGCTTCCTCTTCCTCGCGTCCGCCTCCGCCGAGGGGCGGCGCCGGCTCGCCGAGCACGTCGTCGCCCAGCTGTGAACAGTCCCCGGTGCCTGGGGTCAAGGGCTCGCCGCGATCTGTGGACAAGCGCCTGACCTGCGGATTCGTCTTGTCGTGACCCTCCTCTGCCGCTAGACTTCGTACAGGTGTTCGGAGCGGTCGGGAGGTGTCATGGGCGAGTTGCAGTCCGCGCTGGACGCCCTGGCCGCCGAGGACCTCGACCTGCTGCCCGGGCCGGCGCTGCTGGAGCGGCTGGGTCCGTTGCTGGTGCTGCAGAACCGGATCGCCGCCGAGGTCACCCGCACCGTGCGCCGGTGCGAGCTGACCGGGGCCGCGGAGCACGACGGGAAGAAGACGATGCCGTCCTGGCTGCGTGGGCACGGTCATCTGACGGCGGGCGAGGCAGCCCGGCTGGTGCGGTCGGGCCGGGCGTTGGAGCACCTGCAGGCCACCGCGGCGGCGTTCGCCGACGGCACGCTCACCGCCGCCCAGGTGGCGGTGATCGCTTCGATCGCGGGCGAGGCCGAGCGGGCCGCCGCCGACGAGCAGGGCGTGGATCTCGGTGAGGTCGACCGGGCGCTGGTCGCCGTCGCTGAGGGTGAGGCGCACGAGCGGTTGGCGCAGGTGGTGCACCACTACCAGGAGGCGCTGGACCCCGACGGTGTCGAACCGGACCCCACCGAAGGTCGGCGGCTGTCTCTCACCCGGCAGGCCGATGGCAGCGGCTCGGGTCGCTTCGATCTGGACGCGGTGGGGTTCGAGAAGGTGCGGGCCGCGATCGAGTCGATCGTGCAGGCCTCCCGCCCGAAGGGCGATGACCGGACCCGTGCCCAGCAGCAGGCCGACGCGCTGGTCCAGCTGTGTGACAACCAGCTGGCGTCCGGGAACCTGCCGCTGCTGCGCACCGTCAAGCCGGAGGTGGTCCTCGAGGTCGGGCTGGACGACGTGGTCGACCCCGCGACCGGCCCCGGCGCCGCGCGCACCGGCTTCGGCGCACAGATCTCCGCCGCCCGCGCCCGGTGGCTGGCCTGCGACGGTGCCATTTCCCGCATCGTGATGACCCCCGACGGGGTGCCGCTGGACCTGGGTCGAGACCACCGGGTGGTCACCCCCGGGCTGCGCAAGGCCGTGGAGCGCCGGGACCGGCACTGCGTGTTCGCAGGCTGTGACGCCCCGACCCACTGGTGCGAGGTGCACCACCTCATCCACTGGCTGTTCGGCGGCGAGACCACCTTGGAGAACTCCGGGCTCCTGTGTGAACGGCACCATTCGAAGGTCCACCACGGGTTCCGGGTCGAACGAGATCCCGGCGGACGATGGCGCACCTTCCGACCCGACGGCACCGAGATCCTCATCGGACCACTGCTCCAGGTGTGAGCAGCGGGACGCGTGCCGCACGGAGCGCGCGGTTGTCGATCACCGGACCGGGGCACCAGAGGTGCATGACACAACCGGCTCCGGCGACTCGGCACGCCCTCATCGAGGAGGCCCAGGCCGGCGCCGCCACGAAGCCCTCCGGGAAGTCCGACGGCGAGTCGACCGGCACCGTCATCGTCGCCGGGGTGGCGAACCTGGCGATCGCCGTCGCCAAGCTGTTCGGCGGTCTGATCAGCCACTCCTCGGCGATGATGTCCGAGGCGGCGCACTCGCTGGCCGACACGGTCACCGAGGTGCTGCTCTTCATCGCCCTCAAGCGCGGCAACCGGGCCGCCGACGAGCGCCATCCGTTCGGCTACGGCCGAGAGACCTACTTCTGGGCGTTCCTGGCGGCGCTGTGCACCTTCGGTGTGGGCGCCGGGTTCTCCATCTGGCAGGGCGTCACGACGATCATCGAGCGCGAGCCCGAGGGCTCCCCGACGATCTCCTACGTCATCCTGGCCGTCTCCTTCGTCCTCGAGGGCAGCTCGCTGCTCAAGGCCGTCCGGCAGGTCCGCGGCGAGGCGAAGGAGCGGAACATCAGCTCCCGCCAGTACCTCCAGCACACCACCGACACGACGGTCAAGGCGGTCACCTTCGAGGACAGCGCCGCGCTGGTCGGCCTGGTGCTCGCCGCTCTGGGCCTGTTCCTCGAGCAGATCACCGGCGATCCGCTGTGGGACGGCATCGCGGCCATCCTGATCGGCGTCCTGCTGGTCCTGGTCGCGGGCTCCCTGGCGCGGGCCAACATCTCGCTGCTCATCGGCCAGTCGGTCCCCGGCGCCACCCAGCAGGAGCTCAAGGACGAGCTGTCCGGCATGGCGCAGGTCGACGACGTGCCGTTCCTGCTGACCACGGTGATCGGCCCGGGACAGCTGCTGGTCGCCGCCAAGGTCGACTTCGCCGACACCGCCACCGTCGCCGACATCGAGCGGGCCTCCGACGAGGCCGAGCGCCGGCTCGTCGCCCGGCACCCCGGCGTCCGCTACGTCTTCCTCGACCCCACCCCCGGCAACGGGCGGGCACAGGTGGCTGCGCCCGCCGCGGAATGAGCCGACCGCTCGGCGGGTTCGGACGGTTCATGCAGGTAGAGGTGTGGTCCGACGTCGTCTGTCCGTGGTGCTACATCGGCAAGCGCAAGCTGGAGACGGCGCTCTCCCGCTTCGCGCACGCCGATCAGGTGGAGGTCGTCTGGCGGTCCTTCCAGCTCGACCCGAGCATCCCCGAGGGGCACACCGAGGCGACGCTCCCCGCGCTGGCTGCCAAGTACGGCCGCAGCGTCGAGGAGATGGCGCAGATGCAGCGCCGGGTCGTCGACGTCGCCGCCGGTGAGGGGCTCGAGTACCACCTCGCCGAGGGCGTCAGCGGCAACACCCTGCTGGCGCACCAGCTCATCCACCTGGCCGCCGACCGCGGCCTCGGCGGGGCGATGAAGGAGCGGCTGCTGCACGCCCACTTCACCGAGCAGCGGTCGGTGTTCGACGTCGACTCGTTGGTGGCCCTGGCGGTCGAGGTCGGGCTGGACGCCGACGAGGCCCGCGGCGCGCTCGTCGACATGCGCTACCTGGACGCCGTCCACGCCGACATCGCGACCGCCCGCGCGCTGGGTGCGACCGGCGTCCCGTTCTTCGTCGTCGACCGCGCCTACGGGGCCGCCGGGGCGCAGCCCGCCGAGCAGCTGCTCGAGCTGCTGCAGCGGGCCTGGACCGACAGCCACCCGCTGGTCACCGTCCCCGCCGCCGAGGGCTGCGAGGACGGCAGCTGCGCCGTCTGAAGAAGGACCCCGACCTCCTCGCCCCTCACGAGCTCGGGGCGAGCCTCTGAACGGGGCCGGATGACGAATGCGTCGGGCTCCGCCCGGCCTGTCAACGCAGCAGGCGTGGGGCGCGCTCCAGCGCCTTCCGGGCGTCGGCGGTGAGCCGGCGGACGACGTCGGTCGCCGACTGCTCGGCCGTGACCAGCCCGACGGACTCCCCGGCGTAGACCGGCGCGTTGTCCAGGTCGCCGTCGGCGCGGGCCCGGCGGACCGTCTCGGCAGCCCGGGTGTCGCCGCGGAGCTCGTCCTCCCGGCCGTGCCAGGTCTCGGTGAACTCGTTGACCAGGGCCCGCCCGGGCCACCGCCGGGGCCAGTCCAGACCCTGGGCGATGTCGAAGGCGCTGGTGAGCACCGTCCGGTCGCCGCTGGCAGCCCGGACGCGCTCCCGCGCCGCCGCCGTGTTCGTCGCCTCCGTGCAGGCCAGGAACGGCGTCCCGATCCACGCCCCGGCGGCACCGGCGACCAGGACGGCGGCCAGCCCGGCGCCCGTCGCGATGCCACCGGCCGCCAGCACCGGCCGGTCGGTCGCGGTCAGCGCCTCCTGGAGCAGCGGGAGGGTGGCTCGCTGCCCGGTGTGACCGCCGGCCTCGGTGCCCTGCACGACGATGACGTCCGCGCCGGCCGCCACCGCACGGTCGAGGTCACTGCGTGAGTTGACCGCGGTGGCCACGGCGATCCCGGCATCGTGCAGCGGGCCGACGAACGGTGCCGGGTCGCCGAAGGACACCGAGACCAATGCCGGCTCGGCCGTGATCGCCGCGGCCAGCAGCTCGGGCCGCCGGTCCAGCGCCCAGGCCATCAGGCCGACACCGAAGGACACGTCGGCCTCGGCCGGCACCCGGGCCTGCGCGGCGATCCAGTCGACGGGGGTCTCCGACCCGACGCCGATCATCCCGAGACCACCGCCCACCGAGATGGCGCGGGCGAGCTCGCCGCCGGCCACCCCGGCCATCGGGGCGCCGAAGACGGGTGTGTCGAGGTCGAACCACCGGGTGAGCGCCGTCTTGATCACGGCCCCATCGTGGTCCTCGGGGCCCGGCGGCGCACTCGGCGGGTAACGCCTCAGCTCGTGGCCGGACCGCCGTGCTCGGTGCCGGCCAGCTGGCGCAGCAGGTCGTGGCAGCGCTGCCCGCGCTGGGAGTCCTGCTCCATCACCTCGCGGAAGAACGAGGCGACGTCGTCCAGACCGGCGTTCTCGGCGTCCCGGACGTACTGGCCGTAGTCGTGACCTGCCTTGAGCGAGTGGTACTGGACGGAGATGAGGTCGAAGGTGACGTCGGCGAAGCCGGTCTCACCGGTGGCCATGAGGGTCCCTCCTCGCGTCGCGCGGATGTGACCCACGTCTCGTTCCCCCCAGGACGGTCGGTGAAACGGACCGGTCCGGCTCAGGTCCGGTCGGTGGTCGGCGCCTCGCCGACAGCGCCGGCGAAGCCGCCGGTCACGTCGCCGCCGCCGGCCTCGTCGGCCTCGGTCCGGGAGGTGGCGAGCTCGTCCTCACCGGTGGCGACGGCGTCGTCCTCGGCGGAGGCGAGGTCCTCGCCCTGGCCGAGTGCGCCGGGGTCGGCCTGCAGGGTGCGCGGGTCGTTCAGCGGGTCGGGGACGTCGGGGTCGGTGACGGTCATGCACCCGACCGTGCCCGCGAGCCCCGGCCCTGAACCGTCATGTGTAACTGGACGCTTACGTAAGCCATCTGTTACACATGACCCGTGGAGGCGCTCGCGGCACTGGCCGACCCGACCCGGCGGCAGATCGTCGCGCTGCTGGCGGCCGGTGAGAGGGGCGCCGGGGAGCTCGCCGGGCAGTTCCCGGTGACCCGCCCGGCGATCAGCCGGCACCTGCGGGTCCTCCGCGAGGCGGGGCTGGTGCAGGTCCGCGCCGAGGGGCAGCGTCGGGTGTACGCGCTGGACCCGCGGCCGCTGTCCGAGCTGGACGCGTGGCTGGCCCCCTACCGTCGGCTGTGGGCGCAGCGCCTGGACGCCCTGGACACCGAGATCGCCCGCGGACGGCGGGCGCGGACTCAGGAGGACGGTCGATGACGACGCAGGACGAGCGGCTGGGCGAGGTCACCGAGGTGGCCGACGGGGTGCAGGTCCAGTTCCGCCGCAGCTGGCCGGACCCGGTCGCGGACGTCTGGTCCGCGCTCACCGACCCGGACAGGACCGCGCGCTGGTTCGGCACCTACGACGGCGAACGGCGGGTCGGCGGCTCGGGCACCCTGACGATGACCCACGAGGAGGGGGCGTCCAGGGAGCCGATGCGGATCGTCGAGTGCGACCCGCCCCGCCGCCTCGTCGTCCGGTGGGAGTCCGAGCAGGCGTGGCGGATCGAGCTGGACCTGGCCGAGGAGCAGGGCCGCACGGTCCTGGTCTTCACCCAGGTCTTCCCCCCGGGCACCGACGCCGGGGACTACGTCCTGGGCTGGCACTGGTACCTCGACAAGTTCGGCGCCGAGGTCTCCGGTGCGCCCGGGCCGGGCGACTGGGACACCTTCCTCGCCGCCACCGGCCCGGCCTACGGCCGCCCCGCCGGCTGACCGCCGAAGGCGCGCCCTCGGCGGTCGTGGGGACCCCCCGGGGCGCGCTCTCGGGGGAGATCCCGGCGCCTCAGGAGGCGGGCTCCTCCACCAGGACCGGGCCGGGGCCGGTCCACGGGCCGAGGCGGTGCAGCAGCCGGTCGCGGGCGGCCAGCCGCGGACCCGCCTGCACCGGGTAGGTGTCGTACGAGCCGCCGGTCAGCGCCCGGGCGGCGTGCACGGCGAAGTTCGGGTCGTCCTGCGCCTCGCGGGCGACGGCGACCAGGTCGGCCTGGCCGGTGGCGACGACGGCCTCGGCCTGCGCCGGGTCCACCACCAGCCCGACGGCCATGGTCGGGATCCCGGCCTGCCCCCTGATGGCCGCGGCGAAGGGCACCTGGTAGCCGTAGCCGATCGGGTGCTGCCAGCCTGCGCCGATGCCGCCGCCGGAGACGTCGATCGCGTCCACACCCAGCGTCTTCAGCTCGCGCGCGAAGGCGATGGTGTCCTCCAGCGTCGTCCCGTCGCGCTGGGCGTCGACGGCGGAGACCCGGACCACCAGCGGGAGGTCGGCGGGCCAGACCTCACGCACGGCCTCGACCACCTCGAGCGGGAACCGCATCCGGTTCTCCAGCGAGCCGCCGTAGGAGTCGGTGCGCCGGTTGGTCAGCGGGGAGAGGAACTGGTTGAGCAGGTAGCCGTGCGCCGCGTGCACCTCGGCGACGGCGAACCCGGCGGTGAGCGCCCGCCGGGCGGCGGCCACGAACGCCTCGCGCACGCCGGCCAGCTCCGCCGTCGTCAGCGGGTGGGGTGCCGGCCAGCCCTCGCCCATCGGGACGCCGCTGGGGGAGACCGCCGTCCACGGCTCGTCACCGGGACGGGCGTTCTCGGTGGTCACCGGGCCGTGCCCGTCCCACGGGCGCAGCGTGCTGGCCTTGCCGCCGGCGTGGGCCAGCTGGATCGCCGGGACGCTGCCGTGCTCGCGCAGGAACGCGGCGACCCGGGCGAGCCCGGGGACCTGGGCGTCGTCCCACAGGCCGACGTCCCCGGGGCTGATCCGGCCGTCCGCGCTCACGCCGGTCGCCTCGACCATGACCAGCCCGAAGCCGCCGAGGGCGAAGCGCCCCAGGTGGACCAGGTGGTAGTCCCCGACGACGCCGTCGGTGACGTTGTACTGGCACATCGGCGCGACGACCAGCCGGTTGGGCAGCGTGACCCCGCGCAGGGTCAGCGGCTGCAGCAGGACGGGCTGGTCAGTGGTCGGCTGGGTCACGACCGGCACAACCCGGCTGCCGGTGCCCGGCATCCCGCAGCGATGCAGGTCACAGTGTGGGTAGACGTCCTATACGAGTAGTCTTCGCGGATCCCCCCGGCCTCAACGGAGCGGTCGGGGCGGGCCCCCAGCCAGCGCCGACGCCTGCCCCGCGCCCAGCGCAGGCGTCCCCACATGCAGGAGACGCCGTGACTGCCGTGGCCACCCCCGGTCTCGAGAACGCCCCGACCACCCACGCCCGCCTCCTCGCCTGGGTGCGGGAGATGGCCGACCTGACCCAGCCCGACCAGGTCGTCTGGGTCGACGGGACCGACGAGGAGTGGGAGCGGCTCACCGGGAAGCTGGTGGACGTCGGCACCTTCACCCGGCTGACCGCGAAGGCCAACTCCTTCCACTGCGCCTCGGACCCCAGCGACGTCGCCCGCGTCGAGGACCGCACCTTCATCTGCTCGGTCGACGAGGCCGACGCCGGACCCACCAACAACTGGATGGACCCGGGCGAGATGAAGGCCGTCATGACCGAGCTGTACCGGGGGTGCATGCGCGGCCGGACGATGTACGTCATCCCGTTCTGCATGGGCCCGGTCGAGGCCGAGGACCCGATGTTCGGCGTCGAGCTGACCGACTCCGAGTACGTCGTGGTCTCCATGCGGGTGATGGCCCGGATCGGCAGCGCGATCCTGGAGGCGATGGGCACCGACCGCCCCTTCGTGCCGGCGATGCACTCCCTCGGCGCGCCGCTGGAGCCCGGCCAGACCGACGTCCCGTGGCCCTGCAGCGACACCAAGTACATCGTCCACTTCCCCGAGGAGCGGGCCATCTGGTCCTACGGCTCCGGGTACGGCGGCAACGCGCTGCTGGGCAAGAAGTGCTACTCGCTGCGGATCGCCTCGGTGATGGCCCGCGACGAGGGCTGGCTCGCCGAGCACATGCTGATCCTCAAGCTGACCAGCCCGCAGCAGAAGACCTACTACGTCGCCGCAGCCTTCCCGAGCGCCTGCGGCAAGACGAACCTGGCGATGCTCGAGCCGACCATCCCCGGTTGGAAGGTCGAGACCCTCGGCGACGACATCGCCTGGATGCGGTTCGGCGAGGACGGCCGGCTCTACGCGCTCAACCCCGAGTACGGCCTGTTCGGCGTCGCGCCGGGCACCGGCTGGGACACCAACCCCAACGCGATGCGCACCATCGAGGCGGGCAACTCGGTGTTCACCAACGTCGCGCTGACCGACGACGGCGACATCTGGTGGGAGGGGATGACCGACGAGCCGCCGGCCCACCTCACCGACTGGAAGGGCCGGGACTGGACGCCGGAGTCCGAGGAGCCCTCCAGCCACCCGAACAGCCGGTTCTGCACGCCGATCACCCAGTGCCCGATCCTGGCGCCGGAGTACACCGACCCCCGGGGCGTGCCGATCTCGGCCATCCTCTTCGGCGGCCGCCGCAAGACCACGATCCCGCTGGTCAGCGAGGCACGGGACTGGAACCACGGCGTCTTCATGGGCGCGACGCTCTCCTCGGAGACGACGGCCGCAGCCACCGGCGCCGTCGGCGTCGTCCGCCGCGACCCCTTCGCGATGCTGCCGTTCATCGGCTACAACGCCGGTGACTACGTCAAGCACTGGGTGGAGACCGGCAAGGCGCACGACGCCAGCAAGTTGCCGCGGATCTTCTACGTGAACTGGTTCCGCCGGGACTCCGACGGCGGCTTCCTGTGGCCGGGCTTCGGCGAGAACAGCCGGGTGCTCAAGTGGGTCGTCGAGCGCCTGGAGGGCACCGCCGCCGCCGTCGAGACGCCGGTCGGGCACGTGCCGACGCCGGACTCGCTCGACGTCTCGGGTCTGGGCATGACCCGCGACCAGGTCGAGCAGGCGCTGCGGGTGGACCGGGACGAGTGGCAGGCCGAGGTCCCGCAGATCACCGAGTGGTTCGAGAGGTTCGGCGACAAGCTGCCCAGCACCATGTGGGACGAGCTGGAGATCCTCGCGAGCCGGCTGGCCCCGTAGGGCGCCGCCCCCAGGACTCGAGGTCCCGCCTCCGGACAGCGTCGTCGGGGGGCGGGACCTCGTGCTGCCAGGGGTGGGGCCTCCACGCCGCGGGGCACAGGGTCCTCGGTTAGCGTGACGGCGCCGCCCCTTTCCGTGACGGAGGCCAGTTCGGTCGTGCCCAATCCCTATCTGCACGTGCTGCGGACGCCGCACGCCCTGCCCATGGTGCTGGCGGCCTTCATCGGCCGGCTCCCGCTGTCGATGGTGGGGTTGGGCAGCGTGCTGCTCGTGCAGAGCGAGACCGGCTCCTACGGGCTGGGCGGCGCGGTCGCCGCGGTCGGCGCGATCACCACCGCCGTCTCCGGGCCGGTGATCGGGCGGCTGGCCGACACCCATGCCCAGCGCCGAGTGCTCCTCGCCGTCGTCGCGGTGTTCGTCGTCTCCGGGGTCTTCTTCCTGACCTCGGTCCGCGACCACTGGCCGCTGTGGACGGTGTTCGTCGCCGCCGGTGCCGCCGGGGCCAGCCTCCCTCCGGTCGCCTCGATGATCCGGGTCCGCTGGACCCACCTGCTGCGCGGCACCCCGCGACTGCCCACCGCCCTGGCGATGGAGTCGGTGGTCGACGAGTTCGTGTTCATCATCGGGCCGGTGCTGGTCACCTTCCTGTCCACCACCGGGCACACCACCTCCGGCGTGGTCACCGCGTTCGCCCTGGCCACCATCGGCAGCCTGCTGTTCGCCGCCCAGCGCCGCACCGAGCCACCGCCGGCGCCGCACGAGCACCGGCGCGGCCCGTCGGCCATGCGGGTCGCCGGACTGCGGGTGCTCTTCGTGGTGGGCACCGCGATCGGCGCGATCCTCGGCACCCTGGAGATCGGGCTGGTCGCCTTCGCCGACGAGGTCGGCGCCCGGGCGCTGTCCGGCCTGCTGATCGCCGCGCTGGCCGCGGGGTCGATGGCCGCGGGGATCGGCTGGGGGACGGTGCACTGGCGGATCCGGCTGCGGCACCGGCTGGTCGGCGTGCTCGCGCTGCTCACCCTGCTGACCGTCCCGCTGGCGCTGGTCGGCAACATCTGGCTGATGCTCCCGCTGGTGGTCCTCGCCGGGGTCACCGTGTCGCCGTCGCTGATCAGCGCCTTCACACTCGCAGAGGTGCTGGTGCCGCGGGCGCAGGTCACCGAGGCGTTCACCTGGATCGGGACGGCCCTCGCCCTCGGGGTGGCCGTCGGGACGTCGGTCGCCGGCAAGATCGTGGACGTCGTCGGGGCCAACGCGAGCTTCCTGGTCGCCACCGTCTCCGCCGGCGTCGCCGCGCTCGTGGTCGGCCTGGGCCAGCGGTGCCTGCACGTGCCCGCCGAGCACGCGCCCACCGCGGCGCTCGCCTCCTGAGCGGGGGAGGGACGTGGACCGGCAGTACGCGATCCCGGGCATGGTCGTGCGCGAGCACACCGTGCCCGTGCCGCTGCACTGGGGCGCCGAGGACGGCCCGACGATCTCGGTGTTCGTCCGCGAGCTCGTGCACCCGGACAGGCGGGACGCCGACCTGCCGCTGCTGTGCTTCCTGCAGGGCGGCCCGGGCGGGAAGTCGCCGCGCCCCGTGGGCGGCGGCGGGAACTGGATCGCCCGGGCGCTGCAGGACTTCCGGGTGGTGCTGATGGACCAGCGCGGGACCGGCCGCAGCTCGCGGGTCACCGCCCGGCGGATCAGCGCCTTCACCGACCCGCAGGTGGCCGCCGAGCACCTGCTCGCCCACCGGGCCGACTCGATCGTCGCCGACGCCGAGCACGTCCGCGCCACCCTCTACGGCGGCCGCCGGTGGACGACGCTCGGCCAGAGCTACGGCGGCTTCCTGACCCTCACCTACCTGTCGCAGGCGCCGCACGGCCTCGAGCGCTGCCTGGTCACCGGCGGGCTGGCCAGCACCCGACCCGACGCCCGGGAGCTCTACCGGCGCACCTACCCGCGGGTGGCGGCGAGGACCCGCCGGTTCTACGACCGCTACCCCGACGACGCCGCCCGGGTCGCCGCGGTGGCCGACCTGGTCGAGGCCACCGACGTCCGGCTGCCCGACGGCGACCGGCTCTCGGTGCGCCGGCTGCAGACGCTCGGCCACGGGCTCGGCACGACGACCGGGCTCGAGGACCTGCACTGGCTGTTCGAGGAGGCGCTCGAGGACGGCGACGACCAGCTCGCCGACGCCTTCCTCGACGCCGTCGCCCAGCGCACCACCTACTGGGACAACCCGCTCTACGTGGTGCTGCACGAGAGCATCTACGCCAGCGGTGCGGGTGCGACCGGCTGGGCGGCCGAGGCCGAGCGCGGCTCGGAGTTCGACCCGGCCCGCCGCCCGCTGCCCTTCACCGGCGAGATGGTCTACCCCTGGATGTTCGACGAGGTCCGAGCACTGCGGCCCTTCGGACCCGCCGCGCGGGCGCTGGCCGAGACTCCGAAGTGCCGCCCGCTGTACGACCCCGCGGCCCTGGCCCGCAACGAGGTGCCGGTGGACGCCGCCGTCTACTTCGACGACATGTACGTCGACGCCGGCCTGTCCCTGGACACGGCCGAGGCGGTCGGGAACGTGCGCGTCTGGGTGACCAACGAGTACGAGCACGACGGCCTGCGGACCGGTGACGTGCTGGACCGGCTGCTGGGCCTGCGCAACCGGTGGTGAAGGACCACCTCTCCCCCCGCGCCTCGCCGGCTCGGCGCGGGCCCCTGAGAGGTGGCCGGCCCGCGGCCGGCGGTGGCCGGGTGCTCGGCGTCGCTCCGGAGCGGCTGGACCGCTGGCTGGACGGCGTCGCGGCGCGGCACGGCCGGTTCACCGACGTCCGGGTGGGCGACGACGACGCCGTGCAGGTCGCCTGCGCGGACACCACCACCCTGACCCTGACCGCGCCCTACGGGTGGACGCCCGGGCCCGCGCCGCTCACCGCGTTCACCGCCGCGGCGCGGACCCCGCACCGCACCGGCGTGCTGCTGGTACGCCGGGGCCGCTGGGCGGTCGGGGTGTTCGACGGGCCGGAGCTCGTCGTCTCCAAGGTCGACTCCCGGCAGGTGCAGGGGCGTACCGCAGCCGGTGGGTGGTCGCAGCAGCGGTTCGCCCGGCGCCGCGGCCACCAGACCGACGCCGTCGTCAGCCATGCCGTGGAGACCGCCGTGCGCGTCCTCGGCCCGCACGCGGGCAGCACCGAGGCGCTGGCCACCGGCGGTGACAAGGGGCTGGTCGCCGAGGTGCTGGCCGACCCGCGGCTGCGGACGCTGGCCGAGCTGCCCCGGCTGGGGCCGCTGGACGTGGGGGAGCCGACCAAGGCGGTGCTGCTGGGGACCCCGGCCCAGTTCTGCGCGGTGCGGGTGCACATCGTGGAGCCGGCCGACCGCTGAGCGGAGTGCCACGGGCGCGGGATCCGCGCCGTGGCACTCCGCTCAGCTGGTGTGGTGGACCTCCTGGAGCCGGTACACCGGGGTCGGGATGCCGGCCTGTCGGGCCTTGAGCTGCAGCGCGAGGTACAGCGAGTAGTGCCGGGACTGGTGCAGGTTGCCGCCGTGGAACCACAGCGCCTGCTGCTGGGTGGGCTTCCACATGTTGCGCTGCTCGCCCTCCCACGGGCCGGGGTCCTTGATGGTGTCCGAGCCGTGCCCCCACACCTTCCCGACCCGGTCGGCGACCTCCTGGGAGATGAGGTCGGCGGCCCAGCCGTTCATCGAGCCGTAGCCGGTGGCGTAGACGACCAGGTCGGCCGGCAGCACGGTGCCGTCGGCCAGCACCACCGAGTCCTCGGTGAGGTGGTCGACCTGTCCCCTCACCAGGGCGACGTCGCCGTTGGCCACCAGCTCGGCGGCCCCCACGTCGATGTAGTAGCCCGACCCGCGGCGCAGGTACTTCATGAACAGGCCCGAGCCGTCCTCGCCCCAGTCGTGGTCGAACCCCGACTCCTCGAGCCGCTGGTAGAAGTCGGCGTCGCGTTCGCGCATCTGGTCGTACAGCGGGATCTGGAACTCGTGCATGATCCGGTACGGCAGCGAGGCGAAGACCAGGTCCGCCTTCTCCGTGGTCATCCCCGAGGCGACGGCCTGCTCGGAGTACAGCGCCCCGAGGCCGATCTCCATCAGCGAGTCCGACCGGACGATGTGCGTCGACGAGCGCTGCACCATCGTCACGTCCGCGCCGTTCTCCCACAGCGCGCCGCAGATGTCGAAGGCGGAGTTGTTCGAGCCGATCACGACGCACTTCTTGCCGCGGTAGGCGTCCGGGCCGGGGTGGGCCGAGGAGTGGTGCTGGTCGCCGCGGAAGACGTCCTGCCCGGGAAGGACGGGGACGTTCGGCTTGCCGGACACGCCGGTGGCCAGCACCAGCTGCTTCGGCCGCAGCACCACCGGCGTGCCGTCGCGCTCCACGGTGACGGTCCACTCCCCGGTGGCCTCGTCGTAGGACGCGCTGAGCGCTCGGGTGTTCCCCCAGTAGTTCAGCTCCATCACCCGGGTGTAGGACTCGAGCCAGTCGGCGATCTTGTCCTTGGGGGCGAACACCGGCCAGTTGTCCGGGAACTTGATGTAGGGCAGGTGGTCGTACCAGACCGGGTCGTGCAGGCACAGCGACTTGTAGCGGCTGCGCCACTGGTCGCCCGGGCGCGGGTGCTTGTCGATGACGATCGTCGGGACGTCGAGCTGCCGCAGCCGCGCGCCCAGTGCGATGCCGCCCTGACCGCCACCGACCACCAGCACGTAGGGCTGGGTCGCGTAGCCGAGTTCGCGGGCCTCCTGCTCGCGGCGGTCCAGCCAGGTCAGCCGTTCCCGCTGCGCCCCGTGCTCGGCGCCCTTCGGTCGGCGGTCGCGCGCGGGCTCCTCGTGGCCGGTCAGCTCGTACAGCGTGGTCAGCAGCGTCCAGGCCCGGCCGTCGGTCAGCCGGAGGTGGCCCCGACCGCGCCCGACGGCGGTCTCGAACTCGATCCACGCCTCGTCGACGCCGTCGGTCCCGGCGGGCGGTTCCGCGGCCCGGAAGCCCCGCGGGTCGGTCGTGTCCAGCGTGGACCGGAGCAGGTCGCGGACGCCGTCCGGCCCCTCGACGGTGGTGATGTTCCAGCTGAACGCGATCAGGTCCCGCCAGAAGCAGGTCGGCGCGAACAGCTCGGCCGCGCGGTCGACGTCGCGGGCGGTGAGCGCGGACTGGAACGCCTCGAGCCAGGCGCTGACCCGGCCGGCCGGGTCGTCCGCCGGGGTGGACTGGGTGTCGGTCGGGTCCAGCGTCTGGGTCACCGAGCATCTCCCGCGTGGTCGGAGGCGGCACTGCCGGGGAGCAGTGTGCCTCAGGTCACACAGTGTCAGCCAGGGGCGAGGTCAGAGCAGTTCGAGGATGGTGGCGTTGGCCTGGCCGCCGCCCTCGCACATCGTCTGCAGGCCGTAGCGGATCCCGTTGGCCCGCATGTGGTGCAGCATCGTGGTCATGATCCGGGCGCCGGAGCCGCCGAGCGGGTGACCGAGCGCGATCGCGCCGCCCACCGGGTTGAGCGCCTTCTCGTCCGCGCCGATCTCGGCCAGCCAGGCGAGCGGCACCGGGGCGAAGGCCTCGTTGACCTCGAACACACCGATCTCGTCCAGCCGCAGGCCGCTGCGCTGCAGCACCTTCTGCGTCGCCGGGATCGGCGCGGTCAGCATGATCACCGGGTCGTCGCCGGCCAGCGCGACGCTGTGCACCCGGGCCATCGGGGTGAGGCCGAGCTCGCGGGCGCGGTCGCCCGTCGTCATCAGCAGGGCCGCCGAGCCGTCGGAGATCTGGCTGGCGTTCCCGGCGCTGATCACGCCGTCGGGCTTGAAGGGGGTCTTCAGCCCGGCCAGCGCCTCGACCGTGCCGCCCCGGCGGATGCCCTCGTCGTGCTCGACCAGCCCGTCCGGGGTGTGCACCGGGGCGATCTGGCCGGCGAACAGCCCGTCGTCCTGGGCCTGCGCGGCCCGCTCGTGCGAGCGGAGCGCGAACTCGTCCAGCTGGGTGCGCGACAGCCCCCACCGCTGCGCGATCATCTCCGCACCGACGCCCTGGTTCGGGTGCACGCCGTACCGCTGCGCGAACCGCTCGCCGAGCGGGTCCTGGCCGGCGGTGGAGGAGCCCATCGGCACCCGGCTCATCGACTCGACCCCACCGGCGACGACGACGTCGTAGTGCCCGGCGACCAGCCCGGCGGCGGCGAAGTGCACCGCCTGCTGCGAGGAGCCGCACTGCCGGTCGATGGTCGTGCCGGGCACGCTCTCCGGCCAGCCGGCGGCCAGGACGGCGTTGCGCGCGATGTCGAAGGTCTGCTCGCCGACCTGGGAGACGCAGCCCCAGATGACGTCGTCGACCAGCGCCGGGTCCAGCCCGGCGCGGCCGGCCAGGGACTCCAGCACGTGGGCGGACAGGTCGGTCGGGTGCACCCCGGCCAGGCCGCCGTTGCGCTTGCCGACGGGCGTGCGCACGGCCTCGACGATGACTGCGTCGCGCATCCCGCGACTCCTCTCGCTCGGCGCCGGCACCGTTGCCTGGAGCGCTCGCTCAGGTTACGGGGCGTCGTCCCACCGCGGCGAGCAGCTCGGACCGTGCCGTGGCCAGCGAGGGCCCGTACCAGGTGAGCTGACGGCCGCTGACCAGGACCGGGCGGGTGCCGGCGAACGCCTCGGGGCCGTCGTCGGCGGTGAACGGGTAGGGCTCGTCGGGCAGCAGCACCAGCTCGGGGCCGGCCGCGCGCAGCTCCTCGAGCGGCACGTGCGGGTACCGGTCGGAGGAGCCGGCGAACACGTTGACCAGGCCGAGGCGGGCCAGCACGTCACCGGTGAAGGTCCGCGCGCCGACCACCATCCACGGGTCCCGCCACACCGGGACGGCGACCCGGGTGCCGGGCAGCTCCGGCGGGCGGCCCCACTCGGCGGTCGCGACGCGGAGCCACTCCGGCGTGCCGACGCCCAGCACGTCGGCGAACAGCCGGCGCATCGAGGCCAGCGCCTGGTCGACGGACTCGGTGACGGTCACCCACACCGGCACGCCGGCCGCCCGCAGCCGCTCGACGTCCAGCCGGCGGTTCTCCTCCTGGTTGGCCACGACGAGGTCGGGCCGCAGCGCCTCGATCGCGGCCCGGTCGGGGTTCTTGGTGCCGCGCACCCGCGGGACGTCGAGACCCGCCGGGTGCGTGCACCAGTCCGTGGCACCAACCAGCCGGTCGGGGACGGTCACCGCCAGCGCCTCGGTCAGCGACGGCACCAGCGACACCACCCGCCGCGGCGGCCCGGGCAGCGGCACCGCCGTCGCGAGGTCGTCGAGGAGTTCGCCATCGTGGCCACGATGGCTGGTCACGCGAAGTCGCCGGCGTCCCGGCGCAGCTCGCGGACGACGTCGACCAGCGTCCGCACCGCGTCCGGTGAGAGTCCCGGGCGGCGGAACACCCCCGCGTTCAGCTCGTCGGTGGCCTTCGCGGCCAGCGCCCGGCCCTGCTCGGTGAGCTCCACCAGCACCGCCCGGCCGTCCTGCGGGTGCGGCCGGCGGACCACCAGCCCGGCCGCCTCCAGCCGGGTCGCGGCGTTGGTCACGCTCGCCGGGTGCACCTGCAGCAAGGCGCCGGCCCGCGCCATCGGCAGCGCGCTGCGGCGGGTGAAGGACAGCAGCACGAGCAGCTCGTAGCGGGCGAAGGACAGCCCGAGCGGCCGCAGCACCTCCTCGACCCGGGCCAGCACGATCGCCTGGGCCCGCATCAGCGAGGTGACGGCGGCCATCCCGTCCGCGGCGTCGTCCCACCCGTGCGCCCGCCACTGCCGCGCCGCCTCCTCGATGGGATCGAGTTCCAGACTCAGGACGACCTCCTAGACGTTGCGGCGGTACTGGCCGCCGACCTCGAAGAAGGCCTCGCTGATCTGACCCAGCGAGCAGTGCCGGACGGCGTCCATCAGCGCGTCGAAGACGTTGCCGCCGCCGGTGGCGGCCTCCTGCAGCCGGCGCAGCGCCGCGGGTGCCTCGGTGGCGTGCCGCGCCTGGAAGTCGGCCAGCCGGTCCAGCTGGGACTGCTTCTCCGCCTCGGTCGCCCGGGCCAGCTCGACGGTCCGGGGCGCCTCGGCGCCGGCGTTGGGATCGAGGAACGTGTTGACGCCGACGATCGGCAGCGACCCGTCGTGCTTGCGGTGCTCGTAGAGCATCGACTCGTCCTGGATCCGGCCGCGCTGGTAGCCGGTCTCCATGGCGCCGAGCACCCCGCCGCGCTCGGCGATCCGGTCGAACTCCTCCAGCACCGCGGCCTCGACCAGGTCGGTGAGCTCGTCGACGACGAAGGAGCCCTGCAGCGGGTTCTCGTTGCCGGCCAGCCCCCACTCCCGGTCGATGATCATCTGGATCGCCAGCGCCCGGCGCACCGAGGAGGCGCTGGGGGTGGTGACCGCCTCGTCGTAGGCATTGGTGTGCAGGCTGTTGGCGTTGTCGTAGATCGCGCAGAGCGCCTGCAGCGTCGTCCGGATGTCGTTGAAGTCCATCTCCTGCGCGTGCAGCGACCGGCCCGAGGTCTGCACGTGGTACTTCAGCTGCTGGGAGCGGGGGGCGGCCCCGTACCGCTCCTTCATCGCGACGGCCCAGATCCGGCGGGCGACCCGGCCGATCACCGTGTACTCGGCGTCCATCCCGTTGGAGAAGAAGAACGACAGGTTGGGCGCGAAGTCGTCGATGGACATGCCGCGGGCCAGGTACGCCTCGACGTAGGTGAAGCCGTTGGCCAGCGTGAAGGCCAGCTGGCTGATCGGGTTCGCCCCGGCCTCGGCGATGTGGTAGCCGGAGATCGACACCGAGTAGAAGTTGCGCACCGCGTGGTCGATGAACCACTGCTGGATGTCGGCCATGCAGCGCAGCGCGAACTCGGTGGAGAAGATGCAGGTGTTCTGGCCCTGGTCCTCCTTGAGGATGTCGGCCTGCACCGTGCCGCGGACGTTGGCCAGCACCCAGGCCCGGATCTCGTCGGTCTCGGCCTCGTCGGGCTCCCGGCCCTCCTCGGCGCGGAAGGCCTCCAGCCGCTGGTCGATCGCGGTGTTCAGGAACATCGCCAGCACGGCCGGGGCCGGCCCGTTGATCGTCATCGACACCGAGGTGGTCGGGGAGCACAGGTCGAACCCGCCGTAGAGGACAGCCATGTCCTCGACGGTGGCGATCGAGACCCCGGACGTGCCGACCTTGCCGTAGACGTCCGGGCGCGGGTCGGGGTCGCGGCCGTAGAGGGTGACCGAGTCGAACGCGGTCGACAGTCGGGTCGCCTCGCCGCCGGCCGACAGCAGCTGGAACCGCCGGTTGGTGCGGAACGCGTCGCCTTCGCCGGCGAACATCCGGGCCGGGGCCTCGCCCTGGCGCTTGAACGGGAAGACCCCGGCGGTGTAGGGGAAGGAGCCCGGCAGGTTCTCCCGGCGCAGCCAGCCGAGCAGCTCGGCCCGGTCCTGGGTCCGGGGGAGGGCCACCCGGCGGACCGGGTTGCCGGACAGCGTGGTGCGGGTCAGCGGCGTGCGGATCTCCTTGCCGCGGACGGTGTAGACCAGCTCGTCGCCGGAGTACTCCTCGACCCGGGCCGGCCACTCCTGCAGCTGCGCACGGATCGCGGGCAGCAGCTCGCCCTCGGCCGCCGCCGCCAGCTCGCCGGCCTGGGCGGCCGCTTCGCCGGTGAGCAGCTCCGCCGCGGTGCCCAGGTGCTGGCTGCGCCGCACCAGCTCGGCCTGCTCGACGGTGGTGCGGTGGTAGCCGCGGACGGCGTCGGCCACGTCGGCCAGGTACCGGGCCTTCGACGCCGGGACGACGCTGGTCAACCCGGTGGAGGCGCGGACGTCGACCCGCGGCAGGACGCCGCTGCCCACCGGCAGGCCACGGTCGGCGAGCAGGCCCTTGAGGTGCTGGTGGAGCGCGGTGACGCCGTCGTCGTTGAACCGCGCCGCCGACGTGCCGAAGACCGGCATCTCCTGCCACGGGGTGCCGAAGGCCTCGCGGTTGCGGACCAGCTGCCGGGCGACGTCGCGGCGGGCGTCCTCGGCGCCGCGCCGCTCGAACTTGTTGACCGCCACGACGTCGGCGAAGTCGAGCATGTCGATCTTCTCCAGCTGCGACGCGGCGCCGAACTCCGGCGTCATCACGTACAGCGAGACGTCGCTGAACGGCAGGATCGCCGCGTCGCCCTGGCCGATGCCGGGGGTCTCGATGACCACGAGGTCGTACCCGGCGACCTTCACCGCGGCGACGACGTCGGCGAGGTGCTCGGGGACCTGGGCGCCGGCGGTCCGGGTGGCCAGGGACCGGAAGAAGGTGCGGTTGCGGTCGCCTGTCTCGAGCGCGTTCATCCGGATCCGGTCGCCGAGCAGCGCGCCGCCACCGCGTCGACGGCTCGGGTCGACGGCGATGACCGCGATCCGCAGCTTGTCCTCGTTGTCCAGCCGCAGCCGGCGCAGCAGCTCGTCGGTGAGCGAGGACTTCCCCGAGCCGCCGGTGCCGGTGATGCCCAGCACGGGCACGGTGCGCGCGGCGGCGTCCCGGGTGACCCGCTCGGCCAGCTCGGGGGAGCGGCCGGCCTCCAGCACGGTGATCGCCCGGGCCAGGGCGGCGGGGTCGCCGGCGCCGAGGGCGTCCAGGTCGGGGCCGCTGGCGGCCAGGTCGACGTCGCAGGCCTCGACGAGGGTGTTGATCATGCCGGGGAGGCCGAGCCGCTGGCCGTCCTCCGGGGCGAAGATGCGCACGCCGCGGGAGCGGAGCAGGGCGATCTCCTCCGGCACGATGACGCCGCCACCGCCGCCGAACACCTGCACGTGGCCGGCGCCGTGGGCGGCCAGCTCCTCGACCAGGTAGCTGAAGTACTCGACGTGCCCGCCCTGGTAGGAGGAGATGGCGACGCCCTGCACGTCCTCCTCCAGCGCCGCCCGGACGACGGTCTGCACGCTGCGGTCGTGGCCGAGGTGCACCACCTCGGCGCCCTGGCTCTGCAGCAGCCGCCGCATCACGTTGATCGCCGCGTCGTGGCCGTCGAACAGGCTGGCCGCGGTCACGAAGCGGACCGGGTGGGTGGGGACGTGGAGCTGGGCCATGAAGGCTCCTGACGGCGACGGTGCCGGAGATACGTGGACGTCCAAGTACCTTACGCCGGAGGCCGATCGCCCGCCCCGCGCCGTGCAGGTCGGCCGACCCCGGGGTAGGGCGGGGCGGTGACTGCCTCCCGAGCGGCCGGCGGCCGCCTCGACGCCCGCCCCTCCGCAGCGCCGACCGGCCCGCTCCCGGAACCGGGGGTGTCGGCGCTGGACCTCGGCCCGGGCGCGGAAGTGCTGCTGGCGGTGCCGCCGGGGGAGGTGCGAGCGCTGCTGGTCTTCTTCCACGGGGCCGGCGGCTCGGCCGCTGACGCGCTGCAGGCGGTCGGGGAGCCCGCCGCGGCCCACGGGGTGGCGGTGCTCGCACCCACGTCGACCGCCGCCACCTGGGACCTGATCGCCGGCGGGCTGGGCCGGGACGTCGCCGTCCTGGACGCCGCGCTGGCCGACGTGCTCACCCGGCTCCCGGTCGCTCGCATCGCGCTGGCCGGGTTCTCCGACGGCGGTTCCTACGCGTTGTCCCTCGGGGTCGCCAACGGTGACCTGGCCGAGGCGGTGGCCGCCTTCTCGCCCGGCTTCGTCGCCGCACCCGGCCGCTTCGGGCGGCCGCGCTTCTGGATCAGCCACGGCACCGACGACCGGGTGCTCCCGGTGGAGCGGTGCGGCCGCCGGGTCGCAGCAAGCCTGTCCGCCGACGGCTACGAGGTGGGGTACCACGAGTTCGCCGGCGGTCACGTGCTGACGCCGGACCTGGTCGAGGGCGCCCTGGGCTGGTGGCTGGGCAGCTGACCCGGGGCGGAGGTGTGGCAACGGGTGACCGTGGGCAGGCAGAACGTGGTGCTCAGTGCAGGGCGCCCTGTCGCCGGTCCGCCGGCGGAGCCCGCTCCAGGAGCAGCCCGTGCCCGTCTCCCTCCGTCCCCTCGACCAGCAGGTCGTCGTCATCACCGGTGCCTCCAGCGGCATCGGGCTGGTCACCGCCCGGTGCGCGGCCCAGCGCGGCGCTGCAGTCGTCCTCGCCGCCCGCAACGAGGAGGCCATCGGCACCCTCGCCGAGGAGATCCGCGGCTCGGGCGGCCGGGCGCTGCCGGTCGTGGCCGACGTCGGCAGGCAGGAGGACGTCGCGCGGATCGCCGCCGCCGCCATCGCCGAGTTCGGCCGCTTCGACACCTGGGTGAACAACGCCGGCGTCTCGGTCTTCGGGGAGATCCCCGAGGTGTCCGTCGAGGACATGCACCGGGTGATGGACACCGTCTACTGGGGCGTCGTCTACGGCTGCCTGCAGGCCGTGGAGCACTTCCGCGGCCGCGGGGAGGCCGGGGCGATCGTCAACGTGGGCAGTCTGTTCGGTGACCGCTCGACGCCCATCCAGTCCACCTACGCCAGCGCCAAGCACGCGGTGCACGGCTTCACCGACGCCCTGCGGGTGGAGCTGGAGCACGAGCACGACCCGATCTCGGTGACGCTCATCCACCCGGGGCGGATCGACACCCCGTACAACGAGCACGCGCAGAGCTACATGCAGGCGCAGCCCGCGCACCGCGGGATGATCTACCCGCCGGAGGCGGTGGCCGAGGCCATCCTGCACGCGGCCGCGCACCCCATCCGGGACGTCTACGTCGGGGCCCAGGCGAAGGTCGTCATGCTGATGGGCGCGCTGTTGCCGCGGGTGACGGACAAGATCATGTCCTGGTACATGTGGCCGTCCCAGCTGGACCCCCACCGGACCTCGATCCCCCGCGAGGACAGCGCCCTCTGGCACGCCGGGTACGGCGGTCAGGACCGTGGCTCGCACGTGGGCTGGCACCGGCGGGGCAGCTGGACGGTGGCAGCGGTGACGCACCCGGTGACCGCCGTGGTCGGCGGGGTGACCACGGCGGCCCTGGGGCTGCTGGCCCCGCGGGTGCTGCGGCGCTGAACCCCCGCCCCGGCCGGGCCGTCAGCGGTCCGGCCGGGGCAGCCCGCGTCAGGTGTGGGGGGTCTCGGTGGTGGTCAGCTCGACCTGCTCGCGGCGCAGCTGCTCGGACACGGTGGCCTCCTCGGTGGCCCAAGCCGTGCGCATCCGGACCCGCTCGACGGGCACCCGCTCCAGCGTCACCGCGGGCTGCTCGGTGTAGAGCGTCACCCACTCGCTGGTGCGGGTGGACCGCTCGGCGCCCGGTGTCCCGTCGGTCCCGTCGGTGTCGGCGGTGCCGGCCCGGTCGGCGGGGGACAGTGGCAGGTACTCGATGCGGGCCTGCTGCCGGGTGATCGTGACCGGCACCATGACCTCCTCGGTGACCTCCTCGATCCGCAGCACCGCCCGGGTCCACGGCTCGACCACCGTGCTGACCTGGAGCTGCTCCTCCGAGCGGGTCATGGCAGTGTCGGCCGCCGTCCCGGTCGGCACGGTGGGGAGGGCGACCGTGTCGGTGCTGTGCCGGCCGGTCGCCGGGGCCCCGCGGTAGTGCTCGCGCAGCGTCGTCTCCTCCTCCGGGCTGAGCCGGTCGGGCTGCGCGACCCGTGGAGCCGTGTGGACGGCGTCCGCAGCGACGGTGAGCCGGAGCCGACCGTCGGAGTACTCGGCGTCGGAGATGGGCGCGATCACCGGGACGTCGCCAGACGGGGCGCCCGACCCGTCGGTGAGGCCGACCCAGGTGGGCCGGCCCGTCACGTCGTCGAGGAAGACGGTCGTGATCGTGCCCAGGGCGTTGCCGTCCCGGTCGTCGGCGGTCGCCCCGATCACTGGGGGCAGAGCGGAGTCACTGGCCATGCCTGAGGATGATCCGGAACCTGCCTGTCTACACATCGGTCGGCGGCTCCGGCACGTCGGTTGAGCTGCCGCCCGGGCGCGCGTAACGTGCTCCGACCGTGTCTCGTCCTCCCGCCGCCCCGGAGACCACCGCCGCCGATCCCGTCCTCTCCGCCGAGCGCGAGCACCTGACGCTCGCCGCCTCCTGTCTCCACCAGATGCGCACGGCCGCCGTCGCGGTCACCGATGCCGGTGTCGACGCCTGGGCGTCCGAGCGGCTCGGCGCCGCCCGCGCCGAGCGCCTCGCCGCCCTGGCGCACGACCCCGGCGTGCCGCCCTTCTTCGGGCGCACCGACGCCGATGCGGAGAGCTTCCACATCGGCCGCCGGCACGTCCGGGACGCGGCCGGCGACCCGGTCGTCATCGACTGGCGGGCCCCGATGAGCCGGCCGTTCTACCAGGCCAGCGCGGCCGATCCGCAGGGCCTGGTCCGCCGACGCCGGTTCGGCTTCGCCGGTGGCGAGCTGACCGGCTACGAGGACGAGCTCCTGGCGGAGGGGGAGGAGGGCGACGGGGACCTCCTGCGGCAGGAGATCGAGCGCCCCCGCAGCGGCCCGATGCGCGACATCGTCGCCACCATCCAGCCCGACCAGGACGACATCGTCCGGGCGCCGCTGACCGAGTCGATCTGCGTGCAGGGTGCCCCCGGCACCGGCAAGACGGCGGTCGGGCTGCACCGGGCGGCCTACCTGCTCTACACCCACGGCGAGCAGCTGGCCCGCACCGGCGTGCTGGTGGTCGGCCCCAACCGGGCCTTCCTGCGCTACATCGAGCAGGTGCTCCCGGCCCTCGGGGAGGTGGAGGTGGACCAGGCGACGGTCGCCGACCTCACCGCGCGGGTGACCGTGCGTGCCCAGGACGAGCCCGCCGTCGCCGTCCTCAAGGGCGACCAGCGGATGGCCGAGGTGCTGCGCCGGGCGCTGTGGGGCGGGATCAGCAAGCCGGTGGACTCGGTGCAGGTGACGCTCACCGGGCGGCGGTACCGGATCAGCGTCGAGCGGCTCAAGCGGTTCGTCGACGACCTGCGCCGGGCCGGCACCCGCGGCGTCGACGACCAGCAGGTGCTGCACTACGCCGCCGGGCGGGAACGGCTGGCCATGAGCCTGGCCGAGCACGCCCGACGGCTGAAGGAGGCCGGCGGCGGCAGCCCGACCGACGCGGAGACCCGCCGCACCGCCCACAGTGCGGAGGTGCGCGCGTTCTGCGACGCGGTGTGGCCGGCCGTCGACGCGGCCGGTCTGGTCTGCGGGCTGCTCTCCGACCCCGAGCGGCTGGCCCGGGCCGCCCGCGGGGTGCTCACCGCCGACGAGCAGGCGCTGCTGCGCTGGCCGTCACCGCCGCGCTCGGTGCGCGCCGCCCGGTGGACGCCCGCCGACGCCGTGCTGGTCGACGAGGTCGCCGGGATGCTCGAGCGCACGTCGCGCTACGGGCACGTGGTCGTCGACGAGGCGCAGGACCTCTCGCCCATGCAGTGCCGGGCGGTGGCCCGTCGGCTGGCGGCCGGTTCGCTCACCGTCCTCGGTGACCTCGCCCAGGCGACCAGCCCGTGGTCGGCGGCCGACTGGGCGCAGACGCTCACCGGGCTGGGCCGCCCGGGCACTCCCGTGCGCCCGCTGACCCGCGGCTACCGGGTGCCCGGCGAGGTGCTGGACTTCGCCAACCGGCTGCTGCCCCGGATCGCCCCCGGGCTGCCCGCCGCGACGGCGGCGCGCCGGGAGCCGGGGTCGCTCCAGCTGCGGCCGGTGTCGCTGCTTGCCGGACCGCTGGCCGAGGTGGTCGGTGAGCTGGCCGCGACCGAGGGCTCCACCGGCGTCGTCTGCGCCGACGAGGCAGTGGCCGACGTGGTCGGGGTGCTGCAGGCGGCCGGCCTGGACGTCGCGGCGCTGGCCGACGACGGGGCGGAGCCGACCCGCGTGTCCGTCGTGCCGGCCACCCTGGTGAAGGGGCTGGAGTTCGACTCCGTGGTCGTGGTGGAGCCGGCCGCCATCGTGGCCGCCGAACCGCGTGGCCTGCACCGGCTCTACGTCGTCCTGACCCGGGCGGTGAGCAGGCTGGTGGTGCTGCACGCCGGCGACCTCCCCGACCTGCTCCAGGCATAGTGCCGGACC
>NZ_SJEW01000022.1 GCF_005930475.1 Modestobacter altitudinis
TCACGCCGGGCGTCCACCGCCAGCCGGGTCGCCCGCTCCCGCAACTCGTCGGGGTACTTCCTCGGTGCCGCCATGACTCTCATCCTCACGTGGATTGAGAGCCTCCATCAGACCCGGGGCGGGACAGTGTATCTCGCAGGCTCCGTCGAGGCACGTGGCAGGGACACCTACTTCGTTCCGTCGTCGCGGGCCGACGGACGTCACACCTGGCTGATGCTGGGGGACGAGGACACCTATGTGGACGAGGACGAAGACGTCCTCGACACGACAGGTCAGGCAGCCATGCCCGATCAAGATGCCTTTCTGTGCGTCGACTGCGGGGCTTTGCATGGCAACGCAAGGCCGTATTGCGGCTCGGCCGGTTGCTCGTCGTCCACCCTTCGGGCGGTCCGCAAGTTCGAGCGCTCGCACCGGGTGATGAGCTCGTGCACAAGGTGCGGTGCGCGGGCGAGAGATGTCGTGCGTCGCTTGCAGACCGGCTCCGATGCTCCCCCTTCAGTCCTGACGACCGCGCTCTACCAGCAGCTGCCGCCAGGGCCGTCGGAAGCGGCAGATTTCCCGGGGCAGGGGCGAAAGCTGTTGCTGTTCAGCGACAGCCGGCAGGCGGCGGCCTTCGCCGCGCCTTACCTGGCCAATACGTACGGACAGTTGCAGCAGCGATCGCTGCTGGTGGATGGGTTGATGCGCGCATCCGAACAGACTGGCGACATCGGTGCCGCCGACCTCGTGCACTACACGTTGACTGCGGCCGATCAGGCAGAGTTTTTCAGGACAACCGAAACTCGGGACACGAAGCGGCGGGAAGTCGCCCGTTGGCTGGCCCTGGAACTCGTGGCGATGGATCGGCGACAGTCTCTGGAGGGCCTCGGGCTCTTGGTCGTCCAACACCAGCGTGGGGCGGTGGCTGCGCCTGCGCCGTTGCTGGCGATGGGCTTCACCGAGGTAGAAGCCTGGAATCTCCTCGAAGAGCTCGTCGGCATGATGCGCCAGCAGGGCGCGGTCAGCATGCCTGAGGGGGTCGATCACAAAGACGAGTCCTTCCTCCCGCGGCTTGGGCCCATCTTCATGCGACAGAACGGCTCAGAGGTTCGGAAGAAGGTTCTTAGCTGGAGCCCTACTCGGGGGACCAACAGGCGCATCGACTACATGGCGCGCGTTCTGGCGACGGTAGGTGGCGGGCCAGCTCAGCGTGACGTACTGGATGGTTGCTGGAAGTTCGTCCAGCAGCAGCTGGAGTGGACGGTGAGCGTCACGGACAGCACGCTGGGCGCCCTCTTCCAGGATGACGTGCAGCGACTTCGCTTCCTTCCAGGCGTAGACGGGCAGTGGTTCCGCTGTTCGAAGTGCCGGATGACATCGGCCAGGTCCATACGGGGGGTGTGTCCGACTCTGCGCTGCGACGGAGAGATGGTGGCCGAGTCGCTCCCAGCTCTGGAACTGGACGACCAGCACTACCGACGTCTCTACCGAACTCTTCGGCCGATCCCGATGAAGGCTCAAGAGCACACAGCGCAGTGGTCTCCGACGCGAGCGACCGAGATCCAGAACGAGTTCGTTGAGGGTAAGACGAACGTGCTGTCCTGCTCGACCACCTTTGAGCTGGGTGTCGACGTCGGCGACCTCCAGTCGGTGGTCCTGCGGAACATGCCGCCGTCCACCGCGAACTACGTCCAGCGAGCGGGGCGGGCCGGTCGACGGGCCGCGTCAGCCGCATTGGTGCTCACCTACGCTCAGCGGCGCTCTCATGACCTCTCGCGATACCAGAGCCCCGAGCGAATGATCGCCGGTCACATGCGCGTGCCGATCATCCCGCTCGACAACGAGCGGATCGATCGACGCCACGCTCATTCGATCGCCTTAGCAGCCTATTTCCGAGCCCGGTTCGAAGCAGACGGATCCCGGTGGTCCAAGGTAGGCCAGTTCTTCATCAGCCCCACCGGCGGCCCGCCGAGTGACGGAGTGCGCGACTTCCTCAACCCCGTGCCGCCGGCTGTCCTTGCATCGCTGCAGGCGGTGCTCCCACCGGCCGTCAGTGAACAGATCGGCGTGGCAGACGGGTCGTGGGTCCGTGAGCTGTGTGACTTGCTTGACTCCGTTCGAGACCAGGTGATAGCGGAAGTCGCGCAGTTCGAAGCGCGGCAGAACGAGTTCGTGTCCGCCAAGCGCTTCGGGCTGGCCAACGCGATGAGCAAGACCATTGAGACGATTACGGGCAGGAATCTGCTTGGTTACCTCGGCAGTAGGAACGTCCTGCCCAAGTACGGGTTCCCCGTGGACACCGTTGAATTGCGAACCTTGCACTCCAGCGAGCCCGTCGGTCGGCAGCTCGAACTCAGCCGTGACCTATCCCAAGCCATCTACGACTACGCGCCCGGTAACCAAGTCATCGCCGGTGGAAAACGGTGGACCTCGGTCGGAGTACATCGAGTTCCGGGGAAAGACTTGGTCGCCGTCGACTACCAGGTCTGTGCCGCTTGCGGCTCGTACGTCGAGGGTCCCGCCGCCGCTGAGGCTGGCTGCCCGGCCTGCTCGACGCAGTATCGGCACGGTGCTCGTCAGTACGTCGTTCCAGAGTTCGGCTTCAACTGCGATCCAGACCCCACCGATGTGGGGACCGGAGCGCCGGAACGACGATGGGGCGGCGCAACGCACATCCAGTCACTCGGAGCTGAGGTCTTCGAGCGGGACTGGGCCACGCCGTCGGGGGCTCGATGCGTCGCGCGTGCTGGCGCGCGTGGACGCATCACTGTGATCTCTGATGCCGGTGGACCGCAGTTCCACATCTGCGACTGGTGCGGATGGACGACTGTCCTGCAGCCCGGGCAACGCTGGGCGAAGCACAAGCGCCCCACAGATGGCAAGGACTGCGGTGGCACCTGGTCCCGTCGTTCGCTCGGCCACGCCTACGAGACAGACATCGTCGAGCTGACATGTGACGCCTGGAACGCAATCGGAGACGACAGCGAGTGGCTCTCGCTGCTGTACGCCACCGTCCAAGGGGCGACAGAGCGGCTCGAGATCAGCGAGGACGACCTCGATGGTGCCCTCTACCGAACCCCGACTGGGCAACGAGCCGTCGTCCTGTTCGACACAGTGCCAGGGGGTGCCGGCGGAGCGCGGCTACTCGCCGACTCCTTGGAACAGGTGTTGGCGGGCGCTCTAAGCCGCGTGGCGTCGTGTGAGTGTGGCGCAGAGACAGCTTGCTACGGCTGCCTGCGCTCGTATCGCAATGCCCGGCATCACGAAGAGCTGAGTCGCAGTGGAGCGCAGCGCATGTTGGCGGTGCTTGGCGTTGGTCAGCCAGTGGGGGGCGGCGGTGCCGACGGAGCGATGCCCACGGACTGGCAAGGACTGCTAGACGGCGCTCTGTCCCGGGCGGAGGTCGACCTATTGACCGCTCTTCATGCCCTGGGTGTACCTCTCCCTGAGCAGGGCTTCGAGACCTCTGACGGCACGCCGCTTGAGCTCGCCTGGCCAGCCTTCTGCGTCGGTGCCCACCTCGGCGACGGCGGGTCGTCCGTACACGAGCACGGTTGGGCAGTGGTCACCGTTGACGGTGACCCGAGGGCCGCGTCGCTGGCGATCTTGAGCGCGCTTGAAGCCAAGGAAGGGGCGGCGTGACACGGAGTCGGCCAGCGGCTTGGCTAAGAATCAGGGGTCCCACAGGCGCAGTTCCCGCATCCCGCGCCTGGCGAAAGTTTTCGAGAAGTGAACAGCTCTTGTTCTCCGCCTACGTCCGGCATTGGCCGGTGTTGATCCAATGAGTTCCGGAAAGGCGCTGGGCTCCCAAGGTCGCTCCGGCATGGCGCGAGCGGCCGAAGTGGAGGAGGCGCGGCTCAAGCGCATCGCGGCGTCAAAAGCGGCCGGTGACCGATACCCAGCAGCGGGCGCGGCGGGGACTCCTGGGAGTCGGCTTGGCGGCACAGCTGCCAAGCAGAAGCGGATGTGCTCCCAGTGTGTCGTGCGCCGCGCCCGCGGCGACATGCCGCTCTGCCGGACTTGTGTCCTATCCGCGGGGTACGCGGCATGCGCCCGTTGCTCTCGACTGGTCACGCAAAGCTCGCTAACGGCCCGGCGATGCCCTAACTGCGTAAGCAAACCGTTGTGTGCAGACTGCGGCGAGCTAGCCCCGGTAAAGCGGTCACCCTTCTGTCATGCCTGCTCAGTCAGACACGGCTATAAGGGCTGCTCGTCCTGCGGAAAGTTGTTCTTACCCGGCAGGGAGGACGCGCGACGCCGGCGCTGCCCGGCGTGTGTGATGAAGCATCAAGGAAGCGTGCGTAAAGGAAGAGGCAACAGCGTCTACACCGTCTCAGGTGGCCTGCCGGGATGACCTGCGGTCAGCCGATTCCGAGAAACTGTCGATAGCGCTGATCCAGGTTCTCGCGGTTCGGTTGTGCGGCGCGCTGCCGTGGCACGGTGATCCGCACGCCGGCCATCTCTTGAATGCCATGCTTGAGCATGGGTCCATCTATCTCAGCAAGGATGTCTCGCCGCACGTCGATGACGAGGTCTGGGCGAACGCCGATGATGTTCCGGTCGTAGGCAGCATGGTGGATCTTGCAGAGCGCCAAACCGTTGGGGACGACTGGCAGTCCTCCTTCGTCGGCGTCCCGGACGATGTGAGCCGCGTCCAGCAGGTCGGCGTGCTTCAGGCGGCAGATCGCGCACTGAGTCTCATACGCTTGTAGTACTCGAGCGCGGAACACCGGCTGGTGCAGGCGGATCTTGGTCAGGCGCTCCAAGTATGAGCGGCTGTCCGGTGTTAGCTTCTCCAGCAGCTCCGGGTCCACCAGTCGTTGCGCCTCATCGACTGCGACTAGGAAGGCTTGTTGCTCCGGCCGCTCGCCCACGATGAACACTGGAAAGTGCGCCTGGTAGACGCTTTTGGCCACGCCGATGAAGTACGCCAGCGGCCGCTGTTCCTGCATCGCGGTCCGGAGCGCACGGTTGTCCGAGTGGTTTGGGTCGGTGCCGCGATACGCGTACTTGATCAGCCCGCCCATTGCGATGTCGTCCTGGTATGGCGGTAGCTGGTTGGGCGCCGTGTAGGTCGTTCGGATGGTCAGTGCGGCGTTGAGTTCCGCCGGCTTCCAGATGCCCGGCTGAACGACGAGCTTCAACGCTCGGCCCGCTACCGTGAAGGTGTTCAGATCAGCCGAAGTAACGCCCTCGGGGTGCAGCGCAGTCAAACGCTCAAGATGCGCGAACATCGCGGTGCGGACTTGCTGGTCGTCCAACGCCACTCCGGACCTCCGTCGTTCGCGGTCGCTACGCAACCAGCTGCCTGCACGATCTCACCCACGTCCGTCTTCCTGCCAGACGGACACGCCATGGCGCCGGCTGTGCGCTCGTCCCCCGCACAGCGATCGCCATCTCCGAGGAGCCGTTCGGTGGATTTGGTTTGGGATGGCTCCGGCCTCTCAAAAGACCCGCTTGAGCGCGGCGGTGAAGGTGTCGTTCCACAGACCGAGGTGCGGCCACCGCTCGGCCACGGCGGCCGTCGCCTCTTCGGTAGATAGACCCTCCGTGCGGCGGAGCCACGCCCGCAGTACCAGCCCCGTGCGGGATGCCCCGCCGTGGCAGTGCACGAGCACCGGCAGGCCCTCGGCCCGCAGCGCCGCCATGTCGTCCAGGACGTCGGCCAGCACGGCGTCCACCTCGCTGTTCGCGTCGTCGTCGGTCAGGTATGCGTACCGCTGAACCTCGTGCCCGAACGGCTCGCCGGTGCGGCACAGCGAGACGACGGCGAAGTCTCGGGAGCTGGCCCGGGCGCCGTCCAGGTCAGCCGCCCACACGCCGTCGACCACCTCCCGCGGCTCGATCCGCGGGCTGCACGCGGCTACGTGCCGGTCGGTCGGGTGACCGTCCAGCGTGGCGGCGAGGGCGTGCAGGTCGGCCAGGTCCCAGCGCTTGGCCGCGTAGCCGGGCACCCGGCCGTGGACGACGGAGGTCCACCGCATCGGGATGCCAGCGATGCCGAACACCGCCCCGGCCAGTCCGCCGGCGACCGCGGCCACCGTGTCGGTGTCCCCGCCGAGGTCGATGACCCGGCGCAGCACCCCGGCGAAGTCGTCGGAGTTCCGCAGCGCCCACACCGCCTGACCGAGCGTCGGCCACACCGCGCCGTTGCTCTCGGTCGCCTGCTCCGGCGTCCAGCCCGGGTCGAGTACGGTCGCCCAGCGGTCGCGGTGCTCGGGCGCCACCAGGTCCAGCGTCGCGGGGATCGCGGCCAGCGGGTCGCCGCCGTCGAGCGCCACCCGCACCAGCTCGTGGAAGACCGCGCACCCCTCACCGGCCGACGGGTCGCCGTGGGTGAGCGCGGAGATCCGCCGGGCGGCGTCCATCGTCGCCGCCGTGCCGGACCGGGCGAACCAGATCGCCGCGGGCGTCGTCCGCATCAGCGATCCGTTGCCGGCCGCGTGGCCGGATCGGGCGAAGTGCTCGGCCGCGGCGACGTCCCACGGCCGGCCCGAGCCGAGGACGGCGCGGGTCTGGTTGCCGACGTCCGGCGGTCCGCCGCGCAGCCAGGTGCGGAAGCGGTCGAACAGGTCGGCCTCGTCCAGCCCGCCGCGCTCGACCAGCGACGCCGCCACGAGCAGCGCCATCTGGGTGTCGTCGGTGAACTCGCCCGGCTCCCAGTCCAGCGAGCCACCGCCGCACATCTCCGTGGCCACGCCGCGGGCGTCCGTGGGGAAGCGGGCGGAGAACCGCCCGGCCGGGCCGAACTCGAACGGCGCGCCGAGCGCGTCGCCGACGGGGGAGCCGATCAGCGCACCGGCGACGCGGTGGCTGCGGGGCATGGGCTGGGTCATCAGGCCTCCTGCAGGGAGTGGGTGAGGTCGTACGCGGACAGGTGCGCGGTGCGGTCGTGCCAACGCACGGCGTCCACCCGCATGCGGCCGCCGCCCTGCTCCCGGGCGCCGAGGCCGGCGCTCCTGGTGGAGGTGAGCGGCGTCGACTCGACCCGCTCGGCGAAGGCCCGGGCCAGGGCGGCCGGGGCGCGCACCGCGGGCCGGCCGAGCGCGTCGAGGGTCGCGGCGTCCAGCAGCCCGGCCCAGTGCGCGGCGAGTGCGCGACCCGAGCCGAACACCTCCAGCCACGGGGCGACCGGCGATGCCGACGAGCAGCCCCCGCTGGCCGGACAGCGGCCGCAGCCCGGACGTCAGCGACCGGGCGCCGGTCGCGTCGAGCCGGTCGAGGAGCGACTCGGTGGCCGACGCGCCCGCCACCGCACCGAAGCGGCTGACCCGCCGCCAGACCTCGTGCTGGCCGTCGGCGCGCTCGAGGTGGGGGAGGAGCGACAGTGGCGCCCGGCGGCTGCGTCGGCGGTGCGCCTCGCCGCCGTGCCAGCGGCCGTGCTCGACGCAGACGACCGGCAGCACCGTCGGGGTGTTCGGCGCGAGCATCGTTGTCGCGGTCAGTGCGCGGTGCTGCATGCCGCCCTCCAGCAGCTCGCCGGCCAGCAGCAGCACCGGCCGGTCGCCGCGGTTGGTCACGACGAGCTGGTCGACGGCGGGGGAGCCGGACCGCTCGGCGACGTCGACCGGGGCGTCGGTCCCGGTCAGGTGCGCGGAGCCCAGCGACGGTGCGTCGGTCCAGACCGGGAAGACGGTCAGCGGACCGCGGGTGGTGCCCTGGCCGACGTGCAGCCGGGGTGTGGAGAGCGTCACGTCGTCACTCCTACTTCGCAGCACTTCTGCGGTCAACTAGACAATGACGCAGACATGCCGCATTGTCAACCAGGTGACAACGCCGCACCGGGACAGGTCGAACCGCACCCTGGCCGACTACCCCCGCCCGTCGGTGGCGGTGGACACCGCCGTCCTCGTGGTCGACGTGCGGGACGCCGCGCTCGGCGTCCTCCAGCACCGGCGCGAGGCCGGCGGGGCGCACGGCGGGCAGTGGGCGCTCCCGGGGACGTTCCTGCACGAGGGCGAGACGCTGGCGGACGCCGTCCTCCGCTCGCTCGCGGAGAAGGTCGGTCTGCGCGGGACCCGTCCGCAGCAGCTGCACGTCTTCGACGACCCCGGGCGGGACGACCGGGGGTGGGTCCTGTCGGTCGCGCACGTCGTCCTGCTCCTCGCCGACGACGTCGACGCGGTGCTGTCGAGCCGGGGCGACCTGCGGGTCGTGTCGGTCGAGGAGGTGGCGGGGCTGCCGTTCGGCCACGACCAGATCGTGCGCCTGGCCGTCGACCGGGTGCGCTCGGACTACGCGCTGCAGCCCGACCCCGTGGGGCTGCTCGGGGAGGCGTTCACCTTGAAAGGCCTGCAGGCGCTGCACGACGCCGTGGCGCCCCGTCCTGGGCCCGGCGAGACACGCCCGTCCATCGACACCTTCCGGCGGTACATGGTCGGCAAGGGGCTCATCCGCCCCACCGGCGAGTTCGCCCGCAAGGAGCCGGGGTCGGGCGCGATGGGGAAGCCCGCCGAGCTCTACCGCCGCGCCGCCGACAGCCGCGATCTGACCGAGGTTGTCGGCGTCCGCCCGGTGCGCAAGGACCGCAACCGGGCCGACCGACCCGGGGACGACGCCGGCCCGGCGCGGGCCTTCGGCGAGCTGGCCGGTCACAAGGTCGATCCGCAGATCCAGGGCCTGGTGGACGACGTCGGCGGGCACGTGCCGCTGACGCTGACGGTGATGCCGCACTACGTGGCTGTGCGCCCGGTGGGGTCGGATCGGGTCGCTGCCTACGCCAAGCCGCTGACCCTCTCGGTCGGCCTCGACCCGGACGACGCGGTGGCGGTCGCCACCGATCACCCGGACTTCCGGCTGGAACGCACATCCGCGGCGACGCACCACGTCCACGTGCCCGCGTCCGCGTTGCACGAGCCGGCGCGACGCCAGGCCGCCCGCACTGCGCTGGAGCAGGCACTCGAGCGCACCGCCGGCGCGCACTGAGCCGTGGCAGCCCACCGGGCGTGGGTCACGACTCTCCGGGGCACACTCCTCGGAAGACGCGGCCAGGACCGGCCGCCTCGACACAGGGAGAACACCATGGCAGGCATGATCCGCAAGCTCCTGGTCTCGACCATCGCGACGAAGGTCATCCAGGAGGCCCGCAAGCCGCAGAACCAGGCGAAGCTCAAGAAGGCCTTCGCGGACTTCCAGGCCAAGCGCAGCGGTGGCAAGCGCCCGGGCGGCACCAACCGCTACTGACCGCCCTCCGGCGGATCACAGCGGGGGACATGGAGCAGGAACTGTCGGGGCGAGCCTCGGTGCGCCGCATCGCCGAGGTGCTCGACTTGTCGGACGACGACGTGCTCCGCGCGCTGGGCGGTGGCTGGCGGCTGACCGAGGACCCGCTCCTGAGCTCGTACTCCGGCGGCTGGTTCGTCACCGGGGAGCCGATGCAGGTGCTGCTCGGAGTCGGCGGGTCCACGTTGACCCTGGCGAGGGTCGGGCTGCGTTGGGGCGGTCCGGGCACGGTGTCGATGCACACCACGGAGGAGCGTGAGTACGCCCACGAGGACGTCCTCTACCAGCCAGAGCTCCTGGGGGAGGCCGTCGAGGAACTCGCCCGCAAGACCCGCAGGACGTTCCGCTGGTGCCGAACGTGCCGCACGGTGAACAGGCCCGAGGACATGCAGGACCGGCTCAACTGCATGGCCTGTGCGTCCGAGTACGGCGGCGCCGTCAACTGAGGCGCTCTCCCGGAGGTGCCCGATGGGAGAACGTCAGCGCTCAGGTTCCCGCCGTCCCACAGGCGACGGCTGAACGTGGCCGGCTGTCGAGTCCGTAGCGGCGGCCATCGCCCGGGGGTGGCCTGTGGACAGGCATCGACCTGTGCCACTCCACCGTTATCTTCGGGAGCGGACACTTCTCCCACCAGCGAGGAGGCCGACGTGAGCGTCAGCGATGCGGTCGTCGACGGACGGCCTGTGACGATGGAGCAGTACCGCGCCCTGGGGGAGGACCCGGCCGTTGAGTACATCGACGGGCGACTGGCGGTGAGCCCCAGCCCGTCGAGGCGCCATCAGAAGGCCTGCACGCGACTGGTCGCCGGACTGGAGCAGGTGCTGCCGGCCACGCACGACGTCGCGATGGCCTGGTCCTGGACGACCGGTACCGACGAGTTCATCCCCGATGTGATGGTGCACGAGGCGACCACCGAGTCGGCCCGCTTCACCGGCACCCCCGCACTGCTCATCGAGGTGCTGTCGGGCAACCGGCGGGACGATCTGGTGCTGAAGCGACGGAAGTACGCCCTCGCCGGCATTCCCCACTACTGGGTCGTCGACGTGGACGCCGGCACGGTCGAGACACTGGAGTCCAGTTCGGACGAGCCGGGGAGCTACCGCGTGGCACAGCTCCTCAACGCCGACACCGGCGCCCGATCCCTGGACTTCGGCGTCGCTTCCCTCGTCGTGGATCCTCGCCGCCTGGCCTGAGCACCACCGCGTTGGCGCAACCGGTCGTCGACGCGGCCAGCATGAGACCTTTCCGCCGCGGTGACCGACCTCGGCCCTGACCCGGACTCATCCCGAAGCCTGCGTGCTCGACGCCAGATGCCGGGCTCAACGACCGCAGGCCCATCGCCTCCCGGGAAGCGAGCCTGGCCGATGATGACGGCGTGCCGCCCGGCCCTCGCGCTGATCTGCCGCCGCTCACCGGTGAGGATCGCGCCTGCGCCTTGTGCCCGTTCATCTCGCCAACCACGACATCGACCGGGCCGTGTCCGTCGTCGCCGGCACCCGGTGCAGGCGTGGCGGTTGGTCGAACGGGCGGACTCAGGCGTTCGTGTCCACGACGGCCAGTCCGTCCGCTCGCCATGCGGAGAGCAGTTCCTGGTCCCCGCTGGCCGCGACCAGTTCCTCGTCGGCGACGGACAGAGCAGCGGCGCAGTGGACGGCGTCGTACCCGCGGAGGCCGTGGCGGAGGGCCACTGCTGCGGCGGCTCGTAGCCGCAGCTCGTCCGCCTGCACGACAGCGATGTCACTCCAGAGATCGGCCAGCACGTGCGTCGCGGCTTCCAGCGCCGACTGCGAGAGGCGACCGGATCGCTCTGTCCGGGCCAGTGCCGCGCACGCCTCGACGTGCCCGAGCGCCGAGCAGAGCACCAGGTCCGCGCCGTCCCACAGGCGACGGCAGCGGAGCGAGGACGCCTCGGTGACCAGCAGGGGAACGAGCGCCGACGTGTCTAGATAGAGGATCACCGGCGGTCGGCGAGCACGGTCTCAGAGAGCGACACGTCAGCGACGACCGGGTCCGGTGCTGGGCGCTTGCGATGCGTCGGGGGCTGCACGATGCCCTCGGCGATCAGCTGCTCCAACGCGGTTGGCGCCTGGACGGGGACGATCCGAGCCACCGGCGTGCCGTGATCCGTCACCGTGATCGTGGCGCCCTGACGCACGTCGGCGATGTGCTTGCTCAAGCCGTCGCGCAGCTCGCGGATGCCGATGCTCGTCACAGCGCCCCCTTGTGGCTACAAATACGCGGCCAGTGTAGCCACAGGTGACTGTGTCGCTGCCAGAACGCACCGATGCGAGTGCTGAGCACCGGACGTCGTGGGAGCACTCGACCACCTGCTGAGCGAAAGGCTCACGGAGCGGGCGTGACGAGGATGTCCGAACTTTCGCTGAGGGCGATCAGTTCGTTCATCAACGGGTACGTCCCCACTCCCCACATCTTCGACAGCACCCACGTGCGGCCGCCGGAGTGCACCGGGTCGTCCATGAACCATCGGCGGAGGTTGTGCTCCGACCGCGGGTAGGCCGCTGTGAAGGCGTCATCCAGTTCGCTGCCGGACAGCGTGCCGTCGACCGGCAGGAACTTCGCCCGACGGATGGTCGAGGCGACGTCCTCGGCGGCCACCCCATTGGCCACGAGGGCGTGCACGACCGTCAACAGCGCGCGGCGCTTCGGTAGCGGTTCAGTCGCCCCAGCAGGCACAGCCACGACGTAGCGCGTCAGGTCACGACCGTCCGTCGAGTTCGCGGCGCGGGCGGCCTCTTCGCGGTGTCGGAGCCGGACGGTGAGCTCTGCCGCCTCCGGCAGCGGGATCACCTGCTGCACGTCGAGCAGGAGCCTGTCGTCGAGCTTGTAGGCGACCAGCCGAACGCAGGTGATGTCCAGCCCGTACAGGTCGTTGAGCCAGAGCACAGTGGTGGTGATCTGGGTGTCGAAGCCTCCCGACACGAGCACGATCCGCACCCGGCGCTGGAGGACGGTCTCCTCGCCATCGGCGTCCTCCAGGAAGTCCGCCAGCAGCTCACGAGCCTGTCCGGCCCGCGGCGGGTCCACCACGCCGAGATACCGATCGAAGGTGGTGACCAGCTGGTCGAACGTCATCACCGAGACCATGGCTGCGTATCGCAGGGCCTGGAGCTCCAGATGTCCACCGTCCGTCGTCCGCTTGAGCTCCACCACGACGAGCTGTCCTGTCCGGTCGACGCACAGGAGATCGATGCGGCGGTTGACGTCGAAGTCGCCGAACTCCTCCGAGACGACCAACAGGTCGTCGCCGAGCACGTCGATCCGTTCCCGGAGGGCACGCTGCAGATCCGCGCGCTCCAGCACGTGCTCTGCCGCGAGGGTGGTCACCGGAACGCTCGACAGCGACCGGTCGGAGAACTCGAACAACGCCATGCCGCCAGTGTGGAGGGCTGGTGACCGGCCACCCGGTTGCCCGGCGCACGCGTCGCCGGCGTGCCGACCCGGTCGTCAGGCGGTGAGCAGTCCGGACGGCGCAGCGGTCAACCGGCCGGTGTACGTCGTCGCGACCAGCGCCGCCTCCAGGACGGCGACCTGCGCAGCGGTGCGGCGGCGGTAGCCGAACACCTCCAGGGTCTGGGCGAACAACTCGTCCTTCGTCATCCCGGCACTAGCCCGGCAGAGCGCGACCATCGCGTTGCCGATCTCCTCCGGTGCCACCTGCTCCATGGGGCGGGTCGCAGCCGGATCCGAGCGGAAGCCGGCCCACGTCGTCCGGTCGACCCCGGACGGCCAGACGACGTCGCCCACCCGGGCCGACGCAGGCACCAGCGCCGCCAACCCGTCCAGGCGGGCCCGGGCGACCCGGGTCAGCCCGAACGCGCCCGCCGTTAGCCGGGCCAGCCGGTCGACGTGCACCGGTCCCTCGGCCTCGACACCCGCCTGCAGCACCTGCCGGACGCGCTCGGCCACGCGCTGGTCGGCCAGCTGGTCGAGCAGGGTGCGCTCACCCGCCGGCGCCGGTGCCCACGGCACGAAGGGCTCCTCGCCGTCCAACTGAGGAATCGGAGTCGGCAGAACGGCCGGCACCGTCACCGCAGGCTCGGGAGCCGGTGCAGCTGCGGCCGGCAGGTCGACGGTGGCCGGTTCGGCGACGGCCGAGGCCGGCGTCTGCGCCGCGGCGACCAACCGGTCGAGCACCTCGTCGCGGTCGGCCAGCCACGACGGCAGCCACACCCGCTCGACGGCCGGCCAGCGCAGCATCCCGCCGAGCACCTCGACGGGCAGGCCGTCGCGGTCGCCGACGGTCCGCCGCCGCGCCCACGCCGGTCCGTCGAGCAGCACGGCGAGCACCGGTACATCGGGCACCTCAGACAGGGCAACGGAGAGGTCCACCTTGAAGTCCGACAGGCCGACGTCGGTGCGCACCACCAGCCCCCGGTCCCGCAGTGCCGCAGCGACGTCCTCGCGGTGCCGGTCGGGCACCGAGGCCAACCGCGCGTCCCGCGGCAACGCATCGGTGCCGAACGCGGCCAGGTCGAGGTAGGCCCGCAGGTGCTTGATGCCCACCGACGAGGTCTGCTCGGCCCGCAGGTCGCCGGGGGCGAAGGAGGAGAAGACGACCACCTGGCGTCGGGCGCGGGTGATCGCCACGTTCAGCCGCCGCTCGCCGCCGGACTTGTTCAGCGGTCCGAAGTTCAGCGGCAGCTGTCCCCGCTCGTTCGCGCTGAACGCGGTGGAGAACAGGACGACGTCCCGCTCGTCGCCCTGCACGTTCTCGAGGTTCTTGACGAACAGTCCCTCACCGTCGGTCCGGTCCAGCGCCTCGACCAGCCGCTCGTCGCCGGCGTCACGCAGCAGCCCCTCGATGAGCGCCCGCTGCTGGGCGTTGAAGGTCACCACGCCCAGCGAGGGGACGGCGTCCGGTGATCCGTCGAACCGGCGGCGGATCTCCGCCACGATCGCCTCGGCCTCCACCGGGTTGGTGCGGAGCAGCTTGCCGACTCCCGACCGGTGGAACGTGCCGTCGACCCGGACCAGCGACACCCCGTGCCCGTCGGGTGCCGAGGATGCCGGCCCGTGCACCGGCGCTGGGAAGGACGAGAGCCGGTTCTCGTAGTACTGACCGTTGCTGAACGCGATCAGCGACTCGTCCTGGCTGCGGTAGTGCCACGAGAGCCACTGCCGCGGCACCCGGGCCTGCACGCACTCGGACAGGATCGACTCCTCGTCCTCCACGGCGGTGGCCAGGTCCTCGGGCAGCGAGTCGTCATCCGCCGTCGGCTCGGCGAAGGACGTCGGCGGCATCTGCTTGCTGTCCCCGACCACCACGGCGGCCCGCGCCCGGCCGAGCGCTCCGACCGCGTCGGCCACGCGGATCTGGGACGCCTCGTCGAACACCACCAGGTCGAACAGCCCCGCGCGGGCCGGGAAGAACCGCGCCACCGAGTCCGGGCTCACCAGCACGCACGGCATCACGGCGGTGACCAGGTCGCCGTACTCGGCGAGCAGCGCACGCACGCCGAGCCCACCGCGCTGCCGGTTCAGCTCCCGCTGCAGTGCGCCGACCCGGCCGCCACGCGCCGACACGTCGAACGACCGCGACGTCACGACGGCAGCGGGCAGTGCCGACGTGAGGTGTGCCCGCACCGCTCGCGAGGCAGCCGTGAACCGGGTGATCGACCGCTCGTGCACGGGCGCGTCGAAGCCGGCCAGTCCGGTCGCCTCCTCCCGCTCGGCCATCGACGCCCCGGCCAGCCCCCGCTCGAACGACCGGACGGCGTCGTCGGCGGGTACCGCGCCGGTGAGCAGGGCGGACCGGGCCTCAGCCAACCCCGCCGACCGCAGCGGCTCCAGTGCCACGACCAAGTCGAGCCACCGCCGCAGCGAGGGGAGTCCGGGCGTCACAGCGGCCCGCTCGACGCGGGTCGCCTGCCACCGGTTGAGCAACCCCTCGGGACCGGCCCACGCGGCGAGCTGGTCGCCGTCGGCACGGCAGGCCACCAGCAACTGGGTCACCGCGTCGCGCGCCCGCCGGACCGCTGCGGCGGCGGCCGGGTTGCTGGCCGGCCCCTGCACCAGCAGCGCCCGGACCGCGGCCGGGAACCCCGTAGCACCGTCGACCACCGCACCGGCCAGCCGGAGCCAGTCGACCTCCCGGTCGACGAGCCCCGGGTCGGTCAGCGGGTTCCACGACGCGGGCACCCGCAGTCCGGGGATCGCCGCCGCGCGGGCGGCCAGCGCCCGGGCCGAGGTCTGCGCGGTCAGCAGCGCCGACGCCAGGGTCGGCACCGCCTTGGGGTGGACCTCCCCGGTCAGTACCGCGGCCAACGACTCCCGCACCGCGATCAGTCGCTTCTTCCGGCCGAAGAACCCCGAGTCCGCGGCCGCCTGCCCGGCCGCGGCGATCTCCGCCAGCGGCAGGTCCAGCGCGGCCGGCGTGGCGACGTCCAGGCCCGGATGTGCCGCAGCACGGAAGGCGGCGACGTCAGCGGACAGGCCGGCGGTCTCGCTGCGCCAGCGCGCACTGCGCGTCTCGTCCAGCACCGACAGGTCCACCGGCGGGCCGTCCAGCACCCGGGCCAACCCGTCCAGGTCTACGGGCGTGCGGACCTCGGCCAGCACCGGCCCCAGCCGCGCGGACCCCAGCAGCTCCGTGAACGCGGCATCGACGGCGGCACACGCGGCCGCGGCGTTCGGCACGTCGACCTCGGCGCTGTCCACGAACGCCCACGGGTGCCCGGGACGTGGGCGGGCCAGGTCCGCGACATCCGGCAGCGCCGCCAGCGCCCGGCGTACCGCCGCGGTGGACTCCGCCGTCAACCCCCCGATGGCGACCGGTGACACCGGTAGCGCCGGCACCGAGTCACCGATGCTCAGCGCACCGGTGTGCGCGCTGTACAACGACAGCCCGGCGGTGTTCGGCTCGTGCAGTCGTGCGGCGTAGCGGGCGAGGGTGCGGCGGGCCGACCGCAGGTCCTCGGCGTCGGCGGTGAAGCCCTGCTCGTCGACGTCGACGGCGTGCTCCAGTGCCGCCCGCACCTGCGCGCGGACGACGGCCGGCCTGCTGCCCTTGTCGTGCAGGTCGAGGGCGAACGGACCCATGCCCACCGCGTCCAACCGGCGCGCGACGACGTCCAGCGCGGCCCGCTTCTCGGCGACGAACAGCACCCGCTTGCCGTCGGCGACCGCGCGGGCCAGCAGGTTGGTGATGGTCTGCGACTTGCCGGTGCCGGGTGGGCCCTCGAGCACGAAGGTCCGCCCGGCGGCGGCCTCGGCGACCGCGGTCAGCTGCGAGGCATCGGCCGACACCGGCACCGAGGCCGCGAGGTCGTCGAGGTCGACGGCGGCAGCGTCGTCGACCGGGTCGTCGAACGGGTCCGTGGGGGAGTGCACCAGGTGCGCGACGAGCGGGTTCTCGGTGAGCGCCGCCCAGTGCTCGTCGAGGTCCTTCCACAGCCGGAACTTCGCGAACGCGAGGATCGCCAGGTCGGCCGTCGGCTCCACCCGGTACGGCAGCCCCTGCTCGGCCAGGGCCACGCGCATCGCCTGGAGGGCGGCGTCCAGGTCGATCCCGGCGCCGTCCTCGGTCGGCTCCTGCAGGCCGGGCACGGTCAGGCCGTGCAGCTGGCGCAGCTTCTCGAGGAGGCAGTAGTTCGGCGTGCTGGTGCCGGCCTCGTCCATGGTCAGCCGGTAGGCACCGGTACGGGACACCGGCTTGAGCACGACGGGGACGAGGACCAACGGTGAGCGCAACGGCCGGCCGTCGAGCTCCCAGGCCAGGCTGCCCAGCGCGAGGTACAGGTTGTTGGCGCCGGTCTCCTCGACCACCGTCTTCGCCTTGTAGGCCAGCGCCCGCATCCGGGTGAGGTAGGAGCCCTCGTGGACGTCGACGTACACGCCACGGCGTTCCAGCAGCAGTTCGGCGAGCTGGTCCTGCGGGAGCTCCCGGGCCGAGCGCAACCCGCGCTCGCGCTGGACGGCGGCCAGCTGGTCGCTGGGCAGCAGCGTCACCGGCGCACCGCCGTTGACCAGGTCCTCCAGGCTCCCCAGGTGGGCGTCGGGAACGGTCAGCGCGATCCCGGCCCGGGGCGTGTAGTTGATCAGCCGGTTGCGCAGACTCAGGTCGAGCAGGGCGTTCTTCCACTGCGCGATCCGTGGAGGGGCGACCTCACGCGTGGTGCCGGGAGCAGGCGCCGTCCCGCCGTCCGGCGTCCGTGCCGGCGTGCTGTGCGCCGCAGGTCGGTACTCGACGACCTGGACGGTCCCGTCGGCGTCGCGGGTGCGGGCCGGGAGCGGGAGGACCCCGTCGCGGCGGGCGCGGTAGACGTCGACGACGCCGATGACCCGGTCCAGCTCGCCGGTCAACCAGGTCGCGTACGGCGGACGGTGCAGCTCGTCGAAGTCGGCCGGCTCGGCGCGCGTGGTCAGCATCGTGGTCTCGACGAGCCGGACGAGCCCCAGGTCGACGAGGTTGACCAGGCTGGCGACGTCGGTGGTCGCGGCGCTCTGCGAGGACAGCTCCTCGCGCCAGTAGCCGAGGAACGCGTGTCCTTCGACCAGCCAGAGCAGCGGTCGGATGCCGGCCTGCTCGAGTGCGGCGGCCAGGACGACGACGAGGTCCAGGCAGGTGCCGACCCGCTCGTCGAGCACCTCCCCGGGCGTGCGCACCTTCTGGCCGACGTCGGCCCAACTGGCCGGCGGCTCGCTGTACCGGATGTCCCGCTGTTGCATTGCGCCGCAGATCGCCGCGGTGATCGCGTCGACCCGCTCGGCGCCGGACTGGTAGCCCTGGACCGAGGGGCTGCCGGTCCGGACCCGCAGCAGCTCGGCCGCCTCCCCGACCAGCGCGGTGACCGACGGGTGGTTCGGCAGGACGTGCGCGGCGAGCATCTCCATCGCCAGCGACAGGGGTGTGGCCAACCACTGGGCGGCCGCGAGGACCACGACCGGCACGCGGGCCGAGCCGAGCACCTGGCCGTCCTGCTCGACCGAGACCGACAGCCAGCCCGGACGTCGTTCCTCGACCTGCAGCATGGCGGCCGGGTCCAGCCGCAGCCCCACGTCGGTGAGCACGGTCGTGCGTCCGGGGTCGACGTCGGCGAGGAGCTCCACGGCCGCGCCGATCGGGCCCTCGGCGTCCCGGACCCCGACGTGCACGCTGACGTTGCGCACCGGGGCGCCGCTGCCGGTGAGGGTCAGCTGCGACACGATCGGGACGCCGTTGTGGGCCAGCGCGTAGCTGAGGACCGGAACGGACGTGACGTCGACGGTGACCCGGGCTCCGGCCACTGCGGCGTCGGGCAGGTCGAGGTCAGCAGCGTTCCCCATGGCGTCTGTCTACCTGGCGAGCAGGAGTGGACCGGGGACGCCTGGTGGCGGGTGGGACTGCTGGGGCTGGATCGGACGCTCTCGGCCCGGATCGGCTGGACCGGGTCCTCAGCCGTGGCACGATGCCACTCGGTGGCTCGCCGCCGCCGCCGACCGGATCACGGTGGCCGCCGCGCTCGACCGTGACGGCGACGGGGTGACCTGCGAGTAGCGGGCCTCGTCACCGGGCCACCGCGGGCGCCGGCTGGGCTGTCGCGGCGTCGGCGGCCATCCGGGCGGAGAGCACGGCCGCATCGGCGCCGACGAAACCGAGCAGCGCCGAGCCGCGGCAGGTCTGCCACGGCAGGCCGAGGAAGTACAGCCCGGGCACGTCGGTCACGCCGCCGTCATGCCGGACCTGCCCGTCGACGACGACCCCGGGAACGTGCAGCCAGGAGTGGTCGGACCGGTAACCGGTCGCCCACACGACCGCATCGACCTCAGCGGACGTGCCGTCGGCGAACCGCGCGGTGCGGCCGGTGAAGCCGGTCAGCCGCGGTCGGAAGCCGATCCCGCATCGACGCAGCCGGGCAGTGCGGGTGCCGATCACCAGGTCGCCGCGTGCGCGCAGCCGGCGCCCGATGCGGCTCCCGGCCGGCACGGTGAAGAACCCAGCACGGCTCAGCCAGGAGAACAGGTCGCGGCCGGCGATCCGCTGAGGAAGCTCCAGCTGCGTCGAGCCGACCGCGACCGTCACCGAGCAGCTGGAAGCCAGCTCGGCCGCGATCTGCAGACCCGAGTTGGCCGCACCCACCACCAGCACCCGGGCACCGGCGGGCAGCTGGCCGGGGTTCCGGTACTCCGCGCTGTGCAGCTGGACGACGTCGGGCGCGACCCCGGCGGCGAGCGCGGGGATCCACGGGACCTGGAACGGCCCGGTGGCGACGACGACCTGCCGCGCCCGCAGCGTGCCGGTCGGCGTCTCCACGACGAACGTGCCGTCGTCGGCCCGGTGCAGCCGCCGGACGGGGGAGTCCAGCCGCGCCGGCGGGGCGAAGTGCCGGGCGTAGCCGGCCAGGTAGTCGGCGACGTCGTCCTTGGTCGGGTGGCTGTCGGCCGGCGCGGGGAACGGCAGCCCGGGCAGCCCGTCGTACTGCGCCGGGCTGAACAGCCGCAGCGAGTCCCAGCGGGTGCGCCACGAGTGCCCGATCTCTGGTGCGGCGTCCAGCAGCAGGAAGTCCGCGTCGCGGCGGGCGAGGTGGTGGCCGAGCGCGAGGCCGGCCTGGCCGGCGCCGATCACGGCCACGTCGAGCACGTCGGTGGGCAGGGTGCTGGTCATCGGAGCTCCTCCATCGCGTCTGGACCGCCCCGACGCTAGGAACGGACCGCCGGCCTCACGCCGGGAGAACCGCCGGGTTCCCTACACCTCCAGCGCCAGCGCGGTGAGCTCGGCGCGGGAGGTGACGCCGAGCTTGCTGAACACGTTGCGGAGGTGGAAGTCGACCGTCCGCGGGGACACGAACAGCCGCGCGGCGACGTCCCGGTTGGACAGCCCCTGCCGGACCAGCGCGGCGACCTGGCGTTCCTGCGCGGTCAGGTCGGTCGCCGTGCTCACGTCGCGGCGGCGCGCGGTCTCCCCGGACGCGCGCAGTTCCTGCGCCGCGCGCTCCGCCCACGAGGCGGCGCCCAGCTCCTCGAACAGCGCCAGCGCCGCCCGCAGGTGGGCGCGGGCGTCGACGCGGCGGCGGGCGCGCCGCAGGTGCTCCCCGTACGCCAGCTCGGTGCGGGCCCGGTCGGGCAGCCGCAGCGAGTCCGCGTGCGCGGCGAGCGCCCGCTGGAAGTGCACCTCGGCGCCGTCGGCGAGCAGGGCACGCCCGTGCTCGACGACCGCGGTCGCCGCCGGCGTGCCCGTTCCCGCGGCGTGTTCGGCCAGCTCGTCCACCCAGGTGCGGGCGAGGTCGGCACGTCCTGCGCGGACGGCGGTCTCGATGCGGTCGACCGCCGCGGCCCGGCGCAGCCCGGGCTCGCTGATCTGCGCCAGGTGGTGCAGCGCGGTCGCCGGCTGCGCGGCGGCGCCCAGCGCCCGGGCCCAGTGGGCGAGGTCGATGACGAGGCCGTCGCTGACCCCGAGCGGGTGCGCCTCCCGGATCGCCGTCACCTCGGCGAGGTGACCGTCGGCGTCCTCCCCGCGCAGCGCGGCCAGCACGGCGAGCAGGGCGTGGGGCAGCGCGCTCAGCCCGGGGTGGCCGGTGGCGGCGGTCAGCGGCAGCGCCTCCTCGGCCGCCGCCGCGGCCTTCGACCAGGCCCCGACGGCGAGCTGCACCTGCGCTCCGCGGGTGAGCGCGTGCTCGACCATGTTCAGCGCACCGGCGGCGCGGGCCGCGGTGAGCTGGTGCTCGTGCAGCCGCAGCGCTCGCTCGTCGTCGCCGAGGAACACCGCGGCGATGGCCAGGTTGGGCTGCAGCACGTGGTCGTCGAGCGGGTCGGCGTCGGTGAGGGCGAAGCCGGCGCGGAAGCACTCCGCCATCGCCGCCCAGTCGCGGGAGGCGGCGGCGATGAACCCACGCCGCAGGGCGGCGGCGGCCCGCACCCGCGGCGGCGCGTCCGGTGCCGGGGGAGCGACCAGCACCGACGGGTCGACGGCGCGGGGGGAGCGGGCACCGAAGGCGACCAGCGACGCGGCGAGCATCGCCAGCTGCTGCGCCATGGCCTCGTCCACCTCGGCGGCGACCTGGACGGCCTGCAGGACGAAGTCGTACCCCTCGTCGAGGGTGCGGGTGTTCCAGGCGATCTGGCCCTGCAGCGTCAGCAGCTGCGCCCGCACCAGCGGGTCGGTCACCGTGGCCCCAGCGGTGGTGGCCAGCGCCGCCGCCTGCGACGGGTGCGCGCCCAGCCAGGCCGAGGACGCGGCCCGGTGCAGCCGCCGGCCGCGGGCCTCGCCGCCGGTCGTCAGCTCCGCGGCGCGGGACCAGGCAGCGGCCGCCGCCTCGTGCCCACCGCGGGCGGCGGCCCGCTCGGCCACGGCGTCGAGCGCGGCGACGACGTCGTCGTCGGGCCGGTCGGCAGCCGCGGCCAGGTGCCAGGCGCGCCGGTCGGGGTCGCCGGCGAGCACCTCGGCCAGCGCCCGGTGCGCGGTGCGGCGCTGCGCGCTGGTCGCCGCGCGGTAGACCGCCGAGCGCACGAGCGGGTGGTACAGCGACACCACGTCGCCGTCGACGCGCAGCAGCCCGGACCGCTCGGCGACGTCGAGGGCGTCGTCGCCGGCGCCGAGGCGTTCGGCGGCGTCCCGGACGACGGTCAGCCGCGCGGTGTCGTCGGTGGCGGCGACGAGCAGGAACCGCTGCGCGGGCTCGTCCAGGCGCCGGTGCCGGTCGAGGAACCCGCGCTCCACCCCGCCGGTCAGCGGGAGGGGGGCCGGCAGCGGCGCCCGCCCGGCCAGCTGCTCCCCGGTGAGCACCCGGGCCAGCTCGACCAGCGCCAGCGGGTTGCCGCCGGTGCCGGCCACGAGCTGGTCGCGCACCCCCGGGTCGATCCCGCCGCCGGCGCGGGCGGCCAGCAGCGTGTCGGCGTCCGCACCGGTGACGCCGCCGAGGACGACGGCCGGCAGGTCGGCTGCGTCGAAGCGGCGTGCGTCGCCGTCGCGGGCGGCGAACAGCAGCGCCACCCGCTCGTCCTGCAGCCGGCGGGCGACGAACAGCAGCGCCGCGGACGAGGCGTCGTCGAGCCAGTGCGCGTCGTCGACGACGACCAGCAGCGGCGCCTCGTCGGCGGCGTCGGCGAGCAGGCTCAGCGTGCCCAGGAAGGCCAGGAACCGCTCGCCCTCACCGGTGGCCTCGCCGAGCGCGGCGCTCAGCGCCGCCCGCTGCGGCGCGGGCAGCCCGTCGAGGCGGGAGCGCAGCGGCCACAGCAGCCGCTGCAGCGCGGCGAAGGCCAGCGGTGACTCGGACTCCACCCCCGAGGTGCGCAGCACCCGCATGCCGGAGGCGGCCGCGACGGCGTCGCTGAGCAGCGTCGACTTGCCGGCCCCGGCCACCCCGCGGACGACCAGCGCCCCGCCCCTGCCCGAGCGTGCGGCGTCCAGCAGGGCGGTGATCGTCGCGCGCTCCCGGTCCCGCAGCACGGCCGGAACGGTACCGGGCGCGGCGGCCGGGTCGGCCGGGCCAGGCCCTGGCGAAAGCACCGGTGTGAGCGAGCGGGACGGCGGCGAGCGTGGCAGTCGACCGCACCGCCCGCTGCTCTCGAGGAGGAGCCATGTCAGCCCACGCCTCCGCTGCCCACCCGCACCTGCACGATCCGGCTCCGGACGAGCCGCGCCGGCCCTGGACGGTCTTCGCCCTGATGATCGCCGCCCAGGTGATGGTCGTCCTGGACGTCTCCGTGGTGAACGTGGCGCTGCCGTCGATCGGCCGCGGCCTGGACCTGTCGGCCGCGGACTACCAGTGGACGATCTCCGCCTACGTGCTGCTCTCCGGCGGGCTGCTGCTGCTCGGCGGACGCATCGCCGACCTGCTGAACCGCCGCGGCGCCTTCCTCGCCGGTGTCGGCCTGTTCACCGCCGCCTCGCTGGCCAGCGCGCTCGCCCAGGGCCCGGAGATGCTGATCGCCGCGCGGGCCGCGCAGGGCGCCGGCGCCGCGCTGCTCACCCCCGCGGCGCTGTCGATCATCATGACGGTCTACGCCGGTCGGCAGCGGCAGACCGCGCTCGCCGTCTGGGGGACCGTCGGCAGCCTCGGCATCGCCGCCGGCGTGCTCTTCGGCGGCGCGCTGACCAGCGCGCTCGGCTGGCGCTCGGTGTTCTTCATCAACCTGCCCATCGGGATCGCCGTCATGGTGGGCAGCTTCCGGACCGTCGACCGCGGCACCGCGCAGGCCGGTGCGCTGCGCCGGCTCGACGTCCCTGGCGCGCTGACCCTGGTGGCCGGGCTGCTGGCGCTCGTGCTGGGCATCGAGGCCACCCGCTCGGCCGGCTGGACCGCGCCCCGCACCTGGATCCCGCTGGCCGCCGCTGCCGTGCTGCTGACGGTGTTCGCCCGGCTGGAGCGCCGCGCCGCCGACCCGCTGGTCCCGCCGGCGACCTGGCGGATCCGGTCGCTGGTCTCGGCCTCCGCGGTGATGGCCGGCATCACCGGCGTCGTCGTCGGTGCGGTCTTCCTCAGCTCGCTGTACCTGCAGACCGTCCTCGGCGCCTCGCCGGTGGTCGCGGGCCTGGCGTTCCTGCCGCTGGCCGGCGCGCTGACGCTCGCGGCCGCCGCCGCGTCGACGGCGATCGGGCACCTCGGTGCTCGCCCGCTCATCCTGGGCGGCCTGGTCGTCCTGGCCGGGGGTGTGCTGCTGCTGGCCGCCTCCGCCGGCGGCACCTCCTACGCCGCCGACGTGCTGCCCGGCTTCCTGCTGGTCGGTGCCGGGGTCGGGCCGGTGTTCGTGGCCGTCGCGGTGGCCGCGATGGGCGACGTCCCCGCCGAGAGCTCCGGGCTGGCGTCCGGGCTGATGATGACCGGCCACGAGATCGGCGCCGCCCTGGGCGTCGCCGGGCTCACCGCCGTCGCCGGGACCTTGACCACCTCGGCCGGGCTCGTCGACGGCTACGGCCGCGCCTTCGCCGTCACCGCCGGCGTCGCGGCCGCGCTGTTCCTGCTGACCCTCGCCGCGGTGCCCGGCGGGAAGCCCGCTCCCGGGACGGCGGCCGGCCACGGGCACGGCGTCCACGGCCACGGCCCCCACGGCCACTGAACGAACCCGGCGGTTCTCCCGGTGAGACGCCCCTGCCCCCACACCGACGCTCGTCCCCACAACGACCGAGGAGTTCCCATGCTCGCCAGCACGCCGCGCACCTTCATCGGCTCGACCACCTTCACCGTCGCCGGCATGACCTGCGAGCACTGCCGGCGTGCGGTGACCGAGGAGATCGGCGCCGTGGCCGGCGTCGCGGCGGTCGCCGTCGACCTGGCCACCGGCACGGTCACCGTCACCGCCACCTGCCCGGTCGACCGCGCGTACATCGCCGCCGCCGTCGACGAGGCCGGCTACGCCCTCGTCCCCTGATCGGGTTCTCTCCTCGGCCCGGCGCCGGCGGGCTCTCCACTGCCCCGGCGATCCCCACACAGACAGGAGCACGATCGTGGACGCATCCGCCAACCTCGCCGGCCGCATGGGCCGGTGGAGCGCTCGACACCGCAGGACCGCCGTCTTCGGCTGGCTCGCCTTCGTCGTCTTGGCGATCGCGCTCGGCAGCCTCCTGCCACGCGGCGAGCTGACCGCCGCGGAGCAGGACGTCGGACCGGTCCGGCAGGCGCAGGAGATCCTCGACGCCCACGGCTGGCAGCGGCCGGCGGAGGAGATGGTCCTGGTCCAGCGCGATGGCAGCACCTCAGCCGACGCCGTCACGGCTGCGATCAGCGACCTGGCCGGCACGCTGCGCCGCACGCCGGACGTCGGGCAGGTGACCAGCCCGCTGGACGGCGCACCACTGACCTCGGCCGACGGCCGCTCGGCGCTGGTGACCTTCGACATCGCCGGTGACCCCGCCGACGCCGAGGCGACGATCGGCCCCATCGCCGATGCTGTCGCTGCCGTGGCCGCACGCCACCCGGACGTCCGGGTCGACGAGTTCGGCGACACCAGCGCGACCGTCGCCCTCGACCGCGCGCTGTCCGAGGACTTCCAGCGGGCCGAGTACCTGGCGATCCCGATCACCCTCGCCGTCCTGCTGCTGACCTTCGGCGCGCTCGTCGCCGCCCTGCTGCCGCTGGTGTTCGCGCTGACCGCGTTCGTCGGGGCGCTGGGGCTGCTCACCTACGTCAGCCAGATCTGGCACGTCGACGGCACCGCCCAGACGGTCATGCTGCTCATCGGCCTGGCCGTCGGGGTGGACTACTCGCTCTTCTACCTCAAACGGGAGCGCGAGGAGCGGGCCCGCGGCGCCGGCGCCGCCGATGCCCTCGACATCGCAGCGGCCACCTCCGGCCGCTCGGTGCTGATCTCCGGCCTGACCGTCGTGGTCGCCATGGCCGGGGTGTTCCTCACCGGCATGCCGGTCTTCACCGGCATCGGCGTGGCCACCATCCTGGTCGTCGCGTGCTCGGTGCTCGGCTCGCTGACCGTGCTGCCGGCGCTGATGAGCTGGCTCGGCGACCGTGTCGAGAAGGGCCGCATCCCGCTGCTGCACCGCCGGACCACAGCCGGCCCCGGCCGGTTCTGGACGGCGGTCCTCGGCGCGGTGCTGCGCAGGCCGCTGGTCGCGGCGGTGGTCGCGGGCGGGGCGCTGGTGGCGCTGGCCGTCCCCGCCTCCGGGCTGCAGCTGCGCGACGAGGGCATCACCGACCTGCCCCAGGACCTGCCGGTCATCCAGACGTACCACCGCATCGCGGAGGCGTTCCCCGGTGGCTCGTCCCCGGCCCGCGTGGTGATCGAGGCCGACGACGTCACCGCCCCGGGGATCCAGGCGGCGATCGGCGAGCTGCGCACCCGTGCCCTCGGGTCCGGCCGGATGAACGAGCCGGTCGACGTGCAGACCAGCCCGGACGGCGAGGTGGCGATCGTCTCGGTGCCGTTGGCCGGCGACGGGGAGGACCGGGCGTCGGTCGACGCGCTGCACGCCCTCGAGGGCATCGTCGACGACACCGTCGGCTCGACCGACGGCGTCACCGCCGTGGTCACCGGCAGCACCGCCGGCTCGGTCGCCTTCCGCGACCAGCTCGCCGAGCGGACCCCGTGGGTGTTCGCGTTCGTGCTGGTGCTCGCCTTCGCACTGCTGCTGGTGTCGTTCCGCTCGATCGTGGTGGCGACGACGGCGATCCTGCTGAACCTGCTGTCGGTGGCGGCCGCCTACGGCACGCTGGTGCTGGTCTTCCAGCACGGGTTCGGCGCCTCACTGATCGGGGTGCAGTCGACCGGCGCGATCGTGAACTGGGTGCCGCTGTTCCTGTTCGTCATCCTGTTCGGGCTGTCGATGGACTACCACGTCTTCATCCTCAGCCGGATCCGCGAGGGCCACGACCGCGGCCTGCCCACCCGCCGGGCCGTCACCGAGGGCATCACCGCCTCGGCCGGGGTCGTCTCCAGCGCCGCGATCATCATGGTGTTCGTCTTCGCCACCTTCGTGACGCTGTCGACGACCAACATGAAGCAGGTCGGGCTGGGGCTCGCGGTGGCGGTGCTGCTCGACGCCACCGTCGTCCGCGCGCTGCTGCTGCCCGCGGTGATGCAGCTGCTCGGTGACCGCAACTGGTACCTGCCGCGTTGGCTGACCTGGCTGCCGGCCGTCCGCCACGAGCCCCCGGCGGCCGCCGGCCCGATCCCGGCACCGCGACCGGCTCCCGACGCCGACGAGGAGCTCACCTCCGTCGGCTGACACCTCCTCCCTGCCCATCCGGCGGTGGCCGCTGCGCGCGCAGCGGCCACCGCCGCTGCACGTCCCGACCCCGGCGACGGACCCGCGCACATCCCGGCGGTTTCCCCGGTGAGATGCCCCGCTGGCGACGCCGACGCTTCCTCCCGACCGCACCACCCACACCTCGTCGAGGAGTTCCCATGCCGACCGGCACCGTTCCTCCCTCTTCCATCGAGTCACCCGCGCAGGCTCCGCACCGCCCGAGCGCCCGGCGGTTCGCCCGGCACTTCGTCGAGATGGTCGTGGCGATGGCCGTCGGCATGGTGGCGCTGCACCCGCTGTGGACCGTCACCCTCGACGCCGTCGGCGCCGGCTGGCTGATGGAGGACCCGTACTCCGGCGCGCTGATCATGGCGACGGACATGACGGTCGCGATGTCCGCGTGGATGAAGGTCCGCGGCCACCGGTGGCGGCCCATCGCGGAGATGGCCGCGGCGATGTACCTGCCCTTCCTGGTGCTGTTCGTGCCGCTGGCCCTCGGGCTGATCGGCGAGGGCGCGCTGATGCTCTGGGGCCACGTCCTGATGCTCCCGGCGATGGCCGCGGCGATGCTGCTGCGCCCGCACGAGTACGCCCACTGCTGACCGCCCAGCCGACCGGTGGTGGGGCCCTTGGTGCTCCCGCCGCCGGTCGCGGACCTGGCGGTCTGCCCGGTCCGAGCCCGGTGGCCGCCCCTGACGATCAGCTCCAGCACCTCGTCCGACCAGGAGATCCCGATGACCACCACCGCACCGACCGCGCCGACGACCACCTGCACCCTGGAGATCGGCGGCATGACCTGCGCCTCCTGCGTCGGCCGGGTGGAGAAGGCACTGCGCCGGGTCGACGGCGTGGCCGCCGCCGAGGTCAACCTCGCCACCGAGGTCGCCACCGTGCACGTCGACCCCGCCCGGGTCGGACCGGCGGAGCTGACCGCCGCGGTGACCCGGGCCGGCTACACCGCCACCCCGCGCCACGAGGAGCTGCCCGCCGTCCCGAAGACAGTCGACGACGGTGGCGAGGACGACGCGGACCTCGCGGCGCTGAAGCGGAGGTGGCAGGTCACCCTCGCCACCGGGCTCGGGCTCATGGTGCTGATGTACGTGCCGCTGCCCCTCGACGCGATGGACTGGCTGATGCCGGCGATCCTGGTCGTCGCCACCGTCGTGCAGTCCTGGGCCGGCCGCGACGTCTACCGCGCCGCCTGGGCCGCCGCCCGGCACCGCTCGACGAACATGAACACCCTCGTCGCGCTCGGCACCGGCGTCGCCTACGCGTACAGCGCCTTCGTCACCCTGTGGCCGGCCGCCGCCGAGCGGTGGGGGCTCCCGCTGCACGTCTACTTCGAGACCTCGCTGGTGGTCCTCGCCCTGGTCCTGGCCGGCCGGTGGCTGGAGGCGAAGGCGAAGAAGCAGACCGCCGCGGCGATCACCGCCCTGGTCGGCCTCGCGCCGAAGACCGCCCGGGTGCTGCGCGACGGCTCCGAGGTCGACGTCCCGGTGGACCGAGTCCTGCTGGGTGACCTGGTGCGGGTGCGGCCCGGCGAGAAGGTGCCGGTCGACGGGGTGGTCACCGACGGCGCGACGGCGGTCGACGAGAGCATGCTGACCGGCGAGAGCCTGCCGGTGGACAAGACGGTCGGCGATCCCGTCATCGGCGCCACCCTCAACCGCACCGGCACCGTCGTCCTGCGCGCCACCGCGGTCGGCGCGGACACCGCGCTGGCCCAGATCGTGCGGCTGGTGGAGGACGCGCAGGGCGCGAAGGTGCCGATGCAGCGGCTGGCCGACCGGGTCTCAGCCTGGTTCGTGCCCCTGGTCCTCGGCCTGGCCGCGGCCACCTTCACCGCCTGGGCGCTGCTCGGCCCGGATCCCGGCCGGCTGACGATGGCGATCGGCACCACCATCGCGGTGCTGATCATCGCCTGCCCGTGCGCGCTGGGGCTGGCCACGCCGACCGCCGTCATGGTGGGCACCGGCCGCGCCGCCGAGCTGGGGATCCTCATCGGCAACGGCGACGCGCTGGAGACCGCGCGCCGGGTGACCGCCGTCGTCCTGGACAAGACGGGCACCATCACCCGCGGCACGCCGGCCCTCACCGGCGTCACCACCCTCGGCGGCTGGGCCGAGGACGACGTGCTGGCCCTGGTCGCCGCCGCGGAGATCGGCAGCGAGCACCCGGTGGGCGAGGCGATCGTCGCCGCGGCCGCCACGCGCTGCCTCGACCTGCCGGCGCTGCGCTCCTTCGACGCCGTGCCCGGTCACGGCATCGACGCCGTCGTCGGCGACGAGCGGGTGCTCGTGGGCAACCGCGCGCTGATGACCGCCCGGGGTGTGGACGTCGCCGAGCTGTCGGGCGCCGCCGAGCGCGGTGCCACGGCCGGGCGGACGCCGATGTTCGTCGCGGTCGGCGGGGTGGCGGTCGCGGTGCTCACCGTCGCCGACACGGTCAGGCCCGAGTCGGCCGAGGCCGTCGCCCAGCTCCGCGCGCTGGGACTGCAGGTGTGGATGCTCACCGGCGACGACGCGGCCACCGCGACCGCGATCGCCGACCAGGTCGGCATCGACTCCGTGCTGGCCGAGGTGCTGCCGGCGGACAAGGCGGCGCAGGTGCGCGCGCTGCAGTCGCAGGGGCACGTCGTGGCGATGGCCGGCGACGGCATCAACGACGCCGCGGCCCTGTCGGCCGCCGACGTCGGGATCGCCATCGGCACCGGCGCCGACGTGGCGATCGCCGCCTCCGACATCACCCTGGTCGGGGGCGACCTGCGCGGCATCGTCGCGGCGGTCGCCCTGTCCCGGCGCACCGTGACGACGATGAGGTCCGGGCTCGCCTGGGCCGGGATCTACAACCTGCTGCTCATCCCGGTCGCCGCCGGTGGGCTGTACTGGTGGCACGGCCTGCTGCTGGACCCGGTGCTGGCCTCGGCAGCGATGGCGATGAGCTCGGTGAGCGTGGTGACCAACGCGCTGCGGCTGCGCCGCTTCCGGCGCCCCGCCACCGCTGCGGAGGTCCTGCACCCGCCGCTTCGGGCTCGGGTGGGGCAGTACGCCTACCTGACCGGGATCGCCGTCGTCGCCCTGGCGCTCGGCGCGGGCCTGACCGCGGTGTCACGGTCGGACGCCGCCGGGCACGGCATGAACGGTCAGCTGGCCTGGGTGCAGGGCACCGGTATGCCGATGCGGCCGGCGATGAGCGTGATGATGACCGCCGAGGTGCCGCCCACCGAGGCCGCCGACGCCGGGGTCGACGTCCGGCTCGACCTGCCGGACGACGTGCAGCCGGGCCGGCCGGCCCGGGTGGAGGTCGCCGTCGTCGACAGCGCGACGGGCAGGCCCGTCGCAGACCTCACCCGCAGTCACGAGGCGTGGATGCACCTCATCGCCACCCGGGAGGACCTCGGCACGTTCGCGCACGTCCACCCGCAGCCCACCGGCCGGCCCGGACGGCTGGCCGTGGACGTCACCTTCCCGACCGCCGGCCGCTACGTCGTCAACACCGAGTTCCGCCGACAGGGGGAGCTGGCCGACGTGCACTCCCGGCAGGTGCTCACCGTCGCCGGCACCGCTCCACAGCCGGTGGTCCTCCCCGCCGGGTCGCGCAGCACCGTCGTCGACGGCGTCCGCGTGCAGCTGGACGGCGACGCGCACTCCGGCGGCAGCAGCGAGCTGCACTACACGCTCACCGACGCCGCCACCGGCCGTCCGGTCGACGACCTGCAGCCCTACCTGGCCGCGGCGGGCCACGTGGTGGTCATGCGCGCCGACGGGGAGACCTTCGCCCACGAGCACGCCGAGGTGCGCGACGGCGCGGGCCGGCCGGTCTTCGCCCTGCCCGGTACGACGTTCGGCCCCGAGCTCGACGTGCACGTCGAGTTCCCCACCGCCGGCGTCTACCGGGTGTGGGCCCAGTTCCGGCTGGCCGACGGCAACGTGATCACCGTGCCGTCCACCGTCGAAGCCCGGTGATCACGCCGGCAGGACGTCGGGGGACAGCTCCGCGGCGGAGGGCAGGTCGGCCACCGGCCGGGGCCGGGCGAACAGGTAGCCCTGCCCGGAGTCGCAGTCCAGCGTCCGGAGCTGCTCGAGCTGGCCGGCGTCCTCGATGCCCTCGGCGACCACCTTCAGGCCGAACGCGTGGGCAGCGTTGATCATCAGCCGCACGAGCTCGGAGCTGCCGCCGTCGGAGGAGTTGAGGAAGCTCTTGTCGATCTTCAAGGTGTCGACGGACAGGTGCTGCAGCTGGCCGATCGACGTGTAGCCGGTCCCGAAGTCGTCGATGCTGATCTCGACGCCCAGCCGGCGCAGCTCCACGAGGCGGTCGGCGATGCTGAGCCGGTCGACCAGCACGGTCTCGGTGATCTCCACGACCAGCGCCGAGGCGGGCAGCCCGGAGCGCGTGAGTGCGGAGACGACGTCGTCGACGACGCCCGGGCTGGCCAGGTGCCGGCCGGAGATGTTGACCGCCACGGTCAGCTCGCCGGCCTCGGGGTCCTCACGCCGCCACCGCGCGAGCTGACCGGTCGCCTCGTCCAGCACCCACCGGTCGAGGTCGCAGATCAGCGTCGACTGCTCGGCGATCGGGATGAAGTCGTCCGGCGGCACCAGTCCGTGCCCGGGCCGGTGCCAGCGGACGAGCGCCTCGTACCCCTGGACCCGGCCGGTGCTCAAGCTGATCACCGGCTGGTAGTGCAGCACGAACTCACCGGCAGTCAGCCCGGCGCGGATGGCGTTCTCGGTGTCCGCCTGCTCGTCCAGCTGGCGGCGTAGCGACTCGTCGAACAGCTCGACGCGGCCGCGGCCGGCGGCCTTCGCCCGGTAGGTGGCGGCGTCGGCGTGGTGCAGCAGTGCGTCGGCGTCCGTGCTCCCGTCGGAGCTGATGGCGGCGCCGATGCTCACCCCGACCGTGACGTCCCGGTCGCCCACCCGGATCGGCGTCGAGACCGCGGTGATCAGCCGCTCGGCGAGCTCGAGCAGCTGGGAGGTGCCCTCCAGCGGCTCGACGAGGATGACGAACTCGTCGCCGGCCAGCCGCCCCACGGTGTCGCCCACGCGCACGACCGACCGCATCCGGCCGGCCACGGCCCGCAGCACCTCGTCGCCGGCCTGGTGCCCGAACGTGTCGTTGACCATCTTGAAACCGTCGAGGTCGAGGGCCAGCAACGCCAGCTCGCTGCCGCTGCGCTGGGCGCGGTGCAGCGCGGCCTCGATCAGCCCGAGCACGTGGGCGCGGTTGGCGAGGCCGGTCAGCGAGTCGTAGGCGGCCTGGTGGGCGAGCTCCTGCTGCAGCTGGTTCCGCTTCCGGCCCGCTGTGACGACCTCCCGGATGGCCAGGTGCATCCGCGCGACCACCAACGAGAACAGCGCAACCGAGGCGACGACGACCGGCCACCCCTGCACGCTCAGGGAGAACGCGAGCTGGACGGCCAGCGCGCCGGGGGCGATGAGCACAGCCAACCCCAGCGCAGCGAGCCGCCGGCGGGTGAACGGCGCCGGTTCACCGGCTGCCGGTGCGGAGAGGCTGCGCATCGACGGGTGCAGCGCCGCCGTTCCCCACAGCACGTAGGAGGCCAGCCACAGCAGGTCGAACACGCCGCTGTCGTAGTCCGCGTACGCGGAGATCGCCGCGTACGCGACGTCGGCCAGCATCAGCATGGCCACCGCGCTCCCGAGCAGCCGGAACGAGGCGCTCCGCGCGCCCGGGACGGTGACCAGGCGGACCAGGAGCGCGAGCAGCAGGATGTCGCCGACCGGGTACGCGACGCCGACCAGCCGGGTGAAGGCAGGGTCGGCCGACTGCACGATCGGCCCGGCGATGACCAGCCAGGACAGCAGCCCCAGGCCGATGGTCACGATGGCGCTGTCGATGAGCCCGGGCAGGTCGAGCTGCCGCTGCCGGGAACGGATGAGCACCAGGACCGCGCCGCCGATGACCGGGTAGGCGGCCAGGTAGCAGGCGTCCGCCGGCGACGGGAAGGGCGACACGTGCAGGACGTCGGCGTACCAGCCGAAGAGGAGGTCACCGGTCACCCAGCTCAGCTGACCGAGCGCCATGAGGTACCAGGCCGCCGGCCGGTCGGGCCGGTGCAGCCGGATGCCCACGAGGATGGTCGCGACGCTGGACAGGCCGACCAGGGCGTACACGACGTCCCGCGGGATGCCCGCCGGGAACAGCAGGTAGACGGCGAGCACCGCCGCACCCACCGATGCCTGGACACGCCACGGCCTGTTCGTCATGTCCGCCCATCGACCGCTCGGCGCACCGCCTTGACCGCCGGGCGGGTGACGGGAGCCGGCTGCGGGCGCGGACCCGGCTGCTGTCAGCGGACGGGCCGCCCGGGTAGCGGAACTCGACGTTCCGCCTGAACGCACCTGACCTGGCCGTTCACGGCCGGTCCACCTGGTGTCCACCAGTCTCGGAGTCGGCTGATCGGGCCGGCGGCAGCTCCCGGGCGACGATCGACACGTCACCCCAAGGGGTGGGCCGCAGCGCCTCGACCGACTCAGCGGCTCGGACGGTGGGGCGCCGCCACGTCGCCTGATGGGGTGAACGAGGTGACTGACAGTCATCTCCCAGGCCGCTGGCGTCTCATGATCAACGGGACGGCGACCGATCCGGGGCGGCCGCGGCGATGGAGGAGGCGATCGGGCAGTGGTGACGTCCGCTGCGCGGTCGCAGGTCCGGGCCGTCCGCAAGCCCCGCCGTGCGCTCACCGTCCTCCGCCGTCTCGGCCGCTTGGTCGCCGCCTTCGTCGTCACGCTCGCCGTCCTGCTGGGGATCGCCTGGGTCGTGACGCCGTCGGTCGACGACGCCCAGCAGCTCGTGTCCGCGGAGCTCGCCGCCAACGGCGGCACCCCGCTGCAGGGCGACGTCCCCGACAACCTCGCCCTCGCGCTCATCGCCACCGAGGACAGCCGGTTCGAGCACCACATCGGCATCGACGCGATCGGCGCGGTCCGCGCCGCCTGGGGTGCGCTCACCGGCGACGACGAGGGCGGCTCCACCCTCGACCAGCAGCTCGCCAAGAACCTCTACGCCGGCGGTCGGCAGGGCTTCGGCGACCGCGTGCAGTCCGTCGTCCTCGCGCTCAAGCTCGACGCCGCCTGGAGCAAGGACCAGCTGCTCCGCATGTACCTCGACGACGGCTACTACGGCCACGGCTTCTACGGCCTGACCGCCGCCACCGAGGGCTACTTCGGCGTCGAGCCCGTCGACCTGACCTGGTCGCAGGCCACCCTGCTCGCCGGTCTCTTCCAGGCACCGTCCGCCTATGACCCGTTCCTGTACCCCGACCTCGCGGCCGACCGGCAGGCGCACGTCCTGGACCGGCTCGTCGCCGTCGGCACCCTGTCGCGCACCGAGGCCGACGAGATCGCCGCCGAGAGCTGGGACCTCACCCCCGCCGCCTGACCCCTCCGGGCGACGAGGGGTCGTGTGGGAGTCGACGCTCCGCTACCAAGAGAAGCGGAACGCAAACGGCCAGTCGGTGGGGGAGAACGTGCGACGCCAGTACGACCAGGAACGCACGCTGCCCTCCTCGCCCACGGGCCGGATCCCGCAGTGGGTCCTCGACGAAGCGACCGGACGGGCCACACCGTCGGAACCGTGGCGGAGCTGGGCGCCGGTCGAGCCCCGGCGGCCTGCCCGCCGGCGCCGCACCTGGACCGGCATCGGCGGAGCGACGCTCGTCGTCGCCATCGTCGGGCTGGGCCTCGTCGGCTCCCACTTCGGGCTGCTGCCCGGAGCCGCCGTCGCCGGCGCGTCCGCTGCGCCGAACATGCCCTCGCCCGGGGGTGACTCGTCCGACGACCCACTCGGCACGCCGCTGACCCCGCCCGCGGGTGGTGGCTCCTACGCCTTCGTGCAGCACCAGGACGACGGCGTCACGCCCGTCGCCTACGACCCGTGCCGGCCGGTGCACTACGTCGTGCGCCCGGACAACGCGCCCGTCGGCGGGGACCAGGTCATCCGCGACGCCGTCTCCCGGATCTCCTCGGTGACCGGACTGCAGTTCGTCGACGACGGCGTCACCGACGAGGACCCGACCGGGCAACGAGATGCTCACCAGCCCGACCGGTACGGCGACCGCTGGGCGCCGGTGCTCCTCAGCTGGGAGACGGTGACCGAGCAGCCCGACTTCGCAGCCGACGTCGCGGGACTCGGCGGCAGCCAGGCACTGTCGGTGGGCGGCCCCGCCGTCTTCGTGACCGGCACCGTGGAACTCGACGCGGCCTACTTCGCCGACCTCATGACCTGGGCCGACGGCGCACCCATCGCCCGGGCGATCGTGCTGCACGAGCTCGGGCACGTCGTCGGGCTGGACCACGTGAACGACCCGTGGCAGCTCATGAACGCGCGGGGGTCGGCCGACGTCGTGGACTTCGGCGGCGGTGACCTCGCCGGCCTGGCGCAGTTGGGCGCGGGCAGCTGCGAACCCCGGCTGTGACCGGGCAGCCGTCGGGCTGGTCCGGGGTCCGGATCGCGAACCTCTCGCTGGGCGCGGTGCTCGTCATGCTCCTCTCGATGGCTGCCGGGAACCTGTACGTCGACGGCGAGGCGCTCCCGGCCGACAGCTGGTCGCTCAACGGTCCGACCGACGCCATCCTCGGCTTCCCACGACCGGGCCTGGAGGAGTCCGCCACACCGCTGGGCACGCCGCTGGCCGCGCCCGACGGCGGGGGACCGCACGAGTTCAACCAGGTCCAGGACGACGGCGTCACCCCGGTGGCCTACGACCCGTGCCGGCCGATCCACTACGTGGTCCGGCCCGACCACGAGCCGGCCGGCGGCCGGGCGCTGGTCCACGCCGCCATCGCGGAGGTCAGCGCGATCACCGGGCTGCAGTTCGTCTACGACGGCGACACCACCGAGTCACCGTCCAACGACCGGTCGAGCCACCAACCCGACCGCTACGGCGACCGCTGGGCACCGGTGCTGATCAGCTGGGCCACCGGCGCGGAGGTGCCCGACTTCGCCGGCGGCATCATCGGTCTGGCCGGCAGTCGCGCGTTCTCCACGTCCACCGGAGCGGGCGTCTACGTCACCGGCGCCGTCGAGCTGGACGCCGACTGGTTCTCCGCCGCCCTCGCCGACACCGGTGAGCGGGGGGTGGCCCGCGGGGTCGTCCTGCACGAGCTCGGTCACCTGGTCGGCCTCGCCCACGTCGACGACCGGTCGCAGGTGATGTCCGAGACCGGCGCCGAGGTGCCCGACTTCGCCGACGGCGACCTCGCCGGGCTGACGCAGCTCGGCGCCGGGGAGTGCGCGCCGGACCTGTGAGAGCAGGCGCGCCCAGTCGTCGCCGAGCTGCGCGCCGTACCGGTGCCCATGACCCGGCGGCTGCGCCAGCGAGCCGGCCATCGCCCCGGTCACCTGCCAGAACGTCACCGCCGGCAGCCACGGCAGCCCGCCGTGCGGGCGGACCATCAGGTCGGGCCGCCACTGCACCACCGGGTCGTCGTCGTTGCGCACGTCGGTGCACCCGGGCACGTCCGGCTCGCCCGCCGACCCGGGCCGGCCGGCGAGCAGGCACCCGTCGACCCGACCCCCATCGCGCACCGCGGTCGCTGCGGCGGTCGCGCCGAGGCTCTCGCCGAACAGCAGCAGCCGCGGTCGCTGACCCGTCGGCAGAGCGTCGATCTCCGCCCGCACCGCGGCCAGCAACGTCGTCGCCGACCGGGTCGCCCGCTCGGTGCCACGCAGGTACTCGACCCAGCTCGGCTGCCTGCCGTACTGCACGCTCACCGTCGCCACGTCATCCCCGGTCAGGTGCTCCAGCGACCGGACGGCGCCCTCGTCCAGCCACCCCGACCCGGTGGGGACGGCGACCAGCACCGCCGATCGGGACAGCCCACCGGCCTGCGCCAGCGCCGCCGCCGCGAGCCGGGCCCGGCCGGCGTCCGAGGCCGAAGCGGCCAGCGGCACGCGCACCCGGAGGGGACCGGTCGAGGTCACCTGCACCGCCGACGGGTCGTCCGGGGCGGGCGGCGCCGCCGGGCTGACCGCGGCCGACAGCACCAGCGTGAGCACGACGGCCGGGACGAGCGCTCCCGGACCCCGACGCAGCGCCCGCGCCAGCCGCCGGACGAGACAGACCGACCGCAGCGTGCTCCATACGGTCAGCCCGGCCAGGCCGCCGGCGAGCAGCCGCACCCAGGGCGCCGGTTCCAGCAGCCATGGGCCGAGCATGGTGGTGAGGGCGGTGGCGCACGCCGGGACCATCGCGGCCGGATGCCGGGTCCTCACGGTCGCACCCCGGTGACGACGTCCGCGATCGCCGTCAGCGACGCCGACCCGGCGCGGAAGTACCCGTCGTGCGCTGTCACGTCCGCCACGTCCAGCGGTCGCGCGCCGAAGCTCGCCGCCGCCGGGTCCGCGCCGTGCCCCAGGTCGCCCAGCTGCAGGTGCGGCACCCGGCCGATCCAGTCCCCGGGCCCGCTCCCGGCCCACACCCGGGCGGAGGTGTGCAGCGCGGTGACGTCCGGTGCCCGGGCACCGGGGCTCGCCAGCAGGACCAGGTCGTCGGCGGCCAGCTGTGGCGCCGCCAGCGCGACCACGACCGCGCCGTAGCTGTGGCCCAGGACGGTCAGGTGCGGGACCCCGCCTGGCCGGTCGCGCAGCGCGGTCACCTCCTCGACCAGAGCCGGGACGGCGGCCCGCGCCAGCCGGCCGGTCGCGGCGTCCCGACCGAGCCCCTGCGGTGTCGGGTAGCCGACCCACAGCACGACGGCGGTGTCCGGACCGGCCGCCGCCGACAGCGCCCGCGCCCAGCCCATCGGCCGCCGGTCCGGGACGACCGGGTCGTCCAGCGTGGTCAGGTCGATGTCCGCGCCGGGCACCAGCAGCACGACGTCCGCGGCGGTGGCCGGGTCGCCGAGTGCGACGACCGCGCGGCCCGGGCCGGTCGGGTCGCAGCCGAGGATCCGCACCGACAGGTCGCCGGCGAGCCGGGCGGTCAACGACCCGGCGCACGACGGGTCGAGCCGGACCGGGACCACGGCCGCGGCCCCGGCCGGCTGGGCGACGAGGAGCACTCCTTGCACCAGCGTGGACAGGCCGATCAGCAGGGTGACGAAGCGGAGGCGCATGCCGGTCGATGGTGGGCACGGCGACCCCTGCGGGCGTCACGCCGAGGAGCCGGATCGGCGCGCTACGGCGGGGGCAGTGGGGCCGGCGGTGCTACCCCCGTAGGGGGTCGGGATGCCCTCGCAGAGTGACGTCGGGGGCGGTCGGCGTCACTACGCTCGGTCGGCATGACGATCTCGCTCCCTGCGCCCCGGCGCGGGCTCTCGAGGCTCGCCGGGGAGGCGATCTCCGCGGCGACCCGCCCGGCGGACCCGCGCTGGGCCGAGCCCTGGGGGCGGGTCCGCTGGGCCCCGGTCGCCGTCCGGGTCGTGCTCGGGCTCTACGGCACCATCGTCTCGATCGCCCTGGCCGGCGCGCTGTTCAACGGCCGCAACGGCCTCGCCGGCGGGCTCGCGTTCCTGTGCCTGCTGCCGCTGGTCGCCGCCCTGGTGGTCGCCGTCGCCCGGCCGCTCCACGGCTGGCTCGCGGTCACCGGCTGGCTGCTGCTGCTCAAGGTCGTGCTCCCAGCGCCCGCCGGTTCGATCCCGGTGTTCGAGATGTGGAGCTGGTTCTACTGGTTGCCCGTCCTGCTGCTGGCCGCGTGGGCCGCGCGCGGTCGGGAGCGGCTGGGCGTCGTCCTGGTGACCTACCTGGCGTTCCTGCCGGCGTGGGCGATCGACATGGGGCGGATCGACACGGCTGCGGTGGTCCCGGTCCTGCTGCTCACCGCCGTCCCGTTGGTGGTGGGCAGCGCGCTGGCCTCGCAACAGCGGGCCGAGGTCGCGCTGCACGACGAGCAGGAGCGTGCTGCGCAGGCCCTGTCCCGGCAGGGCGCGCTGGCCGAACGGGCCCGCATCGCCCGGGAGATGCACGACGTGGTCGCCCACCACATGTCGATGATCGCGGTGCGCTGCGAGACCGCGCCCTACCGGATCGAGGAGGTGCCGGCGCCGGTGCGCACCGAGTTCGCCGAGGTGGCCGCCGCCGCACGCCAGTCGCTCGCCGAGATGCAGAGCCTGCTCGGGGTGCTGCGCTCCGACGACGGCGCCGAGCGCGCTCCGCAGCCCGGGCTGGCCGACGTCGAGGCGCTGCTCCGCGCGGCGCGCGCCGCCGGCGCCGAGCTGATGTGGGAGCTGCACCTGCCCGAGGCGCCTCCGGCCTTCGGCCTGACCGCCTACCGGATCGTGCAGCAGGGCCTGGCCAACGCGGCCCAGCACGCGCCCGGGGCGCAGGTCCGCGTCCGCGTCGCCGGCGAGGACGACGTGCTCCGGATCGAGATCGTCAACGGCCCCGGGACGACGATGCCCAGCGGACCGGGCGGCGGTCACGGGCTGCCCGGCATGCGGGAACGGGCCGCCGTGCACGGCGGAACGGTCGAGGCCGGCGCGCTGCCCGGGGGCGGGTTCCGTCTGGTCGCCGCGCTGCCGCTCACGGTCGGGGTGCCCGCGTGATCGGCGTGCTGGTGGTCGACGACCAGTCGATGGTCCGCGAGGGGTTCGCCGCGCTCCTCGCCGCGCAGGAGGACATCGAGGTGCTCGGCACCGCGGCCGACGGGCAGGCCGCGGTGGACGTCGCGCGCTCCCTGGCGGCCCGCGGCCGACCCGCCGACGTCGTCCTGATGGACGTGCGCATGCCGCGGATGGACGGCATCGCGGCCACCGAGCGGCTGCTGGCGGAGCCGCCGGCGCCCCGGGTGCTGGTGCTGACCACCTTCGACCTCGACGACCACATCTACGCGGCCCTCCGCGTCGGCGCGAGCGGGTTCCTGCTCAAGCACGCGCCGGCCGCGGAGCTGCTCAACGCCGTCCGGGTGATCGCCGCGGGCGAGGCGCTGCTCGCCCCCGAGGTGACCCAGCGGTTGATCGCGCACTACCTCGCCACCGGGCCGACGCCGGCCGCCGACGGTGACCGGCCGGCCGTGCTCGCCGCGCTCACCCCGCGGGAGACCGAGGTGCTCCGGCTGGTCGGCCGCGGGTTGAGCAACCGGGAGATTGCCGAACGGCTGTTCGTCGTCGAGCAGACCGCCAAGACGCACGTCAGCCGCGTGTTCGGCAAGCTGGCGCTGCGCGACCGCGCGCAGGCGGTGGTGCTGGCCTACGAGACCGGGCTGGTGACCCCGGGGCGCTGATCCCGATCCGCCTGTCGGTGGCCGGACCTGCCGGCACAGGGAGCTGTGGCACCGTGGGGGCAGCCGGCGAGCCGCACGACGCCCCGGCCACACCCAGACCCCCGCACCCAGAAGAGGCATGTCCCGATGAGCAGCGACGGCACCACTCCCACCGACCCGCAGACGTTCAGCCCCCAGCCCGCCGGCGCCACGACCGTCGAGCCGGGCACCCCGGCCCCGTCGGTCAGCGAGGGCACCCTCGGCGGCGTCGAGGAGACCGGCCAGGAGCCCGGCTGGGTCTCCCGGCACACCGCCACGCTGATCGCGCTGATGGTCGCCGTCATCGTCGCGGCCGTCGCGATCGCCGGCGTGATGCTCTACAAGGACCGGATCGACGACCGGAACTCCGACACCGAGGACGCCGTCGCCCGGAACGTCGCCAGCCAGGGCGCCGCGGTGGAGACCGTCGAGTGCGACGGCGACACCTGCGCCGCGGTCATCAACGGGCAGGCCTACACCGTGCTCGTGCAGGAGGACGCGAAGGGCGAGCGGCATTTCGGCGTCTCCGCGTACGCCGGCAACTGAGCCGACAAGTGGATAGACCTATCCAGTAGGCGTACGGTCGGGGCGACGAAGCGGACAGCCTGATCCGCTTCGCCTCCAGCGAGGAGATCCCGATGACCACCGTCCTGCTCGCCGGTGCCAGCGGTGACCTGGGCGCGCGTACCGCGCGCGCCCTGGTCGCCCAGGGTGCCGACGTCCGTGCCCTCACCCGTTCCGGCGCCGGCCCGGAGAAGCACCGCAAGCTGCGCGACCTCGGCGCCACCGTGGCGGAGGCCGACTACGACGACGCCGCCGCGCTCCGGCAGGCCGCCGAGGGCGCGGACGTGGTCGTCTCGACCATCAGCGGCGTGCGGTCGGTCATCGTCGACGCGCAGACCCGGCTGCTGGACGCCGCCGTCGCCGCCGGCGTCCCGCGGTTCATCCCGTCGGACTACGCGGCCGACTACCGCCGCGTCGCCCCGGGGTCCAATCGGAACTTCGAGATGCGCCGGGACTTCGCCCGGGTGCTCGACCGCGCCCCGATCAGGGCGACGTCGGTGCTGAACGGCGCCTTCGCCGACATGCTGACCGGGCAGGCGCCGCTGGTGCTCTTCGACCGGGACCGGGTCCTCTACTGGCACGACGCCGACCAGCTGCTCGACTTCACCACCAAGGACGACACCGCGGCCTTCACCGCCGACGCCGCACTCGACCCGGAGGCGCCGCGCTACCTCGAGATCGCCGGCAGCGAGGTGTCCGCGCGCGACCTGGCGCGGACGATGAGCGAGCTCACCGGGCGCACCTTCCGCCCGACCTACGCCGGCGGCCTGGGCCTGCTCAGCGGCGCGGCCAAGGTGGGCCGGGCGGTGTCACGGGACGACGACGCCCCGTTCCCGGCCTGGCAGGGCATGCAGTACCTGCACAGCATGTTCAGCGGCATCGGCAAGCTGGGCCCGCTGGACAACGACCGCTACGGCCCGCGGCACTGGACGCCGGTCCGCGACGTGCTCGCCGCCCACGAAGCGGCTCCCGATGCGGGTCCAGAGGCGGCTGCGCAGGCGGCATGATAAGCCCGGTGACGCCCGAGGGGACGACGGGGCGGTTGCGGCGGGACGCCGAGCGCAACCGCGACCGGATCCTGGCGGCGGCCCGCCGGTTGTTCGCCGAGACCGGTCAGGCGGTCACCCACAACGAGGTCGCCCGCGCCGCCGACGTGGGTGTCGGCACGGTGTACCGACGTTTCCCCGAGCGCGCCGACCTGATGCTGGCGCTGTTCGAGGACCAGCTGGAGCAGGTCGGCGCTCTCGCCGAGGCGGCGCTGGCCGAGCCCGACCCGTGGTCGGCGCTGCGGGACTTCTTCGTCCAGGTGGTCGACCTGCAGGCCGCCGACCGCGGGTTGCGCGAGTTCATGCTGGGCCCGGACGGGCGAGCTCGGGCGGGCGAGGCGACCGAGCGCATCGCACCGGTGGTCGGTGAGCTGCTGCGCCGCGCCCAGGAACGGGGGCAGGTCCGTCCCGAGGTCACCACCACCGACCTCGCGCTGATCCCGGTCATGGTCGCCGCGGTCACCGAGCGGGCCCGCGACGTCGCGCCCGGGGTGTGGCGCCGGGTGCTCGGCCTGGCGCTGGACGGCCTCCGCCCGACCGGGGAGCCGCTGCCCGGCCGACCGCTCGCGCCGGCCGAGTTCGACCGGGTGATCAGCACGCCGCGCCGTCCCGCCTGACCGGCGGGTGAACTCTTCGGGCACGCGGACCGCGACGCTCGGGACGATCTGAAGGTCGTCGGTCGCCAGATCCCTCGTGGGTCATCCGGGCGGGTGATGGAAGCGCGGCACGCTGGTAGCGGAACTGGAACGCCCCATAGCCTGGCCGAACTCTGCACGGCTGTGCAGACCAACGGGGGGACGTCGAATCGTGAGCGGGCTACTGGCCCTTGCCGGTGCACACAAGGCTGCGACAGCGGTGTTGGCGGCGACGGTCATCGTGGGTGGTGGTGTCATCCATGCCGCGGCAGGCGACACCACCACAGCCACGGTGACCAAGGTCGTCGATGGGGACACCATCGACGTCGATTACGACGGCAAGACCCATCGCGTCCGTTTGCTCAACGTGAACGCCCCGGAATCGGTCGACCCGAACAGATCGGTCGAGTGCATGGGGCCGGAAGCGTCGGAGTTCCTCGCCAGCCAACTCCCAGTGGGCACAGACGTGCGCCTCGAGTGGGACGAGGAGAAGTACGACAGGTACGGGCGCGAGCTTGCCGCTGTCTTCCTCGGTGAGAAGTTCATCGACGCAGAGATCGCGAGAGCCGGCTTCGGCGTCGCCATGGCCGTGGAACCGAACACCAAGTACCTGAGCCGGGTGCAGAGTGCTCAGGTGGAGGCGGAGATCGCTGGCCGTGGCCTCCACTCGACTTCGCTGGAGTGCACAGTTCCTGGCCAAGTCAGTGCGCTGGAGTCCGCCGCCACCTCCGTGCTCGACCGAGCGCCGGCCAGCAAGGCGCAGCTGGCGGACTACGACTCCTACGCTGGTGAACTCGCTGCAGTGATCATCACCGGCAAGGCCCTCGCGAGTGTCCTGTCGGGCAAGACCGACGTCTTGCCGCTGGCCGCTCACAGCACGGGTCAGATCATGATCCTGCAGGCCCGGGTGAACTCCAGCTTGTCGCGCCTCACCGCTGCGGAATCGAGCAACCGCACCGCACGCGCCTCCGAGCAGGGAAGGCTGGCCGAGGCTGCCCGGAAGGCGGCTGAGGACGCGGCACGAAGAGCAGCCGAGGAGGCCGCCAAGCAGGCCGCGGCAGAGGCCGCTCAGAAGGCGGCGGACGAAGCCGCCGCTGAGGCGGCCCGACAGGCAGCGGCTCGAGCAGCGGCGCGCCAGTCCTCCAGTCCCGAGCGACCGTCGTCGGGCTCGTCGAGCGCTTCCCGGACGACTGCCCCCACCTCGTCGAACGACGACTCCGAGTCGGGCTCGTCAGGTGGGTCAGGCACGTACACCGGCTGCCGCAGCTACGCGCCGGGCGGCAAAACCTGGACGCCGATCGACTGCTAGGTCGGTGAGCCGGTGGCTGGAGGCGCGACCCCAGATCCCCGGAAAACGGACGGAAGCGTGTCACCGTCTGCGGGCCGAGGACACCCACCGCGGCCCCGTCACCACGAACCAGGAGAACACGTGAGCTACCCCTCGCGCCCGCCGCAGCAGAAGCCGAGCGCGCCGATTCAGGCGGTCAATGCCCTGGTGGCGGCTGAGAAGAAGGATCCGGGGCTGTGGTACTTCCTCGTCACCGTGTTCACCGCGGGGTTCCTGGCCGCCGTCCCCTTCTGGCACGCCTACGTCCGACTGCGGCGACCGGAGTTGCGGACCATGGCCATCAGCTACACAGCCGTGGACCTGTTCCTCGTCCTGCTGCTGGGGATCACACCTCCGTCGGGTTCCCCGGAGGCAGCAGAGTCGTCCCTCAGCGCAATCGGGGGGTTCATGTTCGTTGCGGTGACCATCGCTGCGTGCGTTCAGTTGCGAGGCATCCGGCGGGAGGTCTACGAGACACCGCCTGCCGTTCCCGTGCACGCCGACCCAGCTGTCGCGAGAGCACTCGCGGGGCGCCAGCGGCGCGACGAAGCCCGGAAGATGTGGGGGTCCGACCCGGCGCTGGCGCGTGAGCTGGGTGTGGGTCGACCCGATCTGCGGCGCGGGTTCGACGACGGCGGGCTCGTGGATCTCAACTCCGCACCGGCCGCCGTGATCGCTCAGGTGTGCGGCATCGAGGTGCAGCAGGCTGAGGCGATCGTGGCGGCGCGGCAGACGCGCGGAGGTACCTACTTCAACTTGGGGGAGTTGTTCGTCGACGTCTCCCTGCCCCCGCATGTCCAGCAACAGCTCGCCGATCGGGCGATCGTCTAGGGCTCGTCCTGGTGCTCCCGGGGGCCTTGGGGGGCCAGCGACTGGCGTGGTGACCGAGTGCTGCGACATGTGCGAAATGGTGATTGAGACGGACCTCTGCCGCTTAGCTGTCGCGGACGCCGTCGGATGAGCCGACGCCCATGAACGGGGAACCCATGTCCACTCTTGACCAGCCGACCGGTCAGCCTCTCGATCCGTCGGTTCCGCCGATGCCCACCAACTACGCGCCCGCCCAGTACGCGCCGCAGCCCTTCGGTCAGCCGCAGTTCGACCAGCAGACGGCGGGCTACCTGCAGCCGATGAACATGCCGGCGGCGGCGGCTCCCTACGGCCAGCCGATGGGCCCGGTCGGCAAGATCCGCAGCACCTGGGGCGTGATCGGACTGAGCATCATCACGCTCGGGATCTACTCGCTGTTCTACTACTACGCCACGCACGAGGAGATGAAGCAGCACTCCGGCGAAGGCCTCGGTGGCGTCGTCGGTCTGCTGTTCGGTCTCTTCACCGGTGGCTTGGTCAACGCCTTCGTGCTGCCGAACGAGATCGGCAACCTGTATGCCCGACAGGGTCGCTCTCGTCCGGTCAGCGCGACGACCGGTCTGTGGGTCATCCTGGGCGCCGCCATCGTGGTCGGGCCCCTGGTCTGGCTGATCAAGACCAACGGCGCGCTGAACGCCTACTGGCGGAGCGTCGGCGCCCGCTGACCTGCCTCGGGACGATGCCCCGCTCTCTCGATGGAGAGCGGGGCATCGGCGTCTCCATCCACGCCGACAGGCGAGATTGTGACGAGGTCGCTGACCAGATGTGACGAGGTCTGTCCACCGACGTAACCGGATCGACGCGCGCGCCGTGGCACTGTGGAAGTCGTGTCTTCTGCCGTGCCCGGTGCCTTGGGTGCCACTCCGCCGCCCGGTCCTCAGGACACCACCGCACCTCGCAGTGCCGAGCACGCCCGGCTGGCCGAGTCCGGCGACATGGGCTCGCCGTGGCGCCGCTGGGGTCCGTACCTGGCCGGACGGCAGTGGGGGACCGTCCGCGAGGACTACTCCGAGTCCAGCGACGCCTGGGCGTCCTTCCCCTTCGACCACGCCGTCGCCCGCACCTACCGCTGGGGCGAGGACGGCCTGGGCGGCATCTGCGACCGCTACGGCTTCCTCAACATCGGCGTCGCCGTCTGGAACGGCCGGGACCCGCTGCTCAAGGAGCGGTTGTTCGGTCTGACCAACGGCGAGGGCAACCACGGCGAGGACGCCAAGGAGCACTGGTGGGCCGTCGACGGCACGCCGACGCACTCGTGGATGCAGTGGCTCTACCGCTACCCGCAGGCCGAGTACCCCTACGCCCAGTTGCGCGAGGAGAACGCCAAGCGCTCCCGGCTCGAGCGCGAGTACGAGCTCAGCGACACGGGCGTGCTGGACGAGGACCGGTTCTTCGACGTCCAGCTGACCTACGCCAAGGCCGGTCCGGACGACGTGTGCATCACCGTCACCGCCACCAACCACGGCCCCGAGGCGGCGCCGCTGCACCTGCTGCCGCAGGTCTGGTTCCGCAACACCTGGTCCTGGGGGCTGGACGACCGCAAGCCCACGCTCGCCTTCACCCCGGACGCCGACGTCGCCACCGTCGTCGCCGAGCACGGCTACCTCGGCCGCTGGGTGCTCGCCGCCGACGGCGCGCCGGAGGTGCTGGCGTGCGACAACGAGACCAACGCCGTCGCCCTGTTCGGCGCCGAGCGCAACAGCAGCGAGTACCCCAAGGACGGGATCAACCGCCGCGTCGTCGGTGAGGACAAGTCCGCGGTCAACCCCGACGTCACCGGCACCAAGGCCGCGTTCTGGTACCAGTGGGACGCCGTCGAGCCCGGCGAGACGGTCACGGTGAAGCTGCGGCTCCGGCAGGCCGAGTCCGACGCGCAGATGTTCGGCGCGGAGTTCGACGAGGTCCTCGCCCTGCGGAAGACCGAGGCCGACGACTTCTACGCCAGCGTCATCCACCCGGGCCTGTCCGACGACGACCGGCACGTGGCCCGCCGCGCCTACGCCGGCCTGCTGTGGACCAAGCAGCTGTACCGCTTCGACGTCGCCCGCTGGCTGGACGGCGACCCGGACGCCCCGGCGTCCGAGGCGCGCCGCCAGCGCGGCCGGCGCAACACCGGCTGGCGCCACCTCTCTCTCGCCGACGTCATCTCGATGCCCGACGAGTGGGAGTACCCGTGGTTCGCCGCGTGGGACACCGCCTTCCACACCATCCCGCTGGCGCACGTCGACCCCGACTTCGCCAAGGAACAGCTCGTGCTGATGTGCCGCGAGTGGGCGATGCACCCCAACGGCCAGCTGCCCGCCTACGAGTGGGCGTTCGGTGACGTGAACCCGCCGGTGCACGCCTGGGCCGCCTGGCACGTGTACCGGATCGACGGCTACCGGGACCAGGAGTTCCTCATCCGGGTCTTCACCAAGCTGCTGATGAACTTCTCCTGGTGGGTGAACCGCAAGGACGCCGACGGGTCGAACGTCTTCGAGGGCGGCTTCCTCGGGATGGACAACATCGCGCTGTTCGACCGCTCCGCACCGCTGCCGCCCGGGTACCGGCTGGAGCAGTCGGATGCGACCAGCTGGATGGCGTTCTACTGCCAGCAGATGCTGAAGATCGCCCTCGAGCTGTCCCGGTTCGACCGGGCGTGGGACGGCACCGTCACCAAGTTCTTCGAGCACTTCCTCGCCATCGCCGAGGCGATGAACGCCTTCGGCTCGCACGAGGTGTCGCTCTGGGACGAGGGCGACGGTTTCTTCTACGACGTCCTGGTCGCGCCGGACGGGTCGCCGGAGCCGCTGCGGGTGCGCTCGATGGTCGGCCTGCTGCCCATCCTCGGGACCACGGAGATCCCGGCCTGGGTGAGCGAGCGGCTGCCCGACGTCGCCGACCGGGTGCGCTGGCTGCAGAAGCGCCGGCCGGAGCTGATGGGCCCGCTGACCACCCGCCGGGCGCCCGAGGGCCGCAAGATGCTGCTCTCGCTGGTCGACCGCACGCGGCTCGAGCGGATCCTGCAGCGGATGTTCGACGAGGCGGAGTTCCTGTCCCCGTTCGGCGTCCGGTCGCTGTCGAAGTCGACCGGGCAGGTGTTCGCCAACGTCGGTGGGCGCGACGTGTCGATCGAGTACGAACCGGGGGAGTCGCGCACCGGGCTGTTCGGCGGCAACTCCAACTGGCGCGGGCCGGTGTGGTTCCCGGTCAACGTGCTGCTGGCGGACAAGCTGCGCACGCTGGGCCGGCACTACGGCGACTCGTTCACCATCGAGCTGCCGACCGGGTCGGGCAACCGCTGCACGCTGGTCGACGCCGCGGACCTGATCGACAACTCGCTGACCCGGTTGTTCCGGCCGGTGGACGGCAAGCGGCCGGCGGACGGCGACCGGATCGAGTCCAGCGACTCACCGCTGTGGCGCGAGCACCCGACCTTCAGCGAGTTCTTCGACGGCGACACCGGCGAGGGTCTCGGTGCCACCCACCAGACCGGCTGGACGGCGCTGGTCGCCCACCTGCTCAACCCCCGGCTCCCACCCGACCCCCGCTGGGTCTGACGCTCGCTCCGCTCCTCGCCGAAGGCGTGCCTTCGGCGAGGTGGTGACGGGGGACGGCGCAGCGGCACCGAGAACCCGGGCAGGGTCGCCCCTGTGCCGGGCCCTCGGTGCTGCTTGACCGGAGTCGCGACTGCCCTGGGGCCTCCACGTCTCATCCCCGCAGCCGTTCGCGGCTGTGCCAAGGTGGAGTCGTGGTCGACGACCTCCTGGTGGCCCGCAACCCCGAGCCCGGCTCGTCCCTGCCCTACGTGATCCGGATCCCGCTGGGTCCGGACGGGATCGTGGTCAAGGCGCGGGAGACCTGGCCCGGTGCCGCCAAGGTCTACTGCCACCGCGCCGAGGGCTGGCCCGCCGACGCGGAGATCGTGGAGCGGCACGCGGTGCGGTCATGCAACCGCCGGGGGCCGGCCATCGACCTCGTGCTGGAGCGCGCCCGGCAGAACCGGTCGCAGTTCGTGCTGACCGAGGTCCGCGGCCGTCAGGTGATCTTCTGGCAGAGCCCGAGCACGACCAAGCAGGCCCGCCCCCGGGTGGTACTCCCGACGGCCCGCGCGGCCAGTCAGGTACTGGAGATCGTCGTCGACTCCGGCGAGAAGTACCCGTGGTCGTTCGGCCACCAGCAGGCCGTCACCCGCCGCCAGCGGTTACCGGTCGGCGACTACGCGGTAATGAGGGACGACGCCGTGGTGGCGGCGGTCGAGCGGAAGAGCGTCGGCGACCTGGTCAGCAGCCTGCTGTCGGGGCGACTCACGTACGCCCTGGCCGACCTCGCCGGCCTGCCCCGCGCTGCCGTGGCGGTCGAGGACCGGTACAGCCGTCTGTTCACCTTCGAGCATGCCCCAGGAGCGGCTGCCGCCGAGTCGCTGGCCGAGGCGCAGGCGCGGTTCCCCTCGGTGCCGATCGTCTTCTGCGAGACCCGACCCCTGGCGCAGGAGTGGGCCTACCGGTGGCTCGGTGCCTGCTTGACCGAGCTCGATGCCGCAGCGGGCACCGTCGGGGTCGAGCACACGTTCTCCCCAGGCAGCGCCGTGCCGGCACCGGCTCCCCGCCCGGCAATGGTCCGCGAGTGGGCGCGGGTGCGGGGACTGCAGATCAGCGCCCGTGGGCGGATCCCGCAGGACGTTGTCCACCAGTACCTGGTGGACAACGGCTTCTCGGGTTGATGACGACGCCGTTCAACCTTCTGGCCTGATTCCAGGCTAATCTGTTGATCGTGACCATCGTGCCGTTGAGCGAGGCCAAGGACAAGTTGTCGGCGCTGGTCGAGGCCGCCGAGACGACCCATGACATCGTGACGATCACGAGGCACGGGCGGGAGGCGGCTGTGCTGATGGCCAAGTCCGACCTCGACTCGCTGCACGAGACGCTGTTCTGGCTGTCCCAGCCCGGCGTGCGGGAGGACGTCGCCGAGGGGCGCCGTGAGCTGGCCGAGGAGCGGACGACCGCGGGTGCCGAGCTGAGGGCGGAGTACGGGCTCCAGGGGTGAGTTCCCCGTACGAGGTCCAGATCGCCTCGCCCGCACTTCGCCAGTTGCGTCGGCTGCCGCCGAAGGTCGCCGTTGCCATCGTCGAGTTCGTCACCGTCGTGCTCCCCTCGAACCCGTTGCGGCTGAGCAAGCCGTTGACGGGCGAGTTCGCCGACCTGCGCAGCGCGCGTCGCGGTGACTACCGGGTGCTCATCCAGGTCGATGACGGCGCCCGGACGGTGCTGGTCCTGCGCATCGCGCACCGGGCTGAGGCGTACCGGCCGCCACCTCCGTCGACGGGCTGAGCGTGCCGAGCGCCGGCGGCTCCACCGGGTCAGAGCCAGGCTTCGATGGCGTCCAGTTGCTCGTGGGTCAGCCCGGTGTAGAGGTCGGGGGCGACGACGAGGACGTGCGGGTTCGCGGCGAGCCAGTTCCCGGTCTCTGCGGCCTGCTCGGCCAGGTCGTCGTCGATCCAGACGATCCGCCGGCCCGGCTCCTCCTCGGCGACCTCCTGGGCGGCCTCGAGCTTCCACCAGCCGGACTGGCCGCCGAGCCGGCCCATGAAGCCGGTGGGCTTGGCGCGTCCGCCGGACCTCTCGCGCAGTCCGCGGGGCAGCCCCAGCGGTTCGGCGAGCAACAGGTCGGCGTTCTCCGCCCAGGTGGTCAGCCACTGGATCTCCACCCGGCCGGCCTCGTGCAGCGCGCGCAGCCGGGCGATGACGGTGGGGTCCCAGGACAGCACGTAGCCGTTGAAGGTGCCCTGCTGCCAGCCCGGCGGTAGCTCCCAGCGCATGGCGTTGAGCACCCCGTCGACGTCCAGGAGCAGGAGAGGTGGGCGAATCGATGGCATGCGGGGTCCCCTCCGTGGCGCGCCGGCCCGAGCGGGCGTCGGCGCACGACCTCATCCGAGCGTAGGAGGGCCGTCGTCGCCTGTGGGGAAGTCCGGTCTGACAGTCCGCTGGCGGGACCGCGACTCTCACATGACGGCGCAGCTCCCCGCGGTCGATCACTGCGCCAGTCCTTCGCAACGCTCACCGCTGCGCCGAAGGCGATCCGTTCATTCCGGCACCAGGACGGCCGATGACTCGGTTGCAACGAGTGTCGATCGAGGAGGCAACATGGTTGGGCTGGAGCGTCTACTCAACGGTGAAGAGCGGGTCAGTGACTTCGTCGCGTTCCTCGCCGATCTCGACCCTCAGCCGCTGGCTCGCGTACTCGGCCTTGACGCAGAGGGGTTGAAGGTCCGGCGCGAGGCGCTGGTCAATGGCAGAGGCGGCCGTGCCGACCTGTTGGTGGAGAACGCTGCTGGTGAGCCGCTGGCCCTGGTCGAGGTGAAGATCGGAGCCGGACAGCATGGCCGCCAGTACGCGGTGTATGACGAATGGGCCGCGCAGGATGGCCTGTCCGCCTCGTGCTGGCTGGTGACCCTCTCGGGCGACGACCCACATGTACCGCCGTCGTGGCACACGGGTCTCACGCTCGCCGGGCTCGTCGGGGAGTGGCGAAAGAGCGACCATGCGCAGGCGGCCTGGCTGGCTGACCTGGCCGCGGCAGTTCTCGAGCGGCGGGCGGAACAGCTCGAGGGTCGACTCGGGCTGGCCCAGGACCGAGTGGTGGCCGACCTCCTGGTCAAGCGACTCAAGGCCAGCTTGCGGCGCAGCCCGACGGCGGACCGACTGGACCTCGCGCTTGGCTCTGGCATGCGCACGAACGGTGGCGCGCCGATGCTGCTCGGCTGGTGGTCGATCGGGACGCGCGCGGGCCTGGATGTCTTCATGACGCTGGACCTCCGAGCCGACAACCCTCGACCACGCGCATGGGTACTTCGACTCGGACTCGAGGTCGATCCGCGAGACGTTCGAGACAGCGCGGAGGCGAGGGTGCTCGCGCATGACCTGGCCACGCCTATTGCCGCACGCCTGTCACGAACAGCGCTAGTCGCGACGCTCAACGAGGATCAACAGGCACTGGCCGCAGCGCTGGTGCCCCGGAAGCGCGGCTGGCACGACGGACTGTCCGGGAACCCCTCCCCACGGCGACTCGCAGATTGGCGGAGCGCTGCATCTGCGGGCGAGCCGACGGGCAAACATCCGATGCTCTTCAGCGACTCGCTGTACAACGGCGGATTGCGCCTGGCCTCGCAGCTACCGGTTGACGCGGCCGAACTCGACTGGCGCGACATGCTGGAGTTGATGGAGGTGTCGCTGGACCATCTGGCCAGCGTTGCCGCGGACGTCACGGTGGCCCCCGTCGAGGAATGACTCAGCGGGTACAGCTCACCTGAGAGACGGCGCCACCGAAGTGCGGCTGTTGCACTCGCACGACGGAGTGAGCGCCGAGCAGCTGACTGGTCGGCGACGCCGCTGGCCTGCACCGACGCGGTAGGTGTCCACCAACGCATGACTTCGTGCCGTGCGCCTCCAACAATCGTGGGGAACCAGAATGCGCCGACTACTTCTCGCCACGTTGACCAGTGGCGCCATGCTGCTGTCAGCCTGCGCCGCCGAACCTGCGGCTCCCTCTACGGATCCCGTCAGCGCGTCCACGCCACCGCCGGCTTTCACTGGCCCGTCCGGGTTGGAGCGCGAGTCGGAAGAATCGGCCCGTGCTGCGCTGGAGGCTCAGCGGGTCGCCGCAGAAGCCGCCGCAGCCGCAGCCGCTGCGGCGGAGGCGGAGGCTCAGCGCCAAGCGGAGACGGCCGCCGCCGCGGAAGCTGCACGCGCGTCGGCAGCAGCAGAGGAAGTGCAGGCGCCGCTGACTGAGGACGAGTGCATCGGCTACGGCTGCAGCCCGGAGCAGGACGCCGAGATCCTCGAGGGAGAGCGGTTGGCTAACGACGACTATGGGCCCGGTTGCGGCTACCAGCTCTGTAGCGAGCCGAGCTACTGAGAGCCATCCGTTGCCCAGGTAGTTGTGTCGGCTGCTGCCCGTGGGGCGTTCGAGGCGGGTGATGTCACGACTTCGCGACGTTGATCGGTCCGGCGCGTTTCCTCTGCCAAGTTGCACCCACGCGCCGGAACGGACCGGACGCTCAGTGCCAGGAGAACGAGATGCGCGGAGTCGTCGTCATCGACCAGCCGGTCGAGGACCGGGTCGTGGGTTGGCACGTGAACGTCGGCGAGGGCCTGGAGTCGACGATGGCCGGCGCCTGGGTACTGCCCTCGGACGACGACCGGATCGACCGACTGCTGGTCGGCCGGGTCCTCGTGACCACCGAGAAGGCCGCCCCCCGCTTCGGCCGCGGCGCTGACGTGGGTGCCCTCGCGATGGCGATCGTGGCGGAGACCAGCGCGCTGGACGCCGCCTTCGCCGCGCACGTGGCCGCGCTGCCGTCGTCCAAGCGCAGCCTGGTCGCCCCGCGCTGGCCGCGGATCCCCACCCGCCCCCGCGCCGAGATCGCCGGCGACCCGCTGGCCAGCAACGCCCTGACCCTGGCGCGCTGGGTCTCCCAGCTGCTGGCCGTCTGGGACCGCATCGAGAAGGAGCGCCTCACCCGGCCGTTCCTCGCCGTCCGCGGCGGCGACGTCGCCCGCCCGCTTCCGCCCGGCTGGGCGACGGCCGACGTCCTGACCCACGCCGCCTGAGCCCGGGTCGTCCTTCGCCAAAGGCACGCCTTCGGCGAGGACGGCCGCCGAAGGCGCGCCTGTGGCGACGACGACGGGAGTCAGGGCATGGGGTGGGCGGCGAGGAAGTCGGCGACCAGGGGGACGAACTCCTCGGCGCGTTCGGTGCCCAGAGCGTGGCTGGAACCCGGGCCGGTGAACATCTCGAGCTTCGCCCCGGGGATGGCCTCGGCGACCTGCTTGCCGTGCCAGGGCGGGGTCAGCAGGTCCTGCTCGCCGGCGATCACCAGCGTCGGCGCGGTGATCTCACCGAGCCGGTCGAGGGTGTCGTGGCCCATGTCGGCGTCCCACTGCTCGGCGCAGGTACGGATCTGCTCCGGAGTCGACGGGAACAGCGGCAGCAGATCCTGGATCAGCTTGCCGAACTCCGGGCTGTCCAGCAGCTGCGGGGAGAACGCGACGCCGAGGGCGCCGAGCCCGGACTCCAGGTCGCCCATCCGCCAGGGGTGCGCCAGCCCGGTCATCATCGCCCGCTGGAACCCGTCCGACCGCGCCCACGTGCAGTACAGGACGAGGGAGGCGACCCGCTCCGGCGCCGCGAGCACGACTTCCTGCGCGATCGCGCTGCCCAGCGAGTAGCCGAGCACGTGGGCGCGCTCGATCCCCAGGGCGTCGAGCACCCCGAGCGCGTCATCGGCCAGCGACCGGACGGTGAAGGTGTCCGCCCCGCGGGTCGAGCCACCCATCCCGCGCAGGTCGTAGGTGATCACCCGGTGCCGGCCGGCCCAGGCCTGCGCCAGGTCGACCCAGAAGCCCAGCGACTGGCTGGTGCCGTTGATGATCAGCAGCGGCTCGCCCTCGCCGTACTCCTGGACGGCGACGGAGATGTCGCCGACCTCGACGGTGCGCGGCGCGTGGACGGTCGGTGTGCTCAACGGGACTCCCATGTTCGGCCGAGGGGTGCCTGGACCACGCCCACCAGCGGGGGACGTCGTCCGGACCGATTGTGGGTCACGTCACATGGCGGGCGTCAACTGGGGTAGAACAGCCCTGCGACGGCGCACGACGAGGTGCGCCGTCCCGCACGGACTGGGGGACGGGCATGACGATGACGCAGCCGGCCGGGACGACGCTCGACGAGCGGGTCGAGCACGTGGACGTGCTGATCGTGGGGGCGGGCATCTCCGGGATCGGGGCCGCCTACCACCTCAAGGAGCACTTCCCGGACAAGAGCCTCGTCGTCCTCGACGCCCTGGAGAGCCACGGCGGCACGTGGAAGACCCACCAGTACCCCGGCGTCCGGTCCGACAGCGACCTGTTCACCTTCGGCTACCGGTTCAAGCCCTGGCGCGGGCCCTCCATCGCGTCCTCGGAGGAGATCCTCCGCTACCTCGACGAGGTCATCCGGGAGAGCGGCCTGGACGCCCACATCCGCCACGAGCACCGCGTCAGCTCCGCCACCTGGTCGACCGAGGACCGCCGCTGGACCGTCGAGGTCACCCGCGGCGACACCGGGGAGGAGCTGGTCTTCACCACCGACTTCCTCTGGATGTGCCAGGGGTACTACAAGCACGACCAGGGCTACACGCCGCAGTGGCCGGGCATGGACCGCTTCCGGGGCCGGGTCGTCCACCCGCAGCAGTGGCCCGCGGACCTCGAGCTCTCGGGCCAGCGGGTGGTCGTCATCGGCTCCGGCGCGACGGCGGCGACGCTCATCCCGGCCCTCGCCGAGACCGCCGCGCACGTGACCATGCTGCAGCGCTCGCCCACCTTCTTCTACGCCCGTCCGAAGACCCACGAACTGGCGACGACGCTCCGCGCGCTCGACGTCCCAGAGGAGTGGACGCACGAGATCCTCCGCCGCGCCTACATCGCCGAGCTCAACGAGCTGACCCGCATCTCGGCCGAGTCACCCGACCTCGCGCGCGAGTTCCTCATCGAGTCGATGCGCCCCCAGCTCCCGCCGGACGTCGACATCGACAAGCACTTCAACCCCTCCTACCGGCCGTGGCAGCAGCGGATCGCCGTCCTCCCCGACGGGGACCTCTTCACCGCGATGCGCGAGGGCAAGGCCTCCGTCGTCACCGACACGATCGAGACGTTCACCGAGACGGGCATCCGGACGTCGTCCGGGGAGGAGCTGGAGGCCGACGTCGTCGTCACCGCCACCGGCTTCGACCTCAGCGTCTTCGGGGACATCGCCTTCACCGTCGACGGCCGGCCGGTCGACTTCGCCGACACCGTCACCTACCGCGGGCTGATGTTCACCGGCCTGCCCAACCTGGCCTACGTGTTCGGCTACTTCCGGCACAGCTGGACCCTGCGCGCCGACCTGATCAGCGACTTCGTGTGCCGGCTGCTCGCGCACATGGAGGAGAAGGGGGCATCGATGGTCGTCCCGCAGCTGCGGGACGAGGACGCCGACATGACGCTCGGCCCCTGGGTCGACCCGGCCAACTTCAACCCCGGCTACCTCGCCCGCTCGATGCACCTGATGCCCAAGCAGGGCGACCGCGACCCGTGGGTCCACGGGCACGAGTACGTCGTGGAGCAGGAGGTCCTCCCCGCCGCCGACCTGGACGACGGGACCCTCGTCTACGGCTGACCCCGGTCGGCGCCTGCACGAACGAGGTAACGGAACGGCTCCGGGCGTCACCCTTTCGACGGGATGTGCACGCAGAGTCACCATCCTGGCCTCGACACCTGCTTGCCTGACGTCGTCCACCGATCGTCCGCGCTTCCCATGGCTGCGCCCGACCGGCTGGACGACGTCCGGAGGCCACGCAGAGTGATGACCCCCGCGACGTCTGACCGACATCGGGCGATGCAGGGGGACGTGTGGCACTCAGGGGACCGGGGACCGAGCTCTTCGACCGGCGGTACCGCGCGTTGCGCGTGTACTGGCCGACGAGCGCCCGGCTGCGTTGGCAGGCACGGGTCGACCGCCGGGCCGGCCTCCCGCTCGGCCTGAACCCGGGGACGACGCCGGTGCTGCAGGGCCTGGTCGCCCGGCACGACGACGCCTGCGAGCGCGAGCGCACCCGCTTCCACGTCGAGACCGCACCGCTCGCCGTCCGGCTGCAGCAGATCGAGGCGGAGCTGCCCATGGCGCGCCTGCTGCTGGCCGGCCGGGCCGACGAGGTCGCCCGCACGTCCAGCCCGCCCGCCGCGGAGGCGCTCGCGCTGCGGCTGGCCGGCGAGCAGGGCCTGCCGACCGAGCTCGTCCGGCAGCGCCGGCAGACCACCCACGACCGGGCCGCCGCTGCGGCTCGCGCCGCGCACGAGGACGCCCAGCGGGCCGTCGACGACCTGCTCGCCGAGGAGGCCGCCATCGGCGGCCAACTGCGCAACCGCTGGGACGTCACCCGCTCGCGGGCCCTCCGCTACGGCGACTTCATGCGCCGCCAGGCGTCGATCTACCGGCGTGCACTCATCCGCAAGCACCCCGAGCGGGAGTCGCTCGCCCACGGCTGGGAGACCGAGCTGTGCCCGGCCCCGAGCTGGGTCGCCGCCGACGACCGCACCCCGTCCCTCCCAGCAGCCGGAGTCAACGCGTGAACCGCCCGTGGAGCACGAAGAAGGTGACCGACCAGCCGCTGACGGCCTCGACCGTCGTCGAGAGCGAGCACGGGACGCTGCGTCGTCCGGTCGACCCCGCGCTGCCGCCCCGGCTGTCGGCGCAGGACTCGCGGGACGCCGTCAACAAGGCCGTCACCGAGCTGCACGCCAACGGCGCGCTGGACGCCGGCAACGCCGACGCCCTCGACGGCTGGATCGACACGCTCCGCCCGCAGTGGCACGCGCACGCCACCATGGCCAGCACCGGGCACGAAGCCGTCACCCAGCAGGTCCTCGGCGACGCCGAGGCCACCGCAGCGGCCGCCCGCCAGCGTGCCACCGACGCCCGCGCCGACGTGCGGCACACCGAGCGGCTGATCGGCGCCTTCGAGGGCGCGCTGCTCCCGGACAACGGCGCCGAGGCCACTGAGCGGCGGCAGCGCCGTCCGGAGCTGGACCGGCTGGACGGCCTCACCGAGGGGTCGTGGCCCAAGGTCCTCCGGTTCAGCCTGATGCTGCTGGTCGGCGCCGGCGACCTCGCCACCTTCTACCTCACGCTGGCTGTCCTCTTCGGTGAGGCCGAGTCGTGGCTCGTCTGGGCTCTCGTCGGGTCCTTCACCACTGCCTCCATCGCGCTCATGCACGCTGCCGGGCACACCGCGAAGAACATCCGCGAGGGGCAGGGCGGTCTGAACAAGGCAGCGGTCGCTGCCCTCGTGGTGGCCTGGGCGGCCCTGGGTGGCGTCGCGTTCTACGTCCGGCTGAACTCCAGCGAACCGGCTGCGTCGACCGCCGAGGTCGCCTTCGGTGTCGATCCGGCGACGGCGTCATCAGGGCCGTCGCCCCTTCTCACCGCCGTCCTGCTGGCCGGGCTGTTCCTGGCCTCCGGCGTCCTCGCGTTCTGGATCGGGTTCTCCCACCACCCGCGGATGACCAGCTACCGGTCGCTGCGCAGCCAGCTCGCCGTGCAGCGCACGGTGGCGATCGAGGCGGAGCAGGCGGCGATCGCCGCTGAGCACCTGCTCACCAACGCGCGGGCCGAGCAGCAGCGTGCGGCGCAGCGGGCGGCGGACGCCGTCCAGAGCGTCGACGCCGAGATCGTCGAGCTCAAGGAACTGGCCCGGCTGCACCTCGCGGGGCTGATCGGCGAGCCCGCCGCGACGAACGCCGTCACCACCGGCCGCGGCACCGGCCCGACGATGCCCGAGCCACATCCGGCTCCGCTCGCGACCGTGCTGCCCCGGGAGGCGGCGGACGCCGTCCACCACGGCGGGCGGGTCAACGGCTCACCCCAGCCCACCGCCGCGCGCTGACACCTGAACTCCTCGAAGGGAACCTCGTGCACTCCTCCGTCCTGCGCCGGCTGACCGTGGTCGCCGGCTGCTCCGCCCTGGCGATCGGCCTGGCCGGCTGCAGCGACCTCGCCGACCCGACCGGCGGGCTCGCGATCGTGGTCGGCGCGCGCAGCAACATGCCGACCCCGACCCTGGACGGCGAGGCCGCCGACGCCCTCGACACGGCGCTGGACGCCCAGTCGTACCTGGCCATCGCGGTAGCCGACGGTGACCCGTTCCTCTCCCCGATGAAGGGGCAGCTGCTCATCACTGGCAAGAACGGGCCGGCCCAGGAGGCGAGCAAGGAGAAGAACCGGCAGATGGTCGCCAAGGCACTCGCCGAGGCGGCAGCGAAGACGCCGGAGACCGACCTGCTCGGAGCCCTGGACCTCGGCGCGCGGGCGATCGCGGACTCCGATGGTGGGCACACGATCGTCGTCGTCGACTCCGGCCTGTCCACGGTCGCGCCGTTGGACTTCACCCAGCCGGGGATGCTCGACGCCGACCCGGCCGAGCTGGTCGCCAGCTTGCAGGCCGCCGACGAACTGCCCGACCTGACCGGGGACGCCGTCGTCTTCCAGGGACTCGGTGACACCGCGGACCCGCAGCCGACGCTGACCCGTGGCCAGCGCAAGAACCTCGTCGAGATCTGGACGGCGATCGCGACGGCCGCCGGCGCGAGCAGCGTGGACGTCGAGCAGTCGCCGCTGTCCGGGGACGCCGCGGTCGGGCTGCCCGACGTGAGCGTCGTGCCGCTGCCGGCGCCGATGACGTGCACCGCCGGGACGGTGACGCTGGCCGGCGGGAACGTCGCGTTCGTGTCGGACAGTGCTGCCTTCCTCGACACCGCGGCGGCGACGGACGTCGTCCGTCCGATCGCGCAGCAGATCGTCGACGGCGGGCTGACCGCGACCGTCACCGGCACGACCGCCGACGTCGGCGACGCCGTCGGCCAGCAGGCGCTGAGCCAGCAGCGTGCCGAGGCCGTCATGCACCTGCTCGTCGATCTCGGGGTGCCGGCCGATGCGCTGACCGTGCGCGGTCTGGGCAGCGACTTCCCCGGCTACGTGACCGACCACGACCCAGCGGGCAACCTCGTCCCGGCTGCTGCCGCGCAGAACCGGAAGGTCGTCATCGAGCTCGCCGGCGCATCGGCGGCGCTGGTCTGCTCCTGAGCCGTCGAGCGGTCCGGACACCGCGGTGTCCGGACCGCCGCTGGTCGTTGGCTTGCCATCGCCGGACGTCTTCGACGCCGCTGAGGGCCGCGAGCTTGTCTCGGGCGGCTGGCTGATGTTGGACGACGGACCGCTCCCGACCGGGCGTGCCAGCCCGCAAGCGGCAGCTCGGCGATAGCACAGTTGCTGCTGATGCAGCTAAACTGCATGCATGTCTGTCTCCATGACGATCCGCGACGTGCCCGACGAGACGCGGGACGAGCTCGCTGCCCGAGCCGCCCGCGCGGGCCAGTCGCTGCAGGAGTACGTCCGCGCCCAGTTGACCGCGCTGGCGCGCCGGCCGAGCCCTGACGACCTGTGGGCCCGCGTGCAGCAACGCGTCGAGGCGACGGGGTCCAGGCTGTCTGCTGACGCCATCCTCGAGGACCGGGACGCCGACCGGTCGTGACCATCGTGGTCGATTCTTCGGCGATGGTTGCGGCCTTGATCGACGGAGGAGTGGACGGCGCGTGGGCGCGCGCGGGCCTGGCCAGCGATGACCTCGTGGCACCGGAACACCTCTACGTCGAGGTGTCGAACGTGCTGCGGCGTGCCGTGGTGTCCGGCAGGGTGGCGCGTGAGGTGGCCGCCCTGGCGCACCAGGACCTCGTCCGTGCGCCGGTGACGGCCTTCCCCTTCGAACCGCTGGCCGCCCGTGTCTGGGAGTTGCACCCTTCGGTCACCGCCTACGACGGCGCGTTCGTCGCTCTCGCCGAGGTGCTGGACGCGCCGCTGTGGACGCTCGATCGGAAGCTCGCGGCGTCGTCCGGCCCGCGATGTGCCTTCCGTCTTCCGGAACGTTGAGCCGCTGACCCTCGTCAGCTGAGCGCGAGCGCCTGCCGGACGAAGCCGACGAACTCGTCGGGTCGCTCCCACGCGGCGAAGTGGCCGCCGGCGGTGCCGTGCTCGAACACCCGCAGGTCGAACAGCCGCTCGGCGACCGAGCGGCGCGACCGGATGATCTCGCCGGGGAACTGGCTGACCACGGTGGGCACGTCGATCCGCTCGATCGGCGGGCTCTGCTTCACGTACGGCGCGAACGACGTCCCGATCGCGCCGGTCACCCAGTACGCGGTGACCCAGGTCAGCAGTTCGTCGCGCGGGAACACCGACTCGACGTCGCCGCCGCAGTCGCTCCAGCTGCGCAGCTTCTCGACGATCCAGGCCGCGAGCCCGGCAGGGGAGTCGCCCAGCCCGACCGCCAGCGTGTGCGGCTTCGTCGACTGCTCGTGCATGTACGCGCCCTCGGTCGATCGCCAGGCCGAGATCCGCTCCCGCAGGTCGCGGACGTCGTCCGTCTGCGCCGCCGGGTCGCCGTCGAGGGCGGCGGCGAGCGGTACGTCGGTGACGTGCAGCACGGCCACCCGGTCGGGGTGGTTCGCGGCCAGCGCCGTCGCGACGCCACGGCCGATGTCCCCACCGGAGACCACGTAGCGCTCGTACCCCAGCTCGGCCATCGCCTCGGCGACGACCTCGGCCATGTCCGCCGACGACAGGCCCCGGTCCGGCAGAGGAGCGGCGAACGGGTAGCCGGGCAGCGCCGGGACGACGACGTGCGCGTCGGTCAGCAGCGGCAGCACCCGCTCGTAGCGCAGCACCGAGTCCGGCCAGCCGTGCAGCAGCACGACGGCGGTGGCACCCGCGTCGGCGGCGCGCTGGTGCACCGCCCGCAGCCGGTTCGTCCGCGCCCACGGCAGCGACCGGATCCGCTGCTCGTGCACCCGCCAGTCGTAGTCGTCGGCCCAGCTGTGCAGGAGCCCGGCGAGGAAGCCGTGCTCGGTGCCGCGGTCCCAGCCGGCCGTGCCGGTGCCCTCGACCGGGCGGTAGGCGTGCAGCCGCCGGCGCAGGTCCTCGAGCACCGCCTCCTCGACCAGCGGCGGCGCGGCGTCGTCCAGGTCAGCTCGTCCAGCGGTCACCGTGCCACCCTCTCAGCCCGTGTAGCTCGCCGAAAGCGCGCCTTGGGCGGGGACGGGGTCAGGCGGTCGGGGCGGTCCGCTGGTAGTCGCGCGGGGTCATGCCGTAGGTCGCCTTGAAGCGGCGGCTGAAGTGGCTGGCGTCGACGAAGCCGTGCGAATGGGCGACGGCCGCGATCGAGCGCCGCTGCCGGGCCAGCTCCGCCCGGGCCGCCTCCAGCCGCAGCCCGATCACCCACTGCTCCAGGCTCAACCCGGCCTCGCTGAAGGCCTTGTAGAGCTGCCGCACCGACACGGCGTGCGCCGCCGCGATCGACTCGGGCGACAGCCCCGGGTCGCCCAGCCGCTGGGAGACGTAGGCCCGTACCCGCGTCACCAGCGTCCCGTCGCGGACGGTGGCGCGCAGCCGGTCGTCCGCAGCCGCCGAGACGGCCAGCGCGCGCACCAGGTCCACCGTCGCCGCACCGAGCGCCGACGCGCCGTCGTCCGCTGACGTCTGGGGTGCGGTCGCGACCAGCCGCTCGAGGTGGGTCCGGAGCAGCCGGCGCAGCGGACTCGCGCCGATCCCCGGGCCCCCCGCCCGGACGACGTCCAGCGGCAGGTCGAGCTCGTCGTAGGAGACCAGCAGCACCCGGGCCCCGCCGCCCAGCGCGCAGCCGAACGAGTACGGCGCGCCCATGTCAATCAGCATCAGGTCCGGGCCGCGGACCAGCTGCTCGTGCCCGAACTGCGCGAACTCGCCGCACCCGCGCGCCTGGAACGACAGCCCGACCACCGGCTCGCCGTCGCGCCGCACGTGGGTCGCCGTCCGGGTCAGCCGGAACCCGGTCGCGTCGGTGGCCATCAGCGTGGCCGGCCCGTAGGACCACGCCTGCATCCGCACTGCCATCTCGTCCTGCGGCTGCCGGTACTCGACCCGGCACGACGCGCCGGACTGCTGCATGGCAGCGGCGAACGCCTCGCCGCGGTCGGCCCGCGGGACGTCGGTGGTGTCCAGGATCAGCATCGGCGACCTCCACCGGCAGGTGTCCGCCGAGCCTGGCAGGGGCCGGGCGGCGGAGGAAGGCACTCAGGCACCACAGGCGTGCACGGACAGCCGATCCGGCGACGGTCGCCGCTGCCAGGGTGCGAGGACCGCCCCATCCCACACGAGGAGACCGACATGGCCCCCGACACCATCGTGCTCATCCACGGCTTCTGGGTGACCCCGCGCAGCTGGGAGAACTGGAAGACGCACTACGAGAGCCGCGGTTTCCGCGTGGTCACCCCCACCTACCCCGGCTTCGAGGTCGAGGTCGAGGCGCTCAACGCCGACCCGACGCCGATCGCAGAGGTGACGCTGCCGCAGATCGTCGAGCACATGACCGAGGTGGTCGGCGCGCTGGAGATACCGCCGGTCCTCATCGGCCACTCCGCGGGCGGCACGATCACCCAGCTGCTGCTGGACCGCGGGTACGGAGCCGTCGGCGTCGTCCTCAACTCCGCGCCGACCGAGGGCGTCAAGGTGACGCCGCTGTCCCAGGCCCGGTCCACATGGGAGGTGCTGAAGAACCCGGCCAACCGGCACCGGGCGGTCGGGTTCAGCTGGGAGCAGTGGCACTACGCCTTCACGAACACCTTCAGCGAGGAGGAGTCGCGAGCGCTGTACGAGCGGTACGCCATCCCGGCGTCCGGGGGGATCCTGTGGAACTCGGTGCTGGCCAACCTGATGCCCGGGCCGCAGGACGCCCACGTCGACTACGCCAACGCGGCTCGCCCGCCGCTGCTGTTCGTCTCCGGCAGCGAGGACCACATCATGCCGCCGGCGGTGCAGCGGTCGAACGCCAAGCACTACTCCGGCGACGCCGTCACCGAGATCCGCGAGTACCAGGGCTACCCGCACCTGCTGCCGGCCGCGCCCGGCTGGGAGCAGATCGCGGACGACGTCCTGGAGTGGGCGCTGGCGCACGCGACCGGCGCGCCGTCCCGGGTGTCGTGAGACTGACCCACATCGGCGGGCCGACGCTGCTCGTCGAGGTCGCCGGCTGGCGGCTGCTGACCGACCCCACCTTCGACCCGCCCGGCCGGCGGTACGCATTCGGCTGGGGCACCAGCTCGCGCAAGGTGACCGGGCCGGCCGTCGACGCCGCCGACCTGCCGCCGCTGGACGCCGTCCTGCTCACCCACGACCACCACGCCGACAACCTGGACGACGCCGGCCGCGCCCTGCTGCCGTCCGCGCCGGTGGTGGTGACGACGGCGTCCGGCGCGACCCGGCTCGGCGGCACCACCCGCGGTCTGCGGCCCTGGCAGACGACGGTGCTGGAGGCCCCCGGTCGTCCGAGCCTGGAGGTGACCGCGACACCGGCCCGGCACGGTCCGCCGCTGAGCCGCCCGGTGGCCGGGGAGGTCGTCGGCTTCGCGCTGCGCTGGGAGGGGCAGCGCGACGGCGTGCTGTGGATCTCCGGGGACACCGTGCTGTTCGGCGGGCTGCGCGAGGTCGCCCGGCGGCTGCGGGTCGACACCGCGGTGCTGCACCTGGGCGGCGTCCGCTTCCCGGTGACCGGCCCGCTGCGGTACTCGATGACCGGCCGTCAGGCGGTGGAGCTGTGCGGTCTCCTCGGCCCCCGCACCGTCGTCCCGGTGCACTACGAGGGCTGGAGCCACTTCGCCCAGGGCCGGGTCGGGCTCGAGCGGGACCTCGCCCGGGCGCCGGAGGTCCGGCGCACGGTCCGCTGGCTGCCGATGGGTGAGGCCGCCGAGCTGGCGCCGGCCTGACCTGCGCCGGGCTCCGGCGTCCGCGTGGGACGCCGGAGCCCGGCGGCAGGACGTCAGGCCAGACGACGGGCGGTGTTGTAGCCCGACATCGCGTCGACGTTCACGATCTTGACGACCGAGCCGGCCGTCGGGGCGTGGACCATCTGCCCGTTGCCGATGTACATGCCCACGTGGCTGACCGGGCTGTAGAAGAACACCAGGTCACCGGGCTTGAGGTCGGCCTTCGCGACGTGCGTGCCCATCGTCGACTGGCTCTTCGACGAGTGCGGCAGCGAGATCCCGGCGGCCTTGTAGGCGTACTGGGTGAGCCCGGAGCAGTCGAAGGAGTTCGGGCCCGCCCCGGCCCAGACGTAGGGGTCACCCAGCTGGGCGAGAGCGCTGTCGACGGCGACCTGGGCCGCGGTGCTCGAGGCGGCAGCCGGAGCGGCGGCCACGGCGGCGGTGTCGGGTGCCGCCGCCTGGGCGGTCAGCGGGGTGAGGACGAGGCCGGCACCGGTGAGCAGGGCGATCAGGGCCCCACGGGTGGAACGGCGTGCGGGGGCTGTGCGCATGGTCGTCATGGACGACGTGTCTCCTGGTTCTCCACGACCGCCTACCGAGTTAGCTGACGGGTTCGGGCGGGGAACTCGCCCGGCGCACCGGCTGGTTGCCCGGTCGCGCTTCACCCCAGGACTGCACTGGGTCCTCGGCCCGGGCTTGCTCAGCGACGTTGCTGAGGGCGCCTGGCTCGGCGGTGCCCGGCGGGTGTCACACGGAAGGTGACGACTGGACCCGGCGGGCGCGATGAACGTATGGGGGTGAGAGGAGGAACGCTCGTGGACGCTGAGTCAACGACCAGTCACGGAAACAAGATGTTGACAAACCGACGCGCGCCGACTCGCCGACGACGACCTGCGGCGGGAGGTCGCGGCTGCTCTTTGACGTCTCAACTGTTCCAGGCCGACGGTTGGTTGATACATCTTTCGTCGGCTGGGCGCGCCTGAGCGTGGGGTGATGGCGCGACCACGCAGGCGGCTCTGTCGGAGGCTCACGACACGCCGGGCCCCTCGGGTCAGCGCGCAGCGAGACGGAAGACCGGCCACCCGATCTCGGTGCGCCAGGCCGCTGGGTCCGGGGTGTCGCGCGGGCCGACCAGGTAGGTCTCCCGCACCGGGCCGGCCACCGCGAGGGCGTGCTCGACCACCCAGCTGCCGAGCTCGCCGTAGGTGACGTCGATGCTGTCGTGGGCACCGACGTGCGTGGTCACCGCCAGCTCCACGGCGGGGAGGGTCACCCCGTGCACCCGGCCGGTGGGCGGGGGGTCGGCGACCGGCCGGTACACCAGCACGTGCCCCCGGCCGGCGGTGAACAGCTCGTTGTCGTACAGCCCGCCGGGCGGGCCAGGCGTCCCGACCAGCGCGTCCAGCTCGGCCATCGCGCCGGAGTACCAGCGCAGGACGTCGTCCAGGACGACCGTCGCCTCGACCGCGGCGACGGTCGTGGCCGGCACCGCCCGCAGCTCGACGTCCAGCGTCGTCGGCTCGGGGCGGAGCAGCCGCTGCAGCGAGGTCACCGCCGCACGGGTGCGCTCCAGCTGGTGCTCGAGCCGCTGCAGGTGGTCGGCGACGAGCCCGGCCCGCGCGCAGGGGTCGGGTGTCTGCAGGATGCGCTGCACGTCGGTCAGCGGGACGTCGAGCTCCCGCAGCCGGTGGATGACCTGCGCCGCCGGGATCTGCTCGGCGCTGTAGTACCGGTAGCCGCTGGCGGCGTCGACGCGGGCCGGCTCCAGCAGCCCGGCGTCGTGGTAGCGCCGCAGCGTGCGCACGCTGAGGTGGGTGAGCTGCGCGAACTCGCCGATGGTCAGCACCCGGGCACTCTGCACCCTCTCCCCGCGGGAGGGTCCAGCGCTGGACCCGCCCTCTGCGGGAGGCGGCACGGTCGGGGCATGACCACGACGATCACCCCCGCTCAACTGCCCGCCGTCGTCCGCAGCCACCTGACCACCCGGGACGCCGACGCCGCTGTCCACGCCTTCACCGACGACGCCGTGGTCGTCGACGACGGCGCAACCCACCGCGGTGCCGAGGCCGTCCGGAGCTGGCTGCACCGCGCCGCGTCGGAGTACACGTTCACGACCGAGGTGACCGGCGCGGAGCGCATCGACGCCGACCACTGGCTCGTCGTCCAGCACCTGGAGGGGGACTTCCCGGGCGGCGTGGTGGACCTGCGGTACCACTTCACCCTGCGCGGCGACCGGATCGCCGAGCTGACCATCGCGCCCTGACCCCCTCCGGGCCGTCCGCCAAAGGCGCGCCTCCGGCGTTCGTCGCGCCCCCCGCCGGGCGGACGCCGAAGGCTTCCTCTTGGGCGTCCGCGCCCGGTCCCCGGTGCCGTGTCAAGAGCCAGCGGCGATCTGTGGACAGGTCGCTGACCTGCGGATTCACCTTGTTTCGACCTTCCGTGGCAGTACATTTCGTACACGTGTTCGAAGACGTGGAGGAGGTGTCCGGTGGGCGAGTTGCAGTCCGCGCTGGACGCCTTGGCCGCCGAGGACCTCGACCTGCTGCCCGGGCCGGCGCTGCTGGAGCGGCTGGGTCCGTTGTTGGTGCTGCAGAACCGGATCGCCGCCGAGGTCACCCGCACGGTGCGCCGGTGTGAGCTGACCGGGGCGCCCGAGCACGACGGGAAGAAGACGATGCCGTCCTGGCTGCGCGGGCACGGTCATCTGACGGCGGGCGAGGCCGGGCGGCTGGTGCGCTCGGGCCGGGCACTGGAGCACCTGCCGGCCACCGCGGCCGCCTTCGCCGAGGGCAGCATCACCGCCGCCCAGGTCGCGGCCATCGCCCCATCGCCGACGAAGCCAAGCGGACCGCGGCCGCCGAGCAGGACGTGGACCTGGGTGCGATCGACCGGGCGCTCGTCGCGGTCGCCCAGGGAGAGGCGCACGCGCGGCTGCCGCAGGTGGTGCACCACTTCCAGGAGCGGCTGGACCCCGACGGGAGCGAACCGGACCCGACCGAGGGGCGGTCGTTGCGGATCTGCCGGGACGCCGACAGCGGGGTGTTCGGGGACTACCGGCTCGATGCGGTGGGCGGGGAGAAGGTCGCGGCCGCGCTGGAGTCGATGGTGCAGGCCAACCGGCCCCAGGGGGACACCCGTACCCGCGCCCAGCAGCTGGCCGACGCCCTGGTGCAGTTGTGTGACAACGCGCTGGCCTCGGGGGACCTGCCCAAGCTGCGGACGGTGAAGCCGCGGGTGATCGTCACCATCGACATCGACGACCTCCTCGATCCCGGCACCGGCCCGGGAGCGGCCGAGACCGGGTTCGGAGCGGTGATCTCGGCCGCGGCGGCCCGCTGGATCGCCTGCGACGCCGAGATCACCCGGATGGTGCTGGATCCCGACGGGCTCCCGCTGGACGTCGGGCGGGAGAAGCGGGTGGTCCCGGCGCACATCCGCCGCGCGGTCGAGCAACGCGACCGGCACTGCGTCTTCGCCGGTTGCGATGCCCCCACCCACTGGTGCGACGTCCACCACCTGCTCGAGTGGCTGCGCGATCATGGCGAGACCAGCCTGGAGAACTCGGCGCTGCTGTGCGAACGCCACCACACCAAGGTCCACCACGGGTTCCGGATCGAACGAGATCCCGGCGGCCGATGGCGCACGTTCCGCCCCGACGACACCGAGATCCTCATCGGACCACTCCTCCAGGTCTGAACGTCAGACCAGGAGCAACAGGCCGACGCCCAGGGCCAGGTCGAACACCGCGCACCACTCGGCGAAGGACCGTGTCACGATCCGGTCGACCCACCAGTGGTAGACGTCCCACAGCGCGTGCCCGATGAGCCCTGCGGCGACGGCGTACCCGGCGACCCGGGGATTGACGTCGGCTGCGAGCGCACCGCCGCCGGCGAACAGAGCGGCCGCCGGGACCTGCAGCGCGGGCAGCCGCGGCCAGTGCAGCGAGCCCCGCACGACCCCGACCACCGCGACCACCGCCACCAGTCCGAAGACGACCCCGGCGCCGGCAGCACCGGCCCTCTTCAGAGCCACCACACCGACGAGGACGGCGAGGAGCACGGGCCAGGTCGTCTGCGGACGCGCGAGCACTGCCATGACGAGGTAGAGCGTCCCGGTCACGATCAACACCAAGGCGCCCTCGGTGCCGTCCTCGACGTCGGACAGGACGACCGCCGCAACGAACAGTGCGAGCGCCGTGGGCCAGCGGTGGGCGAGGGTCACCGCGCCGGTGCGGATGCGGGACGCGTGCACCGGGTCGAGCTCCGTCAGCTGTGTCATGCGGTGACCGTCGCCCGCGCGCGCCACTAGGGACAGCGCCACGGACCGACGTGTCCGACTCCTTGGGATGGCGGTCCGTCCGGACCATGATGGCGCGGTGCAGCGGACCGTGGTCGTGGTGGGGTACGACGGCGCCGAACTGCTGGACCTGGCGTGCGTGACGACGACCCTCGCCATGGCCAACGCGGTCGGTGAGCCGGCCGAGCCCTACGCGCTCACCGTCGTCAGCCCTGGCGGCCGACCGATCCAGAGCGCCACCGGACTGGTGCTGGGGTCCCAGGCTGCGCTCGAGCGGACCACTGGGCCCATCGACACCCTCGTGGTCTCCGGAGGCGTCACCCATGCCGACGTCGCCGCCGACCCCGCCCTCGTCGCGCACGTGCGCCGGCTCGCCCGGGAGAGCCGCCGGGTCGCCTCGGTCTGCACCGGGGCCAGCGTGCTGGCGGCAGCCGGGTTGTTGGACGGCCGGCGAGCGACCACCCACTGGCAGCACGCCGCCCAGCTCGCCGAGCGGTACCCGCACGTCGACGTCGACCCCGGACCCATCTTCATCCGGGACGGGCACGTCACCACAGCCGCCGGGATCACCAGTGCTCTGGACCTCGCGCTGGCGTTCGTCCAGGAGGACCACGGTGTCGACCTCGCCCGGATGGTCTCCCGCATCCTGGTGACCTACCTGCAGCGCCCGGGCAACCAGGCCCAGATGAGCGTGTTCACCGCCGCGCCGCCGCCCGAGCACGACGTCGTCCGCCGGGTGGTCGACCACGTGCTCGCCGACCTCGCGGCCGACCTCGGGACGACGGCCCTCGCGGCCGTCGCCGGCGTCACCCCGCGCCACCTGACCCGGCTCTTCACCGAGCACCTCGGGCAGCCGCCGGGGAGGTACGTCCGGCAGGCACGGACCGCTGCCGCCGCGCAGCTGCTCGAGACGACGTCGCTGCCCCTGCCGCGCATCGCCGCCCGGTGCGGGCTGGGCACCGCGGAGAACCTGCGGCAGGCCTTCGCCGAGCGCTACGGCGTCGCGCCGTCGGCCTACCGTGCCGCGCACGGTCTCGACCGGGCGTCGGCTCGCGTGCCGGACTGAGCGTCCGGTGCCCACCGTCGAGGACGCGACCCCGGAGCGCTGGGACGACCTGCTCCTCTCCTACCCGGTCGCCGCGGTCACCGCGGACGAGAACGGGCTGTGGGCCGTCACCTGCTTCGTGGTGCGCGTCGGCAAGCGCCGGCAGGGCTTGGCCGAGGTCCTGCTCGGAGGCGCCGTCGACATCGCCCGCCGGCACGGTGCCCGCGCCGTCGAGGCCCACCCGCTGGACACCACGGTGCGGACGGCGTCCGCTGTCGAGCTGTTCCACGGGCCGCTGTCGGTCTTCCTCCGGCTCGGCTCCACCGAGGTCGGCACCCGCACCAGCAAGGCCCGGCCGGTGGTCCGCCTCGCGCTGTAGGCCCGCCGCCGGGGAGAGTGGCGCGGTGAGCCTGCAGATGAAGGTCCTCGAGCAGGTCTTCCGGCTGACCTTCAAGCCGCGGATGGCGACCGTCGAGCGGGCCCAGCAGCGGATCGCCGCCCCGAAGGGCAGCACCCGGCCCCCGGCCCGGTTGCAGCGGCGGCACGACGTGCGCACCCGCCTGGTCGACGGCTTCCCCTGCACCACGGTCGCGCCGCGCGGCCGGGATGCGGAGCGCGCCGTCGTCTACCTGCACGGCGGCGCCTACATCAGCGAGATCGCGCCGCAGCACTGGGCGCTGGTCTCCGCGATGGCCGACGCCGGGGTCCGGGTCGAGGTCCCGCACTACGGTCTCGCGCCGCAGCACACCCACCGTGCGGCGTATCCGTTCGTCAGCACCGTCTACCGGGAGCTGCTGCAGGACCTCGACGCGTCGGCGGTCACCCTGGCCGGCGACTCCGCGGGCGGCGGCCTCGCGCTCGGCCTCGTCCAGACGCTGGCCGAGGCGGACCTGCCGCAGCCGCGCCGGCTCGTGCTGCTCTCCCCGTGGCTGGACCTCACCCTCAGCAACCCGGACGTCCCCGCCGTCGAGGCGCACGACCCGTGGCTGGCCAGCGTCGGGCTCCGCCTGGCGGGGGAGGCGTGGGCGGGCGGTGACGACCCCACCCAGCCCCGGCTCAGCCCGCTGAACGGGCCACTGGCCGGCCTCCCGCCGCTGCACGTCTTCGTCGGCACGCACGAGATCTGCCTGCCCGACGTCCTGGAGCTCGGCGACAAGGCCAGGGCGGCGGGCACCGAGGTCGACGTCGTGGTCTGCGAGGGCGCGGTGCACGTCTACCCGCTGGTCCCCGCGCCCGAGGGGCGGGCCGCGGCGCGCCGCATCGTGCAGCTGGTCTCCCGGTGAGCCGGCCGGCGGTCGCGGATCAGAGGTAGCCGCCCACCTCCGGGGCGTGGTCGGTCGGGTCGTCGCGCTCCTCCCGGAGCGCGTACAGCTCGGCCAGCGTCGCCGGCTCCGGCGGAGCGGTGCGCCCGGGCCCCAGCCAGGCCTGCGCCTGCGCACGCGACAGCCGGCCGAACTCCACCCGGCTCAGGCAGCGCCCCGGCCGGGTGATCGCCGGGTGCAGGCTCCCGACGTCCTCGTTGGTGGTGAGCAGTACGAGCACCTGCAGCCCGTAGCCCAGGATCCCGTCGCAGAGGTTGAGCAACCGGCCCAGCGAGGCCCCGGCGCGCAGCTTGGCGTCGGTGCGCAGGTACTCGTCGCAGTCCTCCGCGATGACCAGCCGCCACGGCCGCTTCTCCGCCGCGCCGTCGTCCTCCTCGTCGTCGACCCCGGCCACCTCCAGCAGGTACTGCGGGTCGGCGAAGAGCCGCTCGGGATCGGTGACGTAGTGCGGCTCGCACCAGGCCGCCCACTCGCGGCTCAGGGCGCGGACCGCGGTCGTCTTGCCCGTGCCCGGCTCGCCGTGCCAGAGGACCAGCCGCCCGGCGCGGCCGAACATGTCGGTGGCCGCGACCAGCGGAGCCAGCCCGGCGGCGGTGTGCGCGGCGTAGTTGGCCGCGACCTCGCGCCAGGTCGGCGCCGTGACCTTCCGGCTCGACATCGACGCGCCGTCGTCCCGGCTGGACCAGAAGCGCATCCGGACGACGACCTCCGGCACCGCGGCCGCGGCCTCGGCCGCGCTGGTCATGCCGGCCAGGCAGGACTCGACGGCGGTCAGGACCGCGCCCACCACCACGAGCCGCGTCACGTTCTGCCGCGTCTCGAGCTCGACGACCAGACCGGGAAGCTCGGCGGCGACGGTGCGGTGCCGCTGCCACCGCTGGTCGAACCGCAGCCGCGCACCCTCGGGGAGCAGCGCCGCCAGGTCCTCGACCGTGCCCGGGACGGACCCGGCCCGCAGGTACGGCATGGCGCCGGACCACTGGGCCTGCAGCATCAGCTTGGCGCTGACGTCGTCCAGGTAGTCCAGGCCGAGCTGCGGCGTGCTGCCCTCGGCAGGCAGGGTCACGGGTTCCTCCAGGTCGAGTCGGTCGAGCGGGCTGGACCGTACGGCGGCCCACCGACAGGAACCAGCGGATTCCTGCGCCGACCGACGGGCGGATGGGGCGCAGGGGGCGCCGCCGGTGCTGAGATGGGCACCGGCAGCCGAGAACGACCGATGACCGACCTCCGGTCACGCGGGCGCCCATCGGGTGGTCGCGGCAGCACCGACGCAGGAGCACCCCGTGGCACTCGCACCTCCCCGCCGGTACCTCGGCACCGTCCTGCTGGCCTGCCTGACGCTGGGCAGCCTGGTCGGCTGCGGTGGCGGGGAGGAGACCCCGCTGGCCGCGACGACGCCGACCTCGTCCACGCCGGCACCGCCGCC
>NZ_SJEW01000023.1 GCF_005930475.1 Modestobacter altitudinis
CCCGACCGGAGCGGGCGCCCGACGACAGCGACGTCGGCTGGGGTGAGCGGCTGACCGACCCGGACGACGACGACCGCCGCTACCTGGAGGACCGCCCCCCGCACTGGTGAAGGACCCGCTCCCTCCCCGCGGGCTGCCGAGCGGTGCCAGTGGCCCCTCTGCAGGGGCCCGCGCCGAGCCTGCGAGGCGTGGGGACAGAGGGGTCCTTCCTCAGACCGGGCGGGGGAACTCGCCGGTGTGGGCGTGCCGGCCGGCTTCCTCCGCGGTCGCCGGCGGCAGGCCCTGCTGGGCCCGCAGCAGGTCACGGATCTCGGCCAGCAGCTCCAGCTGGGTGGGCGCGGCCGGACCGGCCTCCTCGCCCCGCCGGCGCCGGTCGGCGACCACCTTCAGCGGCAGCACGACGACGAAGTAGATGACCGCGGCGGTCAGCACGAACGTGATGAGCTGGTTGACGAAGTCGCCCCAGGCGAACACCTGGTCGTCGATGACGGTGCTGCCGCCGGTCACGCCGCCACCGCCCACCAGGCCGATCAGCGGCTGCAGGAACGACTCGGTGAACGAGCTGACGACCGCCGTGAACGCGGCGCCGATGACCACCGCGACGGCGAGTTCGACGACGTTCCCGCGCAACAGGAAGTCCTTGAACCCCTGGAGGACGTTCTTGAGCAACTGCGCACCCCTCGGTCGTGGGGGCGACGCGGGGTGGCCCCATGATCACGGCCGGCCGAGCGTAACGGTGAGCATGCCGCCCGCCCCGGCGGCTGCCAGCCGCCGGGCGGTGTCCGGCGGGACGGCGAGCACGAGCAGGCCGCTGTCGGTGCCCGCGCCCACCCCGGCACCAGGGTCCGCGGCCGCCGGCGCGCTGAGCACCAGGGCGCCGCGCGCGACGAGCTCGACGGTCGGCGCGCCGCCGCCCCCGTCGCCGCCGGTGGTCCCGAGCACGTCGACCCGGTCACCGGCGCGCAGCAGGGTGGCCACCGCCAGGTCGGCCAGCCGGACGGGTGCGGCCACCTCGCCCGCCGGCACCTGTGACCACAACCCCGGTCCGACGACCCGGACGTCGGTCACCGCCTCCCCGGCCCGCAGCGGTGACGCGAGCACCCGGCCGACGAGCTCGCCGGGGTCGGCGACCGAGCCGACCGGGGCCAGGTCGACGGGGACGGCGACCGCGGCCAGGTCGCCGGCCGCGAGCACCGTGCCCGGCGGCAGGTCCTCGGCGGCGGTGACGACCCGGGTCGTCGCGGGCACCGCCGCGGGGGCCGGGGGCGGACGCAGCGCGAGCGCGAGGGCCAGGCAGGCCAGGCACCCGGCGGTGAGCTGCCGCAGCAGGCGCACGGGCGAACGGGGACGGCGGAGGCGGGGCACCCCTCGATGCTGGGCGCCGGCGCGGCCGGCCGGTCCGGTCAGCGGCGAGCTGTGGACCCGGTGCCCGGCTGTGGACGGCCGGCAGCGGGCCGGCGTCGGTCGTGCTGGGTCAGTCAGCGGCCTTGCTGGCGGTGCCCTTCGAGGCGGCCGGCGTCGGCGAGGACGTCGAGGAGGAGGTCGAGGAGCTGCCTGAGGACTCCTTGCTGCTGCTGCTGCTGCCGGAGGACTCCTTGGCGGCCACCGGGGTGCCGGCGCTGTCGGCCTTGCGGCTGTCGGTGCGGTAGAAGCCCGAGCCCTTGAAGACGACGCCGACCGAGCCGTAGACCTTGCGCACCGGGGAACCGCACTCCGGGCAGGTGGTCACGGCGGCATCGCTGAACGACTGCACGACCTCGAACTCGTGCTTGCCCTCGGGGTTGGTGCAGACGTACTGATAGGTGGGCACAGTGCTGCGAACTCCTCGTCGGTGACCGGGCCGGGCTGGCACTCATCCCCGGCGACTGCCAATGATGCGCCGTCCGGCCGCCCGGCGTCCACGTGTGTCGGCGAGTGTCACGTCTGCGGAGGACGAGGAACCGATCGCGGCGGCCCGCGAGGGCGGACGTGCGCAGCCGTGGTCAGGCTCTGCGGTCGTGGGAGCGGGATCGCGGTGGCCGGCTCCGACGACGGACCGGGCTACCAGCCGCGACCGGACGGGTGCCGCACGATGGGTGACGCGCGAGCCGCCGTGCCGACCCCGGATCCCGACCGGTACGCCGAGCAGCTGCTGTCCCACCTGCGCCAGCGGACGGCGTGGACCACCGACGGGGACATCTCCACCGCCATCGCCGGCGGCACCGGACGGGTGGTGGTCGGCGACGGGATGCTCACTCTGATCGCTGAGGCCCCGGACGCCGAGGCGCTGGCTCAGGTGCAGCACGTGCTCGGAAGCCATCTGGAGCGCTGTGGTCAGCGGAGCGAGCTGGCCGTCATCTGGCGCAGCGACGCTGGCGGTGGCGCTGTGCCGACTCCATCGGCGCCGGTGGACCACCAGCGGCCTGGCCACCATGGACCCGGCTTCGGATGGCGGAGCCCCCGAGCTGCGAAGCCGGAGCCGACGAGTGGGCATACCCCTGGGGGGTATAGTGTTGGCGTCGGTGCAGGTTCCGGCAGCGCCCGTCAGCCGCAGGGGTGGGTGCCAGTGCGGCGGAGGCGCTCGAGGCAGGGGGTGGAAGGCCATGCCAGATCCCACGCGGTCAGACCTCACGAGGTCAGGACCCACGAGTCGTTCGGGCTCCCATGCCGGGGAGCACTCCGGCGCGGCCGGGTCCGCACCCGACCACGGTCACGGGCCAACCCACGGGCAGGGGATGCCGGCCGGTGACGGCGCGGGCGATGCGCGTCCTGCCGTCGAGGACCCGATCCGCGCGGCGGCCCCCGCCGGACACGCGGGTCACGACGCGCACGACGCGCACCACGCACACGACGCACACGCCGGGCACGGGATGGGCCACGGTGGCGGTGACCACGTGGCGATGTTCCGGCGACTGTTCTGGCTGATGCTGTCACTGGCCGTGCCGACGGTGCTGCTCAGCAGCATGTTCGCCGACATCGTCGGCTATGCACTGCCCGACACCCCCGGCCTGTCGTGGGTCTCCCCGGTGCTCGGCACGGTCATCTACATCTGGGGCGGGCGGCCGTTCCTCACCGGTGCAGTCGGTGAGATCGCTGCCCGCAAGCCCGGGATGATGCTGCTCATCGGCATGGCCATCACCGTGGCGTTCCTGGCCTCGTGGGGCTCCACCGTCGGGGTGCTCGCCCACGGGCTGGACTTCTGGTGGGAACTGGCGCTGTTGATCGTGATCATGCTGCTCGGGCACTGGCTGGAGATGCGCTCGCTGGCCCAGACGTCCTCGGCGCTGGACTCGCTGGCCGCGTTGCTGCCCGACGAGGCGGAGAAGGTCGTCGGCGACCAGGTCGTCGCCGTACCCCCGGCCGAGCTGGCCGTCGGTGACGTGGTCATCGTCCGCCCCGGCGGGCGGGTGCCCGCCGACGGGCAGGTCGTCGACGGCACCGCCGACGTGGACGAGTCGATGATCACCGGCGAGTCCCGGCCGGTGCGCCGCAGCCCCGGGGACACCGTGGTGGCCGGCACCGTGGCCACCGACACCGCGATCCGAGTGCGGGTCGCCGCGGTCGGTGAGGACACCGCACTGGCCGGCATCCAGCGGCTGGTCGCCGAGGCGCAGTCCTCCACCACCCGTGCGCAGCTGCTGGCCGACCGGGCCGCCGGCTGGCTGTTCTGGTTCGCCGTGGGCGCCGCGGCGGTCACCGCGGTCGTCTGGACCGTCTACGGCGCGCCGGAGTCCGCGCTGACCCGTGTCGTCACCGTGCTGGTCATCGCGTGCCCGCACGCACTGGGCCTGGCGATCCCGCTGGTCGTGTCGATCTCCACCGAGCGGGCTGCGCGCGCTGGCGTGCTGGTCAAGGACCGCGGCGCGCTGGAGCGGATGCGCACCGTCGACACCGTCCTGTTCGACAAGACCGGCACGCTCACCCGCGGCGAGCCCGCCGTCGACCACATCGCCGGTGTCGGCCTCGCCGACGACGAGGTGCTGGCCCTGGCCGCGGCCGCGGAGGCCGACAGCGAGCACCCGCTGGCCCGCGCGATCGTCGCCGCCGCACGCCAGCGCGACCTGACCGTCGCGCCGGCCACCGGCTTCCGCGCCTCGGCCGCCGTCGGGGTCACCGCGACCCTCGGCGGGCGCACCGTCGCCGTCGGCGGGCCGCACCTGCTCACCGAGCACGACCTGAGCCCGCTGCCCGCCGCCCGGTCGTGGGCAGAGCAAGGCGCGACGGTGCTGCACGTGCTGGTCGACGGGCGCATCGTGGGTGCGCTCGCGCTGGCCGATGAGATCCGGCCGGAGTCCCGTGAGGCGGTTCAGGCGCTGCACGCCCTGGGCGTCGACGTCGTCATGATCACCGGTGACGCCGAGCCGGTCGCCCGCGGGGTCGCCGACCAGCTCGGCATCGACCAGGTGTTCGCCGGGGTCCGCCCGGAGGACAAGGCCGAGAAGGTCGCCGCGCTGCAGCGCCAGGGCCGGTCGGTCGCCTTCACCGGGGACGGCGTGAACGACGCCCCCGCACTCGCCCAGGCCGACGTGGGCATCGCGATCGGCGCCGGCACCGACGTGGCGATCGCCTCGGCGGGGGTCATCCTCGCCTCCTCCGACCCGCGCGCGGTGCTGTCGGTCATCCGGCTGTCCCGGGCCGGGTACCGCAAGATGAAGCAGAACCTGTGGGCCGGCGCCGGTTACAACCTGGTCGCGGTCCCGCTGGCCGCCGGGGTGCTCGCACCGATCGGCTTCATCCTGCCGATGGAGGTCGGCGCGCTGCTGATGTCGCTGTCCACCGTCGTCGTGGCCTCCAACGCCCAACTGCTGCGGCGGCTGGACCTGCGCCCGGAGGCCAGCGTGGCCGCGGCCACCTCCCGCGGGCCGACCGCCCGCACAGCGGGCTGACGCACCGTGGGTCCAGGGCGGAGGGCATCCACCGGCCTCGTGACCGGGGCAGGCAAGGGGGTGCAGTGCACGCGCGACTGTGGACGGCGCTGGTGCTGCTGGCCGGCGTGTTCGCGCTGCACGGCGTGCAGTGCGCCGGCGCCGCCACCACCGCACACGCCGGCGTGGCGTCGATGACCGCGGCGGCCGCGGCGGCGTCCGGCGGCGCTGCCCCGTGGGCCGCCACGGCCGCTGACGGTGACGGCCTCCATGCCGGCGATCACCCCGCCACGCTGGTCAGCGCCGCCGGTGCGGCAGATCCGAACCACGGCAGCGCGCCGCACGATGCCGGCGGCCACCTGTGGACCATCTGCCTGGCCGTCCTCGCCACCGGGCTGGCCGTGCTGCTCGTGCTCGCCGGTCACCGACCCGTCCGTCGCGGCCCCGCCGCGCTGCCGCGATCCCTCGCCCGCGTCATCGGGGCGCTGGTGCCACCGCACCCGCCGGACCTGCACGTCCTCTGCGTGCTGCGGACGTAGGCCGCCCCGCCCGACCGCCCCGCCTCCCATTCCCGGGACCCGGTGGTGGTCGCGCACGTCCACCTACGCCCTTCACCACCACGCAGGAGACTCTCATGACCCGCACCACCGCACGTACGACCGGACTGGCCGGCGCGCTGCTCGCCGGCGCGCTCGTCCTCACCGCCTGCTCCGACGACAGCAGTGACGCAGGGATGTCCGGGATGTCCGGGATGTCCGACAGCTCCTCGGCCAGCTCCTCCGCCGAGGCGTCCACCGAGGCGTCGTTCAACGACGCCGACGTCGCCTTCGCGCAGGGCATGGTGCCCCACCACGAGGGCGCGATCGACATGGCCCAGCTGGCCGACGACCGCGCCGACGACCCGCGGGTGCTCGACCTGGCCACCCGCATCGAGGCCGCGCAGACCCCGGAGATCGACACCCTGAACAGCTGGCTGGACCAGTGGGGAGCCACCTCGAGCAGTCCGGCCGGCTCGACCAGCACCGGGATGGAGGGCATGGACCAGGGTGGGCACGACATGGGCGACATGGGCGGCGACATGGGCGGCGACATGGGCTTGGACCTCGACGCCCTCACTGCCGCGTCCGGACCGGACTTCGACCGGCTGTTCCTCACCCAGATGACCACCCACCACCAGGGTGCGGTGGCGATGGCTGAGACCGAGATCGCCGACGGGGAGAACCCGGACGCGATCGCGATGGCCGAGTCGATCCGCACCAGCCAGAACGCCGAGATCGCCGAGATGCGCGACCTGCTCGGCCAGCTCGGCGGCTGATCGTGCGTCACGGCGGGGCCGGCCGACCTCTCGGTGCACCGACGCGGAGGCCACACCGGTTCGGGTGGCGAGCTCGTTGAGGTCGAGCTCCTCGGCGCCGGGCGGGAAGAGCTCGGCGAGCAGCCGCGCCTGGCCGTCGGACCGGAACAGCGGCGCGGTCGGCGGCGGGGCGTCCTCACACTGGCGGACACTGCTGTCCCGTTGTGCGACAGCGAACGTAGGGCGCCGGTCGTCGTCACCGCTCGCGGCGCGGACGGCTCCCCGCGTGGCCGTGTCGGGCGGCTCCCGGCGAGCAGCTGGCCGGCTCAGCCCACCTGGTTGATCCGCACCAGGTTGCCCGCCGGATCGCGGAAGGCGCAGTCGCGGATCCCGTACGGCTGCTCGATCGGCTCCTGGACCACCTCGGCCCCGCGGGACTGCAGGGCGGTGAAGGCGCCGTCGAGGTCCTTCGTGGCCAGCACGATGATCCCGTAGGTGCCCTTGGCCATCATCTCGGCGATGGTCCGGCGCTCGTCGTCGGTGACACCGGGGTCGGCCTCGGGCGGGTACAGCACGATCGACGGGCCGTCGGTCCCGGCGGGCGCGACGGTGATCCAGCGCATCCGGCCGGATCCGACGTCGTTGCGGACCGCGAAGCCGAGGACGTCCCGGTAGAACGTCAGCGAGGCCTCCGCGTCCTCGTGCGGGAGGAAGGTCGAGTGGAGGGTGATGTCCATGGCCGTCACGCTAGGGGCGACCCGATGACCTGCGCTTCTCTGTTCCTGACCGGTCTGGTGACCTGTTTCGCCACGCACGAGGGCATCCCTGCCGCCGCGTGCGCCGCCCGCCGGTAGCTGCTGGGCGGCACGCCCACGAGCTCGGTGAACCGGGTGCTGAAGGTGCCCAGCGACGAGCAGCCCACCGCCAGGCAGACCTCCGTGACGCTCAGGTCACCCACTCGGAGCAGCGCCATCGCCCGCTCGATGCGGCGCGTCATCAGGTAGGCGTAGGGCGACTCGCCGTAGGCCCGCCGGAACTCGCGGCTGAAGTGGCCGGCCGACATGTGCGCCCACCGGGCGAGCGCCTCGACGTCCAGCGGCTGGGCGTACTCCCGGTCGATCCGGTCGCGGACCCGCCGCAGCAGCGCCAGGTCGCGCAGGCGCTGCGGGTCCACGACGGGCCCCGGTGTCGGGGGAGGGGGCGGCACGTCCGCATCCTCCCGAGCCAGGCCCCGGCTCGTCCACCACCCCGGGCGCGCGGGGGACGGGCTCATGCCCCCACGTAGGCGGCGAGGTGCTCGCCGGTGAGGGTCGAGCGGGTGGCGACGAGGTCGGCGGGTGTGCCCTCGAAGACGATCCGGCCGCCGTCATGACCGGCGCCGGGTCCCAGGTCGATGATCCAGTCGGCGTGCGCCATCACCGCCTGGTGGTGCTCGATGACGATGACCGACTTGCCGGAGTCGACGAGCCGGTCGAGCAGGCCCAGCAGGTTCTCCACGTCGGCGAGGTGCAGGCCGGTGGTCGGCTCGTCGAGGACGTAGACGCCGCCCTTCTCCGCCATCCGGGTGGCCAGCTTGAGCCGCTGGCGTTCGCCGCCGGACAGCGTGGTGAGCGGCTGGCCGAGGGTGAGGTAGCCGAGCCCGACGTCGGCGAGCCGGTCCAGGATCGTGTGGGCGGCCGGTGTGCGCGCCTCGCCGCTGCCGAAGAACTGCTCGGCCTCGGTCACCGACATGGCCAGCACCTCGGCGATGTTGCGGCCGCCGAGCTCGTACTCCAGCACCGAGGCCTGGAACCGCCTCCCCTCGCACTCCTCGCAGGGGGACTCCACGGTGGCCATGACGCCGAGCTCGGTGTAGATGACGCCGGCGCCGTTGCAGGTCGGGCAGGCGCCCTCGGAGTTGGAGCTGAACAGCGCCGGCTTCACCCCGTTGGCCTTGGCGAAGGCCTTGCGGATGGGGTCGAGCAGTCCGGTGTAGGTGGCCGGGTTGCTCCGCCGCGAGCCGCGGATCGCCCCCTGGTCGACCACCACCACGCCGTCCCGGGCCGCGACGGAGCCGTGGACCAGGGAGCTCTTCCCCGACCCGGCGACGCCGGTGAGCACCACCAGCACGCCGAGCGGGACGTCGACGTCGACGTCCTTCAGGTTGTGGGTGTCCGCGCCGCGCACCTCGAGGGCTCCGGTGGAGGTGCGCACCGAGGACTTCAGGGACACCCGCTGGTCGAGGTGCCGGCCGGTCAGCGTGCCGCTGGTCCGCAGCCCCTCGACGGTGCCCTCGTACACGATCTCGCCACCGCCGGTGCCGGCGCCGGGGCCGAGGTCGACGACGTGGTCGGCGATCGCGATCGTCTCGGGCTTGTGCTCGACGACGAGCACGGTGTTCCCCTTGTCCCGCAGCTGCAGGAGCAGGTCGTTCATCCGCTCGATGTCGTGCGGGTGCAGCCCGATGGTCGGCTCGTCGAAGACGTAGGTGACGTCGGTGAGCGAGGACCCCAGGTGGCGGATCATCTTGGTGCGCTGGGCCTCCCCGCCGGACAGCGTCCCGGCCGGCCGGTCGAGGGAGAGGTAGCCCAGCCCGATCTCGGCGAACGAGTCGAGCAGGTGCCGCAGCCCGGTGAGGAGCGGGGCGACGGAGGGCTCGTCGAGCGCGTGCACCCAGCCGGCGAGGTCGCTGATCTGCATCGCGCACAGGTCGGCGATGTTCCTCCCCTCGATGGTCGAGGACCTGGCCTCCGGGGTGAGCCGGGTCCCGTCGCACTCGGGGCAGGTCTGGAAGGTGATGGCGCGCTCCACGAAGGCGCGGATGTGCGGCTGCATGGCGTCGACGTCCTTGGAGAGCATCGACTTCTGGATCCTCGGGATGACGCCCTCGTACGTGAGGTTGATGCCCTCGACCTTGATCTTGGTCGGCTCCTTGTAGAGGAGGTCGTGCACCTCCTTCTTCGTGTACTTGCCGATCGGCTTGTCCATGTCGAAGCCGGCGCCGCTGAAGATCCGGCCGTACCAGCCGTCCATGCTGTAGCCGGGCACGGTCAACGCGCCCTCGGCCAGCGACTTCTCCTCGTCGTACAGCGCCGTGAGGTCGAAGTCGGAGACCGAGCCCATGCCCTCGCAGCGCGGGCACATCCCGCCCATGTAGACGACGTCCTTCACCACGGCCTTGTCGACGCGGCCGCCGGCCTTCTCGGTGCTCATCACCCCGCTCGCCTTCCGCGTCGGGACGTTGAAGGAGAACGCCGTGGGAGGACCGATGTGGGGCGTGCCGAGCCGGCTGAACAGGATCCGCAGCATCGCGTTCGCGTCGGTGGCGGTGCCGACGGTGGAGCGGGGGTTGGCGCCCATCCGCTCCTGGTCGACGAGGATCGCCGTCGTCAGGCCCTCCAGCAGGTCGACCTCCGGCCGGGCCAGCGTCGGCATGAAGCCCTGCACGAAGGCGCTGTAGGTCTCGTTGATCAGCCGCTGGGACTCCGCGGCGATCGTGTCGAACACCAGCGAGCTCTTGCCCGACCCGGAGACGCCGGTGAACACCGTCAGCCGGCGCTTCGGGATCTGGACGCTGACGTCCTTGAGGTTGTTCACGCGCGCGCCGAGCACCCGGATCAGGTCGTGGCTGTCGGCACCGTGCACCTCGGGGGCCTGCGGGTCCGTCCTCGTGGCCGTGCTCATCGTCTCTCCCTCTCTCCGGCGGGCCGTCCCCGCTCCGCCCACCCGAGCGGAGGTCCGGCGTCCCTCGATCGGCGGTGGTCCGCTGTCTACCGGATCAGGACGCCGAGCGGGCGGATAACGTCGGCCCGTGGACACGCCGTGGCTCGACGAACAGCAGCAGCGCACCTGGCGTGCCTGGCTGGCGGTGACCGAGCTGCTGCCCCGGGCCCTGGACGCGCAGCTGCAGCGGGACGCCGGGCTCACCCACGCCGCCTACGTCGTGCTCGCCATGCTCTCCGAGGCGCCGGACCGCAGTCGCCGGATGAGCGACCTGGCCCGGACCGCCAACCAGTCGCAGAGCCGGCTCTCGCACACCGTGGCGCGGCTGGAGGAGCGCGGCTGGGTGCGCCGGGTCCGGGCCACCGAGGACCGGCGGGGCAACGTCGCCGTCCTCACCGACGCCGGCTGGGAGGTCGTCTCGCGGGTCGCCCCGGGCCACGTGGCCGCGGTGCGCGACAGCCTGTTCGCCGCACTCGACCCGGCGCAGACCGAGGCCCTGGAGCTGGCGCTGGGTGCGGTCCTGGAGCGGCTGGACCCCGACCACACCCTGCGGGTGCCCGAGGCCGGCTGACCGCCCGGGAAGCCCGCCCGCCGGGACGGCGTTGACGTCGGTGATGTCCGAGACCCCGCTGCCCCTGTCCGTCCTCGAGCTGGCCACCGTCGGGTCCGGCCAGTCGACCGCCGACGCGCTGGCGAACACGGTTCGTGTCGCGCAGGCCGCCGACCGGTTGGGCTACCGGCGGATCTGGGTCGCCGAGCACCACAACATGCCGGCCGTGGCCAGCACCAACCCGCCGGTGCTCATCGCCCACCTCGCGGCGGTGACCCAGCGGATCGCGGTGGGCTCGGGCGGGGTGATGCTGCCCAACCACGCCCCGCTCGTGGTCGCCGAGCAGTTCGCCCTGCTCGAGGCGCTGCACCCGGGCCGGATCGACCTGGGCATCGGCCGGGCGCCGGGCACCGACCAGCACACCGCCCTCGCGCTGCGCCGGGACCCGAAGGCGCTGTCCGCCGAGGACTTCCCGACCAACCTGCTGGACCTGCTCGGGCTCTTCGGCGACGAGCGGGTGGAGGGTGGCCTGGCCGAGCGGTTCAGCGCCACGCCGGCGGCGGTCACCGCGCCGCAGGTGGTGCTGCTGGGCTCCAGCGGGTTCTCCGCGCAGCTGGCCGGCCAGCTCGGCCTGCCGTTCACCTTCGCCCACCACTTCGGCAGCCCGAACACGGTCGCGGCGCTCGACCTGTACCGCGAGGCGTTCGTTCCCTCCGCCGTCCTCGACCGGCCGTACGCGATCGTCACCGCGAACACACTGGTCGCCGACTCCGACGAGGAGGCCCGCAGGCTCGCGCTGCCCGGCCAGCTGATGCGGCTGTCCATCCGCACCAACCGGCTGCGGCCGGTGCCCAGCCTGGAGGAGGCCGTCGCCGACCCCGAGCGCGCGGCGGCCGAGGCGATGCCGAGCAACGCGGTCATCGGCGGCCCGGGGTCCGCGGTCGCCGCACTGCGGCAGCTGGCCGCGGACACCGGCGCGGACGAGCTGATGGTCACCGCCTCGACGCACGGGGTCGCCGAGCGGCTGCACAGCCTGGAGCTGCTCGCCGGAGCCTGGGGCCTCCCCGGCGAGCGCGCCGCCTAAGCAGCCCGCAGGACGGCGGCCTTCAGGCTGGTCAACCCGGCACCGAGCGCGCCGCGCACGGTGGAGCTGGTGCGCTGCTGCTCGCTCTGCTGGGCCGCCAGCACGATGAGCACCCCGGTCAGCGCCGGGTTCACCCACTGCAGCGGCTTCTGGCCCTTCTGCGCCGCCGCGACGTCCGGCGGGGTGGCGGCGTTCGGCTCGGTCGCGGTCGCACTGGGGGTCGGCGCCTGGGCCCCGATCCTGGCGCCCAGCACGCCGCTGGCCACCGACGTCCCGATGGCGGCGACGGTGAGGACGCTCTTGACCACCGTGTTCGCCGTCGCGCCGGAGTCGGTGGCCACCCGGCCGCGGTCGGCGCGCAGCATGCCGACCGAGCCGACCAGGTGAGCGGCCATGGCCGCACCCTGCACCGGCCACCACGCCGCCCAGCCGATCGAGGACAGCCGGGTGCGCTCGGTGCTGTCGTGCGCGGCCGCCGCGGCCTTGTTCAGGCCGACGGCGCCCATCAGGTTGCCGCCGAACCAGGTGGCCAGGCCGAGGTCGTGCATCGAACGGAGGACGGTGTGCTGGTCGTGGGACATCAGGTCTCCTGGGGGTTGCGGGCGTCAGCCGCGAGAGGGCCGGACGGTCTCACCGGCTCCTCCCCGACCGTGCCCGCTCCTCGGCGCAGCAACCCTGTTGCGAGCCACCGAGCTCACCCCAGGTGCCGGAGGAAGGTCGCCGGGTCGCCGAGGAACTGCTGCCGTACGACGGTCGGGGCGACGTCCTGGCTCACTCCTCCTGCTCCTGGCTCACCGCACGACGTGAGCCAGGAGCAACGACGACCAGGTCAGCTGATCCCGGGGTGGAACGGGGATCAGCGGGCGGCGTGGCCCAGGTGACGCCAGCGGCGGGCGCGGCTGCGCTTCCGCTCGACGTCGTCGCGGCCGAGCAGCCCGGCCAGCTCCTCGGCGAGCACCCGGCCCAGGCGCATGCAGAACTCGACCGGCTCGTCGGCGGCGTCGGGCCGCTCGGGCACGACCCGGTCGACGATGCCGGCCCGCCACAGGTCGGTGGCCCGCACCCCCTGCGAGGCCGCCATCTCCCCGGCCCGGTCGACGGTGCGGTGCACGATCGCCGAGGCGCCCTCCGGCGGCAGCGGACCCAACCACCCGTTGGCCGTGGCCAGCACGCGGTCGGCGGGCACCAGCGCCAGCGCCCCGCCGCCGGTGCCCTGACCCAGCAGCACGGCCAGGGTCGGTGCCTCCAGCACCACCAGGTCCTGCAGGCAGCGGGCGATCTCCCCGGCCAGCCCGCCCTCCTCGGCCGCCACCGACAGCGCGGCGCCCGGGGTGTCGATCAGGGTGAGCAGCGGCAGTCGCAGCTCGGCGGCCAGCCGCATGCCCCGCCGGGCCTCGCGCAGGGCACCAGGGCCCAGCGGTGCCGACAGCGACTGCCCGCGCCGGTCCTGGCCCAGCAGCACGCAGGGCGCGCCGCCGAAGCGGGCCAGCGCCAGCAGCAGGCCAGGGTCGGACTCGCCGGCACCGGTGCCGTTCAGGGTGACGACGTCGGTCGCCGCCGTGCGCAGCAGCTGCCGCACCCCGGGACGGTCCGGACGTCGTGAGGCGCTGACGACCTGCCACGCGGTGCGGCCGTCCTCCGGGTCGTCGGCGTCGGTGCCGTCTCCCTCGACCGGCCCCTCCACCGCTGCCTCGCGGTGCCAGGTCTCCCGGGCGGCCAGCACCCGCAGCGCCTTGTCCGCGACGTCGGCGATCTCGTCCGGGGGGACGACGCCGTCGATCAGCCCGCGCGAGGCCAGGTTCTCCGAGGTCTGCACGCCGGCCGGGAACGGCTCCCCGTACAACGCCTCGTAGACCCGGGGGCCGAGGAAGCCGATCGCGGCACCGGGCTCGGCGATCGTCACGTGACCCAGCGAGCCCCAGGACGCCAGCACCCCGCCGAACGTCGGGCCGCGCAGGTAGACGAGGTAGGGCAGCCCCGCCTCCTTGTGCCGGGCGATCGCGGCGGTGATGCCGATCATCTGCAGGAACGCGACGGTGCCCTCCTGCATCCGGGTCCCCCCGGAGACCGGCGCGGCCAGCAGCGGCAGCCCCTCGGCGGTGGCCCGTTCGATCGCCGTCATCAGCCGCTCGGCGCTGGCCACCCCGATCGAGCCGGCGAGGAAGCCGAACTCCCCGGCGACGACGGCGACCGGCCGGCCGCGCAGCGTCCCCGCGCCGGTGACCACCGCCTCGTCCTGCTGCGTCTTCTCCGCAGCCCGGGCCAGCTCGTGCGCGTAGTCGTCGTCCGCCGTGCGGGGCGGCACGGGGGTGTCCCACGACCGCCACGACCCGGGGTCGAGCACCAGGTCCCGCAGGCCGCGGGCGTCCAGCCGGGAGCTCACGTGGCGTGCCCGTCCTCGACGTCGTCCCCCGCGGGCTGCGGCACCCCGTCGGCTCCGCTCGGCTCTCCGCCCGACAGCCAGGCCCGGATCGCCGCCCCGTCGGCGCCCAGCACCGGCGGTGGGGTGTGGTCCCGGCGGGTCGTCTCCTGCTCGCCGTCCGCGCCCGGCGCGAAGAACCGCAGCGGCGGGCCGGGCAGCGTCAGCGGCCCGGCGGTGGGGTGCTCGACGCTGATCGTCAACCCCTGGGACTCGACCTGGTCCCAGGAGTAGACCTCGTCGAGGGTCCGCACCTTGCCGGCCGGCACGCCGGCCGCCGCCAGCCGGGCCAGCAGCTCGGGGGCCTCGATGTCGGCGAAGACGCCCTCCAGCAGCTCGATGACCTCCTCGCGGCGGGCGACCCGCTCGCCGTTCGTGGCGAACCCGGGGGCGTCGGCGTCCAGGCCGAACTCGGTGCACAGCCGGCGCCACAGCCCCTCGCTGCCGCAGGACAGCTGCACGCTGCCGCCGGCGCAGTGGAAGAGGCCGTAGGGGGAGATGGAGGGGTGGTGGTTGCCCTGCCCGCGGGGCACCTTCCCGCCCACGGTGTGCGCGGTCCCCTGGTAGGCGTGCACCCCGACGACGGCGGCCAGCAGCGAGGTGCGCACCACCTGACCGCGGCCGGTCCGCTCCCGCTCGAGCAGTGCGGCCAGCACGCCGTAGGCGCCGTACATGCCGGCCAGCAGGTCGCTGATCGGGACGCCGACCTTCTGCGGGTCCTCGGGCCCGGACCCGGTCATCGACATCAGCCCGGCCTCGCCCTGCGCGATCTGGTCGTAGCCGGCGCGGCCGCCCTCCGGGCCGTCGTGGCCGAAGCCGCTGATCGCCAGGGTGATCAACCGGGGGTTCAGCTCGGCCAGCACGTCGGTGCCGAAGCCGAGCTTGGCCAGCGTGCCGGGCCGGAAGTTCTCCAGCAGCACGTCGGCGCGGCGCACCAGCTCGGTGAGCACGGCCTTGTCCGCCTCGTCCTTGAGGTCGAGGGCGATCGACTCCTTGTTGCGGTTGGCGGAAAAGAAGTAGGTGGACTCCCGCCCGCCGTCGGGGGTGTCGACGAAGGGCGGGCCCCAGCCGCGGCTGTCGTCCCCGCCGCCGGGGGTCTCGACCTTGATCACGCGGGCGCCGAGGTCGCCGAGCATCATCCCGGCGTGCGGGCCGGCCAGGGCGCGGGTGAGGTCGACGACGAGGACGCCGTCCAGGGGGCCACTCACGAGGGGGAGGTCCTTTCAGCAAGACGACGGAGACGTCTGCCAGCCTCTCAGAGGGCCGGCTCGCCCGTCCGACCCGTTGCCACCGAGCGGCAGACGGCGTCACCCCGGCAGCGGCACTGGGCTCAGCGTCGCCTCCGCGCTCACCCCGTCGAGGGAGTCGTCCGTGGCGGCGGCCTGGTTAGGCTGCCCGCCATGTCGAGTCCGTCCGCCCCGAGCCAGCGCCCGGCCACCAAGGCCGTCATCCCCGTTGCCGGGATGGGCACCCGGTTCCTCCCCGCCACCAAGGCGGTGCCCAAGGAGCTGCTCCCGGTCGTCGACCGGCCGGCGCTGCAGTACATCGTGGAGGAGGCGGCGCGCGCCGGACTGCCCGAGGTGCTCATGGTCACCGGCCGCAACAAGGGCAGCATCGAGGACTTCTTCGACCGCACCCCGGAGTTGGAGACGGCGCTGGAGGCCAAGGGCGACCAGTCGCGGCTGGACGCGGTGCACGCGTCCACCGACGTCGCCCAGGTGCACTTCGTCCGCCAGGGCCAGGCCAAGGGGCTGGGCCACGCGGTGCTGCAGGCCGCGGCGTTCGTGGGCGACGAGCCGTTCGCGGTGCTGCTCGGCGACGACATCATCGACGCGCGCGACCTGCTGCTGGAGCAGATGCTCGCCGTCCAGGCCGAGCACGGCGGCGCCGTCGTGGCGCTGCTGGACGTGGGGGCTGCGAACATCTCCAAGTACGGCGCGGTCGCGGTGGAGGAGGCCAAGGTCTCCGGCGAGACCGGGCAGGACGAGGTGTTCCGGATCACCGGCATGGTCGAGAAGCCCCCGGTCGACGAGGCCCCCAGCTCGCTGGCGATCATCGGCCGCTACGTGCTCCCCCCGGAGGTCTTCGCCGCGATCCGGGAGACCCCGCCCGGCCGCGGCGGGGAGATCCAGCTGACCGACGCGATGCTCAAGCTCGTCGAGGACGGCGTGCCGGTGCACGGCGTCGTCTTCTCCGGCCGCCGCTACGACACCGGCGACAAGCTGGACTACCTCAAGGCCGTCGTCCAGCTCGCCGTCGAGCGGGAGGACCTGGGCCCCGCGTTCGGCCCCTGGCTGAGGGACTTCGTCGCAGACCTGCCCGCCGAGGGCGCGTCGCCGGCCTGACCGGGGTCCGGAGAGGGCACCATCGGCAGGCGCAGGTCCGTCGATCGGCGGCCGTGGTCGCGACTCGACCACGGGGGACAGGCCCGACGGCGCGAAGGACGACGGTGGTGGGGATGAACGACGACAGCACACGCGGGTGGTTCTCCGGGGGTGGCCGGGACACCAGCCAGCTCGACCTCGGGCAGGGGCAGCTGGTCACGCCGCGGCGGGAGACCCAGCTGGTCACCGCCGAGCGCCCGGCGGCCGTCAGCTCCGACACGGTGCAGGTCGACCGGGAGATGTTCGCCTCCGACCGGGTCCCCTCACCGGCCATCGCCACCGGTGACCGCACCCCCGACCCGCTGGCCGACACCGGCTCGGTGGACGTCTCCGGGGTGCGGCTGCGCTCGGTCGAGCAGCACCTGGACGACATCCTGGGCGCCGTGCCGCAGCCGGCTCCGATCGAGCTCGCCGTCCTGGACGCCCAGGGCCTGCTCTGCGCCGAGCTGGTCACCAGCTCCCGCGCGCTGCCGGCCTTCGACCAGGCCGGCCTGGACGGGTACGCCGTCCGCGCGGCCGACATCACCACCGCCACGGTCGAGGTGCCGACCGTGCTGGCCGTCGTGGGGGAGACCTCCGCGGGGTCGGCCGAGACCACCGCCATCGGCCCCCGGCTGGCGCAGAAGGTCGCCGTCGGCGCGATGCTGCCGGCCGGGGCCGACGTCGTCGTCCCCGCCGCCTGGACCGACCAGGGCCTCGCCCGGGTGCAGGTCTACGCCGCGCTGGCGCCGGGCAGCTACGTCCGCCGGATGGGGGACGACGTGAGCCCCGGCGACACCGCCGTGCAGATCGGCACCCCGATCGGCCCGGCCCAGATCAGCCTGCTGGCCGCCGTCGGACGCGAGCGGGTCGCGGTGCGCCCGCGCCCGCGGATCGCCGTGCTCTGCGCCGGGGACGAGCTGGTCGACGTCGGCGCCACCGTCGGCCCCGGGCAGCAGGTCGACGTCAACAGCTATGCGCTGGCCGCCGCGGCCCGCGACGCCGGGGCCGAGGCCTACCGCGGCGGCATCCTGCCCAACGACAAGCGCCGGATGGTGGAGCTGATCGAGGGGCAGTCGCTGCGCAGCGACGTCGTCCTCATCGCCGGCACCTTCGCCACCGGCGCACCGGACGTGCTGCAGGAGGCCCTCGACGAGCTCGGTGGGCTGTCGTTCACCCAGGTCGCGATGCACCCGGGCCCGGTGCACGCCTTCGGCACGCTCGGCCCGACCGGCGTCCCGGTCATCTGCGTGCCCGGCGAGCCGGTCGCCGCGCTGGTGGCCTTCGAGGTCTTCGTCCGCCCGGCGATCCGGCTGATGCTGGGCAAGCGGCAGCTGTTCCGCCGCACGGTGCAGGCCGTGTCGGCCCAGCAGCTGCTCTCCCCGCTCGGGTACCGGCAGTACCTGCACGGCCAGGTCATGCGGCACCCCGACGGCGGGTACGTCGTGGAGCCGATCGGCGACGGCGACCAGGCGATGCTGGCCCGGATGGCGCGCGCGAACTGCCTGATCGTGGTCGACGAGGACGTCACCGAGGTGTCCGCCGGCGGGCTGGTGACGGTCATGCCGATGCTCCTCGGGGGCTGAGCTGGACCCGGCCCTGCACCCCGGCTGGCCGGCGCAGCTGGGCTGGGGACCGGTCACGCTCGAGCCGCTGCGCCGCGCCGACGCCCGGGAGTGGGCCCGGGTGCGGACGGCGAACGAGACGTGGCTGACGCCCTGGGAGCCGTCCTCGCCGGCGCCCTGGCGCGACCGGCACACCCCGGCCGCCTACCGCGCGATGCGGCGGGCCGCCGGGCGGCGGGCCCGGGTCGGGATGTCGCTGCCGTTCGCCCTCCTCGTCGACGGCCGGCTGGCCGGTCAGGTGACGGTGGACAACGTCGTCCGGGGGGCGCTGCGGTCCGGGCACCTCGGCTACTGGGTGGACTCCGCGGTCGCCGGCCGGGGGATCGCCTCGCTGGCGGTGGCGCTGGTCTGCGACCACGCCTTCGGCCCGGTCGGGTTGCACCGGCTGCAGGCCGACATCCGGCCGGAGAACGGCCCCAGCCGCCGGCTGGTCGAGCGGCTGGGCTTCCGCCAGGAGGGCCTGTTCCGCAGCTACCTGGACATCGACGGCGCCTGGCGGGACCACCTCGCGTACGCGCTGCTGGCCGAGGACACCCACGGGAGCCTGCTCGCCCGGTGGCGTTCGCAGGCGCCGCGCTGAGCCGCTCGGGGTGGGCGATCGCTGACTGTCCGTTACCGCTTCGAGACGCACAGCGGACCCCGACACGCCGACACGTCGAACACAACACGCCGACACACCGCAGGACGTCCCGCGTATCGGCAGTCCAGGCGCTTACGTTGACCTTCGAGTGACTGATGTGACTCGAGTGGCCCCAGGGATGGGGCCGTCACGGTGTGCCACGGATGGATCGGGGTGGAAGTGATGGGATCGGGCGTTCTGCTTGCCGCTCTCGTCGTGCTGTGGTTCGTGGTCCTGGTGCCGATGGTGGTCACCCGGGGCGACGCGCGCACGGGGACCGGCGTGGCCGATTCGGGTCGCACCCTGCAACGGCGTCGTCCGGTGGACCCGGTGGTCCACGCCGAGACGGAGCGGGTGACGATCGACCGGGCCACGCTGGTGAGCAGCGGCGAGCTCCGGGTCGACGTGCACGCGGTGCGCCGCCGCACGCTGGCCGGGCTGGTCGCCCTGGCCGTCCTGGCGCTGGTCGGCGCGCTGACCTACCGCTCCTGGTTGTGGGCGCCGCAGGTGCTCCTCGACGTCGCCGTGGTCGGCTACCTCATGGTGATCCGGGCTGCGGCGCAGCGCGAGCGGCGGGCCGCGGCCCGCCGCCGGGCCCGTGCCGCGCAGCGGCCGCGCAGCCGTGCCCCGGAGGTCCGGCCGATGCCGCAGCGGCCCGCCGCCCAGCGGCCCGCCGGCCGGCCGGGACCCGTGGTCACCGCCGAGACCGGTCCGGTCCACCCCAGCCTGCCGCTGGCCCCCGTGCACCCGCTGCGTCCCGGCCGGGTGGTCGCCGCCCGCACGCCGGTCTCGGCCGGCTGGCAGCAGAGCGCCGTGGTCGGGCTGGACGACGAGGACATCGGCTTCGCCGACATCGACGTCTACCAGCCGCGGGCGGCCAACGGCTGACGCCGAGGAAGGGACCCACCGGCTGCCGACCCCGCGTCGGCGCCGGGAGGGCCGGACGGTATGGTCTTCGTCCGAGGGGCTGTGGCGCAGTCCGGTAGCGCACCTCGTTCGCATCGAGGGGGTCAGGGGTTCAATTCCCCTCAGCTCCACCCTCGTCAGGCCGGGTCCACACGGACCCGGCCTGACGCGTTCCCGGGGCGGTGCCGGCCACCGTCGAACGACCCTCGGTCGGCCGTCACGTGCTCGCTACCCACCGTGGCGATCGGCGGTGGGTCCGATCTCTCGCGCCTGGCTCGCCGGGAGGCGGGTCGATCCGCGGTCCGCACGGCTGGTAGCACTGTTCGGTGACCGGAGGAGCACACCGCCAGCCGACCGACGGGACGACTGCCCGCGGCCGGGTCCTGCTGGCCCTGGTGCTGCTCGTCGCCGCGACGCTGGTCGGGCTGCCCGGCCGGGCGTCCGCGGCACCGTCCCTGCCGGCCGGCTTCGCTGTCCGCGACCTGCCGACCGGGCAGAGCGAGCTGCTCACCGACTTCGCCTTCGCACCGGACGGCAGCTGGTTCACCGTCGGCAAGAACGGCCGGGTGGCGTGGGTGTCGGCCGACGGCCGACCCCGCACCCTGGCCACCCTCCCCGTCGTCACCGTGCAGGACCTCGGGCTGTCCGGAGTGGCCGTCGCCACCGACTACGCCACCAGCCGGCAGGTCTACACCGCCCGCACCGTCGACCTGGGCGGGCGGTGGCTGATGCGGTTGAGCGCCTGGACGGTCACCGGCGCCCCCGAGCCGACCGGTCTGGGGGCGGAGCGGGTCGTCTGGGACCTCCCGGTCGACTCGGACTCGCACGCCATGACCAGCCTGGTGCCCGCGCCGGACGGCACGCTGTGGGTCTCCATCGGCGACGCGGCCGACTTCCGGTTCGTCGACGCCCGGGCCCTGCGCGCCCTGGACGTGAACGACGGCCGCGGCAAGCTGCTGCACGTCCTCCCCGACGGTCGTGGGGTCGCCACCAACCCGTACTACGACCCGGCGGCGCCGGCCTCGTGGCGCAGCCGGGTCTACGCCAGCGGCTTCCGGAGCCCGTTCCGGATGAGCCTGGACCCGGCCAGCGGCGCGCCGGTCGTGGGCGACGTCGGCTGGAACCTGTGGGAGGAGGTGGACCTCGTCCGGCCGGGCGCCTCCTACGGCTGGCCCTGCTGGGAGGGCGCCGTCCGGACGCCGGGGTACGCCGACCTGCCCGGCTGTGCGGGGGTCAGCAACATCGCGCCGCTCGTCACCTATCCGCACGGTCCGGCCGGCACCAGCGTCACCGGCGGCATCGTCTACACCGGGGCCAGCTACCCCGAGGCCTACCGGGGCGCCTACTTCTTCGGCGACTACTCCTCGCAGCGCATCTACACGATGCGCTATGACGCCCAGGGCAACGTCGTCCGGGCGCCGGAGGCGGCCGGCTTCGGTGCCGGGAACGGGCTGCCGGTGAAGTTCGCGGCAGCGTCGAACGGCGACGTCGTCTACGCCGACATCGGCGGTGCGGTGCTCAAGCGGCTGGTCTACGTGCCCGGCAACCGGCCGCCCAGCGCGCAGATCACGCTGACCAGCACTGCGGCCAGCCGCACCGTGGTCTTCGACGGCAGCGCCTCCGACGACCTGGACGGCGAGGCGCTCAGCTACCGCTGGGACCTCGGCGACGGCACCAGCGGCACCGGCGCCCAGGTCTCGCACACCTACGCGGCGCCGGGCACCGCCCCGGTCCAGGTGACCCTGACCGTCACCGACCCGCAGGGCGCCACCGACACGGCCACCGCGACCGTGGTGCCGGCCAACGGCGCGCCGGTCCTCACGCTCGACGCCCCGCCCGCCGGCCGGCTGTTCGCGGTCGGTGACACGGTGACGGCCGGCGCCACGGCCGTGGACGCCGAGGACGGCGCTCTGCAGGTCGCCTGGAACGTGGTGCTGGTGCACTGCAGCGGCGGCTACTGCCACGAGCACCCGGGGGAGACGGTCGACGGGCCCGCGTTCAGCCGGCCGTTCACCGACCACGGGGACGACACCCGGCTGGAGATCACGGCCAGCGCCCAAGACTCCGCCGGCGTCCGGGTGCAGCAGACGTTCGAGGCGGCTCCCCTCCTGCGCACCCTGACCGTCGCGGCGAGCACGCCCAGCGCGGTCACCGTCAACGGCGTCGCCCGGGCCAGCAGCCCGGTGACGGTCGGCGCGACGGTGTCGGTGATCGCCCCGACCGTGGCCACCGACGGCGTCGCCACCTTCGACCGGTGGAGCGACGACACCCAGCGCGCGCGGGTGCTGACCATGCCCGATCAGGACCTGACGCTGCGCGCCGAGTACCTGACCCCGATCGACCGTCGGTACGAGACGGACGCCGGCGTGCGGGCTCTGCTCGGCGGCGCGACCGGACCGGAGGGCGGCGACGAAGCGCTCCGGTACCAGGACTTCGTGGGCGGCCGGCTCTACTGGACACCGGCGGCGGGCGTGCACGAGGTGCACGGGGCGATCCTGGCCGGCTACCTCGGCCAGGGCGGCCACGTCCGCCTCGGTGCGCCGCTGACCGACGAGCGCACCACGCCGGACGGCGTCGGGAGGTACAACGAGTTCGCCGCGCTCGGCGCCTCGGTCTACTGGACACCGGCCACCGGTGCCCACGCCGTCTACGGCGACATCAGGACCCGCTGGGGCGCGCTGGGGTGGGAGCGGGGCGTGCACGGCTACCCGCGCAGCTCGGAGCAGGCCACCCCCAACGGTCGCGGCCGGTACAACGACTTCCAGAACGGCGGCATCTACTGGCTGCCCGGGGTGGGCGCGCACAGCGTCGTCGGTGCCATCTACGACGCCTGGGCGCGGGCCGGCTGGGAGGGTGGCCGGCTGGGCTTCCCGACCAGCGACGAGACCGTCACGCCGGGCGGGGCTGGGCGGTTCAACCACTTCGAGCGCGGCTCGGTCTACTGGACGCCGACCACCGGGGCGCACGTCGTCGAGGGCGACATCCTGCTCCGCTGGGCCACCCTCGGCTGGGAGCGGTCCTACCTCGGCTTCCCGACCAGCGACGAGTACGGGGTCCCGGGCGGACGGCGGACGGACTTCCAGGGTGGGTCCATCACCTGGGATGCCGCGACCGGCCGGGTGACCGACCTCCCCCGCTGACCCGGGGTCAGTGGGCGGCGCGGAAGTCCGGTGGGCGGCGGTCCAGGAACGCGGCCACGCCCTCGCGGCTCTCCGGGTCGGCGGCCGACTCCCGGATCACCCGCTCCTCGTCCTCGAGCTGCTCCTCCAGCGAGCGGATGGCCGCCCGGCGCACGAGCCCGCGGGTGCGCACCATCGCCCGCACCGGGCCGGCGGCGACCGACCGGGCCAGCGCGAGGCTGTCCTCGACCAGCGTCTCGTCGTCGACCAGCCGGGCGACCAGCCCGAAGGTGTGCGCGTCCGCGGCGTGCAGCATCCCGTCGGTGAGCAGCAGCTCCAGTGCTCGCGGCGCCCCCAGCGCCCGGGTGAGTGCCCACGACGTGCCGCCGTCGGGGGACAGGCCGAGGGAGCCGTAGGCCGGGCGCAGTTTGGTCGACCGGCCGCAGACGACGAGGTCGCACGCGCCGAGCAGGCCGATCCCCGCGCCCGCCACCGCGCCGTGGACCCCGGCGACCACCGGGACGTCGCAGTACAGGACGGTGCGGATCGTCGCGTGCCAGCTGGCGGCGAGCTGCGCGACGAGCGCGGGCATGTCCGGCGCGGCGGCGAAGGCCCCCACGTCCCCGCCGACGCAGAAGCGGGGTCCGGCGGCGGTCAGCAGCACCGCGCGGGCAGCCGCCGGCCGGGCGGTGAACGCAGCGGCCAACTGCTCGGCCATCGCCAGGTCGACCACGTTGCCGGCCGAGGGGTTGTCGAGGGTGATGTGCCAGACGTCGCCGTCCTGCGCCGTCCGCACCCGTGCTGCCGGCTCGCCCACCGTCGTGCTCCCTCCGTCGACGTCCCCACGCTAGGGGGGCGGCCGGTGGCCGGGCCAGCCGACGACGACGCCCCGGTCGCCGGTGACCGGGGCGTCGCGTGTGCAGGAGGTCCTCAGGAGCGGGTGGCGGACTCCCTCCGGGCCACCAGCTCCGGCTCGACCTCCTGGTCGATGGCGCCGGGCGCGCCGCCGAACTCGTCGGCGACCTCCCCGGCGACGTCGTCGGGCTCCCCGTGGCCGGCGGCCATCTCCGCGTCGGCGGCGGAGAGCATCCGGTGACCGGTGGCCAGCACCGCGATGGCCAGCACGACGGCGACCGCACCCACGAGGAACGGCACGTGCAGGTCGAACCGCTCGGCCAGCTTGCCGGCGGCGTAGGGCGCCAGGCCGCCACCCAGGAACCGGACGAAGCCGTAGGCCGCCGAGGCGACCGGGCGGGGCACCGGGGAGACGAGCATGACCGCCTGGGTGGTCAGCGTGTTGTTGATCCCGACCACGATGCCGGAGGCGATCACGCAGGTGATCAGCGCCCAGCGGACGTCGGTGAACAGGCCGATCAGCAGCAGCAGGACGGCGAACAAGCCCAGGGCGCCGTACAGCGAGGGCGCGGTGCCGAACCGGGCCTGCAGCCGGGGGGCGCCGATGACGGCGAAGAAGGCGACCAGCAGGCCCCAGCCGAAGAACACGAACCCGAGCTGGATCGCGGACAGCTCCATCGGGTAGGGCGCGTAGCCCAGCATCGTGAAGAAGCCCCAGTTGTAGAACAGGGCGGTCAGGCTCATGGTCAGCAGGCTGCGGTGCCGCAGCGCCTTGAGCGGCGCGGACAGCGGCGTGGGCTCGGCCGGCTTGGGCGTGGCGTCGAGCAGGACGACGGTGGCCAGCAGGGCGATCGCCATGAGCACGGCCACGCCGAAGAACGGTCCCCGCCAGCTGATGTCGCCCAGCAGGCCGCCGACCAGCGGACCGGCCGCGATGCCGAGGCCGAGCGCGGCCTCGTAGAGCACGATCGCGCCGGCGAAGCCGCCGGACGCCGAGGCGACGATCACCGCCAGCGAGGTGGCGATGAACAGTGCGTTGCCCAAGCCCCAGCCCGCCCGGAAGCCGACGATGCCGTTGATCGAACCGGACAGCCCGGCGAGGGCGGAGAACACCACGATGACCGCCAGGCCGGTGATCAGCGTCTTCTTGGCGCCGATCCGGCTGGAGACCCAGTTGGTGCCCAGCATCGCGACGGCGGTGACCACCAGGTAGCTGGTGAACAGCAGGCTGACCTGGCTGGGGGTGGCATCCAGCTGCGTGGACAACGCCGGCAGGATCGGGTCGACCAGGCCGATGCCCATGAAGCTGACGACGCAGGCGAAGGCGACGGCGAAGACGGCCTTCGGTTGCTCGAACATGCTGGTGGTGCTGGCGCCGCCGGGTGCGGACACGGGTTCCTCCGGTTCAGGGGTGGGGAAGGGCGCCGGCCAGCCGGGCCAGCGCGGGGAGTGCTGCGGTGACCGCGCGGACGTCGTCCGCGGTGAGGCGGGCGAGCGGGCCGGCCAGCCGGGCTGCGCGGTCCTCGCGTCGCCGGTCCAGGAGCTCCGCGCCGGCCGGGGTGAGCGTGAGGAGCACCGCCCGGCCGTCGCCGGGGTCGGTGCGCCGCTGCACCAGCCCGGCCTCGGCCAGCCGCCCGACGAGCGCGGTCATCGAGGGCTGGCTGACGCCCTCGCCGGCTGCCAGCTCGGTGAGCCGGGCCGGCCCGGAGCGGCGGAGCGTGGTCAGCGTGGCGGCCGCGGTGAGGCTCAGCCCCTGGCGGTCCAGGGTGAGCCGGCGCAGTCCGATGACCACGTCGTCCAGCTGCTCGGCGAGCTGGCTCCGGTCGACGTCCACCGCTCTGTTGTACAACCCAACTATATGTCTCCGCCAGTCCGGGTGACCGAGCAGACAGTGCGGCCGCCCGAACGTCTCAGAACCAGGAGGGGAACCACATCCGCTGGGCCCACTCCGCGTGCGACAGCGGCTGCCCGGTGAGGATCGGGTAGAAGAAGACGAACGTCATCGCCACCGCGGCGAGGTACAGGCAGACCGCGGCGAGCCCGATCCGCCGGCGCAGCGCGCTGGCCCGGGCGGCACCGAGCACGTCCTGCAGCACCAGGGTCACCGCCAGCACGAAGAACGGCAGCACCGGTGCCATGTAGAAGATGAACATGGTCCGGTCGAGGTTGACGAACCAGGTGAGCCAGCCTGCGGCGATGCCGACGCCGACGGTCAGCGCCGTGGGGTCCCGACGGGCGACGAGCCGCCAGACCAGCCACACCAGCGCCGGGGCGAACGCGAACCACAGCGTCGGCGTCCCGAGCATCAGGATGTAGCGGATCACCTGGTCGCCGTCGGCGTCGGTGAGCCCCTGCGGGTTCCACAACAGGATGGGGCGGCCGTCGACCAGCCACGACCAGGGCTCGGACTGCCACGGGTGCGGCGTCGACAGCCCGTTGTGGAACCGCAGCCACTCCGCGTGCATGTGCCACAGCGAGCGCAGGGCGCCCGGGACGAACGGGAACGCGGTGTCCGGGTGCTGCTCGGCCCAGTGCCGGCCCTGCGAGTTCTCGCCGCGGAACCAGCCGGTGAACGTCGCCAGGTAGGCCAGCACGGGCAGCACGCCGAGGGCCCAGGCGGCGCCCGGCAGGCCGCGGCGCAGCGCCACGGCCGTCGGTCGGGCCACGCCGGCCTCGCGCCAGGCCGACCGGTCCCACCACAGCGAGAGCACGGCGAAGGCGGCCAGGAAGTAGACGCCGCTCCACTTGGTGGCGCAGGCGCAGCCGAACAGCACGCCGGCGGCCAGCCGCCAGGTCCGCGGCCCGAGCGCGAACCCGCTCTGCGTCACCCGGTCCGCGCCCGCGCGCACCCGGGCCCGCACCTGGTCGCGGTCGACCACCAGGCAGCTGACGGCGCACACCACGAACATCTGCAGGAAGACGTCGAGCAGCCCGATCCGGCCGAGGCTGAACGACAGCCCGTCCAGCGCCAGCAGCAGCCCGGCCACCAGGCCCAGCAGCGTCGAGCCGGTCAGCCGGCGTGCCAGCCGGGTGAGGACGACGACGGCGATGGTGCCGGCCAGCGCGCTGGGCAGCCGCCAACCGAACGAGTCGTAGCCGAACAGCTGCTCGCCGACCGCGATGAGCAGCTTGCCCAGCGGCGGGTGGACGATGAACGTGTAACCGCGGTTGTACTCGTACCCGAGCTCCAGGACCTCCCGGGCCTCGGGCGGGTAGTAGGCCTCGTCGAAGACCAGGTCCGCCGGGTAGCTGATGTCCCACAGCCGGGTCACCAGGGTGGCCAGCCCGAGCAGCGCGGTGAGCACGGCGGCCAGCCGGCGGTCCCGGGGGAGCGACGGGGTGGGCTGGCGGCGCGGCCGGGGCGCGGACGGGAAACGGCGCCGGGAGGGTTTCTCGGGAGCCGACTCCGTCCGCTCGGGGGTCAGCACCGCCATGGCCGCCAGGGTAGACAAAGGACCTGCCTGCCCCCCGGCACTCGCAGGCTCGCGCCGGGCCCCTGCAGGCAGGCCGCGAGCGACCGGCGTGTCAGGCTCGGGGCATGACGGGACGGCTCGTGCTCGGTGGTGCGCCGCTCGGGCAGCCCGGTGACGTCGGGCCGCGGTTGCGTGAGGTGCTGGCCACCGCCGACGTGCTCGCCGTCGAGGACACCCGGCGGCTGCACCGGCTGGCCGCCGACCTCGGGGTGACGTTCACCGGGCGGCTGGTCAGCTTCTACGAGTCGGTGGAGCAGGCCCGGCTGCCCGGGCTGGTGGCCGCGATGCGGGAGGGCGCCACGGTGCTGCTGCTCACCGACGCTGGCATGCCCTCGGTCTCCGACCCCGGGTACACGCTGGTGCGGGCCGCGATCGAGGCGGACATCGCCGTCACCTCGGTGCCGGGCCCGTCCGCCGTCGTCACCGCGCTGGCCGTGTCCGGGCTGCCCACCGACCGGTTCTGCTTCGAGGGCTTCCTGCCGCGCAAGGGCGGTGAGCGCCGGGCGGCGCTGACCGCGCTGGCCGGGGAGCTGCGCACGATGGTGTTCTACGAGTCGCCGCACCGGCTCGCCGAGGCGCTGGCCGACGCGGCCGGCGCCTTCGGTGCCGACCGGCCCGCCGCCGTCTGCCGCGAGCTGACCAAGACCCACGAGGAGGTCCGCCGCGGGCCGCTGGGCGAGCTGGCGGGCTGGGCCGCCGAGGGCGTGCGCGGGGAGATCACCCTGGTCGTCGCGGGCGCCGTCGCCGGGCCGGTGTCGATGTCGGCGGCCGAGCTCGCCGCGGAGGTCGCCGCGGAGGAGGCCTCCGGTGCCGACCGCAAGGAGGCCATCCGCACCGTCGTGGGCCGCACCGGCCTGTCCCGCCGCGTCGTCTACGACGCCGTCGTCGCCGCGAAAGCCCCCTGACCCCCCGCCGAGAGTGCGCTCGTCGTCGCTGCCCGGGCCCTGGCGCGACGCTCAGCGCACTCTCGCCGTCACCGGCCGAGCGCCGCGCCCAGCCTCGCCAGCAGGTCGGCCGGGTGGTGCAAGTCGGCCGCGGTCACGAAGAACACCCGCCAACCGGCCGCCTGGATGCGGTTGAGGCGCCGTCGGTCCTCGCCGAACTGGCGCGGCTCCGCGTGCCACAGCCCGTCGTACTCGACGGCCAGCCGCTGGTCCGGCCAGCCGAAGTCGACCTTCGCCACGAACACCGTGCCGCGGCGCACCCGGAACTGCGCGACGGGGTCGGGGAGGTCGCTGCGGACCAGGAGCAACCGGAGCCGGGTCTCCTGCGGCGACTCGGCGAGCCCGTCGGCCAGGGCGCACGCCTCCCGGACGCGGCGGCACCCCCGCCCGGTGAGCTCCCGGGCGGCGGCGCGGACCGGCTCCAGGTCCACCTTCCCCGACGCGACCATCTGGTCGACCACGACGACGCCGTCGTCCAGGGGGAGGTGGCGGGCGACGGAGACGGTGGCGGCCTCGGGGGTGGTCGTGGGGATGCCGCGGCGGCGCCACAGCCAGTGGTCGGGGAGAGGTTCCCGCCGCACCCGCAGCCCGCCGACCCGGACCGGATGGCTCCCGGGCGGCAGGGTGATCTCCACGTCGTCCTCCGGACCGGCCAGGTCGACGCCCCACAGGACGGCGGCGCTGGCGCCGGTGACGACGGCGTCGGGCCGGAAGACCACGGCGGCCCGGGCGCGCAGTTCGTGGGTCACCGGGACGTCGCAGTGCACGTACACGTCGGGGAACAGCCGCCGCCACGACCGGTGCCGCAGCTGGCGGGCGCTCAGCAGCCCGCGCTGGACCGCTTCGGTACCGCGGAACGGGCCGTCGAGAAGCGCCGGCGGTGGGGGCAGGGACACCCGCGCACCGTGCCCGACCAGCGCCTAGTCGCGCAGGCGTCGTCCACAGGCCCGCCGAGTGTGCGCTGGTCGTCGTCCCCCGGGCCGTGGGGCGACGACGAGTGCACTCTCGGCGTCGCTAGAGCCAGCCGTTGCGCTTGAAGCCGCGGTAGAGCAGGTAGCAGAGGGTGGCCATCAGCAGCAGTGCGAACGGGTAGCCGAAGGTCCAGTCCAGCTCCGGCATGTGCTCGAAGTTCATCCCGTAGACCCCGGCGATGAGGGTCGGCGCGGCGATCAGGCCGGCGTAGGAGGAGATCCTGCGCATGTCGTCGTTCTGCGCCACCGACGTCCGGGCCAGGGCGGCCTGCAGGATGCTCGACAGCAGCTCGTCGAGGCTGCCGACCTGGTCCCGGACCCGCAGGGCGTGGTCCTGGACGTCGCGGAAGTAGGAGCGCATCGTGTCCGGCACCAGGTCGTTGGGCCGCTCCGCCAGGGTGGACAGCGGGATCTCCAGCGGCTGCACCGCCCGGCGCAGCTGCATCAGCTCCCGCTTGAGCTGGTAGATGCGCGAGGTGTCGTCGGTGCGGGTCGGGCTGAACACCGAGACCTCGAGCTCCTCCACGTCGTCCTCCACCGCCTCGGCGACCTCGACGAAGTGGTCGACGACCAGGTCGGTGACGGCGTAGAGCACCGAGGACGGCCCCTGCTGCAGCAGGTCGGTCTGCCCCTCGAGGCTGTTCCGCAGGTCCTTGAGACCGCCGTGGTCGCCGTGCCGGACGGTGATCACGTAGTGGCTGCCGAGGAAGACCATGACCTCGCCGGTGTTGACCACCTCGCTGGTGGCGGTGAGGGTGGTGTGCGGGACGTAGCGCGCGGTCTTCAGCACCATGAACAGGCTGTCGTCGTAGCTGTCCAGCTTCGGGCGCTGGTGGGCCTCGACGGCGTCCTCGACCGCCAGCGGGTGCAGCCCGTACACGGCGGCGATCCCCGCCAGCTCCGCCTCGGTCGGCTCGTGCAGCCCCAGCCACACGAAGCCGTCCCCCTCCACAGCCGCCCGCAGCGCCTCGTCGTAGGCGACCGGCGCCTGGCGCCGGCCCTCGACGTACACCGCGCAGTCGACGACGAAGTCGGTGCCCGAGCGCTCGGTCGGGGGAGTGCTCGGCGCGCCGGCCGGGCCGGGTGTGCGGCGCACCTGGGGCAGCCGCGACCGCGTCCCGGACGAGCTGTCGGTGCTGGTCACCAGGTCTCCTGGTCTCTCGTGCGCCTGCTCGGTCGACCGGGCGCGTGACCCTCTGAGCGTAGGCATGCGAGATGTGCGCGCCCGTGGGACGCTCCCCCCACCGATGATCACCAGCCGGCCGGCGCACCGGAGCGCCGGTCGCTCGAGGGGGGTTCCAGTGGCCACCAACCGGGCTCGGGTCAAGAGCGTCGAGGAGTCCATCCGCGACACCGAGGAACCCGATCACCAGCTCAAGAAGAACCTCTCCGCCCTGGACCTGACCGTCTTCGGCGTCGGGGTGATCATCGGCACGGGCATCTTCGTGCTGACCGGTGAGGTCGCCAAGACCGACTCCGGGCCGGCCGTCGCCATCAGCTTCGTGATCGCCGGCATCGTCTGCGGGCTGGCCGCGCTCTGCTACGCGGAGTTCGCCTCCACGGTGCCGGTGGCCGGCTCGGCCTACACGTTCTCCTACGCCACCATGGGTGAGCTGGTCGCCTGGATCATCGGCTGGGACCTGGTCCTGGAACTGGCCCTGGGTGCCGCGACGGTAGCGGTCGGCTGGTCCGGCTACCTCAACCAGCTGCTCGGCGACCTGGGCATCCCGCTGCCCACGTCGATCGCGGGTGAGGAGGCGAACTTCAACATCCCGGCGATGTTCATCGTCGCGGTGATGACGGCCGTGCTGATCCTGGGCATCAAGCTCTCCTCCCGGGTCACCTCGGTGATCGTGGCGATCAAGGTCGCGATCGTGCTGATGGTGATCGGTGTGGGGATCTTCTACGTCAAGGCGGCGAACTACACGCCCTTCATCCCGCCGGCGCAGCCCAGCGAGACCGGCAGCGGGCTCACCGCGCCGCTCATCCAGACCCTGTTCGGTTTCGCGCCCAGCACCTTCGGCGTGGGCGGCATCCTGGCCGGCGCGGCGATCGTCTTCTTCGCCTTCATCGGGTTCGACATCGTCGCGACGGCGGCCGAGGAGACCAACGACCCCAAGCGGGACCTGCCGCGCGGGATCATCGGCTCCCTGGTGATCTGCACCGTGCTCTACGTGGCGGTGTCGCTGGTCGTGGTGGGCATGCAGGAGTACACCGAGCTGTCCACGTCGGCGCCCCTGGCCGACGCGTTCCGGAGCGTGGGTCTGCCGTTCTTCTCCGGGCTGATCTCCGTGGGGGCGCTGGCCGGGCTGACCTCGGTGGTCATGATCCTCATGCTCGGCCAGTCCCGGGTGCTCTTCGCGATGAGCCGGGACCACCTGCTCCCGCCGACGCTGGGCGCCGTGCACCCGAAGTACGGCACGCCGTACAAGATCACGATCATCACCGGCATCGTCGTGGCGGTGCTGGCCGGGCTCATCCCGCTGAGCACCCTCGCCGAGCTGGTCAACATCGGCACGCTCTTCGCGTTCGTGCTGGTGTCCTACGCCGTGATCCGGCTGCGCAAGACCCGCCCGGATCTGCACCGGTCCTTCCGCGTGCCCCTGGTGCCGCTGCTCCCGTGGCTGTCGATCCTGGCGAGCCTCTACCTGATGCTGAACCTGCCCGGCGAGACCTGGCTGCGGTTCGGGATCTGGATGGTGCTCGGGGTCGTCGTCTACTTCCTCTACGGCCGGCGGAACTCCCGGTTCTCCGTGAAGGGCGCGGCCGAGCGCAAGGCAGCGGGACAGCAGGCCGGCGGGGAGCGCTGACTCACCCCCCGGGGTGAGGCCCGGCCGTCCTCCCCTCCGGGGGGAGCGCGCGGCGCCCGACCTGATCAGGGACACCCGTCCCCGGTCAGGAGGTCCCCGTGCCGAGCGCCCTCGTCGACGCCCGCACCGATCCGCTCGTCGTGGTGGCCCGGTCGCCGCGCCGGGCCGGTCGGTTGCCCACCACGGTCGCCGCGGCCGCGGCACTGGCGGTGCTCCAGTCGCTCGGCCTGCTCGCGCTGGGCCTGACCAGCCTGGACGGCGTCTTCGGCACCGGCGTGCGGCCCGACGGCCTGCTGGTCGCCGTCACGCTCGTGCTGCTCGCCGGCTGGGTGGTGCTGTGTGCCGGGGGCGGGGCCAGCCTGGTCGACGGCGCCGGCCGGCAGCTGCTCGTCGCGGTCGCCTGCGGGGAGATCGTGCTGCTGCTCGTCCTCGCCGTCGCCGGCGTGCTCGGCGGCGACGGGGTCTGGCTGGTCGCGCTCGGCCCGCTGCAGGCCCTGCCCGTCCCGGCCCTGGCGCTGCTGACCCTCGGGGTGCCGACCGCGAAGCTGCTGCTGGCCACCGCCCCGGCGTCCGTGGCGTGGGTGGCCGAGGGCGGCCGGCCACGGGCCGTCCGCCCGGCGGGGGGCGGGGAGCGCCGCGTGCTGCGCGGGGTCACCGTGTCCTGCATCGGGCTCGCCCTGACCGGCGTCGCCCTGCTCGGCGGCCCGGCCGCCACCCCCACCCCGCCGACCACGGCGTCCGTCGTCGCCCCCTGAGCCGGAGGCGACTGGACGGCGATCATTACGCTCGTCCCGTGACAGATCGGCACATCCTCACCGCGGTCGCCTGGCCCTACGCCAACGGCCCGCGGCACATCGGCCACGTCTCGGGCTTCGGCGTCCCCTCCGACGTCTTCAGCCGCTACCACCGGATGGCCGGTGACCAGGTGCTGATGGTCAGCGGCACCGACGAGCACGGGACGCCGATCACCGTCGCCGCCGACGCCGAGGGCATCACCCCGCGGGAGATCGCCGACCGGAACAACCGGGTGATCGTCGACGACCTGCAGAGCCTCGGGCTCAGCTACGACCTGTTCACCCGGACGACGACGGCCAACCACGCCGCGATCAGCCAGGAGATCTTCCTGGGGCTGCTGAAGAACGGCTACGTCTTCCCGCAGACGACGCTGGGCGCGATCAGCCCCTCGACCGGGCGCACGCTGCCCGACCGCTACATCGAGGGCACCTGCCCGATCTGCGGCTACGACGGCGCCCGCGGCGACCAGTGCGACAACTGCGGCAACCAGCTGGACCCGGTGGACCTGATCAACCCGGTCAGCCGGATCAACGGCGAGACGCCGAGGTTCGTGGAGAGCGAGCACTACTTCCTCGACCTGCCGGCGTTCGCGAGGGCACTGGGCGACTGGCTGGCCACCCGCAAGAGCTGGCGGCCCAACGTCCTGAACTTCAGCGTCAACCTGCTCGAGGACCTCAAGCCGCGCAGCTACACCCGGGACATCGACTGGGGGGTGCGGGTGCCGCTGGAGGGCTGGGTCGACCGGTCGGACAAGCGCATCTACGTCTGGTTCGACGCCGTCGTGGGCTACCTGTCGGCGTCGATCGAGTGGGCCCGCCGGTCCGGTGACCCGGAGGCCTGGCGGCAGTGGTGGCAGTCCCCGGACGCCGACGCCTACTACTTCATGGGCAAGGACAACATCGTCTTCCACTCCGAGATCTGGCCGGCCCAGCTGCTCGGTTACAACGGTGCAGGGGACAAGGGCGGGACGCCGGGGTCGCTGGGCGCGCTGAACCTGCCCACCGAGGTCGTCTCGAGTGAGTTCCTGACCATGGAGGGCCGCAAGTTCTCCTCCTCGCGGAACGTCGTCATCTACGTCCGCGACTTCCTGTCCCGCTACGACGCCGACGCGCTGCGCTACTTCATCGCCGTCGCCGGCCCGGAGAACCAGGACACCGACTTCACCTGGGCGGAGTTCCTGCGCCGCAACAACGACGAGCTGGTCGCCGGCTGGGGCAACCTGGTCAACCGCTCGGTGTCGATGGCGGCCAAGAACGTCGGCGCGGTCCCGACGCCGGGGGAGCTGACCGACGCCGACCGCGCGCTGCTGGCCACCACGTCGGGGGCCTTCGGGCCGATCGGTGACCTGCTGGCCCGCAACCGGCAGAAGGCCGCGGCCACCGAGGCGATGCGGGTGGTGGGCGAGGCGAACAAGTACCTGTCCGACCAGGCGCCGTGGAAGCTCAAGGAGGACCCGGCCCGCCGGGACACCGTGCTGCACACCGCGCTGCAGGCGATCAAGGACTGCAACACGCTGCTCACCCCGTTCCTCCCGCACTCCTCGCAGCAGGTGCACGAGCTGCTCGGCGGCACCGGCACCTGGTCGGTGGCCCCGCGCATCGACGAGGTCACCGACCTCGACGACGGCTCCCCGTACCCGATCATCACCGGGTCCTACGGCGAGGCGCAGGCGACCTGGGCGTCCACGCCGCTGCCCCCGCCCGGGACGCCGCTGGCCGCGCCGAAGCCGGTCTTCACCAAGCTCGACCCCTCGATCGTGGAGGACGAGCTCCGGCGCCTGGAGGGCGGCGAGGGCACCAGCGGCACGGACGGCGAGGCGTGACCCCCGTCCGGGCCATGTTGGCCGACATGGCCCTGGGGACCGGACCGTCGCGTCCGTCGGGACGGGCCATGTTGGCCGACATGGCTGCCCGGTGAGCCGGTCGGCGTCGTCGCGGGCGAACAAGCGGGGGGAGCCGCCGCCGTCGCCGGAGCCGCTCCCGTCGCCGGCCGTCGACAGCCACACGCACTTCGACATCGCCGTCGGCGGCGAGGACCGCCGGCCGACCGAGGCCGAGGTCGACGAGGCGATCGCCGCCGCGGTCGCGGTGAACGTGCCGCGGCTGGTCCAGGTGGGGGTGGACGTCGCCTCCTCGCGCTGGTCGGCGGAGCTGGCCGCCCGGCACCCCGACGTGCTGGCGGCCGTGGCGCTGCACCCCAACGAGGCCGGCGCGGGCGCAGCGACCGAGGGCGCGCTCGGTGAGATCGACCGGCTGGCGGTCCAGCCCCGGGTGCGGGCGGTGGGGGAGACCGGGCTGGACCGCTACCGGACCGGCGAGGACGGCTGGGCGGCGCAGGAGGCGTCCTTCCGGGCGCACATCGACATCGCCAAGCGGCACGGGATCGCGCTGGTCATCCACGACCGGGACGCCCACGACGAGGTCCTGCGGGTGCTCGACGAGGAGGGCGCCCCGGAGCACACCGTGCTGCACTGCTTCTCCGGTGACGCCGGCTTCGCCCGTGCCTGCATCGAGCGGGGCCACGTGCTGTCCTTCGCCGGGACGCTGACCTTCGGCAACGCCGGCCAGCTGCGCGAGGCGGCGGCGATCACCCCGCTGGAGCAGCTCCTGGTGGAGACCGACGCGCCGTTCCTCACCCCTGCTCCGCTGCGCGGTCGACCGAACTCCGCCCGGCTGGTGCCGCACACCGTGCGCGCCCTCGCCGAGGTCACCGGCACCGACCTCGAGCAGCTCTGCGCCTCCCTCACCGCCACCGCCGAACGGGTCTTCGGGAGCTGGCAGCGCGAGGACCCACCGGCAGCCTCGGGCGGTACCGCCTAGCCGGGGATCCGGGGCACACTGTGGGCGTGGGCCGCCTCATCGCCGTCGTGCTCTTCATCGCCCTGCTCGCCCCGGCCGGGCTGCTGGCGCGGGCCTGGTCGCACGCCGCCGAACGCCGGGCGGTCGCGTCGGCGGCCGTCGAGTTCGTCCCGACCACGCCCTCGGCGACGGCCCAGCTGACCCGCCAGGCCGCCCACGGCCGCCGGGTCCGCAAGCTGGGCTTCGCTCTCGGGGTGGCCCTGGTCGTGCTGTCGGTCGTCCTGTTCGCCGAGGCGTCGGTGTTCCTCTGGGTGCCGGCGCTGGCCGTCGGTCTGCTGGCCGGCGTCCTGCTGGCCGAGGCCACCCGCCCCCGTGCGCGCTGGGCGCTCAGCGACCCGCCCCGCCGGCCGCGCCGCGGTGAGCAGGTCTCGCCCTGGCTGCTCTGGACCATGCGCGGCATCGTCGCCGCGGACGTCGTGGCGGCGGTGTGGCTGGCCGACGACCTCGGTCCCGCGCCGACGGCGATCGCCCTGTCGGTGCCGCTGGCCGGATGGCTGCTGGCGGAGGCCGCGCTGCTGCGGGTGCTGGTGCGCCCGCTGCCCGCGGAGGGCGCCGACGTGCCGATCGACGAGGCCCTGCGCACCTGGACCGCCCACCTGGTGGTGGCCGCGGCGACGGTGCTGGCGGTCCTGCCGCTCGGTGCGCTGCTGCTGCGTGCGGCGATCGACCTCGACGACCGGGTGGCCGGCGACGGGGCCGGGCTGCTGCCGGTCGCGCTGGTGGCGGGCGGCTTCACCGCGATCCTGGCCGGGCTGGTGGTGGCCGGGTTCCTGGTGACCTGGCTGCGCCCGGTCCAGCAGACCTCGCACGCCCTGGCCTGATCGGCGCCGGTACCCCTCTCGCGCCAAGATCAACGTGTGGGCTTCCCCACGTGGTCATGGCGGTCGCTGATCGTCCAGCACGGCGTGGACATCACGGTGCGTGTCGGCGCGCCTGCGTAGCGACTGGTCGACATGTTGGTCCACTGATCGGGCACCGTTGTCTTCCGACGGCGTTCGTTATCGTGTCGTCACCGACCAGCCGGGGTGGGGAACACCTGGGCGACCAGTCCACGGTCCGGGCAACACCCGGACCCGGACCGACGTCGGGCCGCGCGATGCCGACCGCCACCTCGGGTGGGTCCCGTTGGCTGCTGCCCTCGTTCCCCTGCCCGGGGCCAGTGACCCGTGGATGTGTTGTGCGCCGATCGTTGAAGTTCAGTCTCCTCGCCCTGGTCCTGCTGGGCCTGGTGGGTGGCTCCGCCGCCTACTTCCTCGCCCAGAAGACGGTGACGATCACCGTCGACGGGCAGGCGCGCGAGGTCCGCACCTACGCCGACACGACGGGTGAGGTGCTGGCCGACGAGGGACTGCAGCTCGCGTCGCACGACGTTGTCCTGCCCGACCAGGAAGCCGCCGTCGCCGACGGTGACACGATCGTGCTCAACCGGGCCCGGCCCCTGTCGCTGACCGTCGACGGCGTGCGCAGCGACGTCTACACGACCGCGCTGTCGGTCGACGGGGCGCTCGACGAGCTCGGCTACCGAGCGGAGAACCTGGTGCTGTCCGTCAGCCGCAGCGAGCGTCTCCCGCTGGACGGCATGGACCTCTCCATCGCCACCGCCAAGGACGTCACGCTCGTGGCCGACGGCCAGCAGCGGGTGGTCACCACCACCGCGCAGACCGCGGGGGAGCTGCTGGCCGAGCAGGGCATCACCCTCTCGCCGACCGATCGCAGCTCGCTCTACCCGGCCCAGCCGCTGCTGGACTCGATGGTCCTGTGGGTCACCCGGGTGCAGGTCGAGGACGTCACCGAGGTCCGCCCGGTGGACTACACCACCGTGGAGACCGAGGACCCCGAGGCCGACGAGGGCGACCGCACGGTCACCCAGGAGGGCGTCGAGGGCCAGCAGACCATCACCTGGCGGGTCACCCGCACCGACGGCGTCGAGACCGGCCGCGAGCAGGTCGACGCCGCTGTCACCACGCCGCCGGTCGACGAGCTGGTCAGCGTGGGCACGAAGGAGCCGGTCGCCGCCGCCAGCTCCGCGGTCGTGTCGGCCGACGGCCTGAACTGGGCCGCGCTCGCCCGGTGCGAGTCCGGTGGGCGGCCGAACGCGGTCAGCGCCAGCGGCACCTACCGCGGCCTGTACCAGTTCTCCCGGGCCACCTGGGCCGGCGTCGGCGGCAGCGGGGACCCGGCCGCCGCCTCCGTCGCCGAGCAGACGATGCGGGCCCAGATGCTGTACGCCCGCAGCGGTGCGGGACAGTGGGGCTGTGGCTCCCACCTCTTCGACTGATGAAGGCAGAAGGGCCCCGTCACCCCCCGGACCTCGCGAGCTCGGTCCGGGACCCTGCGATGGGGCCGAAGCCCCACCGCTCGTACCTCGCGGCGGGCCCCTGCAGCGAGGCCTGAGCTGAGCACCACCCCCGAGGCCTCCGACGGGCTGCTGGGCCCGGCCGCGATCCGCGACCTGGCCCAGCAGCTCGAGCTGCGACCGACCAAGACCCTCGGCCAGAACTTCCTGCACGACGCCAACACGATCCGGCGGATCGTGCGCACCGCCGACCTCACGCCCGACGACGTCGTCTGCGAGGTCGGCCCGGGGCTGGGGTCGCTGACCCTGGGCCTGCTGTCGGCCTGCGCGCACGTCACCGCCGTCGAGATCGACCCGCGGCTGGCCGAGCAGTTGCCGCAGACCGTCGCCGAACGGCTGCCCCGGCACGCCGACCGGCTCACCGTGGTGACCGCGGACGCGCTGCGGGTCACCGAGCTGCCCGGACCGCCGCCCACGGCACTGGTGGCGAACCTGCCGTACAACATCGCCGTCCCGGTGCTGCTGCACCTGCTGGAGCTGCTGCCGTCGCTGCGCAGCGCGCTGGTGCTGGTGCAGGCCGAGGTGGCCGACCGGCTGGCCGCGCGGCCCGGGACGCCGTCCTACGGCGTGCCGAGCGTGAAGGCGGCCTGGTACGCCGACGTGCGCCGGGCCGGCAACGTCCCCCGTCCGGTCTTCTGGCCGGTGCCGAACGTCGACTCCGGACTGGTCGCCCTCACCCGGCGGCCCTCGCCCCCGGGCGACCGGGCCGCCACCTTCGCCGCCGTGGACGCCGCCTTCGCCACCCGGCGCAAGGGGCTGCGAGCCGCGCTGGCGCGCTGGGCGGGCAGTCCGGCGGCGGCCGAGGTCCGGCTGCGTGCGGCCGGGATCGACCCCACCACCCGCGGCGAGCAGCTGTCGGTCACCGACTTCGCCCGGTTGGCCGCCACCGAGCCCGTGCCCGACGGGGGGCGGTAGCGCGTGGGTCGACCGGCAGGCAGGGTGGCCGGGTGAGGAACGCGACGTCCGGGGGGCCGGGCAGGCTGGCCGGCAACGGCGCCGTGGCCGCGCGGGCACCGGCGAAGGTCAACGTGCACCTGGGGGTCGGCCGGCTGCGCCCGGACGGCTACCACGAGCTGCAGACGGTGTACCTGGCCGTCTCGCTGTTCGACACCGTCACCGTGCGGCGCGCGGAGGGTCTCTCGCTGACCGTCCGCGGGGAGGGCTCGGGCGACGGTCGGGGCCCGTCGGGCGTGCCCGTGGACCGGCGGAACCTGGTGTGGCAGGCCGCCGAGCTGCTCGCCCGGCACGCGGGCATCTCGGCCGACGCGGACCTGGAGATCGACAAGACCATCCCGGCCGCCGCCGGACTGGCCGGGGGGAGCGCGGACGCCGCGGCGGCGCTGGTCGCCCTCGACGCGCTCTGGGGCACCCGGGCCACCCGCGGTGACCTCGCCACGCTCGCCGCCGAGCTGGGCAGCGACGTGCCCTTCAGCCTGCTCGGCGGGGTGGCGCTGGGCACGCACCGGGGTGAGCGGTTGTCCCCGGTGCTGGCCCGCCGCCGGTGGGACTGGGTGCTGGGCATCGCCGGCGACGGGCTGTCCACGCCGGTCGTCTACGCCGAGCTGGACGAGCTGCGGGCGGCCGGGACGCTGCCCGACGGCGCGGAGCTGGCCTCGACCGAGCCGGTGATCACGGCGCTGCGCAGTGGACCGGCGCCGGCGCTGGCGGCCGCGCTCAGCAACGACCTGCAGGCGCCGGCTCTCCGGCTGCGCCCGGAGCTGCGCCGGGCACTGCGGGCCACCACGGACGCTGGCGCCCGGGCCGCGCTGGTCAGCGGCTCGGGGCCGACCGTGGCCGGCCTGGCCGACGACGAGGACACCGCCGTGCGCTTGGCGGCCGAGCTGGCCGGCGCGGGCGTCTTCCGCACGGTGCGGGCGGTGCACGGACCGGTGCACGGGGCCCGGCTCGTCGGCTGAGGGCCCGGCCCGACGGACCGCCGGCGCTGCCGGGCGCGACCGTGGCCCACGGGGCGCGAGGGGCGGGCCGCGCGGCCCCCGACCGCGGTGCTGGGTGCCCGGACCGGAGCCCGGCCCTAGGCTCACGGGCGGGGCACCGGTCGTCCACCGGCGTCCCGCGCAGTCGCACCGCCGGTGCGCAACCGCTCCGTGCGGCCGCCCGGCGATGGGGGATGGGGTAATCGGCAGCCCGCCGGCCTTTGGAGCCGGGAAGTCTCGGTTCGAGTCCGAGTCCCCCAGCCAGTCCGCCCGCCGAGGCGCCGCGCCGGCCCGCCGTGGCCGGTGTCCCGCCGCGTCCGCACCACCCGCCACCGCGAGGAGAACCGTGAGCCTGCCCCAGACCCCGCCCACCGCCAGCCCCGGCGGCGCCGTCGGCGCCGTCGTCGTCCTCGCCGCCGGCCAGGGCACCCGGATGCGGTCGGCCACCCCCAAGGTGCTGCACCGGCTCGGTGGCCGGTCGATGCTCGGGCACGTGCTCGCCGCGGCCGCACCGCTGGGGGCCGCCCGCACCGTCGTGGTCGTCGGCTCCGGCCGCGAGGCGGTGACCGAGCACCTGGCGGACGTCGCGCCGGAGGCCGACGCCGTCGTCCAGGAGGAGCAGCTCGGGTCCGGGCACGCCGCCGCGGTCGCGCTCGACGCGCTCGGCGAGGTGTCCGGCGCGGTGCTCATCGTCAACGGCGACGCACCGCTGCTGCGCGTGGAGACGCTGACCACGCTGGTCCAGGCGCACCGCGACGCCGGGGCCGTGCTCACCGTGCTCACCGCCGAGGTGGCCGACCCGACCGGGCTGGGCCGGATCGTCCGCGACGGGACCGGCGGCGTCCGGGCGATCGTCGAGGAACGGGACGCCGACACCGCCACCCGCGCCATCGCCGAGGTCAACGCCGGCGTCTACGTCGGGGACGCGGCCGCGGTGCGGGAGGCGCTCACCCGGGTCGGCGCCGCGAACGACCAGGGCGAGATCTACCTGACCGACGTCCTGGGGCTGCTGGTCGCCGACGGGGCTCCGGTGGGCGGCCACCGGGCGGACGACGCCGTGGACACGCTCGGCTGCAACGACCAGCGCGAGCTCGCCGACCGGCGCCGGACGCTGAACGACCGGGTGCTCGACCGGCTGATGCGCGCCGGCGTCGTGGTCATCGACCCGATGACCACCTGGGTCGACGTCACCGCGGACGTCGCGGCGGAGGCCGTGCTGCAGCCGGGCACCCAACTGCTCGGCGCCACGACCGTCGGCGCCGGCGCGGTCGTCGGGCCGGACACGACGCTGACCGACACCGAGGTCGGCGAGGGTGCCTCGGTCGTCCGCTCGCACGTCACGCTGTCCGTGGTCGGCCCCGCCGCCACCGTCGGCCCGTTCAGCTACCTCCGCCCGGGCACCGAGCTCGCCCGCGGCGCGAAGGTGGGGGCCTTCGTCGAGACCAAGAACGTGCAGGTCGGCGAGGGCTCCAAGGTGCCGCACCTGTCCTACGTCGGGGACGCCACCATCGGGCAGGGCTCCAACGTGGGAGCGGCGACGGTGTTCGTGAACTACGACGGCGTCGCCAAGCACCGCACCGAGATCGGCGACCACGTCCGGATCGGCTCGGACACGATGCTCGTGGCTCCGGTCACCGTGGGCGACGGCGCTTACACCGCCGCCGGATCGGTGATCACCGAGGACGTGCCGCCCGGGGCGATGGCCGTCGCCCGGGCCCACCAGCGGAATGTGGCAGGCTGGGTGGGCCGACGGCGTCCGGGGACGCGATCGGCTGAGGCCGCAGCGGCGGCCGGTGGTGCACCGGCCGACGACGCAGCGGACACTCGATCCACACAGTCCGAGGGCGGCCGGGCCACGGCCACCGCGAGGGACGACGACCACCAGGGACGGCGATGAGCGCGATCCGGCAGCCCACCAGCAAGAGCCTGATGCTCTTCTCGGGACGGGCCTATCCCGAGCTGACCACCGAGATCGCCGGGCACCTGGGGGTGACCCCGACCCCGACCGCCTCCTACGAGTTCGCCAACGGTGAGCTGTTCGTGCGGTTCGAGGAGTCGGTGCGCGGCTGCGACGCCTTCGTCGTGCAGAGCCACACCGCGCCGATCAACACCTGGCTCATGGAGCAGCTGATCATGGTCGACGCGCTCAAGCGCGCCTCGGCCAAGCGGATCACCGTCGTCGCGCCGTTCTTCCCCTACGCCCGGCAGGACAAGAAGCACCGCGGCCGGGAGCCGATCTCCGCCCGGCTCGTCGCCGACATGTTCAAGACCGCAGGTGCCGACCGGCTCATGGCCGTCGACCTGCACACCGCACAGATCCAGGGCTTCTTCGACGGCCCGGTCGACCACCTCTTCGCGATGGACCTGCTCATCGAGGACGTCAAGAAGAAGTGGGGCGACCGCGACCTGACCGTCGTCTCGCCGGACTCCGGCCGCGTCCGGGTCTCCGAGCGGTGGAGCGACAAGCTCGGCGGCACGCCGCTGGCCTTCATCCACAAGACGCGGGACGTGACCCGGCCCAACGAGGTCGTCGCCAACCGCGTCGTCGGTGAGGTCGAGGGCCGGGTGTGCATCCTGGTCGACGACATGATCGACACCGGCGGCACGATCGTGAAGGCCGCCGACACGCTGTTCGCCGCCGGCGCGGCCGACGTGGTCATCGCCGCCACCCACGGCGTGCTCTCCGGCCCGGCGATCGACCGGCTGAAGAACAGCCGGGTGAGCGAGGTGCTCGTCACCAACACGCTGCCGATCGAGCCGGCCCGCCAGTTCGACAAGCTGACCGTGCTCTCCATCGCCCCGCTGCTGGCCCGGGCCATCAAGGCGGTCTTCGAGGACGGCTCGGTCACCAGCTTGTTCGACGGGGCCAGTTGAACTTGCGACCCTCCGGGCCGCACCGCGGCCAGGAGCCGTTCCCCGCGTGAGCTGAGCCGCTTCCCGCGGCGGGGTCAGGGACCCTTCGGGCCCCGTGACCCCGCCGCCGGACCCGACCTGCGGTCCCGGGCGGGAGCCTCCGGCCCCGCGCCCGGTCCCGCAGACGCCCGTGCGGGCGACGGGTCCGGGTCCCCCGGCCGTCTGCTTGCCTTCGCGCCTGAACGGCGTGCCCTTTCGCGCGCGAAACCGTGTGCGCTTTCGCGCGCGAAAGTGCGCTGGTTCGTCTCGTGTAGCCTCGGGTGTGCTGCCCGGCGAGGGAGGCGGTTCGTCCGCGCTCCGTGATCGACGTGTGTCTGCCCTCCAGGGTGTGCCGCGCTCGTGCGCCGGTCACACAGACCCGATCCACCCTGTTGAGGAGCACATCACCGTGGCTGACTTCCGCCTCGTCGCCGAGCCCCGTACCGAGTTCGGCAAGGGCAGCGCCCGCCGGACCCGCCGGGCCGGGCGCGTCCCCGCCGTCATGTACGGGCACGGCCAGGACGTCGTCCACCTGTCCCTGCCGGCCCGCGAGTTCGCCGCCGCGCTGCGCAACGGTGGCACCAACGTGCTGCTGACCGTCGTCCTGGACGGCGCGGAGCAGCTGGCGCTGACCAAGGCCGTGCAGCGCGACCCGCTGACCCGCGTCCACGAGCACGTCGACCTGCTCGTCGTCCGCCGCGGCGAGAAGACCACCGTCGACGTCCCGGTGGTCATCGTCGGTGAGCCCGCCCCGGACACGATCAGCAACCACCAGCTGAACACCGTCTCCCTCGAGGCCGACGCCACCAACCTGCCCGACACCATCGAGGTCGACATCACCGGTCGCACCGCGGGCAACGGCATCACCGCCGGCGACCTGCCGCTGCCGGCCGGCGCCATCCTGATCACCGACCCCGAGGCGCTCGTCATCGGCTTCCTGGGTGCGCCGACCGCGGCGCAGCTCGAGGAGGAGCTCGCCGAGGCCGAGGCCGAGGCCGGCATCGAGCGCGACGAGTCCGAGGCCGACGGCGACGTCGTGGGCGAGCCGTCCGACCAGGGCAGCGGCGAGTCCATCGAGGCCGCCGACGCCGACGAGTCCTGAGCGGACCGCTGAGCGAGAGCACGGCCCGCAGGGGCGCCGGCACTGCCGGCGCCCCTGCGGCGTCTCCCGAGCCGGTGTCCGAGGGCCCCTTCCTGGTCGTCGGCCTGGGCAACCCCGGACCCGGCTACGCCGGCAACCGGCACAACGTCGGCGCGATGGTGCTGGCCGAACTGGCGTCCCGGGCCGGGGTCCGGCTGTCCGCGGGCAAGGGCCCGCGCTCCCGGTCGCTGGCCGGTGAGGGCCGCCTCGCCGGCCGCCGGGTCGTGCTCGCCCAGCCGCTGACCTACATGAACGAGTCCGGTGGGCCGGTGCGCGGGCTGTTGGACTACCACCACCTCCCGGCCACCGACCTGGTCGTCGTGCACGACGAGCTGGACATCCCCTTCGAGGCGGTCCGGCTCAAGCGCGGTGGGGGAGAGGGCGGGCACAACGGCCTGCGCTCGATCTCGCGGTCCACCGGCACCCGGGACTACCTGCGGGTGCGGGTCGGCATCGGCCGGCCCCCCGGGCGGCAGGACCCCGCCGACTTCGTGCTCAAGGACTTCTCCGCCACCGAGCGGAAGACCCTCGAACTGCTGGTCGGCGAGGCCGCCGATGCCACCGAGCTGCTGCTCGAGCGTGGGCTGGAGACGGCCCAGAACGTCGTCCACCCGCGCAGCTGACCGGTCACCGGCCGCGACCGCCGGGGCGGGGGCTGGGGCCGCGACGTCGTCGAGCTGCACGCCTCCCGAGGTCGCCGCGTCCGGGTCCTCGGCCTCGGCCTGCACCGACGATGACCGTGGTGTGCCACCCAGGTCCACCCCTCGCCCCTTGCCTGCGCACCCGCCTCCGACGCGGAGAGCCGATCGAGGCACCGCTCACCCGGACGTGCGGCTGGTCCGTCCTCGATCGGGGAGGTGCGGGCCCGCGCAGCCCGATGACGCGGTGCGGACCACCGTCGGAGGGCGCTCCACGTCCGATCGGGTGGTCTGGACCTGGTCGCCCGCCCCTTCGGGTGAAGACGCGTTGCCCTGGCAGTCACCGGCGGTGATGGTCACTGTGCGTCGTTCCGGGAAGCCGCCAGCACGTCGGGCAGCCCCACCCCGGCCGACGCGATGACAGTGAGTCGCCGACCTGGTCCTGGGGGGACACGATGCTGCTCGAACGCGCCGAGGCCGTGTCGGTCATCGATCCCGTCGCGGGTGCACTCGGCACCGCGGGGTCGGCCGAACGGGCACGTCCGGCCAGCACGACGCGCGACCGCTGGGCCGGTCGGCACCGCCGCCGGCTGGTCGGCGCCGAGGTCGTCCTCGCGGCCGCCGCGGCGCTCATCGTGCTCGTCGCCCACGACGGCGTGGTCCCCCCGGCGGGCGGCCTCTTCTGGGCCAGCGTCTCCCTCGTCCTCGCCTGGCCGGTGCTCCTCGCCGTCACCGGGGCCTACGAGGAGCGCACCTTCGGCATCGGCAGCGACGAGTTCCACCGCATCGGCCGGGCCGGCCTGCTGCTGCTGGCCGGGATGGGCTTCCTCAGCTACGCCGCCGAGCTCGACCTCAGCCGCGGCCTCGTCGTCGTCGGCGTCCCGGCGCTGGCCCTGGCCACCGTCGTCGAGCGGTACGTCGCCCGCCACCTGCTGCACTGGCAGCGGCTGCAGGGCCGGTGCGTCAAGCGGGTCGTGGTCGTCGGCCGCGGTGGCGCCGTGCTCGAGCTGGTGGACCGGCTGGCCCGCACCTCGCACGCCGGGCTGCAGGTCGTCGCCGCCTGCGTGACGCCCGACGACCGGACCCGGGTGGCCCGCGCGGTCGACCTGCCGGTCTCCGGCCTGGACGACGTGGTCGCCACCGCGGCCCGGATGCAGGCCGACACCATCGCCGTGACCTCGGCCAGCGAGACCGCCGCGCAGTACCTGCGCGCGCTGTCCTGGCAGCTGGAGGGCACCGGCCTGGAGCTGCTCGTGGCGCCCGGCCTGGTCGAGGTCGCCGGCCCGCGGCTGCACATCCGGCCCTTCGACGGCCTGCCGCTGCTGGCGGTCGAGCAGCCCCGGTTCGAGGGGTGGCGCCGGGTGGTCAAGACCGCGCTGGACCGTTCGGTCGCCTTCGGCGCGCTGGTGGTGCTCGCCCCGTTGTTCGGCGCCCTCGCGCTGGCGGTGCGGCTGTCGAGTCCCGGCGGCGTCTTCTACCGGCAGCAGCGGATCGGCCTCAACGGCGAGCCGTTCACCATGCTGAAGTTCCGCAGCATGGTCTCCGGTGCCGACCAGCAGGTCGCCGGGCTCTCCGACGGCAACGACGCCGACGGCCTGCTGTTCAAGATGCGCTCCGACCCGCGGGTGACCCCGGTCGGTCGCTGGCTGCGCCGGCTGTCCCTGGACGAGCTCCCGCAGCTGGTCAACGTGCTCACCGGCACGATGTCCCTGGTGGGCCCGCGGCCTCCGCTGCCGCAGGAGGTGGCCCGCTACGACAGCTCGGTGAGCCGCCGGCTGCTGGTGAAGCCGGGGCTGACCGGCCTCTGGCAGATCTCCGGGCGCAGCGACCTCCCGTGGGAGGAGGCGGTCCGGCTGGACCTGCGGTACGTCGAGAACTGGTCGCTCGCCCTCGACCTGCAGATCCTCTGGAAGACCGCCCGGGCCGTCGCCACCGCCTCCGGGGCCTACTGACCGGTGTCCTCCCTCTGAGTGACGAGGTGTGCTGCCTCGGTGACGATGCGGAGCCGCGGGGCCGATGGTCTCCCCAGCACACGCCGTGGCCCTGGCCTCGCCGTGCCGTCTCCCGCTCCGGGGGCCGGCCGGTCGACCAGACGCCGGGGACGGACACACGGGGGAGAAACGGAGCAGCAGACATGTCACGGAACACGTCGGGGAGGCTGCGCATCGCGCTGGTCGGCACGCGGGGGGTCCCAGCGCGGTACGGCGGCTTCGAGACCGCGGTCGAGGAGGTCGGCCGCCGGCTGGTCGACGCCGGCCACGAGGTCGTCGTCTACTGCCGGACGGCAGGCGACCAGCCCCGCCCGGGGACGCACCTGGGCATGCAGCTGGTGCACCTGCCCGCCATGCACCGCCGGTCGCTGGAGACGCTGAGCCACACCGGCCTGTCGGTGGCCCACCTGCTGGCCCACCGCGTCGACGCCGCCATCGTCTTCAACGCGGCCAACGCGCCGTGGCTGCCGCTGCTGCGCGCGGCCCGCATCCCGGTCGCCACCCACGTCGACGGCCTGGAGTGGAAGCGCGCCAAGTGGGGCGGCGCCGGGAAGCGCTACTACCGGGTGGTCGAGGCGCTGTCGGTCCGCTGGTCCGACGCGCTCATCGCCGACGCCCAGGGCATCGCCGACTACTACCGCGACGAGTTCGCCGCCCCGACCGAGCAGATCGCCTACGGCGCGCCCAAGATCGCCGGGGGCGCCTCGGACGCGCTGGCCGGCGTCGGCCTCACCTCGCGCGGGTACCACCTCGTCGTCGCCCGCTTCGAGCCGGAGAACCACGTCCACGTCATCGTCGACGGCTACCGGCGCAGCGGGGCCACGCTGCCCCTGGTCGTGGTCGGCTCGGCGCCCTACGCCGACGAGTACACCCGGCAGGTGCACGAGCTGGCCGACGACCGGGTCCGCTTCCTCGGCGGTGTCTGGGACCAGGAGCTGCTCGACCAGCTCTACGCCCACTGCGCGACCTACCTGCACGGGCACTCCGTCGGCGGCACCAACCCCTCGCTGCTGCGGGCCATCGGGGCGGGAGCCGCGACGATCGCCTTCGACGTGGCGTTCAACCGCGAGGTCCTGCAGACCAGCGGCCGGTACTTCAGCACCCCCGACGACGTCGCCGTCGAGGTGACGGCGGCCGAGGCCGACCCCGCGGCGGTCCGCCGGGACGGCAACAGCGCTCGGGTGATGGCCGCCCGGTACGACTGGGACGACGTCGCCGCCCGGTACGAGGCGCTGTGCGCCCGGCTGGCGGCCAGGGACTTCCCGCGCACCCGGCCCAGCGGACGCCGCCGGGACCAGCTGCCGACCGCCCCGGACGCACCGACCGGGGCGGCCCCGGCACTGCCCGCGGCTCCCCGCCATCGGCTCGCCGGTCCCGCGCCGGCACCCCTGCGGATGGCGGTCGGGGCTGACGTGCTCCCGGTCGAGGCGCCGGCGGCCCGGGCGGCGCAGGCGTGAGCGCCGTCCTGGAGACCGTGCCCCGGCCGCGTCCGGCGGAGACCTTCGGGCAGACCCTGGCCCGGCTCGGGGGTGCCCAGAAGGGCGCCCTCGGCGCGCCTGCCTACTCCCGGTTCGTCAACCGCCGGATGGGCCGGTTCCTGGCGGCCGTGGCCTACCACGCCGGCCTCACCCCGAACGCGGTCACCGGCATCAGCGCGGCGTTCTCCGCCACCGGCATCGTCCTGCTCGCGCTCGTCGCGCCGTCCAGGCCGATGGGCGTGGCGGTCGCCGCCTGCCTGGTCGTCGGTTACGCGCTGGACTCCGCGGACGGCCAGCTGGCGCGGCTGCGCGGCGGCGGCTCGCCGGCCGGTGAGTGGCTGGACCACATGGTCGACGCGGTGAAGGCCTCGAGCCTGCACCTCGCGGTGCTGATCGGGCTCTACCGCTTCGGCGACCTCGACTCCCGGGCCTGGCTGCTGGTGCCGCTGGGCTACTGCGTGGTCGACGCCGTCCTCTACTTCGCCACCATGCTCAACGACGCGCTCCGGGCCCAGCACGGGGTGCCCATCCGGTCCCAGCAGCGGGGGGAGCGGGCCGGCGTCCTCCGGTCGCTGCTCGTGCTGCCCACCGACTACGGCCTGCTGTGCTGCGTGTTCGTGCTCTTCGGTGCACCGGCGCTGTTCCTGCCGGTCTACACCGTCCTCCTCGTCGCGATGACGGCCTTCCTGGCCCTCGCGTCGGTCAAGTGGTTCCGCGAGATGGGCAGGTTGCCGCGATGAACGTCCCCTCCGACACCCCGGCGGCGCGCCCGTCACGGCGATGGGCGGCGCTGGCCGCCGTCCTGGCGGTCGTGGCCGCTGCGCTGGTCGTCCTCGCGCTCACCACCGGCGGGTCCGGCGACGACCCGGCCGGTGCCGCGGCGTCCTCCGGCTCGGCGACGGCGACGGCGACCCCCGCGGCGCCCTCCGCCGCACCGGCGCCGGTGGCGCTGGCCCCCGCTGCCGACACCCCCGAGCCGACCGGCCCGACCACCGACGCCGACGAGCCGCCGGTCAGCCTCGACCCGGTGCCCCTCGACCAGCCGGCCGCGGTCGGCAACGGCGTCACCGCCGAGGTGGTCTCGCTGGACGCCGTCGACGCCACCGGTGTGGGCCCGGGCAACGTGACCGGCCCGGCGCTTCGGGTCACCGTCGCGCTGACCAACGGCACGGCCGACGAGCTGTCCCTCGGCGGCGTCGCGGTCGACCTGGCCGCCGGGCCCGAGCTGGTGCCTGCCTCGCCGGTCAACGACCCCGCGGCGGCCCCCTTCAGCGGCACCGTCCCGGCCGGCGGGACGGCGCGGGGCGTCTACGTCTTCAGCATCGCCGCCGCCGACCGCGCCGACCTGACGCTCTCGGTCGGGTACGAGGCGGGTGCACCGATCCTCGTCTTCACCGGCGCAGCGTCGTGACCGCGCCGGGATCGCGCCCCCGCGTCCTGGTGGTCCACCCCGGCGCCGAGCTCTACGGCGCCGACCGGGTGCTGGCCGAGTCGGCGTCGGCGCTGGCCACCCGGTTCGACGTCACCGTCGCGCTGCCCGGTCCCGGGCCGCTGGTCGCCGAGCTGGAGGCCCGCGGGCTGCGGGTCGTGCTGTGCCGGATGCCGGTGCTGCGCAACTCCGCGCTCCGCCCCCGGGGCGCAGTGCGGCTGCTGGCCGACACGGTGCTCGGCGCGCTGCCCGCACTGCGCCTGCTGCGCTCGGCCGGCCAGGCCGGGGTCTACGTCAACACGCTCACGCTGCCCTCCTGGCCGCTGCTCGCCCGGCTGGCCGGACGGCGTTCGGTCTGCCACGTCCACGAGGCCGAGCAGTCCGCGCCGCGGCTGCTGCGGATCGGCATGGCCGTCTGCCCGGCGCTGGCCGACCGCGTGGTCGCCAACAGCCGGTTCTGCCTGGACGTGCTCACCGAGACGGCCCCGTGGCTGCGCCGCCGCGCGACCGTCGTCCACAACGCCGTCTCCGCACCCGCCGAGGTCCAGCCGCCCCGCGCGGCGCTGGACGGGCCCGTGCGGCTGCTGTTCGTCGGCCGGCTGTCCCCGCGCAAGGGACCGCAGGTGGCCGTGGCCACGCTGCAGGAGCTGCTGGCCCGGGGCGTCGACGCCCGGCTGCAGCTGCTCGGTTCGGTGTTCGAGGGCTACGAGTGGTTCGAGACCGAGCTGCGCGCCACGGTGGCCGCCGCCGGGCTCGATGACCGGGTCGAGTTCCTCGGCTTCCGGTCCGACGTCTGGCCGGTGCTGGCCGGCAGCGACGTCGTGCTCGTGCCGTCGGTGATGGAGGAGTCCTTCGGGCTCACCGCCGTCGAGGCCGTGCTCGCCGCCCGGCCGCTCGTGGTGAGCGACAGCAGCGGCCTGCGGGAGGCCGCCGCGGGCTACGCCGGCGCCCAGTCCGTCACCCCGGGCGACCCCGCGCTGTGGGCGGACGCCGTCCAGCGCGTCGTCACCGGCTGGACCGCCGCCCGGGCGGTCGCCGCCGACGACGCCGCCGAGGCCCGCCGCCGGCACGCGCCGCAGCGCTACGCCGAGCAGCTGGTGGCCGTCCTGGACACGCTCGCCGGTGTGCACCCGACCGCTCCTGCCGTCCCGGCACCTCGCCGTCCGGTCGAGGCTCCGGCCACGGTGTCCAGAGCGGCCCGATGAGCACGCCCACCACCGCCGCCCGGACGCCGCTGCACGTCCGGCCGGTGCTGATGTACCACTCGATCAGTGCGTCCACCGCACCCGATCCGCACCGGCTGCGGGTGCACCCGGACCGGCTGGACCGGCACCTGCGGTGGCTGCGCCGGCTGGGCCTGCGGGGCGTCGGGCTCACCGAGTTGCTCCGCGCGCAGGAGCGCGGGGAGGCCGGCCGGCTGGTCGCGCTGACCTTCGACGACGGGTACACCGACTTCCTCGAGCACGCGGTGCCGGTGCTCGAGCGGCACGGCATGACCGCCACCCTCTACGTCGTCGCCGGCCGCATGGACGGGGCCAACGAGTGGGACTCCGGGCCGCGGCTGCCGATCATGGGCCCGGACCAGGTGCGGGCGGTCGCCGCTGCCGGGCACGAGGTGGGCAGCCACACGATGACCCACGCCCGGCTCGCCGGCGCGGACCCGGCCACGCTGACCGCCGAGGTCGCGGGCAGCCGGCGGGTGCTGCAGGACGTGCTCCAGGCAGAGGTGGCCGGCTTCTGCTACCCCTACGGCGCCTTCGACACCGCAGCCGCCGACGCGGTGCAGGCCGCCGGGTACGACAACGGTTGCGTCATCGGCGACTACTCCCCGGGCGACCGGTTCACCGTGCCCCGGTGCTACGTCAGCCCGCAGGACACCGCCGCGCACCTGGTCGCCCGCATGTCCCGCCACCAGCTGCTCCAGCGCGGTCGCTGACCTGGTCGCCCACGGCCCGCTCACCCCTCGGGAGGAGCGGGCCCGGCGCGTGTCCCGACGGCGTCTGCAGGCGGCCCGTAGGGGTGACGTTCGGTTACTCCGACCGGGTGACGGTCGGCGCTGAGCTGCGGTTTCGTACCGCATCGGGTGACGCGTTCACCCTGGTCGGGTACGGACAGTCACGCTTAGTGTTCATCGACTGCGCTGGCCCCGACCGGGTGCCAGGGGGGACGACGAACGGACACGAGCATGAGGGCAAGGACGGCGACCATCGCCGCACGGACCACCGCGGGTGTGGTGGGACTGGCGCTGGCGATCGGCGTGCTGGGCGCAGCGGCACCGGCGGCACGCGCCGACTCCGCGCCGGTGGACCCCACCAGCAGCGCGACCCCGAGCACGGTCACCGCGGACGCGCTGCCCACCGTGCAGATCAACGGTGTGGCCTGGGCCCAGGTCGTGGTGGGCAACACCGTCTACGTCGCCGGCAAGTTCACCTCCGCCCGGCCGGCCGGCGCCGCCGCCGGGACGCAGGAGACCGTCCGCAACAACATGCTCGCGTACGACGTCCGCACCGGTGCGCTGATCACCTCCTTCGCGCCGGACCTGAACGCCCAGGCGCTGGCCGTCGCGGCCTCGCCCGACGGCAGCCGGGTCTACGTGGCCGGGGACTTCACCACGGCCAACGGCCAGACCCGCAAGCGCGTCGCGGCCTACGACACCGCCACCGGCCAGCTCGTCGCCGACTTCAAGCCGAGCGTGACCGGCCAGGTCCGGGCGCTCGCGGTCACCGGTTCCGCGGTCTACCTGGGCGGCAGCATCAGCGCCGTCGGCTCGACCAGCCGCACGTCGCTGGCTGCCGTCTCGCCGTCCGGTGCCCTGCTCCCGTGGGCGCCGGTCGCCGGCGCCGCAGCGACCGGCGGCAGCAATGAGGTCCTCGCCCTGGTGGCCACCAACGGCGGCGCGCAGGTCGTGGCCTCGGGCCGGTTCGCCAGCCTCAACGGCGTCGCGGCCACCGGTGTCGGCGCGCTGGACGCGGCCAGCGGCGCGACGAGGCCGTTCGCGGTCAACAAGATCGTCACCAACCAGGGGACGAACTCCGCCATCTGGAACCTGTCCACCGACGGGACGACGGTCTTCGGCAGCGGCTACGACTACTCCGGTCCGGGCAACCTCGAAGGGACCTTCGCCGCGAAGGCCGACGGCGGCTCGCTCGTCTCGGTGGCCTACTGCCGCGGCGACAACTACTCCAGCTACGCCACCGGTGGCGTGGTCTACATCGCCTCCCACATGCACGACTGCTCCTACGTCGGTGGCTACGCCGACATCGGGCAGTACAAGCGGGCGACCGCCTTCACCGTGGCCGCCACCCGCACGGTCACCGGGAACACCTTCCGGAACACCAACTGGAAGGGCCAGCCCGCCAGCTCGCTGCTCGACTGGTTCCCGACCATCCCGGCCGGCACCTACACCGGGCAGAACCAGGGCTCCTGGAGCGTCGCCGGCAACGGCCAGTACGTCGTCTACGGCGGCGAGTTCCCCTCGGTGAACGGCGCCAAGCAGCAGGGCCTGGTCCGCTTCGCCACCACCGCGATCGCCCCGAACAAGATCGGCCCGGACGCCGCGCTGCTCAAGCCCACGGCGACCGCCGTCGGTGCCGGCGCGGTGCGGGTCGCCTGGACGGCCACCGCCGACCAGGACAACGAGAACCTGACCTACCGCGTCTACCGCGACGGTGCGACCACCCCGTTCTACGAGACCACGCAGGCCTCCACCTGGTGGAACACCCCGGCCATGGCGGTCGGTGACACCGGCCTGTCCGCCGGCACGCACACCTACCGGCTGACGGTCACCGACCCGACCGGGAACGTCGCCAAGCCCGCGGTGGTCTCCGTCGCCCTCGCCACCGGCGGTGCGGCCCGGCCCTACGCCGACGTCGTCCGGGCCGACGGCGCGACCGACCTCTGGTCGCTGGGGGAGACCTCGGGCACGACCGCCTTCGACCTCGAGGGCCCGACCGACATGACCACCGGCACCGCGGTCACCCGCGGCGCCGCCGGCGCCCTGACCGGTGACGCCGACACCGCCTACACCCTGTCCAACAGCACGTCGTCCTTCGCGTCGACGCGCACCGCGGTGCCCGGCCCGCAGACCTTCTCGGTCGAGGCCTGGTTCAAGACGACCTCCACGACCGGCGGCCGCATCCTCGGCTTCGGCAGCGCCTCGACCGGGTCGAGCGGCTCCTACGACCGGATGGCGTACCTGGACGGCAACGGCCGGGTGGTCTTCGGCGTCTACGACGGCACGACGAAGACCGTCACCAGCCCCACCGCCTACAACGACGGCCGCTGGCACCAGGTCACCGGCACGCTGAGCTCCAGCGGTCTGGTCCTGTACGTCGACGGCAAGCAGGTCGCCGCCCGCACCGACGCCGTCTCCGCCGAGGCGTTCACCGGCTACTGGCGGATCGGGTACGACAACGTCTGGGCCGGGTCCACCACCTTCACCGGCTCGATCGACGAGGTCGCTGTCTACCCGACCGCGCTGACCGCGGCCCAGGTCGCCAGCCACGTCGCCGTCGCCACCACGGGCTCCGCCCGCAACCAGGCGCCGAACGCTGCGTTCACCTCGACCGCGACCTTCCTCGACGCCGGCTTCGACGCCCGCGGCTCCAGCGACACCGACGGCACCGTCGCCGGCTACGCCTGGGACTTCGGCGACGGCGCCACCGGCACCGGCCCGACCGCGACGCACGGCTACCGGACCGCCGGCACCTTCGCGGTGACGCTCACCGTGACCGACGACGACGGCGCCACGGCGAGGAAGACCGCGTCGGTCACGGTCGTCGCACCGCCGGCCAACGTCGCGCCGACCGCCGCCTTCACCGCGGTGTCCGGCGGCGCCACCGGGTCGTTCGACGCCACGGCATCCGCCGACACCGACGGCACGATCACCGGGTACCGCTGGGCCTTCGGCGACGGAGCCACCGGCACCGGGGTCACCGCGTCGCACGACTACGCCCAGGACGGCACCTACCCCGTCACCCTGACGGTCACCGACGACGACGGCGCGACCACCAGCACCACGCAGCAGGTCACCATCGTGGCCACCGTGCTGGCGGCCGACCGCTTCGGTCGGACGGTGACCGGCGGGCTGGGCACGGCCGACACCGGCGGTGCCTGGACCTCCGCAGCGGGTGCTGCCCGCCAGTCGGTGGCCGCGGGCACGGCGACGTTCGCCCTGACCAAGGGCACCAACACCGGCTCCTACCTGGGCACGGTGTCGGCCACCAGCTCCGACGTGCAGGCCGCGTTCTCGCTGGCCTCGGTGCCGACCGGCGGTGGCGCGTTCGTCTACGTCACCGCTCGCCAGGTCGCGCTGAACACCTCCTACTCCGCGCAGGTCCGGGTGCTGGCCGACGGCTCGGTCGGGGTGTCCCTGGTCCGCTTCGCCGGCACCACCGACGCCGTGCTCATCGGCAAGGAGGTCGTCGTGAAGGGCCTGGCCTACACCGCCGGCACCGTGCTCCGGGTCGACGTCCAGGCCGCCGGCACCGCGCCGACCAGCCTCTCGGCCACGGTCTGGGCGGACGGCACGACCCGGCCGACCACTGCGACGGTCACCGCCACGGACACCACCGCGGTGCTGCAGGCGCCCGGTGCGGTGGGTCTGCTCGGGTACCTCTCCGGCAGTGCGACCAGGCCGGTCGCCGTCCGGCTGACCTCGTTCGACGCCGTCCCGGTCGGCGGCACGCCGGCTCCCACGGCGCCGACCGCCCCGACGACGCCGACCACCCCGACCGTCCCCGTGCCGCCGGTGACCCCGGCGAACACGGCCCCGACGGCCGCCTTCACCGCCGCCACGGACGCCCTGTCGGTCACCGTCGACGGCTCGGGCTCCACGGACGCCGACGGCGCCGTGGCCGCCCACGCCTGGGACTTCGGTGACCAGGGCACCGGCACCGGCGCCACCGCGTCGCACACCTACGCCGCCGCCGGCAGCTACACCGTGACGCTGACGGTGACCGACGACGACGGCGCCACCGCCCGCACCCAGCGGACGGTGACCGTCACCGCCCCGGTCACCCCGGTCACCCCGGCCGAGCCGGCGGAGGTCATCGCCGCCGACGCCTTCGACCGGACCGTCGCCGGTGGTCTGGGCACGGCGCAGGACGGGAGCAGCTGGACCGCCAGCGCCGGCGCCGCGCGGCAGTCGGTGTCGGCAGGCACCGCGACGTTCGCGCTGACCAAGGGCACCAACACCGGGTCCTACCTCAGCGGGGTCGCGGAGAGCAGCGTGGACGTGCAGACGGCGCTCTCGCTGTCCGCCGTGCCGACCGGCGGCGGGGCCACGGTCTACGTGGGTGCCCGCCGGGTGGACACCAACGTGGCCTACCAGGGCCGGGTGCGCTTCCTCGCCGACGGCACGGTGGGCGTCGCGCTGGTCAAGCAGGCCGGTACCAGCGACGACGTGCTCATCGGCAAGGAGGTCGTGCTCAAGGGCCTGACCTACACGCCCGGCACCGTGCTCAACGTGCGGGTCATCGCCACGGGCACCGGCGCCACGCAGCTGTCGGCGACGGTGTGGGCGGCCGGCACGACCGAGCCGACCACGCCGACGGTGACCGGGGCCGACACGACCGCCACCCTCCAGGCGGCGGGCTCGGTCGGGCTGACCGCCTACCTGTCGGGCAGCGCCACCTCGTCGGTGGACGTGCGGTTCAGCGAGATCACCGTCACGCCGGTCGCGTGAGCCGACCGCGGGGCCGCGCCGGACGCGGCCCCGCGGGACCCCATTTCGGGTGACGCCCGGTGTCGCAGCAGCGGCACCGGGCGTTCGCGCGGGGAGGATCAGCACGTGACCGGAGTGGTGCGCCTGCTGCGGCGTCCGGCCACCGGCGCCCTCGCCGGCCAGGTGACGTCCGCCCTGGCCGGCTTCGTGCTGCAGGTCGCCGCGGCCCGGGCGCTGGGCGTCGCAGGCCTGGCCACCTTCTCCCTCGCCTACGGCGCGATCGTGCTGGCCACCGCCGTGTGCAGCGGCCTGGTCGGCGACTCGCTCACCGTCCTGGACCGCCACGAACCGCGGGTCCGGGCCGGGCTGCACGTGAGCACGGCGCTGGTCTCCGGCGTCGCCGGGCTGGCCGGCTGCGTGCTGGGCGTGGCCACCGGCGTCCTCCCGGCCTGGGCCGGGCTGTTGCTCGGTGCCGCGACGGCGGCCTTCGTGCTCGAGGACACCCTGCGCCGGCTGCTGATGGCCGCCGGCCGGTTCTGGTCGTTGCCCGCCGTCGACGTCACCAGCCTGGTCGTGGCCCTCGGGACCCTGCTGGTCGCCGCCCGCGCCGGGGGGCTGGAGCTCTCGTCGTTCGTCGTCGCCCTGCTGGCGGGGCAGACCGCTGCCGCCGTCGTCGCCTGGGTGCTGCTGCCCGCGGCCGAGCGGCCGCGGGGTCCGTGGCGGGACCCGGCGCTGGGCACGGTGTTCGCCTTCGGCAGCTGGCGTGCTGCCGCACAGACGGTCCGGCCGGCGCTGCTGACGGTGCTGCGGCTGCTCGTCGTCGCCGTCGCCGGCGCGGCCGCCTACGGCCCGCTCGAGGCCGCGCGGGTCTACACCGCGCCGACCCTGGTGCTCGTCGCCGGCCTGGGCACCTTCCTGCTGCCGCACTTCGTCTCGCTGCGCCCGCAGGGGCCGGCCGCCGGGCTGCGGGCCGCCGACCGGGCCGCGGCGGGTCTGGCCCTCGCCGTCGGCGTCGTCGGCCTGCTCGCCGTCCTGGCGCTGCCCTGGGCGGGTCCGCTGCTCACCGGCGGCGACTACCCGGTGCCGGCCGAGGCGGTGGCCGGCTGGTCGGTCTACGCCGTCGCCAGCGCCGTCCTGCTGCCCTACTCGGGGCTCGCGTCGGTGCACGGGGCGCAGCGCCGGGTGCTGGTGCTGCGTGCCTTCGAGTTCGCCTCGCTGGCCGCGGTCGCGCTGCTGCTGGCCGTCGACGGCGGGGTGCCGTGGACGCCGCTGGCGCTGACGCTCGGGCCGGTGCTGGCCGCCGTGGCCGTCCGGCGCTCGGTGCTGCTGCCGATGGCGCGCAGCACGGCCGGGTCGGTCGTCCGTGAGCCGGCCGTCGCGTGACCGCGGCACCGGTCGTCGCCACCGGCCGCCCGGCCGGCCGGCGGAGCAGCCCGTGGGTCCTCCAGCTGGCGACGCTGCTCATGGTGCTCGGGGCGGTCGACTGGCGCCGCGGTGCCTACTTCGCCGGCTCGGTGGACCCGGTCGTGCTCAGCAAGGCACTGGTCGCCGGGCTCGGACTGCTGCTGGCCTTCGGGCTGGCCTCCGCCCGGCGCAGCCACCGGCTGGGCACGCTGTCGGTGTGGTGGCTGGCGATCGTGCTGGGCAGCTCCGTCTGGGGTGCGCTGACCGCGGGGAAGCTGCTCGGGGGCGGGGTGATGGCCGTCCGGGTGGCCGTGCTGGGCGCCACCGTGTTCTTCCTGCTCCGGGCGGCACCCTCGCTGGAGGTGCTGCGCCGGACGGCCTGGGCGTGCGGTGCCATCGCCGTGCTCGCCTCGCTGACCGGCCTGCCCGAGATGACCGACGGCCGGCTGGCCGGCGGTCTGCCGGCGATGGACCCCAACGCGCTGGCGTTGCTGGCCGGCATCCCGCTGGTCCTCCTGGCCTGGCGGACGGTGCTCGGTGAGGCGAGCTGGGCGATCGCGGTCGGGGGTTGCTACTTCCTCGCCGTGCTGTGGCTCACCGGGTCGCGCACGGCCCTGCTCATGCTGCTGGTCGGCGTCGCCGCGATGGCGGTGCAGGTCCGCCGGCCCCGGGTCGGCCTGGTCGTCGGTGCGCTGGTGCTCGGTGCGCTCGGCACGATCGGCGCTGTCGCCACCGGTGTGCTCTCCGGCTTCGCGGAGCGCGGTGGGGACGGCACCAGCACCCTGGGCTCACGCTTCATCGCCTGGCGGGCCGCCCTGACCTGGGCCGACTCCACCTGGCAGACCGTCTTCGGCGGCGGCCTCAACATCAAGATCATCCCCGTGACGGGTCAGTACTGGAAGACCCAGCCGTTGGACAGCAGCTGGGCGTCGCTGCTGGTGCAGACCGGCGTCCTCGGCCTGCTGGTCGCCGCCGGTTGGGTGTGCTGGGTGGCCCGCGGCGCGCTGCGCGCCCCGTACCCGCACCGGGTCCTCTTCGTCGGGCTCTGGGTCTTCCTGGTGGGTCGCAGCCTGCTGGAGAGCGGGTTGTTCGACGCCAGCCCGGCCTTCCTGGTCTTCCTCTCCGTGTCGCTGCTGGCCGAGGGCGCCTCCCGCCAGCGGCTGCGGGACGAGCTCGCCGACGGTTCCCCCGCACCCCAGCGCTGACCCGTCGGCGTCCGGCCGCGAACGGGCACAGGGAACTCTGCTCCCGGTCCGGAGCGCTGGACCGGGGTGCAGAGCGCCCTGTGCCTGAGCCGGCTGCGCGGGTCGCGCACCGTCGCCGGGCCCTGTCCCGCACCCCCTCCCGGACGCAGCACAGCCCGGACGGTCAGCGGACCGTCCGGGCTGTGGTGGGGGAGCGGTGGGTCAGGGGCGCGAGGTCGGGAGCGGGTCCCGCGGTGCCGGCGTCCGCGCGCGGAGCAGCTGGGCCGGCATGCTCACCGGAACCGGCTGGGGAGCGGACTGCGGGACCGTCGCGGCTCGACCGGACCGACGCCGCGAGGCGGACTGCAGCACCACCGAGAGGACCCGGACGCCGGCGGCGTCCAGGATCGAGCGCAGCTCGTGCAGGTCGGCGCGGTCGGTCCGGCCGGGTTCGACGACGAGGACGACGCCGGCGTGGTCCTGGGTGGTCCGCCGCCACTCGCGCAGCGAGGCCAGCGGCTGACCGACCCAGAACTGGACGCCCACCCGCCCGGGGGCGTCGGCGAGCGGCGACGGAGCGGAGCCGAGCACCTCGACCGGCACCTCCCACGCGGTCAGCTCCGCGGCGACCTGGTCGACGACCGTGGCGGCAGCGGCCGGGTCGTCGTCGGCGGGGGAGAGCGCGACCACCCGGACCAGCTGCTGCTCGGCCATCGGCTCGAGCTGCCGGGCGAGCGAGGTGGTGGGCCGGAGCGCCCGGAGCGCCCGGCCGGCCGGCGCGGCGTGCACGACCAGCTGCTCGGCGCCGGCGCCCCAGGCGGCCCGGACGTCGTCCACGCCGTGCACCCGGGTGTCCAGCCGGCTGCGGACGACGGCGGCCGCGGCACCGAGCGCCAGGCCGACGACGAGCCCCAGCGGCAGCAGCAGCGCCGGCAGCGGGGCGACCGGGGAGGTCGGCACGGTCGCCGGGTTGGTGACGGTCAGGCTGACCGGGGAGGCGCCGTCCCCGGGCTGCTCCAGCTCCTCCACCGCGGTCCCGAAGCGCTCGGCGACGGCGTTGGCGATCTGCGCGGCCCGGTCGGCGTCGTGGTCGGTGACGGCGATCTCGATCTGCGAGGTGTCCGCCGGGTTGGTCGCGCTGACCTGCTTGCGGAGGTCGGAGAAGGAGTCGGACAACCCCAGCTCGTCCATCACCGGGGCGAGGACGGTCCGGCTGTCCGCCACCGGCGGGTAGCTGGTCACCCGCTGGTTCACGAACTGCGAGCCACTGGTGCTGTCGTCGACGCTGGCGACGAAGACCTGGGCCGTCGCCTCGTAGGTCGGCGGGGCGACCAGCACGATGCCGAGCGCGACCAGCAGACCGGCCAGGGCCACCCCCAGCCACGTCGTCCAGTACCGGCGCAGGGCCACCCCGTAGTCCTGCAGTTCCATGTCGCCGTCTCCCTGTCCACACCTGTCGGGCACGAGGCGGCACGCGGGCGCAGCGCCCGCGCGTCCTGGTCCTCTACGTGGAGGCTAGGGCCCTGACCAGGCCGGATGCGGGTCCCGACCGGGTGGCTCACCCGATGGGGAGGGGCCGGTGCCGCCCGCTCGCGGTACCGGTCGGGGCCGTTGCCCACCGATCAGGTCGTGCGTCCCGCCCCATCGGGTGAACGTGCCCGCTCTGGCTCACGCTCGGTCACCGGATCCGCTTAGCGTGGCCCTGCGAGTCCGGCCGGACGGCGATGTCCGCCCGGTCCAGTCACGGAGCGTGTCGGTCAGTCGAGGAGAGTGCACGATGTCCAGGTCCACCACAGGCAGCGCCGTCCGGCCCGTCGTCGGCTACGCGCCGGGCGCGTACGACCTCTTCCACGTCGGCCACCTGAACGTCCTCAAGCACGCCGCGGCGCACTGCGACCGGCTGGTCGTCGGGGTGGTCTCCGACGAGGTGCTGCTGCAGACCAAGGGCCGGCTGCCGGTCGTGCCGCTGGTCGAGCGCATGGAGATCGTCCGCAACCTGCGCTTCGTCGACGACGTGCACGCCGAGGTCGTCCCGGAGAAGATCGACACCTGGCGGGAGGTCCGGTTCGACGTCCTCTTCAAGGGCGACGACTGGCGGGGCACCGCCAAGGGCGACAAGCTCGAGCGCGACTTCGCCGCCGTTGGCGTGGAGGTCCGGTACTTCCCGTACACGATGCACACCTCGAGCACGATCCTGCGCAAGGCCCTGGCGGCCATCACCGCCGAGCAGCCCGCTGCCCGGGCCCACGCGCTCAGCTCCTGACCCGACCCCGCTGCAGGGGCCCGCTGCGGGCCGGTGAGCAACGGGGGCACGGGGGTCCGGCGGCGACTAACCTGGAGGGGTGGCCCCCGCGCGCATCCGGCGCGTCGTGCGTGGCCCCCAGAAGCAGGAGTGACCTCCGTGAGCTTGCGCGGCGTGCTCGACGTCGTCCTGACCGACCCCGGCATGGCCCAGGTGGTCGCCCAGGCCGGCGCCGCCGAGCTGGCCGTCACCGCCGCGCCGCCGGTCCAGCCGCTGGTCGCCGCGGCACTGGCCGCGCGGCAGTCCGGCGCCGGCGTGCCCGTGCTGGTGGTCACGGCCGGCGAGCGGGACGCCGACGCGGTGGCCGCTGTGCTCCGCTGCCTGGTCCCCGACCAGCGGGTCGAGGTCTTCCCGGCGTGGGAGACCCTGCCGCACGAGCGGCTCAGCCCGCGGGCGGACACCGTCGGCCGGCGGCTGGCCGTGCTGCGCGACCTCACCCACCCCGAGCAGGGGCAGGCGGTCGACGTCGTCGTCGCGCCGGTGCGCAGCGTGCTGCAGCCGCTGGCACCCGGCCTCGGCGACCTGGTGCCGGTGGAGCTCGCGCCCGGCCGGTCCGCGGACCTCGAGGACGTCGCCCGGGCACTGGCCGAAGCCGCCTACACCCGGGTCGAGCTGGTGGAGAAGCGGGGCGAGTTCGCCGTCCGCGGTGGGCTGCTCGACGTCTTCCCGCCCACCGAGCCGCACCCGGTGCGAGTGGAGTTCTGGGGCGACGAGGTCGACGAGCTGCGCTACTTCTCCGCCGCAGACCAGCGGTCGCTCGACGAGCGGCCGGAGCGGCTGTGGGCACCGCCGTGCCGGGAGCTGCTGCTCACCGACGAGGTCCGGGCCCGCGCCACCCAGCTCGGCGTCGACCACCCGGAGCTGGCCGAGGTCACCGGCAAGCTCGCCGAGGGCATCGCCGTGGAGGGCATGGAGTCGCTGATCCCGGCCCTGATCGGAGGGCAGCAGATGCAGCTGCTCACCGACCTGGTGCCCCGCGGCACGCACGTGCTGGTCCTCGACCCCGAGCGGGTGCGCAGCCGCGCGGCCGACCTGGTGCGCACCGCCGAGGAGTTCCTCGCCGCGTCCTGGCAGACCGCAGCCGAGGCCGGCCAGGCGCCGATCGACCTGGGCGCGTCCTCCTTCCGCGACCTGGCGGACGTCGCCGACGCCGCCCGGGCCCGGGGCCTGCCGTGGTGGACCACCGGTGTGTTCACCCTGCTGCCGGACGACGACGCCACCCACCTGACCCTGGACGCGACCGGTGTGGAGAAGTTCCACGGCGACCAGGAGCGCGCCATCGATGCTCTGCGCAGCTGGGGCCGCGACGGCTGGCGGGTCGTGCTCACCTTCGCCGGCCCGGGTCCCGCGCAGCGCGCCGCCGACCAGCTCGGCGAGCACGACCTCGGTGCCCGGCTGGTGCCGGGCATCGAGGCAGCACCCGCGGCCGGGCCGACGCTGATCACCCAGGGCAACCTGGGGTCCGGCTTCGCCTTCCCCGGCGTCCGGCTGGCGCTGGTCACCGAGGGCGACCTCACCGGCCAGCGCGGCACCTCGATGAAGGACGCCACCAAGATGCCGGCCCGCCGCCGGAACGCCGTCGACCTGGTGCAGCTGCAGCCCGGGGACCTGGTGGTGCACGAGCAGCACGGCGTCGGCCGCTACGTGGAGATGGTCAGCCGCACCGTGCACGGCGGGCAGCGGGACTACCTGATCGTCGAGTACGCGCCGGGCAAGCGGAACCAGCCGCCGGACCGGCTGTTCGTGCCCACCGACTCCCTCGACCAGCTCACCCGCTACGTCGGCGGGGAGGCGCCTGCGCTGTCCAAGCTGGGCGGCGCGGACTGGCAGAAGACCAAGAACTCCGCGCGCAAGGCGGTCAAGCAGATCGCCGCCGAGCTGATCCGGCTGTACTCGGCGCGGATGGCCAGCAAGGGCCACGCCTTCGGCCCGGACACCGTCTGGCAGCGCGAGCTCGAGGACGCCTTCCCGTTCACCGAGACCCCCGACCAGCTGGCGGCGATCGACGAGGTCAAGGCCGACATGTCCCAGCCGGTGCCGATGGACCGGATCATCTGCGGCGACGTCGGCTACGGCAAGACCGAGATCGCCATCCGCGCGGCGTTCAAGGCGGTGCAGGACGGCAAGCAGGTCGGCGTCCTGGTGCCGACGACGCTGCTGGCCAACCAGCACTTCAAGACCTTCTCCGAGCGGATGGCGCAGTTCCCGGTGACGGTGGCGGTGTTGTCCCGCTTCCAGTCCACGACCGAGTCCGACGAGACGCTGCGCAAGCTCGCCGCCGGGGAGGTCGACATCCTGGTCGGCACCCACCGGCTGCTCCAGCCGACCACCCGGTTCAAGGACCTCGGGCTGGTCATCGTCGACGAGGAGCAGCGCTTCGGCGTCGAGCACAAGGAGTACCTGAAGACGATGCGGACGGCGGTCGACGTCCTGTCGATGTCGGCCACCCCGATCCCGCGCACCCTGGAGATGAGCCTCACCGGCATCCGCGAGATGTCGACGATCCTCACCCCGCCGGAGGAGCGGCACCCGGTGCTGACCTACGTCGGCGCCTGGGACGACAAGCAGATGGCCGCCGCGATCCGCCGCGAGCTGCTCCGCGACGGCCAGGTGTTCGTCATCCACAACCGCGTGCAGTCGATCGACAAGGCCGCGGCGAAGATCCGCAACCTGGTGCCCGAGGCCCGGGTGGCGGTCGGCCACGGGCAGATGAAGGAGCACGAGCTCGAGAAGATCATGGTCGGCTTCTGGGAGAAGGAGTACGACGTCCTGATCGCCACGACCATCGTCGAGTCGGGCCTGGACATCCCCAACGCCAACACCCTGATCGTCGACCGGGCCGACACCTTCGGCCTGTCCCAGCTGCACCAGATCCGCGGCCGGGTCGGCCGTGGCCGGGAGCGGGCCTACGCCTACTTCACCTACGACCCGTCGCGGCCGCTGACCGAGACCTCGGTCGACCGGCTCACCACGATCGCGCACAACACCGACCTCGGCGCCGGCATGGCGGTGGCGATGAAGGACCTGGAGATCCGCGGCTCGGGCAACCTGCTCGGCGGCGAGCAGTCCGGGCACATCGCCGGCGTCGGCTTCGACCTCTACGTCCGGCTGGTCGGCGAGGCGGTCAGCGACTACCGCGCTCAGGCGACCGGCGAGTCCCCGGCGGTCGAGCCGGCCGAGGTGCGGGTCGACCTCCCGGTCGACGCCCACCTGCCGCACGACTACGTGCCCGGCGAGCGGCTGCGGATGGAGGCCTACCGCAAGGTGGCCTCGGTCTCCGACGACGAGCAGGCGCAGGCGGTCCTCGACGAGCTGACCGACCGCTACGGCGCCCCGCCGGCGCCGGTGCTCAACCTGCTGGCGGTGGCCCGGTTCCGCGCGGCCATGCGGGCGCTGGGCGTCACCGAGATCTCGATGCAGGGCCGCAACATCCGGGTCGGTCCGGTGGAGCTGCGCGAGTCGCAGGTGATGAAGCTGTCCCGGCTCGCCGAGGGCGCCACCTACAAGGAGGCGGTGCGCACGGTGTCGCTCAAGGTCCCGACGGGCCCGGACCGCCGGACACCGCTGCGCGACGTCGCGCTGCTGGAGAAGCTGCACACCCTGCTGTCCGCCGTGCTGGAGCAGCAGGTCGCCGTCGCCTCCTGAGGCAGGACCCCCTGCCCCCCACCACTCGCACGCTCCCGGCGGGACCCTGCAGGGGGCCATACGGCGCGGGTCTGCGACGCGGGTCACACCTGTGTGGCACGCTCGCGGCCGTGTCCCGCCGTAGCGCCGTCGCCGTCCTGCTCGTGGGTGTCGCCGGGCTCGGCGGCCTGGCCGGCTGCCGCAACGCCCCGACGGTCGCCGCGTACGTGGGGGAGTCCCAGGTGACCGTCGCCGAGCTCGACGACGCCGTCGCGCAGCGGCTCGCCGTCCCCGACATCGCCACCTACGCCGGGGACGACGAGTCCGGCTTCACCCGCCAGGTGCTCAGCCTCCAGGTGGGCGAGGAGGTCTACGCCGCCGCCGCCCGCCGGTACGACGTGCAGGTCACCGACGCCGACGTCCAGGCGCGGATCGGCCAGCTGCTGGCCGGCAACGACCCCGCCCAGGTCTACGCCCAGGTCGCCCAGCAGCAGGGGGCCAGCGAGGAGGACGTCGTCGAGAACGTCCGCCAGCAGCTCGTCCGGCAGCAGATCGCGGTCGCCGCGGGCGAGGCCGACCTGTCCGAGACCGCGCTGCGCGACCGCTACGCGGCCGGCCAGCCGGCCCTGACGACCGTCGAGCTGGGCATCGTGACCGTGCCCGACCAGGCGACGGCCGATGCCGTGCTCGCCCAGCTGACCGCCGACCCGGCCGGCTATCCGGCGGTCGCGGCGCAGCACGCCGGGGACAACACGCTGCCCGACGTGCGCTCGTTCACCTCCGCCGACCTGCCCGACGTGCTGGCCCCCTCGATCGCCGCCACCCAGCCCGGCCAGGGCTTCACCCAGGCCGTTCCCGAGGTCGGCGGCGTGGTGGTCGGCCTGGTGCGGTCGGTCACGGTGCCCAGCTTCGAGGACGCGCGCGCCCAGCTCGCCGAGCAGGCCGCGTCCGAGGCCGACGACGCCGGCCTCACGCTGGTCACCGCGGTGCGCGAGGACCTCGACGTGACCGTGAACCCGCGGTACGGCGTGCTCGACGAGGGGCGGGTCGTCGCCGACGAGGGAGGCGTCGTGCGCCTGCTCGAGGACGGCGCCGCCGCGGGCGCCGTCGGCACCGGCCCGGGCGCTGCCGGAGACTGACCGGGTGCCCGTCGCGCTGCTCGTCACCGTCAGTCCCCGTCTGCCCGGCCTGCTGGCCCCCGCCGGCTGGCGGGCGATCAGCTCGGCCCCGGCCGTCCTCGCCCTCCCCGGCGCCGCGGCCACTGCCGAGGTGCTGCGCCGGGAGGGGATCGCGGTCACCGACGTCGCGGGTCCGGTCGAGGCAGCGGCGACGGCGTCCGACGTCCTCCTGCTGGCGACGCCGGAGGAGGCCGACGGCTCCCCGTGGCTGGACCGCGTGGACGGCGCCCCCGAGCCGTCCGGCGCCCGGTTGCTCGACGTCGTCTCCGTGATGGACCGGCTGCGCTCGCCGGGTGGCTGCCCGTGGGACGCCGAGCAGACCCATGCCTCGCTGCGCGGCTACCTGCTGGAGGAGGCGCACGAGGCCTACGACGCGATCGTCGACGAGGACCCGGTGGCGATGCGCGAGGAGCTCGGCGACGTCCTGCTGCAGGTCGCCTTCCACGCCCGGGTGGCGGCCGAGGCGGACCCGGAGCGGCGGTTCGACGTCGACGACGTCGCCGGGGACCTGGTCGACAAGCTGGTCCGGCGGCACCCGCACGTGTTCGGCGATGCCGGTCCGCGCGACGTGGCGCAGGTCGAGGCGGGCTGGGACGAGATCAAGCAGGCCGAGAAGCAGCGCCGGTCACCGACCGAGGGGGTCTCCCGCTCGCAGCCGGCCGCCTCCTGGGGCGCCGCGCTGGCCCGGCGGGCCGAGCGCGCCGGCCTGCCCACGCCGCCGCCCGGTGAGCTCTCGGTGGACAGTCCCGAGGCGCTCGGTGAACGCCTGTTCGGGGTGGTCGTGGCGGCGGCGCAGCGTGGCTGGGACGTCGAGGACGCGTTGCGGGGGGCCGTCCGCCGCTACGCCGGGGAGCTGGACGCCGCCGCCTACTCCCGCGCCTCGTCCTGAGGCAGCGGGGTACGTCAGGACCTGCCGGGGGCCCGAGGGTCGGAGCCCAGCAGCTGCGGCAGCCAGAACAGGACTCCCGCGGACAGGGCTGTCACGGCGAGGAAGCCCAGCGGCCCGCTGCCGTCGACGTAGGCCCACAGCAGACCCAGCACCGGTGCGAGGAAGGGCAGCACGCCGTCCGCCCGGGCCTGCCGGGCCAGCCCCACGTCGGTCGCCGCCGGGTCGACCGCGGCCTGGCGCAGCTCACCGCGCGGCTCGCGGTCGCGCACCCGCCCGGACGGCCAGACCTCGGCGTCCTCGACCACCGGCAGCACGAGCCGGTCCCGCGCCGGGTCGCCGCGCACCTCGATCCGGGCGCCGGGGGTCAGCCGGTCCAGCTCGGGGGCCCAGTGCACCGGCAGCCAGCGCAGCCCCGCCGTGGTGTCGATCTCCAGCCAGCTGCGCACCAGCAGCCCCCGCCGGACGACGACGTGCGTCGCGGTCGGCCGGAGCGCCGGGCGGGACCGCAGCCGGGGGCGCCCGAGCAGCCGGGCGGCGGTCAGCGCCGTGGCGGCCAGCAGCACGACCGGCACCGCGGCGAGGCCGAACACCACGTCGCTCACCGCCGCCGAGGCGGCGTCGCCGTCGGTGTGCACCCGGGCGGAGCCGGCGGCCGGTTCGTCGGGGTCGTAGGACACCGTCAGCCGGGCACCGACCGGCACGTCGAGCGCCCGCTCCAGCTCGATCACGCCGGTGCGCGGCGTCCCGTCCGCGTCGGTGAACGCGACACCGAGCCCGCGCCCGTCCGGCGCCGCCCCCACCGCCGTCACGGTCGCGGTCGCCGTCGCGGTGTCCGCGTCCAGCGGTGCCCGGACGTCCGCGAGCCGGACCGCGAACGCCGCCAGCAGCACCAGCCCGATCACGAGCAGCGGCACCAGGCCGAGGAGGAGCTGGCGCGCCGCCCGCCGGTGCGGGCGGGACGGCGGCGGGGAGGTCGGCGGCGTCATCGCGGCCATCGTCCCAGCTCGACCGAGGTGTCCTGCCGTCGTCCCCGGACGTTCACCGCCGCGGTGTCCCGCACCGCCGGTCCGGCTGGCTAGGCTGCCCCCGTGGCCAGCATCGACGCCGTAGGCGCGCGAGAGATCCTCGACTCGCGCGGAAACCCCACCGTGGAGGTCGAGGTCGCCCTCGACGACGGGACGATCACCCGGGCCGCCGTGCCCAGCGGCGCCTCGACCGGCGCCTTCGAGGCGGTGGAGCTGCGCGATGGCGGCGACCGCTACGACGGCAAGGGCGTGACCCAGGCCGTCGACGGCGTCCTCGACGTCATCGGCCCCGAGCTCGTCGGCTTCGAGGCCTCCGAGCAGCGGCTGCTCGACCAGCGGCTGATCGACCTCGACGGCACCCCCGACAAGTCCCGGCTCGGCGCGAACGCGATCCTCGGCGTGAGCCTCGCCGTCGCGAAGGCCGCCGCGGAGTCCGCGGGCCTGCCGCTGTTCCGCTACGTCGGCGGCCCGTCGGCGCACCTGCTCCCGGTGCCGATGCTGAACATCCTCAACGGTGGCGCCCACGCCGACAGCAACGTCGACGTGCAGGAGTTCATGATCGCCCCGATCGGCGCGGCGACCTTCGCCGAGGCGCTCGCGGTGGGCGCGGAGACCTACCACGCGCTGAAGTCGGTGCTGAAGAAGCGCGGGCTGTCCACCGGCCTGGGCGACGAGGGTGGCTTCGCCCCGTCGCTGCCCAGCAACCGGGACGCCCTGGACCTGATCGTGGAGGCCGTCGAGCAGGCCGGCTACACCCCCGGCACCGACGTCGCCTTCGCCCTCGACGTCGCCGCCACCGAGTTCCACAGCGAGGACGGATACGCCTTCGAGGGGACGACGCGCGACGCGGCGTACCTCACCGAGTACTACGCCGGCCTGGTGGACGCCTACCCGATCGTCTCGATCGAGGACCCGCTGTCGGAGGAGGACTGGGACGGCTGGGTGGCGCTGACCGAGACCCTGGGCGACCGGGTGCAGATCGTCGGCGACGACCTCTTCGTCACCAACCCCGCCCGGCTGGCCGACGGCATCGCCCGCGGCGCGGCCAACGCGCTGCTGGTGAAGGTCAACCAGATCGGCACGCTCACCGAGACGCTGGACGCGGTCACGCTGGCCCACCGGAGCGGCTACCGCTCGATGATGAGCCACCGCTCGGGCGAGACCGAGGACACCACGATCGCCGACCTGGCCGTCGCCCTGGACTGCGGGCAGATCAAGACCGGCGCCCCGGCCCGCAGCGAGCGGGTGGCCAAGTACAACCAGCTGCTCCGCATCGAGGAGGAGCTGGACGACGCCGCCCGCTACGCCGGCGCCGCCGCCTTCCCGCGGCTCGCCGCCCGCAGCTGACACCAGGTGAGCGAGCTCGCGAGCTCGCCCATGAGCACAGCAGCTCTGCGAAGGCAGTCGACGAGCGCCAGCGAGGAGGCGCAGTGAGCACGGCCCGCCCCCGTCGTGGCAGGCCCGGCGGCACCCGCCGCCGGGCCTCGTCAGGGCCGGTGCGGGCCGGCTCCCGCGGGTCGGCCGACAGCCGGCCGGGACGGCGGACCACCCGCAGTGCGGCCCGCAGCACGACCTCCCGCCGCGGCCCGCGCTTCACCGGCCGGGCCGTCCTGCTCGGCACCCTGGTGCTGCTGCTCGCGCTCACCCTGGCCGGCCCGTTGCGTCAGTACGTGGCCGGCCGCCAGGAGCTCGCCGAGCTCGCCGCCGAGCACGACGAGCTCACCCGCCGCGCCGCCGACCTGCAGGCGCAGCTGGACCGGCAGTCCGACCCGGCCTACATCGCCCAGCAGGCCCGCGAGCGGCTGACCTACGTGCTGCCCGGTGACCGGCTGGTCATCGTGGGCGACGCCGGCGACCCGGGTGACAGCGCCTCGCCGCCGACCGACGCCACCGACCCGGAGGCGCCGGTGCCCTGGTACGAGGGACTGCTCGGATCGGTCGCGGCCGCCGACGACTGAGGAAGGACCCCCTCGCCCCCCACCACTCGCAGGCTCGCGGTGGGGCCCTGCGAGGGGGCCGTTCCAGCAACTCACCTGGGGCCGTGCGCAGCCGCTCGGGTGCCTGCCGCAGACTCGTCGGGTGAGCAGCCCCGCCCCGCCCTCTCCGCCGGTCACGTCTGACGAGCGGGCCGTCATCGCCCGTCAGCTGGGCCGGCCGCCGCGCGCCCTGGTGGGGGTGGCGCACCGCTGCCCGTGCGGCCAGCCCGACGTCGTCGAGACCGCGCCGCGGCTGGAGGACGGCACGCCGTTCCCGACGTTGTACTACCTCACCTGCCCGCGGGCGACCGCCGCCGCCAGCCGGCTGGAGTCGGCCGGGCGGATGCGGGAGTGGCAGGACGAGCTGGCCACCGACCCGGAGCTGGCCGCGGGCTACCTGGCAGCGCACGAGTCCTACCTGGCCACCCGCGACGACCGCGACGTGCTGCCCACCCGGGCGACCGCCGGCGGCATGCCGGACCGGGTCAAGTGCCTGCACGCGCTGGCCGGGCACGCGCTCGCCGCCGGCCCGGGCGTCAACCCGATCGGCGACCGCGCGGTCGCCGAGATGGGGGAGTGGTGGGCCGCCGGCCCCTGCGCCGAGGCTCAGGGACCCGCCCAGCCC
>NZ_SJEW01000024.1 GCF_005930475.1 Modestobacter altitudinis
GCCCCCAGCCGTCCTCCCCCCTGGCCGCCGAGCCGCGCCCGGCGGGGGTCGGGTCCGGCGCCCGCCGGGTGCAGCGCGGCCCGCGCCGGGCCGGCAGCGGCGACGCCGTCCCCGGGGCTCCCCGCTGAGCGCTCCGCTCCCGCTCTCCCCGCCGGCGCTGGCCGACCGGCTGGCCGCGCTGCTCGCGGACGTCCTCCCCGAGTCGGGCGCTGCCGCGCTGCGGGTCGCCGTCGACGGCCCCGACCTGCCCGGCGCCCCGGGGGTCACCGGACCGCACGCGCTCGCCGCGGAACTGGCCACCCGCCTGCCCAGCCTGAGCCGTCCCGCGGTGGTCGTCCCGGCCGAGGGGTTCTACCGGCCGGCCTCGCTGCGCCTCGAGCACGGCCGTACCGACCCGGACGCGCGCTACACCGACTGGCTGGACTCCGGGGCGCTGGGCCGTGAGGTGCTGGACCGCAGCGGCCCGCGCGGGCCCGGTGAGCACCTTCCCGCGTTGTGGGACCTGGCGCGGGACCGCGCCGCCCGGCTGGACTACCGGCCGACGCCACCGGGAGGCGTGCTGCTGGTGCCCGGGTCGCTGCTGCAGGGTCTCGGGCTGGCGTTCGACGTGGTCGTACACCTGCGGGTCGGCCCCGCCGCCCGCCGGCGCCGGGTCCCCGCGGACCGGGCCTGGGAGCTGCCCGCGTTCGACCGCTACGACGACGAGGTGGACCCCACGTCACTCGCCGACGCGGTCGTCCTGGCCGACCACCCCGACCGGCCCGCGCTGGTGCTGCAGGGGAGGTTCAGCTGAACTCGCCGGCCACCCAGCGGTCGATGATGTGCCGGGCGATCGAGACGTTCGGTGGCAGCGCCTGCGGGCCGGTGCCCGAGCTCAGCTCGTCCCGGCTGAACCAGCGGGCCTCCTCGATCTCGTCGTGGTCGATCTGCAGCTGCTCCTCCGTCGCGCGGGCGACGAAGCCGAGCATCAGCGACTGCGGGAACGGCCACGGCTGGCTGGAGACGTAACGGACGTCGGTGACCGTGATCCCGACCTCCTCGGCGACCTCGCGGACCACGGCCGCCTCGGCGGACTCCCCCGGCTCGACGAAGCCGGCCAGGATGGAGAACCGGCCCGCCGGCCACACCGCCTGGCGGCCGAGCACGCAGCGGTCACCGCCGTCGTGGACCAGCATGATCACGGCGGGGTCCGTCCGCGGGAAGACCTCGCTGCCGCTCACCGGGTCGCGCTGGACCCAGCCGGCCCGCTCGATCGTCGTCGGCGCACCGGTGAGGGGCGAGAACCGGTTGCGCTCGTGCCACTCGACGATGCCCACCGCCTGGGTCAGCAGGCCGGCGTCCAGGTCGCCGAGCTCGGAACCGACCTCCCTGAGCCCGGCCCAGCTGTCGACCGGTCGCCCGCCGACGCTGAGCGAGCGGGGCGCCCGCAGCGCGGCGTAGGGGACGTCGTCGGCCTCGCCCAGGTAGATCGCGCCGTCGGGCAGCGTGGGCTGCTCGTCGTAGACGAGCTCAGGGCCGCCGGGGCCCTCGTGCACCGGCACCGAGCGCCGCTCGTCGATCCGCAGCACGCGCACCGGCCGGCCCTGGGTGGGGTCGGGCAGCGACCGGGCCAGGTGCCCGCGGTCGTGGGCGGTGCGGGACAGCAGCGGGACCTCGGTGACCGCGCCCGCGCGCCGGTCCTCGGGCCAGTCCCCGCGGGCGGGTGGGTTGTCGGCCGTGGTGCTGCCGCCGGGCGGGACGGTCATGCCCCGGACTCGAGCGCCGGGGCGGTGACCTCGACCGGGCCCAGGGCACGCAGCTGGTCGGCGGCCTGGTCGGCATCGCCGACCACGACCGCGGTCAGCCCGGCCGGGGAGAGCCACTGGCGGGAGGCCTCGGTGACCTCGTCGATGCCCACGGTGGCGAGCGCCCGCTGGTGGTCGGCCAGCCAGTCGGCGGGCAGCCCCGCGCCGAACAGCGCGGACAGCGTGCTGGCCAGGCCGGCGTGGGTCGCCGTCCCGAGGGCCAGGGTGCCGAGCAGGTACCGGCGGGCGGAGTCCAGCTCGGCCTCGGACACCGGGGTGAGCGCCATCCGGCCCAGCTCGTACCAGGTCTCCAGCAGTGCCGGTCCGGTCACGGCGGTGGCCACGTCGGCGTCCACGGTGAACGAGGAACCGGCCATGAGGTGCTCCACGCCGCTGCGCGGGCTGTAGGTGTACCCGCGCCGCTCACGGATGTTCTCGACCAGCCGGGAGGAGAAGTACCCGCCGAACACCATGCTGGCCAGCCTGAGCGCAGGCAGCTGCGGGTCGGTGCGGCCCGGGGCGGGACCACCCAGCCGCAGGTTGGACTGGACCGCGCCGGGGCGGTGCACCAGCTGCAGCGGCTGCGGGACGACGGCGGGCACGGGATCGGCCGAGACGGCCTTCCCCTCGGCGGTCCAGCCCGCCAGTGCGGTGGCCACGACGTCCTGGGCGGTGGCCGGGTCGAGGTCCCCGACGAGGACGAGGGTGCTGCCGGCAGGCAGCACCCGCTCGCGGTGCAGCTTGCGCAGCGCGGCCGGGGTGACCGCGGCGACCAGCTCGGGGGCGGGCAGCTGCTGGGCGTAGGGGTGGGCGCCGTACCGGCGGGCGGCGAGGGCGCTGCGGGCGATCACCCCGGGCTGCGAGCGGGCGATGTGCACCCGCTCGACCACCCGGGAGCGCTCGGCGTCGACCGGGCCCGCCGGGTAGGTGGGCGCGGCGAGCAGCTCGGCGAGCACGCCCAGGACGGCGCCGAGGCCGTCGGGCAGCATCGTGGTGGACAACAGCAGGCGGTCGGCGTCGGCGGAGACCGACAGCTCGCCACCGTTGGCCTGCAGCAGCTGCGCGATCTCCAGCTGATCGTGCGCCGCGGTGCCCAGCAGCACCGCGCCGGACAGCACGCTGGTGCGCGCGGCGTGCGCGGCGGCCTGGCGCGGGGCCGAGGCGGCGAAGGGCACCCGGAGCCGGAGCTCCACCAGCGGCACACCCGGACGGGGCACGACGACCAGCTGCAGCCCGCTGGGCAGCGTCGAGGAGTGCACCTCGGGGACGGGTGCGGGGCGGGGCTCGCCCAGCGGCGGGATCAACGACAGGTCGAGCACGGGCGCACTCATCGGGCTGCTCCTCCGGTCGCGCGCAGTTCCAGGACGGCAGCGGTGTCCGGCGAGAGCCCGCGGGCCGCCGCCTGCACCTGGTCGGGGGTCACCGCGGCCAGCCGGGCGGCCAGCTCCCCGGCGAGCTCGGCCCGGCCGTGGATCAGCTCGGCGGAGGCGAAGCCCAGGGTGCGGCCGAGCACCGAGTCGGCCTGCTGCAGCAGCTGGGCCTCGGTGCGGGCCGTCACCCGGGCGAGCTCCTCGGCCGGCACACCGTCGGTGGCCACCTTCTCGATCTCCTCGTGCACCGCGGCGAGGACCCGGTCCACCGGGACGTCGGCGGGGTGGTGGACCTGGCTGACCAGCAGGGTCGCGTCGCGGACGTCGAAGGGGTCCCCGAACAGCCCGAGGTAGCTGCTCTGCGCGACCGCCAGCCGGTCGGTGTGCAGCAGCCGGCGCTCCAGGCGGGAGGCGTCACCCTCGCTGAGCAGCTCGGTGAGCACCACGGTGCCGAGGTAGGTCTCCAGGTCGCCGACCGGGTCGGGCACCCGCCAGCCGATGGCCACCGCGGGTGCGGGGGCGAGCGGGTCCTCGACGACGCCGCGGCGGGCGGTGGCCGGCGAGGGCTCCCCCACCACGGGCGCAGGCGGGGCCGGGCGGAAGGGCACCGGGTCGAACCAGCGGCGCACCAGCTGCTCGGTCTCGGCGACGTCCAGGTCGCCGCCGATGCACAGCACGGCGTTGCTCGGCGCGTAGTAGCGGGAGAAGAAGTCCGCGGCGTCGTCGACGGTGGAGGACTCCAGGTCGACGAAGGAGCCGTAGCCGTCGTGGGTGTTGGCGAAGCTCTCGAACGCGATCGGCGGCAGCTGCAGCCAGGGGAAGGCGCCGTAGGGCCGGTTGAGCACGTTGACCCGGATCTCCTCCTTCACCACGTCGATCTGGTTGCGGAGGTTCTCCTCGGTGATCGCCGGGGCCGCCATCCGGTCGGCCTCGAGGAAGACGGCGCGCTCCAGCGCCTCGGCGGGCAGCGCCTGGAAGTAGTTCGTGTAGTCCTGGTGCGTCGAGCCGTTGAACGTCCCGCCGGCGGCCTGCACGAGCCGCGCGTGCTCCATCTTCGGCACGTGGGCCGAGCCCTGGAACATCATGTGCTCGAAGAGGTGCGCGAACCCGGTGCGGCCCGGTGGCTCGGAGCGCATGCCGACGTCGTAGAAGACGCTGACGGCGACGACGGGGACACTCCGGTCCGGCGCGAGCACGACCCGCAGCCCGTTGTCGAGCGTGAACCGCTCCACCGGGTGCCGCAGGGTCAGGTCGGCCCCAGCTGCTGTCACACCACCGACCCTAACCGCGCCGTGCGACACGCCGCCGCCGGGGACGGCCAGCTGCCTCCAGCGGGTACGTCCGGGCACCAGCCCGGTCCGGGTTGCCGGCCCGGGCCCGGAGGGTCCCGCCGGGAACGCGGGCAGCGGCTCGACGCCGGCCGGGCACGGCACCTGGCCGCGGTGCGATCCGTGAGGATCGCGGTGTCACAGCACGTCGACGTCGCCGAGCACGCGGTCGATGGCCCCGTACAGCTCGGCGTGGGTGTTCGGGATGGACAGGTACAGCAGCGCCGGGGCCGGCCTGCCGACGTCGATCAGCAGCAGCGCGGCACGCTCACCGGTGGAGTCGTAGCCGGCGACGTCCCAGCTGAGGTCGAACTCGTACACCCAGGCGGCTGCGCCGTCGACGGTGAGCGCCTCGTCCCGCCGCACCTCGCGCTCGTTCGGGGACGGGTAGTGCAGTTGTCGGACGGCGTCGGCGACCGCCTCGGTGGTGCGCTGCAGGTCCCCCGCCCCGCTCGTGCCGAAGCCGTCGGCCAGCGGTCCCGAGGTGCACTGGGCGATGAAGACGTCGACCCCGTCGGGCAGGTCGTCCTGGGTGACGAAGTACTGGCCGGCGGTCTCGGTCGTCTCCAGCTGGGCGCCGCGGTCCCACTCGAACCAGCCGTCGCCCAGGAACGGGTAGGAGATGCCGGCGACCTGGTCGACGATCCGGACGGTGCCCGGCGGGAAGGTGCTGCTCGGCTGCGCGGTCGGGCCGGCCACCGGGGGGTCCTCGTCCGCGGAGGACCCGCCGCTCCACTGCGCCCCCACCAGGACCAGCAGCAGGACGACGGCGAGGACGCCGAGCCCGATGAGCAGCGGCCGGCGCCGGTACCACCGTGACCCCGCCGGCTCCCAGGTGCCGTGGTCCTGCGTCCCCCAGGCGTCCCAGGCCGAGGGCGGGAGGAGCTCGCGGGCGGCGGGGGCCTCGAACGACCGGCCGACGCTCACCCCAGGACCGGCCGGGGTGGTGACGTCGGACCACCCCGCGCCGTTCCACCAGCGGACCGTGCCGGGGGCGCCGTCCGGGTCGGGGTACCAGCCGGGCACGGGCGCACCCGGCTGACCGGTCGCTGCGCCCCCGCTCATGCCCTCACCTCCACCGGTGTCAGCGCGTGCGGAGCTCGACCGTGGCCAGCTCGCGCCACAGGTGCGCCGCGGCCTCGGCGCCGCGGTGCAGCATCGGCAGCAGCACCCGCTCGTTCGGCGAGTGGATCCGGTCGGTGGGGAGCCCGGCGCCGAGGAACACCAGCGGCGCGTCCAGCTGCTCGACCAGGTCGGCCTCGGGGCCGCTGCCGCCCTCCTTCATGAACAGCACCGAGTCCGGCTCGCTGTCCCAGGCCTGGGCGATCGACCGCAGCAGCGCGTCCATGAACGGGGAGTCCAGGTCGCTGGCGCAGGGGGCGACACCGCCCGCGGGCACGTGCACGTCGGCCTCGATGCCCGCGGGCAGGTTGGCCTCGACCCAGGCACGGACCATCGGCCCGATCTCCTCGGGCCGCTGGTCGGCGACCAGCCGGAAGGTGATCTTGGCGTGCGACTCGGCCGGGATGATCGTCTTGTGCCCGGGGCCCTGGTAGCCGCCCCACATGCCGTTGACCTCGGCGGTCGGGCGGGCGCCGATCCGCTCCTGGGTCGAGAAGCCGGCCTCGCCGGTGGTGCTGCGGGAGGCGGCCGGGCCGGCCAGCCACTCCCGCTCGTCGAAGGGCACCCGGCCCATCAGCTCGCGCTCCCGGTCGGACAGCGCTCGGACCGCGTCGTAGAAGCCGGGCAGGGTGACCCGGCCCTGGTCGTCGTGGAGGCTGGCGACCAGGTCGGCCAGGGCGTGCAGCGGGTTGGGGACGGCGCCGCCGAAGGAACCCGAGTGCAGGTCGACGGCCGGTCCGCGCAGGGTGATCTCGGCGTCGGCCAGGCCGCGCATCGACGTCACGGCGCTGGGCAGGTGCGGAGCGGCCATGCCGGTGTCGCTGACCACGACGACGTCGCAGTCGAGTCGGTCGCGCCGCTCGCGGAGCAGGTCGGCGAAGTACGGGGAGCCGGACTCCTCCTCGCCCTCGATGACCAGCTTGACGGTGACAGCGGGGGTCTCCCGGCCGGTGGCAGCCAGGTGCGCGCGGATGCCCAGCAGGTGGAAGGCGACGTTGCCCTTGTCGTCGATGGCGCCGCGGGCGTGCAGCTCGGGACCGTCGGGGCCCTCGACGACCGTGGGCTCGAACGGGGGGTGCTCCCACAGCTCGACGGGGTCGACCGGCTGCACGTCGTGGTGGCCGTAGACCAGCGCGACCGGGGCGCCCTCGTCGGCCGAGGGCCACTCGGCGTACACCGCGGGAGCGCCCGCGGTGGGCCAGATCTCCACCGTCGGGAAGCCGGTACGGCGCAGCGCCCCGGCCAGCCACTCGGCGCTGGCGGCCACGTCGGCGGCGTGCGCCGGGTCGGCCGAGATCGACGGGATGCGCAGCCAGGCGTCCAGGTCGGCGTGCAGGTCGTCGAGGTGGGCGGTGACGAAGTCGCGTTCGGCGCTGCTGCTCACGGGAGCGACCGTATCCCGCACCGGCGGTGCGGCCGTCGCGGGCTGTGGACGACGACGGGGCTAGGTTCCCTGCATGGCCGTGGGGATGCTGCAGGTGGACGTCGGCGACCTGACCTTCGACGTGCGGACCGACGGCCCCGAGGACGGCCCTCCGGTGCTGCTGCTGCACGGCTTCCCGGAGACCTCGCTGAGCTGGTCGGCGGTCACGCCGCTGCTGGCCGAGGCGGGGCTGCGCACCTACGCACCGGACCAGCTGGGCTACTCCCCCGGCGCCCGACCCGACGACGTCGACGCCTACGCGCTGCCTGCGCTGGTGGCAGTGACGGCGGACCTGATGACCGCCCTGGACCTCCCGGTCGCCGACGTCGTCGGGCACGACTGGGGCGCCAACGTGGCCTGGGGCCTGGCCGCCTGGCACCCCGACCGGGTCCGCACGCTGACCGCGGTCTCGGTGCCGCACCCCACCGCGTACACGCTGGCCTTCCGCGCCGATCCGGAGCAGAAGGAGCGCTCGGCCTACATCAAGCTGTTCTGGCAGGTCGGGAAGGCCGAGGAGGTGCTGCTCGAGGACGGCGGGCGGCGGCTGCGCCGGATGCTCGACGCCCCCGGGGTGCCCACCGAGGCGGTCGAGCTCTACGTGGACCAGCTGTCGGCGCCGGGCGCGCTGACCGCGGCGCTGAACTGGTACCGGGCGATGAGCTCGGCGACGCCGGTGGACCCGGTCGACGTGCCGACGACCTACGTCTGGAGCGACGGCGACGTCGCGGTGGGCCGGACGGCCGCCGAGGCGTGCGCCGACCAGGTGCGGGGCGACTACCGCTTCGTCGAGCTGCCCGGGATCACCCACTGGGTCCCCGAGCAGGCCCCCGAGCAGCTGGCCCGGGCGGTGCTGGACCGGATCGCCCGCGGCCCCCTCCTCACCCCCGGGGCAGGCCTCCACACGCCGCCGAGCTGACGCCGCGGAGCGCACCGCGACCGGCCGTGGCGACACGACGGGGCACCTGCTGGTGCGCGCCGAGGACTCGTTGACCTCTCTCGCTGGGCCGCAGGACACTCGGCGTCGCCGAGGGGAGTCTGCGATGGCGTGGAACCTGCGGGGCAGCTACGCGGAGACGTGTTCCTGCGAGCTGATGTGCCCCTGCAACCTCTCGTTCGACCATGGCGCCACCTACGACCACTGCCGGGCGTGCCTCGCGTTCACCATCCGGGACGGTCAGATCGAGGGCACCGACGTCGGCGGTCGCAGGGTGGTCACTGTCATCGACACCCCGAAGGTCATGACCGACGGCAACTGGCGGCTCGGGATGTACGTCGACGCCGAGGCGACCGACGAGCAGTTCGACAGGCTGGTCCAGGTCTTCGGTGGGCAGCTGGGTGGTCCGATGGCCGCCCTGGCGCCGCTCGTCGGGGAGGTCGTCGGGGTGCAGCGGGCGGCGATCGAGCTGACCGACGACGGGCTGCGGCACAGGGTGCGGGTCGATGACGCGGTCGACTTCGAGATCGAGGACATCGTGCCCTTCGGGGTCGACACCGGTCGGCCGGTCCGGTTCTCCGGGATGTTCCACCCTGTCGCGTCGGACCTGACGATGGCCGAGGCCCGGCGCTCTCGGATCGACGCCTTCGGCATCCGGTACGAGGGGAAGACGGGCCTGTCCACCGCCGACTTCACGTGGTCCGCCTGAGCGGGGCACTCCAGCGTGCCGCGCCTCCACCCCGACCAGGACCTCGCTGCCGCACTCGCTGCCGCGCGCGTCCGACTGGGCCTCGTCGCGACACTCCTCGTCCTCGCCGGAATGGGCTGGTGGTGGACGGCCGGGCGGATGCAGGGCATGGACGACGGGCCCTGGACCGGCCTCGGGACGCTGAGCTGGTTCCTCGGCGTCTGGGTCGTGATGATGGCCGCGATGATGTTCCCGTCGGTGGCGCCGACGGTCGCGTTGTTCTCCCGGATGACCAGGTCGAGGTCTCTGCTGACCCCGCTGCTCTTCGCGGCCGGCTACCTGACCACCTGGGCCGCAGCAGGCCTGGTCGCCTTCGGCATCGGCCTGGCCGGGCGTCGGTTGCCGGGCGACCCACTCAGCTGGGATGCCGCCGGCCGGCCGGTCGCCGCAGCCACCCTGCTGGTCGCAGCCGCCTACGAAGTGACCCCGATCAAGGACGTCTGCCTGCGCCGGTGCCGCAGTCCCCTCGGCGTACTGCTCACCGGCTGGCGAGACGGACGGTCCGGGGCGCTGCGGATGGGCGCGCGCAACGGGGCGTGGTGCGTCGGCTGCTGCTGGGCCCTGATGGCGTCGCTGTTCGCGCTGGGGGTCATGAGCGTGGTCTGGATGGCGCTCGTCGCCGCGCTGATCGCGCTGGAGAAGACCGTCCCGGGTGGCCGGGCGGTCACCTACGGGACGGCGGGCGTGCTCCTCGTGCTGGGCGTCCTGCTGTGGGTGGCTCCTGCGGCCATCCCCGCGCTCACCGTCCCCGGCAGCGGGATGTCCTCGATGTCCACCGGCTGAGCAGGGCACCGGGGCCGGGCGCGGGCAGTGGGGTCACCCCTCGGTCCCGCGCACGAGGGCCAGCAGACCGGCCTCGTCGAGCAGGTCGACCGGGCGCAGGGTCACCCCGGCGCCGACGTGGTGGAAGCCCGCACTGACCCGCTCCACCGGCGCCCCGGTCAACCGGGACCAGCCGATCCGGTAGGCGGCCAGCTGGACGGCGGCGGCGGTGAGCTCCGCGGGGCTCGGCACCGGGCCGGTCTTCCAGTCGATCACCTCGTACCCGCCGTCGGGGGTCGCGTAGACGGCGTCGATCCGCCCACGGAGGGTCAGCGGACCCAGCGGCGTCTCGAACGGCGCCTCCACGTCGACCGGCTGTCGGTCGGCCCACTCGCTGCGCAGGAACGCCTGCTGCAGCGACTCCAGTGCGGCGTCCGGTGCCGCGCCGGCGTCCCCGCTGCCGGGCAGCTCGTCGAGGTCGATCAGCCGTGAGGTGCCGAACCGCTCCTCCAGCCAGGCGTGGAACTTGGTGCCCCGGCGGGCCAGCGGCGCCGGCGCGGCCGGCATCGGCCGGCGGAGCCGGCGGGCCAGCTCGGCGGGGTCGCGGCGCAGCGCCACGAGCGAGGACACCGACAGGTGCGCGGGCAGCGGCACGTCGACGACGCCCCGGGAGTGCTCGGCCCGCTCGCGCAGCAGCAGGTCGGCGTCCCGCAGCCAGTCGGCGACCAGCGGATCGTCGGTGGCACCGAGGGCGTCGGCGGTCAGCGGGTGCGGCTCGGTGGCGGCGAGCAGCTCGGCGGCCGCGGTGAGCGAGCGACGGCGGCCGGACGAGAGGGGGTCGGTCGGCCAGCTGCCGACCGGCCACTCCGCCAGCGCCGGGTTCTCCGCGTCCTCCTCCGGCGGCGGCGCCCAGGCGTCGACGACACCGGCCCCGGCCTCGCACGCGGCCTGGACGGCGAGCAGCAGGGACGACGGCCCGCAGGCGGTCTTGCCGTCGCGCCACCAGCTGCCCGAGCAGAGCAGCAGGTGCTTGGCACGGGTGACCGCCACGTAGCCGAGCCGCACCTCCTCGGCGAGACCGAAGTCCTTCCACTCGGCGACGTAGTCGTCCAGCGCGTCGCGGACGGCGGCCTGGTCGCCGGAGCCGGGCACCGGCAGCTGCAGCCGGGGCAGCTCGGCGCGGTCGGTCGCGCGCAGGTCGACCGGGACGGCGCCGGGGTCGCGGATCCAGGAGTCGGACGCGTCGCCCTTGGCCGGGAACTGACCGACGGTCATGCCCGGGACGGCCACCACGTCCCACTCCAGCCCCTTCGCCGAGTGACCGGTGAGCAGCTGGACCGCCTCGAGGTTGACCGCCACCTCACCGGGCTCCAGGCCGCGCTCACGCACCTCCGCGTCGGCGAGGTAGCCGAGGAAGGCCGGCAGCGACGGCAGCTCGGCGAGCTCGGCGAACTCGGCGGCCACCTCGTGCAGCGCGTCCAGGTGGGTGCGCGCACCACCGGGGGTGGCGTCGGGGTGGCTGGCCAGCTCGGTCTCCAGGCCCAGCGTGCGCACCACCTCGTCGACGAGGTCCGGCAGCGGCTCCCCGAGCCGGGAACGCAGCGCGGAGAGCTCGTTGGCCAGCCGCCGCAGCCGGCGGTGCCCCTCGGCCGAGAACGCCTCCGGGCGCCCCAGGTCGTCGAGCGCCTCGACGATGCTGCCGCGCTCGCGGGGCGGGGTCGGGCCGGCGGGCGCACCGGCCTCCGGCGGGGTGGCGTCGTCGGCCGGCGCGGCCGTGCTCCGCTCCCGGACCAGCGCCCGCGACCGCGACTCCAGCGCGGCGAGGTCGCGCGGCCCCAGCCGCCAGCGTGCGCCGGTGAGCAGCCGGCCGAGCGCATCACCGGCGCTGGGGTCGACCAGCACCCGCAGGGTGGCGACCACGTCGGACACCTCGGGCACGTCGAGCAGCCCACCGAGGCCGACGACCTCGACCGGCAGGCCGCGGGCGCGCAGGGCAGCGGCGATGCCGGGCAGCTGGGCGCGGCGGCGGGCGAGCACCGCGATGGTGGGGCGCCCAGCGCCGTCGCCGGTCCCCTTCCAGGCCTGCTCCAGCCGGTCGGCCAGCGCCTCGGTCTCCGCCGCGACCGTCTCGTACAGCCCGCAGTGGACCGCGCCGTTGCCGGCCACCGGCGAGGGCTGCAGGTCCGGCAGCGGCTGCTCGGGCTCGGGCAGGGCGCCGGCCACCGCGTTGGCCACGGCGAGCACCGCGCGGTCGTTGCGCCAGCTGGTGGACAGGCTGAGCCGCTCCGCCCGGCGGTCGGGCGTGCCGGGGAAGGTGCGGTCGAAGCGCTCGATGGTGCCGGCGGAGGCACCGCGCCAGCCGTAGATGGACTGCCGCGGGTCGCCGACGGCGAGCACCGGGTGCCCACCGGGACCGCCGAAGAGCGCCTCGAGCATCCGCAGCTGGCCGACGCTGGTGTCCTGGTACTCGTCCAGCAGCACCACACGCCAGCGGGCCCGCTCCCGCCGGCCCACCTCGGCCGAGGTGACCGCGACCCGGGCGGCGAGGGACACCTGGTCGGCGTAGTCGATCGCGCCGACCGCGCGCTTGCGCGCCTCGAACGCCTCCACCATGGGCAGCAGCGCCACCCGGGCCCGTTGCCGCTTGAGCATCTCCGAGACGTCCTTGTAGACCCCCTTCTTGCGAGGGGCGTCCGGATAGCCGCTGACCTGGGCCTCGAACCGCGCCGTCCACGCCCGCAGCGCTGCCGGGGTGATGTCGTGCTCGCCGAGCTCGGCGGCGAGCTGCAGCACGTCCTCGGTGGTGGTGACCAGCCCGAGCGCGACGTCGCTCATGTCGCCGGTGTGCCCGGCCACGGCGGTGGCCGCCTGGCCCCAGCACATCGCCGGGCCCAGCACGCCGGAGCCAGGCTCCACCCCGATCCGGAGACCGTGCTCGGCCACGATGCTGGCTGCGTAGCCGTGGTAGGTCGCCACCGTCGGCGCCGCCACCGCCAGGCGCTCGCGCAGCGCGGGGTCGGTGTCGGGGTGGTCGGCCAGCGCGCCGAGCCGCAGTCGCACCCGGGCGTTGAGCTCGCTGGCGGCCTTGCGGGTGAAGGTGAGCCCGAGGACCGCCTCGGGGGCGACGAGCTGGTTGGCCACCAGCCAGGCCACCCGGGCGGCCATCGTCTCGGTCTTGCCCGACCCGGCACCGGCCACCACGACCAGCGGCCGGTCGACGGGCGCCGCGACCACGCCTGCCTGCTCCGGTGAGGGCGCGTGGCCGACACCGCTGCGGGCCGCGACCTCGGCCGGCGTCAGCAGCCGCGGCGGCTCGGGTGCCACCACCGGCACCATGCCCGGGAGGTCGAAGGACAGCTGCTGGTCGGTGACCGGGCGGGGCGTCATCGGGTCACCTGCCGGCCGGACTCCTGCATCGGGCAGCTCCTGCGGAACGCGCACCGCTCGCAGTCGGTGTCGGTGCGGACGGCGAACTCACCGGCCCCCATCCCCGCACCGACCTCGGCGATGAGCTCGCCGGCCCAGGTCTGCCGGGGGTCGACGTCGGCGGGCAGCGGTGCCTGCACGTGCTCCTTGGCGGCCTTCTGCGACCCGCCGACCTGCAGCAGCGCCGCACCGCCGGTGGCCCGGCCGTGGTCGGCGAAGGCGCCCTCGGTGACCGCCAGCTGGTATGCGGCGAGCTGGCCGTGCTCCTCGACGGTGCGCGGTGGCGTCTTGCCGGTCTTGAGGTCCACGACGACCAGTCGCCCCTCGCCGTCCCGCTCCAGCCGGTCGACCTGGCCGCGCAACCGGGCGCGACCGACGACGACGTCGAAGTCCTCCTCCGCAGCGACGAGCTCGCGTGCGGCGCGGGAGTGCCAGGCGAGGAACTTGGTCAGCATCTCCTGGGCGCGCTCCCGCTGCCGCTGGTCGAACCACCCGGGCCCGAGGTCCAGACCGTCGAGCTCGGCGTCGAGGACCGCGGCCGCGTCGGCGGGCGGCAGGCCCTCGGCGACCTGCTGGGCGACGTCGTGCACCGCCGACCCGACCGTGCGGGTGGCCTCCGGAGCCGCCTCCGCACCGACCGCGCCCAGCACCCACCGGAGCGGGCAGCGCTGGAAGGTGTCGATGGCGGAGGGACGGACCGGCACCACCTCGGCCGGGTCCACCAGCGGCGCGTCGTCGGACAGCGGCGCCAGCCCCCACCAGCTGGACGGGTCGGCACCGGGCACCCGCTCCTGGGCGAGCCGGCGGAGCACCGCCGCGGCGCTCGACCGGCGTGCCGGGTCGGTGTGCGGGTCGGTGAGGTGGCGGCGCAGTTCGGCGACGAGCGCGGGCAGCGTGAGCTGGCGGGGCAGCGGCGTGTGCGGCCGGACCCCGTCGGTCTCGGCCGGCGGCGGGACGACCAGGTCGAGGAACCGGGACGCGGTGGCTCCTGCGTCGCCACCCTCCAGCGCACCGTCGACGGCCGACACCAGCAGCCGGCGGCGGGCCCGCGTGCAGGCGACGTAGAACAGCCGCCGCTCCTCGGCGAGCGCCAGCGTGCGCCGGTCAAGGGTGGCCGGGTCGGTGCCGCCGGCGGCGTCCACGAGGTCCTCGGCACCCAGCAGGCTGGCCCGGTTGCGCAGGTCGGGCCACACCCCCTCCTGCACGCCGGCGACGCAGACCAGGTCCCACTCCAGGCCCTTGGCCGCGTGCGCGGTGAGCAGCCGCACCGACTCGCCCGCCGGTGCCCGGGCCGCCCCGCTGTCCCCGGGCAGGACCTGCGCGCGGAGGTGCTCGACGAAGGCGGCGACGCCGGCGAGCGGGAGCCGGTCGACGAAACCGGCCGCGGCGTCGAACAACGCCACGACGGCATCGAGGTCACGGTCGGCTACGGCGCCGGGGGGCCCACCCGCCGCGCTCGCCCGCGCCCACCGGTTCGCCAGCCCGCTGGCCTGCCACATCGCCCACAGCACGTCCTCGGCGCTGCCGTCGCCGGCCAGCGCCAGCCGCCCCGCCGACAGCACCCGGGCCACCCGCGTCGCGGGCCGGGCCAGGTGCTCGGGCAGCGCGTCGAGCAGCGTGGCGTCGGCCAGCACGGTGGCCAGCGGTGCGTTCCGGACCGCGGCGTCCTCCCCGCGGACGGCCATCGCCCGACGGGCGGCGCGGCGCAACCGGCGCAGGTCGAGCACGGTCGCACCGCCGAGCGGAGAGGCCAGCAGTGCCTCCGCGCCGGGCTCGTCGAGGCCCGCCTCGGCCTCCGACGCAGCGGGGTCACGCGCGGAGACCGGCCCGGCCTGGGCGTGCCGCAGTGGGAGCAGCGCGCCCAGCGCGGCCAGCAGTGGCTGCACCGCGGGCTGACCGGCCAGCGCGATGTCGTCCGCGGACACCGCCACCGGCACCCCCGCCTGGGTGAGCGCCCGGCGCACCGGCCCGAGACCGGTGGTCGCGGACCGGACCACGACCGCCATCTGCGACCACGGGACGTCGTCGAGCAGGTGCGCCCGGCGCATGGTGTCGGCGATGAAGGCCGCCTCCATCGCCGGTGCGTCGAAGACGTGCACCTCCGCCGAGCCGGGCTCGATGCCCTCGCCGGGCACGAGCCGGCGGTGCTCCCACGGCCCGGGGAGCCCCTCGGCGACCCGGCGGCTCACCGCCAGCAGCTCGGCGCCGGAGCGGCGGCAGACCCCGAGGGAGAGCCGGTCGGCGGGACGGCCGTCGCGGTGCAGGAACCGGGACGGGAACTCGATGATCCCGCGCGGCTCGGCGCCCCGGAACGCGTAGATCGCCTGGTCCGGGTCGCCGACGACGACGAGGTCCCCACCGCCGCCGGCCAGCAGCTCGACCAGCTCCACCTGAGCGGGGTCGGTGTCCTGGTACTCGTCGACGAACAGCCAGCTCGCCCGGTCGCGCTCGGCGCGCAGCAGCTCCGGGTCGGCCCGCAGCTCGTCGATGGCGGTGCGGACCAGCTCGGCGGGGTCGTAGCCGCTCGCGCCGCCGCGGGCGACCGTGGCGAAGTAGGACACGTCCTGGTACTGGCGGAGGAAGTCGGCGGCCGCCACCCAGTGCGGCAGGTCCCGCTCGCGGCCCCACGCGGCGAGCCGGTGGGCGTCGATCCCCCGCTCGGTGGCGCGGAGCAGGAGGTCGCGGAGCTCGTCGCGGAAGCCGGACATGGCCAGCGCCTCGGTCAGCTCCTCCGGCCAGCGGACCACGCCCTCGAGGTCGGCGTCGCCCCGCAGCAGGTCGGCGACCACGGCGTCCTGCTCGGCGCTGGTGAGCAACCGCGGGACGGGCTCGCCGCGCAGCACGGCGGCCCGGCGGAGCACCCCGTAGGCGTAGGAGTGGAAGGTCCGCGCGACCGGCTCCCGGATGGTGCGGGCGACCCGGGCGGTGATCCGGGTGCGCAGCTCCACGGCGGCCTTGCGGCTGAAGGTGAGCACCAGCAGCCGCTCCGGGTCGGCACCCGCCTCGATCCTGGTGGCCACGGCCTCGACGATCGTGGTCGTCTTCCCGGTACCCGGCCCGGCCAGCACGAGCAGCGGACCGCCGCGGTGGTCGACGACCGCCTGCTGGGTGGGGTCCAGCCGAGGCCGGACCAGCGGGGCAGGCTCCGGCTGCACCAGCCGGTAGACCGGTGTCCGGTGGCTCGCCGTGGCGATCGCTGTCCCGCTTGCTGTCTCCCCCCGCACCCCTCGATGAGACCACGGGGGTACGACGGTTCTGGTGACCCCGTCCCGGGTCCCCTCGCGAGTTCGCCAACGGAGGGCGGGCGGGGCCCTCCTTCAGTCCTCGTCGGGCCAGCCGACCGCGGCCAGGTCGACCCGGGAGCCGCGCAGCGGCACGCCCTCGCCGGCCAGCAGCTCCAGCTGCCGGACCCGGACCGGCTCCGCGGCGGTGCCGTCGGCCCGCAGGACACGGTGCCAGGGCACGGCAGCGCCCCCGCCGGACAGCGCGCGGGCGACCCGTCGGGGGCCGACGCCGACGATCCGGCCGATCGCCCCGTAGGTGCTCACCCGGCCCGGCGGGATCGCCTCGACGACGTCGAAGACCGCCTCGTCGACGTCGTCGGCGGACCGGTCGGCCGGGCCGGGGGCGCGCACCTCGGGGACTCCGCCGGTCAGCCCTGGTACTCGCTGTTGGCCGTCCACCAGTCGTACAGCGCACTGACCTCGGCCTGGGTGGTGCCCGGAGCCCGGACCACGCCCTCGGTGAGGTGCTCGTCGTCGGTCCAGGCGACCACGACGTAGCCGTCGCCGGCGATCTGGCAGGCGACCTGCCCGCCGTGCTCGCCGCCGGAGTAGGTCCACTCGCCGTAGCCGGTGCCCGTCGAGCAGTCGTCCTCGACGGCGAACTCGGCCAGCCCCTCCTCGGTGACGTCGGCGGAGAACACCGAGTCCAGCGTGACCTGGTCCGGGTAGAGGTAGAACGCCGCAGCCTCCGGGCCCGGCTGGGTGAGCGCCGAGCCGCAGGCCGCGGCCGCCACGTCCCCGTCACCGGCGAGCGGGGCGTCCGCGCAGTCGTCGAAGTCCACCGGCAGCTGCCCGACGAAGCCGGTCACGTCCGCGCCACCCGACGGCGCCGCGGTGAACCCACCCGAGGGCGACGGGGTGGCCGGGCCGGGCGACGGACTCGACGACGGGCTGGCCGTCGTGGCGGGCGCGCTGGAGTCCGAGCTGCTCGAGCCAGCGGCGACCGTGTCGTCGTCGTCCCCACCGCCGAGGGTGACCACGAGGACCACCGCGACGACGATGAGGAGCACCAGCCCGGACACCAGGCCGATCACCACGTTCCTGCTCCGGCCGCCACCGCCCGGCGCCCCGGGGCCTCCGGGAGCGCCCCAGCCGGGGCCGGCGGGCCCTCCTGGCCCAGCGGCGTAGGGCGGCTGGCCGGGGATGCCGAAGCCACCGACCCGGGTGGGCTGCTCGCCGTAGCCCGGGCTGCCGGGCGGGTTCCAGGCACCGGGCGGCGGGCCGTACCCGCCGGGAGAAGGCGGACCCGGCTGCGGCGGCGGACCCCATCCCTGACCCGGCTGCGGGGGCGGCCCCCAGCCATGGCTCGGTTGCGGGGGCGAAGTCGGCCCCCAGCCCTGACCGGGCTGCTGACCCCAGCCACCGCCCGGGGACTGGTCCCCCGACGGGGGCCGTCCGTCCGGCCCGTACGGGGGCGGCCCTGGGGGTGGCTGGCTCATCGTGCGACCTCCGGCTCCGGCTGTGTCGGCAGGAGCCTAGGGCGGGGAGCCGACGAGTGGCGCCCGGCCCCGGTCGGCGCGTCCGGGCTGCTCAGGCGCGTCGGCCGAACCGGGCCAGCAGACGGGTCTGCAGGTCAGCGCCGGGCGGGACCTCGACCGGGGCGTCGATCGCGCCGGGCACGCCGTCGTCCCCGAGGCGCTCCTCGGCGTACCGGAGTGCCGCGGCGACCAGCTCGGCGTCCAGCGAGGTGACCCCGCCGACGGCGTGGGCCAGGTCCCAGGCGTGCACGGTCAGGTCGGCGGTCATCTCGACCAGGTGCTCCAGCGCCGGGGCGCTCCTGTCGGGCAGGTGCACGGTCCGGTCGAGCGCGCCGGGCGCCGCCCACGCGGTGAGCGCGTCGTCGGCAGCGGTCTCCCAGGCCGTGAGCGGGTCGTCGCCCAGCAGCTCGTCGGTGTCGGTGGGGACCCGCCCGGCGACGTCGTCGGGCTCCTCGCCCGCCAGCAGCGGCGGTACCCACAGCTGCTCGTTGGTCAGGTGCGCGACGAGGTCGGCGACGCTCCACCCGGGCAGCGCCTGGGCGTCCCACCTCCCCGGACCGACGGCGTCCACCCGGTCGGTGAACTGCGCCTGGGCCCGCTGGAACAGCATCAGGAGGTCGGTGGGCAAGGGCTCGGACATGTGATCAGTAGAACGCAGCCGGGCCCTGGCACACGCAGTGGCGTGCCAGGGCCCGGGTGATCGGCCTCGTCCCAGGGACCCGCGGCGCGCGAAGCGTGTCATGGGGAGGGACGAGGTCCTCCTAGTACGTCGGGAGCGCCTTGTCGATGCGCGTCGCCCAGGCGGTGACGCCGCCCTGGACGTGCACGGCGTCCTTGAAGCCGGCGTTCTTCACCGCGGCCAGCGCCTCGGCGGAGCGGACGCCGGTCTTGCAGTGCAGCACGATCGGCTTGTCGTTGGGCAGCTGCGACAGCGCCCGGCCGGACAGGATCTCGTCCTTGGGGATCAGCTTGGCGCCCGGGATGGACACGATCTCGTACTCGTTGGGCTCCCGGACGTCGATCAGCTCGAAGTCCTTGCCGGCGTCCATCATGTCCTTGAGCTCGTCGACGGTGATCGTCGAGCCCGCGGCGGCCTGCTGGGCCTCGTCGGAGACGACACCGCAGAACGCCTCGTAGTCGATGAGGCCGGTGATCGGCTCACCCTCGGGGTCCTTGCGCACCTTGATCGTGCGGAAGGTCATCTCCAGGGCGTCGTAGACCATGAGCCGGCCGAGCAGCGTGTCACCGATGCCGGTGATGAGCTTGACCGCCTCGGTGGCCTGGATGGCGCCGATGGTCGCGCAGAGCACGCCCAGGACACCGCCCTCGGCGCACGAGGGCACCATGCCGGGCGGCGGCGGGACCGGGTAGAGATCGCGGTAGTTGGGACCGTGCTCGTTCCAGAAGACCGAGACCTGGCCGTCGAAGCGGTAGATCGACCCCCACACGTACGGCTTGCCCAGCAGGACAGCCGCGTCGTTGACCAGGTAGCGGGTGGCGAAGTTGTCCGTGCCGTCGACGATGAGGTCGTAGTCGGCGAAGATCTCCAGCACGTTCTCGCTGTCCAGCCGCGTCTCGTGCAGCCGGACGTCGACGTAGGGGTTGATCTCCTTGATGGAGTCCCGCGCGCTCTCGGCCTTGGACCGGCCGACGTCGGACTGCCCGTGGATGATCTGGCGCTGCAGGTTGGACTCGTCGACGGTGTCGAACTCGACGATGCCCAGCGTGCCGACGCCGGCCGCGGCCAGGTACATCAGCACGGGCGAACCGAGGCCACCGGCACCGACGGCCAGCACCTTGGCGTTCTTGAGCCGCTTCTGCCCGTCCATCCCGACGTCGGGGATGATCAGGTGGCGGCTGTAGCGGCGGACCTCGTCGATCGACAGGTCGTCGGCGGGCTCCACCAGGGGTGGCAACGACACGGAGCTCTCCTCACAGGCATCAGGGCTGACCGGCTCCAGAGGCCGGGGTCCTGGTCTGCGCAACAGCCTGGCATGCGGGGGTAATCCCGCCGCCCGCGCACCATCCGCGCACCCGTTCTGCGATCTCCTGGCCTCCCGCTCCCCACGGCCACGAGATCGCAGATCTCGGGGTCAGGGATACGGCCAGGCGTTCTTGAGGCAGCCCTGCAGGCCGAGGGTCTGCTGCTCCATGACCGGGGCCAGCTGGCCGGCGCCGCCGCACTGCTCGTGGCCGTGGCCGAGGGCGTGGCCCACCTCGTGGTTGACCACGTACTGCCGGTAGGTCGCGATGTCCCCGGCGTAGTCGGGGACGGCGGTCTCCCAGCGGGCGAGGTTGATGACCGCGCGCTCGCCGTACCGGCAGGAGGTGTACCCGCCGGTGCCGACGCCCGGGCACCAGGTCTCCATGCTGCCGGGGCTGACCAGGCTGACCCGGAAGTCGTAGTCGCCGGCCGCGGCCTCGGCGGCACCGACCCGCTGGAAGGACATCTGCCCGCCGCTGCCCCAGGAGCGCGGGTCACCGAGGGTGGCCTCGACGGCTGCGGCGAACTGGCTGCCGTCGACCCCGATGCCGTCCTCCACCTCGACGACGAACCGCTCGAGCGGTCCGGTGCCGTAGGTCGCAGAGGTGCCGTCGACGATGCCGAGCGTGCCGGCGCCCTGCTCGATGAAGCTGACCGCTGCGGTCCCGGCCGCCGTCTCGGACGGCGCCCCCTCGCCCTCGGCCGGGGCCGACGGGGTGGTCGGCGTGCTCGGCGCGGTGCTGACCGGCGCGTCCAGCGCGCTGGACTGGGTGGCTGCCGTCGTCCCGCCGCCGGTGACGACGTCGACCAGGGTGAGCACGGTCGCGACGGCGAGCACCGGGATGGCGTACGCCCGCCAGCCGTGCCGTCGCACGAAGCGGCGGAACCACCCGCCCAGCGGGGCTGTCCGGTGCGCCGGCCCGGGGACCGGCCCGCGACGGGCCACCAACGGGCCCGCAGGAGGACGGCGCAGCAGCGCGGACCGGGTCAGCCGGGGGTCGGCCCGCCGCGGCCCCGGGACGGGCCGCTGCCGCGGGCCGGCACCGGGGACGTCGGGGCGCCCGGCCTCGCGCGGCGCGCGGGACCCGGGGCTCGTCACGCGGGCCAGGTTCTCACGGGTGGCCGGTCCAGTGGCTGACCGCAGCGGGACCCGGCCGCGTGTCGGACCGCCCCGTCACACCTGTCCGGCGGGGACCTCCGCGACCGTGGCGGCGGCGTCCTCGGCCAGGGCCAGCACGGCCCGCGCGGTCGGTTCCGGCGCCTCCAGCATCGCCAGGTGGCCGATGCCCTCCTGCACCTGCAGCCGGGAGTCGGGGAGGACGGCGGCCAGCCGCGGGGCGAGCGCCGGGTCGACCAGCCGGTCCCGGTCACCCCACACGACCAGCGACGGCACCTTCACCGAGCGGGCCATCCGCCAGGCGTTCGCCCGGCCGACCCGCAGGTAGGAGGTCATCAGCCCGCGCAGGCTGCGGGTCAGCGCCTGACCGGCCCAGGGCTGCTCGTCCCGGTCGCGCATCTCCTGGACCGCCTCCTCGACCCGCTCCCGCGGCACCCGCGACGGGTCGCCGAAGCACATCTGCAGCAGCCCACGGACCCGCTGCTCGGGGCTCGCCCCGGCCAGCCGTCGCTCGGCCAGCGCCGGGACGCCGGGGAGCAGCACGAGCGCGATCGCCCGGTCGAAGGCGGCCGGCACGCGGTAGACCGGCATCGCCGCGGAGATCAGCGTGAGCGTGGCGACGAGGTCGGGACGGCGGGCCGCCACCCACACGCTCACCAGGCCGCCGAGCGAGTTGCCGACCAGGTGCACCGGGACGCCCTGACCGGGGCCGGGCTGCGCGACGACCCACTCGAGCACGTCGACGACGGCCTGCACGTGGCGGTGGATCGAGTACCGCGGCGGCGGGGCGGACCGACCGAAGCCGGGGAGGTCCAGCGCGTAGCCGTCGAAGCGGACGGCCAACAGCGCGGCGAGGTCGGTCCAGTTGGTGGAGGCACCGCCCAGACCGTGCACGTACAGGGCTCGCTCGTGGGGCGCGTCGGCCGGGTCGCCGTCGTGGGCCTCCGGGCCGCGCCACGGGGTGTGCCGGACGAAGACCTCGCCGCCGGTGACCGGCACCATCGCCCCCGGCCAGGGCGGGATCAGCGCACCAGGTCGGGGCAGGAGGGCGTCGGACAGCCGGGCGTCGGTCACCTACCCGACGGTAGAACACCGCTCCGTGATGACCGCTCGGCCCGGTGCCCCCGCCGTGCCACGCCGCTAAGATCACGACGTCATGCACCCCAGCCGCCCCGTACCCGTGCCTCCGGTCACCCGCCGGACCTCCCGCCTGCCACGGGGCGCGCGACGCGTCCAGCTGTTGCGCGCCGCGCAGGACGTCTTCGTCGCGCAGGGTTTCCACGCCGCGGCGATGGACGACATCGCCGTCCGGGCCGGGGTCAGCAAGCCGGTGCTCTACCAGCACTTCCCGGGCAAGCGGGAGCTCTACCTGGCGCTGCTCGAGCAGCAGGTCGACGAGCTCACCGACCGGGTTCGCCAGGCGATGGACGGCACCGAGGACAACCGGACCCGGGTCGACGGCGCGGTCGGTGCCTACTTCGACTTCATCGACGCCGACGGTGAGGCCTTCCGACTGGTCTTCGAGTCCGACCTGCGCAACGACCCCGACGTCCGGCGGCTCGCCGACCGCGGCGCCCGGGCCTGCATCGAGGCGATCGCCGAGGTGATCGCGGTGGAGACCGGCGCGGACCCGGAGCGGGCGCTGCTGCTGTCGGCCGGGATGACCGGGCTGGCGGAGACCAGTGCCCGCTGGTGGCTGGCGAGCAAGGGCACGGTGTCCCGGGACGAGGCGGTGGCGCTGCTGTCCTCGCTCGCCTGGCGCGGCATGTCCGGCTTCCCGCGCCGCGACGACGCCGACTGACGGGCCCGTTCGCTGTCGGCGCACCTGCTGGACCGGCTCCGGTCAGCGGGGCTGGACTAGCGTGGGTGCTCGGCAGTCCGACCTGAGGAGGCATCCCCGCGTGGAAGTAAAGATCGGTGTCCAACACTCCCCCCGTGAGCTGGTCATCGACAGCCCCAAGACCCCGGACGAGATCGCAGCCGAGGTGTCCAAGGCCATGACCGGGTCGAAGGACGGCCTGCTCACGCTGGTCGACGAGCGCGGCCGCCGCATCGTCGTCCCGACCGACCGGATCGCCTACGTCGAGATCGCCGAGGCCGACTCACGGCGCGTGGGCTTCATCGCCGGCTGAGACCAGGACACGACGACAGGGCGCCCCCCGCACCGCGGAGGCGCCCTGTCGTCGTTCCCGGGACTGGGGGACCGTCGCTCTCGGTACTGGGGGACGACCAGTCACCCGAGCACGCTGTGGGGAACGGCGGGTCTTCGCCGTTCGCGGGGGCCGGAGGCTCCCCGAACGGCGAAGCTCAGCGGCTCAACGCTGCCGGGACGGCTCCTGGCCGCGGTGCGGCCCGGAGGGTCGCGATGAGCACAGTCACGGATTGAGCCCCAGCGCCTTCATCCGCTCGCTGTGCGCGGCGGTGATCCGACCGAGCAGCTCGCCCACCCCGGCCAGGTCCCCGGTGCCGGCGATGATCAGCTCGGCGAGCTCGTCGTGCTCGGCGATGACCGCCTGGGACTGGGTGAGCGCCTCCCCGACCAGCCTGCGCGCCCACAGCGCGAGCCGGCCGGCGACCTTGGGGTCGGCGGCGATGGCGGCGCGAACCTCGCGGAGGGCGAAGTCGGCGTGCCCGGTGTCGGCGAGCACCTCCTCCACCAGCGCCCGGTCCGGCTGCGGGAGGAAGGCCGCGACCTCGCGGTAGAAGTCGGCAGCCAGCCCGTCACCCACGTAGGCCTTGACCAGCCCCTCCAGCCAGGTGCTCGCCCGGGTGCCGTCGTGGAAGGCGTCGAGGGCGGCGACGAACGGGGTCATCGCCGCGGAGACGTCGGCGCCGAGTTCGCGCAGCCGTGCGGAGAGCCGTTCGTGGTGGGCGATCTCGGCGGCCGCCATGCGGGCGAGCGCGGCCCGGCCGTCCAGGGTCGGTGCCAGCCGGGCGTCCTCGGCCAACCGGTCGAAGGCCGTCAGCTCGGCGTAGGCGAGCACCCCCAGCAGGTCGATGACCGCCTCGTGTCCAGTTCCCTCGTCGACCGCGGTCACGTGCTCCCCCTCTGGTGCCCTCCGCCCCGCGGCCGCGGACCGCTGCGTCCACGGCCCGTGTCACGGGGCGGCTGAGCGAGGCTAGCGGGCTGCCCAGGTTAGGATGGAATCGGCGAGCCGCTAGGTTCGTTCACCGAGAGCAATCCCCTGTGCGCTGATGACCGCTGGATCTCCTCGAGACCGGCCCTCCGAGGGCCGTCTCCCGGGCAGTCTGCACTCGACGCCCGGTCTGCTGGCCGCGTCGGCGCTTGGATCGAACATCCCGGAACCGACCCCGGGACCGGAGAAGCGCGACGGGCAACGCCTGAGCTGGAACGGCTCGGGCACCGGCGACGCGGCCCGGTCCCCCACCAGACCGAGGCGAGAGAACTGACCTCCACCGAGAACACCCCCACCGACACCAGCACGCCCGCCGCTCCGGAGCTGGAGCGCGCCGAGACCGGCGCTCCGGCCCCCGAGGAGCTCGAGCAGCAGGTCGAGGAGCTGGGCGGCGCGCCCGTCGCCCCCGACAGCCCGCTGTTCAGCGACTTCGACGTGCACCCCGACGTCATCGCTGCGCTGGCCGAGGTCGGGATCACCCGCACCTTCGCCATCCAGGAGCTGACCCTCCCGCTCGCGCTGGCCGGCCACGACCTCATCGGCCAGGCCCGGACCGGCACCGGCAAGACCCTCGGCTTCGGCGTCCCGATGCTGCAGCGCGTCGTCCCGCCGGCCGAGGGTGGTGACGGCGTCCCGCAGGCGCTGGTCGTCGTCCCGACCCGTGAGCTGTGCGTGCAGGTCTCCCGCGACCTGGCCGCGGCCGGCGCCAAGCGCAGCATCCGCGTGCAGGCCATCTACGGCGGCCGCGCGTTCGAGCCGCAGGTCTCCTCGCTGCAGGCAGGTGTCGAGATCGTCGTCGGCACCCCCGGCCGGCTGCTCGACCTGGCCCAGCAGGGCCACCTGATCCTGGGCAAGGTCAAGGTCCTCGTCCTCGACGAGGCCGACGAGATGCTCGACCTGGGCTTCCTGCCCGACATCGAGCGGATCCTGGCGATGGTCCCGGACAAGCGGCAGACGATGCTGTTCTCCGCGACCATGCCCGGCCCGATCGTCACGCTGTCGCGGTCGTTCATGACCCAGCCCACGCACATCCGGGCGCACGGCAACGACGAGGGCTCGACGGTCCCGCTGACCACCCAGTTCATCTACCGGGCGCACAACCTGGACAAGCCCGAGTTGCTGTCCCGGGTGCTGCAGTCCCGCGACCGCGGCCTGGTGATGGTCTTCTGCCGCACCAAGCGCACCGCGCAGAAGGTCGCCGACGACCTGGTCGAGCGCGGGTTCGCCGCGGCCGCCGTGCACGGTGACCTCGGCCAGGGCGCCCGCGAGCAGGCGCTGCGCGCGTTCCGGGCCGGCAAGGTCGACGTCCTGGTCGCCACCGACGTCGCCGCCCGGGGCATCGACGTCACCGGCGTCAGCCACGTCGTGAACTACCAGTGCCCCGAGGACGAGAAGACCTACGTGCACCGGATCGGCCGCACCGGCCGGGCCGGCAGCACCGGCGTCGCGGTCACCCTGGTCGACTGGGACGACATCCCCCGCTGGCAGCTGATCAACAAGGCGCTGGACCTGGACTTCGCCGACCCGCCGGAGACGTACTCGACCTCGCCGTGGGTCTACACCGACCTCGACGTCCCGACGACGGCGACCGGACGGCTCCCCCGCTCCCAGCGCACGCGCGAGGGCCTGGGTGCCGAGACCCTCGAGGACCTCGGCGAGACCGGCAAGCGGCAGCGCACCGGCGGCGGGCACTCCGGCGGGCACTCCGGCGGGCACTCCGGCGGTGGCCACTCCGGCCCCGGCCGGGACGCCGCCCGCGCCGAGGAGGAGCCGCCCTCGGCCGGCCCGCGCAAGAGCCGGCCGCGGCAGCGCACCCGGGGCAGCGGCGCCGCCGCCGAAGGTGCCGCCGCGGCGCTCGGCAGCGACGCCCCGGCGGGCGACACCCCCGCTCCGGCGGGTGCCGGCGGCGAGCCCGGTGAGGACGGCAGCGGCCGGCCGCGTCGCCGGCGCCGCCGCGGCGGTCGGGGCGGCAACGGCGGCGGGTCCGAGTCCGCCGCGTAACCCGGCCATGTGAACCTCTCCGCATGCTGACGGTGCGACGCCCGCCCCTGCGGGTCTGGGTCTGGACGGCGGTCACCCTCGTGGTGGCCGCCGTCGCCGTGTTGCTGTGGCGCACCTCCGACGCCGCGGCCACCTCGAGCACCACGGCGAGCGCGGTGGCCGTCCCGGACGAGGCGCCGGCGGCGACGGTTGTGCAGGCGTGGTCGTCGGCCACCGGACCGGCGCCGCGACGGGTGGTCGAGGGCGGTCGGGTGCTGCTCACCGACCAGCACGGGCTGGCCATGGTCGACGCCGCCTCGGGCGCCGAGGCCTGGCACTACCGCCGCAGCAACGCGCAGCTCTGCGACGCCACCGCGGTGGGCGGTGTGGTCATCGCCGTCTTCCGCACCACCGGCCGGTGCAACGAGGCGGTGGCGTTCACCGCCGCCACCGGGGTGCGCGACTGGACCCGCAACGTGCGGTACCGCACCGACGTCGACCTGACCAGCACCGACCAGGTCCTGCTGGCCAGCAGCCCGACCGGCCTCGTCACCCTCGACCCGACCGGCAACAACACCCGCTGGCGCTACGCACCGCCCACCGGCTGCCGGCTGGTGGGTGCGGACGTCGGGAGCACCGGCGTGGTCGTGCTGCAGCGCTGCGCGGGCGCGGACACCCTGCAGGTGTCCCTCTTCGATGCCTTCGGCGGCAACGCCGTCTGGAGCCGGGACATCGCCACCGACGGCGACACCGCCCGCCTGGCCGGGGTCGACCGGCTGGTCGACGTCGTCGTCGGCGACCGGGTGCAGGTGCTCTCCCCCACCGACGGCTCGCTGCTCACCGAGCTCCCGCTCCCCGCCCTCCCCGCCGGGCAGGACCCCGGCAGCGAACCGCTGCAGCAGGCGGGCGTCGGCGACGTCGCACTGCTCTGGGCGCGCGGCACGGTCCACGCGCTGGACCAGGCCACCGGCCTGCAGCGCTGGTCCGTCCCCGCGGTCGGGCTGCCCTCGGCCAACGAGGCCGGCGAGACCGTCACCGTGCCCGAGGACGGTGCCTTCGTGCAGCGCTCGCTGGCCGACGGGGTCGAGGTCGGCCGGTCCCGCACCGACGACCCCGTCCCCGTCGGTGGCCGGACCTCCGTCGTCGGCCCGGTCTACGTCTACGCGACCGCCGACGAGGTCCTCGGCTACCGCTGACGGGGAGAATCGGCGGCGCACCACCGAAGTGCAGGGCACACTCGGGGCATGGTCCTGCCTGGTGGCTCCGAGCACACCGCCCCCGACGACCTCCGCCAGCTCGCGGACCACGACGCCACCCGGGTCACCGTCCCCGGCCGCGCCGGCCCGCTGGCAGCCCTGGACACCGGCAGCGCCGCCGGCGGCACGGTGCTGCTGCTCGCCGGCTTCACCGGCAGCAAGGAGGACTTCGCCCCGCTGCTGGCGCCGCTCGCCGACGCCGGGTTGCGGGCCGTCGCGGTCGACCAGCGCGGCCAGTACGAGTCGCCCGGTCCCGACGACCCGGCGGAGTACTCGGTCGCCGAGCTCGCCGCCGACGTCCGCACCGTCGCCCGGCAGCTGCGCGCCGAGTCCCCCGGCCCGCTGCACCTGCTCGGGCACAGCTTCGGTGGCCTGGTCGCCCGCGCGGCGGTGCTGGCCGAGCCCGAGCTCTTCGCCTCGCTCACGCTGCTGGGCAGCGGTCCGGCCTACCTGACCGGCCCGCGCGCCGAGCTGCTGGAGCACCTGGCGCCGCTGCTGGACGCCGGCGGGGTGCAGCTGGTCAACGACACCCTCGAGCAGCTGGCGATGACCGACCCGCGCGCCCAGGCGGTGCCGGCGCCGACGAGTGAGTTCCTGCGCGAGCGCTTCCTGGCCAACAGCGCTGCGGGGCTGCGCGGCATGGCCGATGCGCTGCTCGGCGAGCCCGACCGGGTCGCGGAGCTCGCCGCCACCGGGGTGCCGGTGCTGGTCGCCCACGGGATCGCCGACGACGCGTGGAGCCCCGCCGCCCAGGCCGACATGGCCCAGCGGCTCGGTGCCCGGCACGAGGTCATCCGGCAGGCGGTGCACTCCCCCGCCATCGAGAACCCGGTCCGCACCCTGGAGGTGCTCCTGTCGTTCTGGTCCGACCCGGGAGCCGGTGCTGCCGCGGCCGACGACCGTTCCGACGAGCAGGCCGACGACCAGGCCGAGGCCGTCCGGTGAGGCCGACCCCCTCGATCAAGGACTTCACGCCCGAGGAGGACCTGCTCGGCTTCTTCGGCCCGGACAGCGTCACCTGGCGAATCCACAGCGACCCGGCCTTCTCCGTGGGCGGCATCCGCGCGCTGCTCCTCCAGGCCCTGCACCCGGTCGCCATGGACGGCGTGCACCAGTTCTCCACCGGCTTCACCACCGACCCGTGGGCGCGGCTCACCCGCACCGCGGAGTACGTCGCCACGCTGACCTACGGCACCCGGGCCGACGCGCTGCGGGTGGTGCGCCGGGTGCGCGGCATGCACCGGGACAAGGCGGCCGTCGAGGGGACCACCGGGCGGGCGTACTCCGTCGACGACGCCGACCTGCTGCTGTGGGTGCACAACTGCGAGGTCGACTCGCTGCTGTCCACCGCCCGGCGGGCCGGCGTCCCGCTCACCGACGCCGAGGCCGACCAGTACGTCGCCGAGCAGGTGGTGGCCGCGGTGCTCATCGGCGCCGAGGAGACCGAGGTGCCGACGACGGTCATCGAGCTGGCCGCCTACTTCGACGGGATCCGCGCGCACCTCGCGGTGACCCCGGCCGCGCGGGCGGCGTCCCGGTTCGTGCTGCTGCCGCCGATGCCCGGCTGGGTGCAACTGCTCACCCCGGCCCGCCCAGCCTGGAGCACGCTGGCCTCACTCGGCGCGGCGACGCTGCCGCGGTGGGCCCGCCAGGCCTACGGCCTGCCCGGCTTCGAGCTCACCGACACGGCGGCGACGGCGGGGCTCAAGGCGTTCCGGCAGGCCGCACTGGCAGTGCCCACCCGGGTGCGCGAGTCCCCCATCGTCCGGGCCGCGCGCGAGCGCGTGGCTGCAGCCGAGCCGCTCAGCGCCTAGCGAGCGACCTGTTCACGCCTGGTCGAGCTCGCGGCGGGCGGCGGCGAGCACGGCGGCGGCCACCCGGTCCAGGGACGGCGAGCGGAGCCGCCACTGCTGCCAGTACAGGACGACGTCGACCGCGCCGTCCGCGTCGAGCCCGACGAGCTCGGCCGGTCGGTCCTGCTGCCGCGGGACCATCCCCCAGCCGAGGCCCAGCGCGACGGCGCTGACGTGGTCTGCCGACGCCGGCACGTGGTGCAGCGGTGGTGCCACGGGGTCGACGCCGCGCCGGCGCAGGTAGCCGTGCTGCAGGTCGTCCCGGCGGTCGAAGACGACGACCGGCGCCCGCGCCAGCGCCTCGGCGGTGATCCCGTCCGGGAACCACCGGTCGAGGAAGGCCGGGGAGGCCATCGGCTGGTAGCGCATGCCGCCCAGCCGGGTGACCGAGCAGCCGGGCACGGGCTCGGCCGCGGCGGTCACCGCTGCCATGACCCGGCCGTCGCGGAGCAGCGCGGCGGTGTGCTCCTGGTCCTCCCGATGCAGGTCGAAGGCGAGCTCGGCGGCCAGGGGTGCCAGCGCGGGGAGCACCCAGGTGGCCATCGAGTCCGCGTTCACCGCGATGGGCACGGTGACCGGGCGGCCGCCGTCCTCCACCTCGAGATCGCGGGTCGCGTCGGCGGTCAACATCGCGATCTGCCGGGCCAACCGGAGGACGGGCTGCCCGGACCCGGTCACCTGCACCGGCTTGCTGCGGACCAGCAGCACCCGGCCGGTGGCGGCCTCCAACGCCTTCAGCCGCTGGCTGATCGCGCTCGGGGTGAGGTGCAACGCGCGCGCGGCACCGTCGAGCGTGCCGGCGGTGACGGCCGCGTCCAGGGCGCGCAACTGGGCGAGGTCGAGGTCCATGCCGTCATCAGAGCAGCTTCAGGTACGTCAGGAAAGACAGCTGGAGTGATGACCGATCCCCGCCTAGCGTCGAGGTCGTGACCCCCGCACTGCTCGCCGCCGCCGCCGGGCTCGGCCTCGGGTTGTCCCTCATCGTCGCCATCGGCGCGCAGAACGCCTTCGTGCTCCGCCAGGGACTGCGGCTGGAGCACGTCGCCGCGGTGGTCGCGGTGTGCCTGCTCTCCGACGCCGTCCTCATCGCGGCCGGGACCGCCGGCGCCGGGGCCCTGGTGACCCGTGCGCCGGACGTGCTGACCGTCGTCTGCCTCGCCGGCGCCGCGTTCCTGCTGGTCTACGGGCTGATGGCCGCCCGCCGGGCACTGCGGCCGGGCGCACTGGTCACCGAGGCCGCCGGGCGACGAGCCGGGCTGGTGGCGACGGTGACCACCGCCCTGGCGCTGACCTGGCTCAACCCGCACGTGTACCTGGACACCGTGGTGCTGCTCGGCTCGCTCGCCGGGACCTACGGCGAGCGCCGCTGGTGGTTCGCCGGCGGAGCCGCACTGGGCAGCGCGCTGTGGTTCGCCGGGCTGGGCTTCGGCGCCCGGCTGCTGCGACCGGTCTTCGCCCGGCCCACCGCCTGGCGGGCGCTCGACGCGGTCATCGCCGTGGTCATGGTCTCCCTGGCGGCGTCCTTGGCGGTGCGGGGCGTGACCGGCGGCTGACCGGCGGACTGGCGGCGGCGCCCGCCGGGCCGCTAGCGTGCCCGCCATGACTGCCGGGTCGGCCTCGAGCCGTGAGCGAGTCGGGTACCCGGCCCGCCGGTGACACCGGGGCGGCCCCGTGGGCCGCCGGCTCGGGAGAGCGCTGCACGTCCTCTCCCGCACCCACCCCTGGAGTCATCAGCCCATGCCCATCACCCTGCACCACATGATCGTCCCGGTGTCCGACCGGGACACCGCTGTCGCCTGGTTCGTCGACCTGCTCGAACTGCGCGAGCCGTGGGAGAACGGCTTCTTCTCCTCCGTCCAGCTCGACGACCACCTCGTGCTGAACTTCGCCGCCGCACCCGTCGGGGACCCCCTGCACCTCGCGTTCCTGGTCGACGACGACCACTTCGACCGGGTCCGGGCCCGCTTCGACGCCGACGGCACGCGGTACACCGCCGACCCGCCCGGTCGCCGGCCCGGTGAGGTCGGGGCCGTCAACGACGACGGCAGCGGACGACGGCTGTACTTCCGCGGCCCCGACGGCCACCTGCTCGAGGTGCTGACCCAGCGCTACACCGACGTCCCCGCGTGGTCGCGGCCGAGCTGACGGCTCAGCGGGGCAGGCCGCCGGCGGGGTCGTCCGGGCTGCGAGGCGTGGTGCGCTCCGGGTCGAGCCGTCCAGGAGCGCGCCGCCTCACTCCGGAGGCGCGGGCTCCTCGGCCAGGAAGCTCCAGGTCTCGCGCGCCGGGACGGCGGCCTGCCCGGCGGGGCAGCTGGGCCGGAAGTCGCACCAGCTGCACTGCTGGCCGGTGACCGGCGGGAAGGCGACGTCGGGGTCCGCCCCCGCGGCGAGCGCCTCGGTCGCCGTCTCGATGTCGGCGGCGATGTCCTCGGCCCGGCGGACGTGGTTGGCCAGCGACCTCTCGGTGTGCTCGAACACCGCCACCGTGCGGGAGGGCAGGTGGTGCAGCTCGACCCGGCTGCACGCCCGGCGGAGCGTGCGGCGCACCCCGAGCACGTAGATGGCCAGCGCCGGTGACCCCCGCGCCTCGTCCTCGGTGGACGGGACCCGGCCGGTCTTGTAGTCGACGACCACCAGCTCGTCGCCGCGCTGGTCGATCCGGTCGATGCGGCCGGACAGCGCGAGGCGCTCGGTCGTCGCCCCCACGGTGCGCTCGGTGCCCACCGGCTCATCTGTGGGGTCGAGCTCTCCGACGTAGTCGGTGAGCCAGCCCGCGGCCCGCGACCGCCACCGGTCGGCCTGCTCCTCGTCGCGGAACCCGGTGCGCGACCACACGCCGTACAGCAGCTGCCGGGCTGCGGCCGGGCTGCGCTTGGCCAGCGGCAGCTCCCACCACGAGCGCAGGGCCGCGTGCACCGCCGCGCCGACGGTGTTGTGCGCCCAGGCCGGCCCCTTCGGCGGGGTGGGCCGGGTCAGGTAGGCGAACCGGTAGCGGCGCGGGCAGTCGGCGAAGGTGGCCAGCTTGCTCGGGGTGGCCGAGAACAGCCGCCGGGGCATGCCCGGCATCTCCAGTTGCGCGCTCACCGCCGCCCCCTGTCCACGTGGCCACGCTAGCTGGGGGCACCGACAGGACCGGAGCCGCGCCGGGCGCTCAGTCGGTGACGACGGGGACGCCGGTGCCCGCTCCCAGCAGCAGCTCGTACTGGTCGGGTTCGGTGGTGCAGGCGGCGATCGGGGTGCGCTTGTTGGTGCCGTGGTAGTCGCTGGACCCGGTGCGCAGCAGCCCCAGCCCGTCGGCGAGTGCGCGCAGGTACGCCCGCTGGTCGGGGGTGTGGTCGGGGTGGTCGACCTCGAGGCCGAGCAGCCCGGCGGCGGCCATCGCGGCGATCGCGTCGTCGCCGACGACCCGCCCCCGCGAGGTGGCCAGCCCGTGGGCGAACACCGGCACGCCACCCGAGGCGCGCACGAGGCGGATGCCGTCGAGCACGTCGGTGTCGGCCTTGCTCGCGTAGTAGGGGCTGCGGTGGTGCAGCAGCGTGGCGAAGGCGTGGTCGACCGACTCGACCACGCCGGCGTCCACGAGGGCGCGGGCGATGTGCGGCCGCCCGACCACCCCGCCGTCGCTGTGCGCCACGATCTCGGCCCAGTCGACGGGGTAGCCGTCGGCGGCGAGGCCGGCGGCGATCCGCTCCCCCCGGTTGAGCCGCTCCTCCCGCAGCCGGACGCGCTCGGCAGCGAAGGCCGGGTGCAGCGGGTCGAACAGGTAGGCGAGCAGGTGGACGGCGATCGGCGGCTCGTCGCTGGGGAAGTAGCGGCAGGACAGCTCCATGCCGGGGACGATCGTCAGCCCGGGTGGGCGCGCCGCCCAGGCCGCCGCCCAGCCGCCGGTGGTGTCGTGGTCGGTGAGCGCGACGACGTCCAGCCCGGCAGCGGCCGCCGTGGCGACCAGTGCCGCAGGGGTCTCCGTCCCGTCGGAGACCGAGGAGTGGGTGTGCAGGTCGATGAGCACGCCGTCAGCCTGCCGCACCGCGTCCGCCGCCGCGCAGGTCGCTCAGTCCTCGACGGACGAGCGGCCGGGCCGGGTGCGCGGGATGGGCGCGGTGTCGTGCCCCCGCCCGGACTGCAGCGGACGGGGCATGCGCTGCTCGGGGGCGTCGCCGTCCCCCCGGTCGTCGGCGGCCATCGACCCGTCGGCGTCCTCGTCGGCGCTCACCGGGTTGGAGGTGGAGTCGGTGCCGAACATCAGCTCCGACAGCCGCTTGTACAGCGCGTTCGCGTGCGGCATGTAGGCGATCACGTCCAGCCCCTGCTGCTGGCCGGCGGACTCGAAGCGGAAGGTGCCGTAGCCGAGCACCTGCCCCCAGAAGGTCTCCTTCCAGGTCAGGTCGGTGATCCTGCGCAGCGGCATGACGGCGACCGTCCGGATGATCACCCCGGAGGTCAGCAGCACCCGGCGGCGGGTGACCAGGAGGTGCCGTTGCCACCACTCACCGACGTGCAGCCCCAGGTACCCCAGTGCGCCGAGGACCACCAGCAGCCCGACGGCGGCCCCGACCCGGTTGGTCGGGTCCAGCTGAAGCACCCAGATGCCGACGAGCAGCGCCGGCACACCCCGGGCGAAAGGCCGCACCAGCACCGCCGGGTGCCGCCGGGTCGCGATCACCGGCGGCTCGTCGGAGAGCAGGTACTTCTCGGCGTCCTTGCCCCAGCGGGGCCGCCGGGGAGCCGGACCGGACACGGGTCGAGCTCAGACCAGCGAGCCCACGAAGGTGGACAGCGACTGCGCTGCGTCACCCAGGGCCGCACCGGCACTGCGGACGATCCCGGCCGCGTCGTCGGGACGCTGGATCACGTAGAAGACCACGAACGCGACGGCCAGCCAGGTGAGCACCTTCTTCAGCACGGGTCGCGTTCCTCTCCTCGGGGGCGGCCGACCACGAGCCGGGGCGGGCCGACGGCGCAGCGGGCCGTCACGGCCGATCGGCCGCACCCCATGGGTAACAGCTGCCTCACCGCTGCGACCAGCCGCCACGCCGGTGCTCGGCGAACGGACCCGATCGGTGCGGATCCGCCCTCACCGACCGGGGAGCAGCCGTTCGGTCGGCGGGCCGAGGGGCAGGTCGGGGTAGACCCGGTCGCGGAGGTCGAGCAGTTCCAGGTCCTCGGCGAGCAGCCAGGCGGCCGACGCCGGCCAGGTGACCAGCCACAGCCAGACGCCGTTGGCCTCCCCCACGTAGGCGGCGCGGTCGTCGCCGGTGGGCACCAGCCACAGCGGCGCCCGCTGCCCGGCGGCACGGATCTCGGCCGTCGAGGGGCCGCCGACCAGGTCGCCGGGGTCGACGCCGGGCAGCCCGGCGTACCCGCAGCCCAGCCCGGTCCCCGGCTCCTCGGCGACGAGCACCAGCTCGGCGGGACCTCCCAGCGGAGCAGGGCCGGCGCAGGCGACGACGATCGCCCGGGCACCCGGTTCACCACCCCAGGCCAGACCGGTCACCGCCCAGCCCCTGGGCATCGGGTCCGGCACCCAGGCGGGCACCCGCGCGTCGGCGGTGACGGCGTTGATCGCGTCGTGCGCGACGACGGCGGTGTGGTGCAGCGGGGTGACCCTCGCGTGCAGGTGGCACCAGCCCTCGGCGGTCGAGCCGGGCGTGACCGTCAACGCCTCGCCGCAGCGCGGGCACACCGTGGAGACGCTCATGGCCGCTCACCGTCCTGTCCTGGGTGGTGTTCGTCAAGCTCGGGGGAGCAGTGCCCGGTCCGCTGCCCGGGCCGGACGCGTCGTAGCCTCCCCGACGTGAGCGGACCGGAGCCGGAGGTGCCGTGCGTCGGTGCCGTGGTGCACGACGCGCAGGGCCGGCTGCTGCTGATCCGGCGGGGGCACGCGCCCAGCGCCGGGCTGTGGTCGGTGCCCGGCGGACGGATGGAGGCCGGGGAGACCGAGGCCGAGGCCGTCGTCCGGGAGACCGCGGAGGAGACCGGGCTGCGGGTGCGTCCCGAGCGGGTGCTGGGCCGGGTGCGGATCGACGGCGACGGCGTCGTCTTCACCGTCACCGACTGGGCGTGCACGCTGCTGGACCCTGCGCAGCGGCCCGTGGCCGGGGACGACGCCGCTGACGTCGTGTTCGTGGACGCGGTCGGTCTGGCGGCCTTGGACATGGCACCGGGCGTGCTGACGGCACTGTCCGGCTGGAGCGCGCTGCCCCGCTGAGCGGGCGGACGCCCCGTCGCGCGCTCCGGTGCCCGCCCGGCTCATGCCCGGATCAACTCCGGTCGACCGGTGTGCTCATCACCGGAGCTCTCGCCGGAGGAGCCCGCGGGGACCGGGACCTCGTCGACCGTGTCGCCGTGAGAGGTCGGGGACGCTCATGCCCAGCCGCAGCGAGCCGCGCCCGCCGAACGGCATCGGGGCTGCTCCGCCTGGTCGACGTCGGACGACGGTCGACGCGGGTGGCACAGCGGGGACCCCCTCCCCCGGTGACCGGGACGGCAGCTGCCCGCCACGGAGCGACGGTGACCCGTCGGGACGGGCGCCGATCCTACGATGAGCTCGTGCCGCTCCAGCCCGCCCCCGACCTGCCGGCCGAGGCCGAGGTGGCCCGGCTGAGCCCGGCCGCCCGTTCCGCCCGGCTCGCCGGCGCCGCCCTGGTGCTGGCCCTGCTGCTCGTCGGCGCGGTGTGGGGCGATGACGACTCGTTCCCGTTCGGCCCGTTCCGGATGTACTCCACGCGCGCCGACCCGGACGCCGCCGTCGTCTCCACCCGGGTGGTGGGGCTGACCGCGGCCGGTGAGGAGGTCCGGCTGTCCGGTGGGCAGGTCGGTCTCCGCCGCGCCGAGTTCGAGGGCCAGCTGTCCCGGGTCGAGGCGCACCCGGAGCTGCTCGGCCTGCTGGCCGACTCCTACGCGACCAAGCACCCCGACGCGGAGGAGCTCGTGCAGGTGCAGGTGGTGCAGCGCCGCTTCGAGCTGTCCGACGGGCAGCCGACCGACGCGTACTCCGACACCGTCCTGGTCGGGTACGACCTCGAGGAGGGGCCGTGAGCGCCGCTGCGCAGGCCGGAACGGCGCCTGCGGCGCGGGCGACCCGGGCCACCACCCCGGAGACCGAGCCGGCCGTCCCGCTGACCCCGCGATGGTGGTTCCGGCCGGTGCCGCTGGCCCGCATCGCCGTGTTCCGGGTCATCGCCTACCTGTTCATCCCGATCGACGTCTTCGTGACCACCTCCTGGGTCCGGGCGCACGCCGAGGTCCCCACCGACTGGTACGCCCCGCTGCTCATCGGCCGGCTGCTGCACCTGCCCACCCCGACGCACACGGTCGTGCTGGTCGTGCAGTGGGCGCTGGTGGTCGCCGCCGTCGCAGCTGCCACCGGCCGGGCTCCCCGGCTGCTCGGGCTGGCCGTCTTCCTGCTCTACGCGGAGTGGATGGTCATCGCGATGAGCTACGGGAAGGTCGACCACGACCGGATCGCCTTCCTCGTCGCCCTCGCCCTCCTGCCGACGATCGGCCGGGCCCGGTTCCGGGACCGCCGCTCCTCCGAGGCAGCCGGTTTCGCCATGGCGGCGGTGCTCGTCGCGGTCATGCTCACCTACTTCCTGGCCGCCTGGGCGAAGATCCGCTTCGGCGGCTGGGACTGGCCGACCGGGGCGACCATCGCCCGCGCGGTGGTCCGCCGTGGCAGCGTCTTCTCCGACTGGACGCTGGACGTGCCCTACCTGCTCCCCGCCGTGCAGTGGGCCATGGTCTTCGGGGAGCTGGCCGCACCGCTGCTGCTGCTGGTGCGCACCGACCGGATGCGCGTCGGCCTGGTGCTCTTCCTGCTCAGCTTCCACGTGATCACCTTCCTGGGGCTGGGCATCGTCTTCCTCCCGCACTGCATCGCGATCCTGTCGATCGCCCCGTGGGAGCGGCTGCGCGGCGTGCGCCGGCGGATCACGCCGGCCCCGGCCCCGACTGCCGCGACGGGCTGATCCGGACCGAGCCGTGGTGGGCGCCGGCCCGGCGGCTCAGAGCAGGGAGCCGATGCGGGCGGCCATCTCCGCCTCGTGCTGCTGGTAGGCCGCAGCCACACCGGTGAGCAGCTGGCCCATGCCGGTGAGCGCCTCGCTGACCCCCTGGCTGGACAGCCGCCACTTCTCGTAGAGCTCGCTGAACCGGGCCGCTGCCTGGCTGTCGGTCCAGCCCTCGAGCACCGAGCTGTTGATGCCGGCGGACAGCGCGGCATGGCGGGCGGCCGTGTCCGCCGCCTCGCCCTGGCACTGCCCGGCCATCGTCTCCAGCGTGGCGATCTCGACCCTCATGGTTCCTCCTCCTAGTCCGGGGACCTCCCGGTCGGGGAGGACGCTAGGACCAGCGCCGCCGGGACCGCAGGCGTCGTCCACAGGCCGGCCCGCTGTCCACAGCTCCGGTCCGCGGCGCCCGTGCGGACGTCCCGCACGGCACCATCGCCGCGTGCCCGTCCCCTCCCCCCGAGGTCCCGACCCCGATCCGGTGTGCGATCGCAGCTGGACGCTGTGGTCCCCCGACGCGGCCGTCGACGTCGAGGTCCGGGCGCCGGAGGGCGGGGTGCTCGCCGACGTCCTGGACGCCATGAGCCGCGGTCTCGGCCTGCCGGAGGTCCGGCTGTGGGCCGGGTCGGTGGAGCTGCCGCCGCACACGCCTCTCGCCAGCCCGGTGCTGCGCCACGGCGCCGTCCTGGGGCTCGGCCGCCCCGGCCCGCGTGAGGCGTCCGGCGCCGGGTCCGGCGCCCTGGAACTGCACGTCGTCGGCGGGCCCGACGCCGGTCGCACCCTGCCGCTCGGACAGGGGCAACTGGTGCTCGGTCGCGGCGCCGGGTGCGGGCTCCCGATCGCCGATCCGGACGTGTCCCGCCGTCACGCCGTCGTCTCGGTGGCGGCCGGCCGGGTGACCGTGGCCGACCTCGGTTCGTCGAACGGGACGACGCTGTCCGACGGTGCGGCGCCGGCCGGACCGGTCGGCCCGCTCGGGCGGGAGTGGCCGGTCGAGGGCGTCCTGCGGCTCGGCTCCAGTGCGCTGCGGCTCACCGGTCCGCGCGGCGCGCCCCTCGAGCAGCTGACCACCGCAGGAGGGAGGCGGCTGCTCCGGCCGCTCAGCACGCCGCCCCGCACGCCGCGGACCGCGGTCGTCCGGCTCCCGAGCCCGCCCACCCGGGGCCCCCGGCGCCGGCTGGGCTGGGTGGCCGTCGCGTTGCCCGCGGTGGGCGGCCTGCTGATGGCGTGGCTGATGTCCGCGCCGCAGTTCCTCTTCTTCGCCCTGCTCGGCCCGCTGGTCGCGGTCGCCGGCTGGGCGTCCGACCGGGTCACCGGCCGCCGCACCCACCGCCGCGCCACGGCCGACCACGCCCTCGCCCAGGCGCTCGCCGACAGCCAGCTCGACGCCGCCGTCGGCGCGGACCTGACCGACCGGGACGACGACCAGCCGGACCCGGCGAGGTTGGCTGCTGCGGCGCGGCGCCGGTGCAGCCCGCTGTGGTCACGCTCGGCAGACCCGGACGGCCTCACGGTCCGGTTGGGCACCGGCACCGGCCCGACCGGCGTCGTCCGGGTCGACCCCGACGGCAGCTCGACCGCAGCGGTCGCCGAGCACGTGCCCGTCCCGCTGCCGCTGACCGGGACCGGGGGCCTGGGCATCGTGGGGCCCCGCGGACCGGTCCTCGGCATCGCCCGCTCGGTGCTCAGCCAGCTCGCCGTCCTCGCGTCGCCGGCGCAGGTGGACGTGGTGCTCGTCTGCCGTCCCGAGCGGGCGGCGGAGTGGGCGTGGGCGAGGTGGCTGCCGCACCTGCACACGGTGGCGCTCCCCGGTGACGAGGTACCGGCACGCCTCCTCGACCCCGCGGGGACGGCGGGAGCGGCGCCGTGCACGGTGGTGGTCCTGGACGGCCCGGTGGAGCCGCCCCTGGCCGAGGCCCTCGCCCGCGGGGCCGACCGGCTGGTCCGGCTGGACCTCGCCGGTTCGGAGGCGGCGCTGGCGTTGCCGGCAGCCGCGCGGCTGGAGGTGACCGGTGAGACGGGCACCAGCGGCACACTGCGCGCCCCCGGGCTGGACCAGGAGCGCGTGTTCGTCCTGGACGCGGTGAGCGAGGCCACCGCCGCCGGCATCGCCCGCGACCTCGCCGGGCTCACCGTCCCGGCGCCGGCCGGCGCGCTGCCGGCCGGCGCCCGGTTGCTCGACCTGCCCACCACCGGACTGGGACTGTCCGACGGGGGCGAGGCCGTGGGCACCTGGAGCCGCCACCGCGACCGGCTGCTCGCGGTCCTGGGGTCGACCGGACCGGAACCGCTCGGCATCGACGTGGTCTCCGACGGCCCACACGCGCTGGTCGCCGGGACCACCGGCTCGGGCAAGTCCGAGTTGCTGCAGACCCTCGTCGCCAGCCTGGCCCTGCACCACCCGCCGGACCGGTGCAGCTTCCTGCTGGTCGACTACAAGGGCGGGGCGGCCTTCGGCGAGGCGTCCGCGCTGCCGCACACCGTCGGCGTGCTCACCGACCTCGACCACCAGTCGACCGCCCGGGCCCTGCGGTCGCTGTCGGCTGAGCTGACCCGTCGCGAGCGGCTGCTCGCCCACCACCGCGCGCGCGACCTCGCCGACCTGCCGGACACGGTCACGGTCAGCCGGCTGGTCATCGTCGTCGACGAGTTCGCGACCCTGGCCGAAGAGCTCCCCGGCTTCGTCACCGGCCTGGTCGGCATCGCGCAGCGCGGCCGGTCGCTCGGGGTGCACCTGGTGCTGGCCACCCAGCGCCCCGCGGGCGTGCTCAGCCCGGAGATCCGGGCCAACACGTCCCTGCGGATCTGCCTGCGCACGACCGACGAGACCGATGCTCGGGACGTCCTGGGCAGCACCGTCGCCGCGCACCTGCCGGTCGACCGCCCGGGGCGGGCCTACCTGCGGACCGGCTCCGCGCCGCCGGTGCTCTTCCAGGTCGCCCGGGTGTCCGGCGGGCAGGTCGCGGGCAGCGCCGCGGTGACCGCCCGACGACGTCCCTGGCCGCCGGTGCCCGAGGTGCCCCCGCACGCACCGGCGGACCCCGGCGCGACCAGCGACCTGCGGCGGCTGGTCGGCGCGCTGGGCGACCGGGTGAGGTCCGCAGGGTTGCACCCGGTCGACCGCCCCTGGCTCCCGCCGCTGCCCGACCAGCTGGCGGCCACGGCCCTGGACCGGTGGGCGGCCGGCGGCCACCCGACCCAGCTGCGGATCGGCCTGCTCGACTTCCCCGACGCCCAGCTGCAGGCACCGCTCGAGCTGGACCTGGCCACGGCCGGCGGCTGGCTGGTGGTCGGCGGTCCCCGCAGCGGCCGGACGACGGCGCTGCGCACGGTGCTCGCCGAGGCGGTGCACCAGCTGCCACCGAGCCGGCTGCACGTGCACGTCCTGGACCACGGCGGCGGGGCCCTCGCCCGGGATGCCGCCGCCCTCCCGCACTGCGGCACCGCCGTCGGTCGGGACGACGCGCACCGGACCCTGCGGCTGCTGGCCCGGCTCGGTGCCGAGGTCGACCGCCGCCGGGTCGACGGCCCGGCGCCGGACGCGCCGCTGCTGCTGGTGCTCGTCGACGGCCACGAGAGCCTGGTGGCACAGCTGGAGGAGACCGAACCGGCCACCGGTGCCACCGGTCTGCTGCGCCTGGTGCGGGAGGGCGCCGCGGTGGGGGTCACCGTGCTGCTCACCGCGGACCGCGCCGTGCCCGGCAGCAGGCTGGCCGGCGCCGTCCGCAACCGGCTGGTCCTGCCGCTGCCCGATCGCGCCGACTACGCGGTGGCGGGGGTCCCGGCGCGGGCGGTCCCCGGCTCCCGTCCACCGGGCCGGGCCCTGGTCGGCGAGGACGCGGTAGAGGGTCAGGTGGCGCTGCCCCGGGAGCCGTGCACGCCGCTGTCCGAAGCGGCGCACGCCGGGTCGCCCGCCGCTCCCATCCGGGTCGCGGTGCTGCCGCCCGATCCCGAGCTGGCGCTCCCCGCCGTCGGCGACGTCTCCCCCGTCGGTGAGCTCTGGCTGCCGCTCGGCCCGGGTGGTGACGACGGCACGCCGCTGGGCATCGACCTGTGCCGGGCCGGTGGCCTGCTCGTCGTCGGCCCGCCCGGCAGTGGGCGCTCCAGCGCACTGCACGCGTTCGCCCGGCACTGCGCAGCCGCCGGCGCCCCGGTGGCGGAGCTGGGGCCGGCGCCCGGGTCCCACCCGGCCGCTGGAGGCACGCCCGTCCAGCTCGACCGTCGGGACGCAGAGGCGCTCCGGGCCTGGATCACCGGTCAGGACGGACGTCGGCCCGTGCTCGCCGTCGTCGACGACCTCGCGACGCTGCCGGAGCCGGTGGCCGACCTGCTGTCGACACCGCTCCCGCCGCCGGGCCTGCTGGTCGTGCTCGGGGCCGGCACCGCGGCGGAGCTGGGCGGGTCCTTCCGCGGTCCGGCGGTCGCCCTGCGCCGGCACCGGACAGCCCTGCTGCTGCGCCCCGCCGCGGGGGACGCCGAGCTGTTCGGGCTGCGCACCCCACGCAGCCCGCTGCCGCCGCGTCCCGGCGCCGGCTGGCTGGTGACACCGACCGCGGTCACCCGGGTCCAGGTCGCCCGGCATCGCCGGCCGGCCGGGTCGGCGTGAGCTGGGTCAGCGCACTGCCCCGGCCGCCGCGGGACCTCGACTCAGAGGAGCTCGAGCGCCGGGCCGATCTCCTGGGTGGCGTACCAGGCCAACTCGTGGCCCTCCGCCTGGTCGACGACGAACTGGGCGTCCTCGCTGCCCAGGTCGGCCTCCAGCACGACGTTCACCGCGGACCGGACGTCCTCCTCCGCCTCACCGACGTCGATGTGGGCACTCGCGACGTCGGCGAGCGCGACATCGGCCGTGGTGCGTGCCGCACCGGCGTCGGCGGCGTCGTCCTGGATCGGCGTGACCGAGGCGTCCGGGACGTCGGCCGCCAGCACGACCCGCCGGCGGGCCGCCGTCGGGTCGGCGTCCATGAGCCGCAGACTCGCCCGGGCCGCCGCGATCAGGGCGGCGTACTCGAGCTCCTCGTCACCGTCGCTGAGCTCGTAGAAGCTCCGCAGCTGCGGTGTGACCGTGAAGACCGTCAGCGGTCCCTCCAGTCGGCCCTGGTCGAGCAACCGCTGCAGCACGGTCGTCGTGGCCGGCAGGTACACGCGCACCCGGTTCGCCTCCCTCTGTCGTCGGACAGCGACCGTAACGTCGCCGGCCCGCCGATCTTCCCGGCCCGGGTCCGCGGCACCGCGCTCGACCGACGGCAGGTCGCGTGGTGCGAACACGGGGCGCGGGCGGCAGGGGTCCCCCCGTCAGGCCGCCAGCTCCACGAGGTAGGCGACCTCCTGCTCGATCAGGTCGGCGAGGGCGTCGACGTCGCTGATGCTGTCCCGGTCGGCGTTCAGGCTGACGTACACGGTGCCGTCGTAGCTGGTCATGCCGATGGCCAGCCCCTGGCCCCGCGCCAGCGGCACGACCGGGAACACCTCGAGCATCCGGGCGCCGCCGGCGTACAGCGGGACCTGCGGCCCCGGCACGTTGGTGACGACCAGGTTGAACAGCCGACGGGACAGGCCGCTGGCTGCCCGTGCGCCCAGGGCGTGCAGCGTCGGCGGCGCGAAGCCCGACAGGGCGCTCAGCGTGTCCGCACCCACCGACTTGCTGCTCGGGGCCAGACCGCGCATGGCGTAGCTGATCCGGGTCAGCCGCAAGCGGGGGTTGGGCTCACCCACGGGCAGGTCGACCAGGAAGGAGCGGACCTCGTTGGCGGCCGAGTCGTCCTCACCGCGGACCGACACCGGGACCAGGGCGCGCACCGAGGTGCTGCCCACCACCGGCTCACCGCGGGACAGCAGCCACTCCCGAAGCGCACCGGTCACCGAGGTGAGCAGGACGTCGTTGACCGTTCCGCCGTGCGCCTTGCGCACCGCCCGGAGGTCCTCGAGCGAGGCCCGGGCCACCGCCACCCGACGCTGCCGCCCGATCGGGGCGTTCAGCGGGCTCATCGGGGCCGGGGACACCGCCGTCCGGGCGAGCGCCGTGACCACCCCGCCGGCGACGCCGACCCAGCGGCCGGCCGTGGCCCGCAGGTCTCCCGCGGCAGTGCGGGCGGTGTCGAGCACCGTCGAGGGCCGCTTGAGGTAGTCCTCCCACGCCTCCCACACCAGAGCCGCCGGGCCGGGTGGCCGGCGCGGGCGCCACTCCTCGGCCGACTCCGGCAGGGACCGGACGGCGTCGGGTTCCGGATCGAGGATGACCTGACCGATGTCGATCGCGCCGAGGCCGTCGACCAGGGCGGGATGGGTCTTGGTCACCACGGCCGTGCGGTCGCCGGCGAGACCCTCGACGAGGTACATCTCCCACAGCGGGCGGCTGTGGTCCAGCGGTCGTGCGGTGAGCCGGGCGACCAGGTCCAGCAGCTGCTCCTCAGTGCCCGGGCGGGGCAGCGCGGAGCGGCGGACGTGGTAGGTGATGTCGAAGTCCGGGTCGTCGACCCAGGCCGGGTTGGCGAGGTGACCGGGCACCTCGACGACCTTCTGCCGGTACCGGGGCACCAGGGGCAGTCGGGTGCGCACCAGCTCGATCAGCGTCTCGTGGTCCAGACCGCCGTCGGGACGGTCCAGCACGATGACCCCGCCGACGTGCATCGGCGTGCCAGGTTCCTCCAGGTAGAGGAAGGAGGCATCCAGTGCGGTGAGTCGTTCGACCAACGTGACCTCCCTCACTGAGCGTCGTCACACGCTACGTCGGGGCGGCGGGGCCGCACACCCCGCCCCCTCCCCGGCCGGGTCAGCGGAGCCGGCGGGCCCGTCTGCCGGCCGGCTCCGGTACGCCGGCCAGCTCGGCGGCGAGCGACCGCAGCGCCGGGCGCAGTGCCGAGTGCGGAGCGACCTCGGCGAGCGTGCGCCCCGCGGCGAGCGCCGCATCGGTCGCCCTGCGGTCGGCCGGCAGGAAGGCCCGCACCTCCCGTCCGGTGAAGCGGCCGAGCGCCGCGGCGATCTCCTGCCGGGCGTCGCCGGGGACCGGCCCGCGGCGGACCTGGTTCACCACGACGACCGGCTCGACCTCGGGCAGCACGTCGCGGAGCTCGGCCAGCGCCCGGACCGTGCGCTGCAACGCAACCGGGTCGGCACCGCTGACGCAGACCACGTCGTCGGCGGACTCCAGCACCGTCAGCGTCGCCCCGTTGCGGCGCGGGGCCGCGGTGTCGAAGGAGAGCTCCTCGTCCTCCTCGACGGCGAAGGCGCAGTCCACGACGGTCAGCGCGGCCAGCCGACGGGCCTCCTCCAGCACCACCTCCACGGCGCGCGGTCGCAGCTCCGGCCACCGGTCGGCGCGAGCCAGCCCGGTGAGGACCCGCAGGTGCGGGTTCACCGACCAGGCCAACCGGGCCAGTGCCGCCCGGTCGAGCGTGCCGGCGGCCGCCTGCCGGGCCGCCGCCGCCACCCCGGGTGACTCGTCGAGCAGGCCCAGCACCTGGGCGACGACCCCGCCGTAGACGTCGGCGTCCACCAGCAGCGTCGACAGCTCCAGGCGGGCCGCCTCATCGGCCAGACCGACGGCGACGGTGGTGCGTCCCGGCGCGCCGGTCGGGCCCCAGACGGCCACCACCCGCCCAGGCCCGGCAGGTTCCGCCTCGGCCTCGGGCGGCAGACCGAGGGCGGGCAGCGCGGCGCGCGGGTCGGCGACGTCGTGACCGGCGGCCGGGACGCCGGTCACCGCCTCGCGCAGAGCCCGGGCGATCTGCTCGGGCTCGGCGTCGGCCGGCAGCACGCGGACCACGCCGAGCTGCCGCAGCCGGTCGGCTGCCCGGGTGTCACCGGGCTCCACCAGCCCCACGACGGCGACGCCTGCCGCGTGCAACCGGGCCACCGCGGAGCCGTCGAGCCGGCGCAGCTCCGCCGACAGCAGCGCGGCCTGGCCGGTGCCCGTCGTGGCGGCGGCCAGCAGCTCGGCGACGTCGACACACCGCCGGACGACGGTGACCCCGTGGTCCTCGCGGTCGAGCGCCCCGACCAGCTCGGACTCCCACGCCGCCCCGGTGACGGCGGTGAAGACCTGCAGCGCCATCAGCCGGTCGGTCCGGTCGGGCTGCTGCCCGTCGTGGACCCGGTCGGGCCGGCGCCCGCCGGGGCGGAGCCCGCGCCGTTCCCGGCGTCCACGGACTCCCGGACGACCACCACCAGCCCGCGGCCACCGATGGCCCCGAGCACGTCGGCGGCGTCCTCGCCCGCCACCGCGACGACGACCTGGACGGTGGTCGTCGCGGTGGAGAGCACCCCGTCGCCGCGACCGGTGACCGCCTGCACGGGGGCGGCGGACACCACCAGGTCGACGTCCCCACCGGTCTGAGCCGTGGCACCGACGGCGGGGTCCGCAACGGCGTACACGTCGACGACCTGCCCCCGGGTCAGACCGGGTGGGACGTAGCCCGCCTGGACCGGGAGGGCGAGCTGCACCAGGCCGGTCGCCTCCTCCAGCGCCGAGCGCGGGAGCAGCTCACCGGCCCGGACCGCCCGGCCCAGGACCCGGCCCTCGGGGCGCGTGCTGGTCGCCAGGTACTGCCCGGCGACGTCGTCCAGCCGTACCGACACCGCCACGAGGTCGTCCGCGTCGAGGACCGTGCCCGCGGCGAGGTCGCCGCCCGCCGACCAGACGGGGACCGTGGCGTCCGCGCCGGTGACCACCCGGGCACCCAGCAACACCGATCCCAGCACGAGGAGCACGCCGAGGACGAGCCGCAGGTCCAGCCAGCGGGGTGGGCGCACCCGCCGCGGCACCGGGCTCGGGGTCGCCTCGGTGCGGCCGGCGGGCGGTGCCGCGGTGGTCGCGCTCATCGGTCGGTCGCACCTCGCTCGATCTGTCCGCCACCGGCGTGCGGCGCACCGCCGGCCTCGCCCCGACCGGGCGCGGAAGGAGATCATGACCGAGGGACCTGCTGCTGCGCAGCCGTTGTCCACACCTTCGGGTGGACGGCGCGGCCCGCTGTCACCCGGCTGCCACACTGGCGGGCACCTTCGACGGGAGAACACCGACCCATGGCCACCCAGCGCTTCCTGACCCTCGACGACGTGGCGGAGATCCTCAACGTCTCGTGGTCGCAGGCCTACGCGCTGGTCCGTCGCAAGGAGCTGATCGCCATCCAGATCGGCGGGCGCGGTCAGTGGCGGGTCGAGAAGGACGAGCTGGAGCGGTTCATCCAGCAGAAGTACGCCGAGGCCCGGGCCACCACCGTGACCGAACCCGCGCCGGACGACGCCGAGGTCGACAGCCCGCACTGACCGGGCGCCGCTGACCCGGCGCCGGTGACGCAGCCGGTCGTCAGGGCCCGGCGGGCAACGACGTCCGCACGGCCACCACGGCCCGCACCGGCACGGCACGCACCGACGTCACCGCACCCCGGCGGCGCGGCTGGTCGAGCGGGTGCTCGGCGAGTTCCACGAAGTCCGCGCCGACCCGGTCGACGGTGCCGGCGAGCACCCCGCCGTCCTCGAGCAGACAGCTCACCGTCGCGCGGTCCCGGGCCAGCCCGCGCAGCGCTCGTCGCAGGTCCAGCCGCCGGGCCACCTCGCCGACGGGGACCGCCGCCGCGGTCACCGCCGCCAGACCCGCGACGGCACTCACCGCTCCCGCGGCCACGAGCACGTCCCGCCCCTGGCCGTCGACGAGCAGCAGCCAGTCAACGCCCACGTCGACCAGTCGGCCGGAGAGCTCGCCGGCACCCCGGCACCGCAGCGAGAGCTCCTGCCCGAGCGAACCCCGGAGCCGGTCGGCCAGCAGCACGCTGCCGTACTCGGCCCGCGCGCGGGACGACGCCTCGGCCAGCTCTGCGGCCGACTCCTCCTCCGCCGCCTGCGCCTCCAGATCGGCGAACAGCTGCTCCCAGCGCATGACGACGAGGCTAGCCGTCCACAGATGCATGCATTTGGTTGCGTTTGCTGTGGTTGGTGGTGTTTGGTCGTGCTCCGACACGCGAGGAGGACACATGACGTTCCGACGGTGGGCAGGCACGACGGCGCTGATGTGCGGCGTCGCCTGGGGGCTGTGGCTCGTCGGGCCGGGGCTGCCCGAGACGCGCGGCGCCCTGGCCGACCCGCAGGGGCTGGTCGACCGGGCCGGCCCCGACGCCCTCGTCCTGGTGTGCGTGCCGCTGCTGGCCTGGCTGTGCTGGGCGTGGGGCGCGCTGGGACTCCTGCTGACCGCGGTGTCGACCGTGCCGGGCTGGGCCGGCCGGCTCGCCGGCCTGCTGCTGGCCGGTGTGCTGCCGGCCGGTGCCCGCCGGGCTGCCGCCGTCGCGCTCGGGATCGGGTTGAGCACCGCCGCCCCCGTCCTGCTCCCGCCCTCCGCGCTCCCCTCGCTCATGGCCACCGCCGCCGCAGCCGACCAGCTCGGCAGCGGCCTCGAGTCGGTGGTCCTCGACTGGCCGACCGCGACGACGCAGCCGGCCGTCCCGGACTGGCCCGGGGTCCCGTCCGCCGTCCCCGACCGGCCGGAGATCGGCGCGGAGGAGCACGTCGTCCTGCGCGGGGACTGCCTGTGGGACATCGCGGCCGACTGGTTGCAGCACCGGCAGCCGGACAGCGAACCGACCGACGCCGACGTCCGGGAGGCCACCGGGGCGTGGTGGCAGGTCAACGCCGCGGTCATCGGCCCCGATCCCGACCGCCTGCTGCCCGGACAGGTCCTCCGGCCCCCGGGCTGAGGCCGACGCCACCGTCCCCGACCATCCGCTGTCGAACGTCCAGGAGAACCCGCATGACCGCCCCCACGCAGCCCGCCGGCACCCGGCAGGACAGCACGCCCGCCCCGACCGCGCCGCGCCCCCGGCTGCACCTGGTCGTCGTCCCGACACCCGGACCGGCCCTGCAGGACGATCGGGCGCCGGTCCGCCTGCTGGTGCCCGGTCGCCGCGCACGCCGCCTCCCGCCGCCGCCCGGGCCACGACCCCGCCTCGACCAGCCCGTCGCCACCGAGGCCATGGACTTCGGGCCGACCTGGTCGCGCCGCAGTGAGCTGCCCGACCCCCAGGCGGTGGGGCGGCGCCTGGTCACGCTGGCCCTCGAGTCCTTCGCGGGTCGTCGCCCGGTCACCCAGCTGAAGCCGTTGGTGAGCCCCGGGCTGTTCACCGCGCTCAGCGAGCGGCGCCGCCCGCGCTGGTGCAGCGAGGGGACCGCACCCCTGCTGGTCAGCTCCGTGCGCGTGTGCGAGCCGGTGGACGGCGTCGCGGAGGTCAGCGCCGTGGTGCGGCGGGGCGCCCGCGCGCACGCCGTGGCCGCCCGGCTGGAGGGGATCGACGGCCGCTGGCGGTGCACGGCGCTGCAGATCGGCTGAAGAAGGCCCCGGAGCGCCGAACACCCCGCCGACCGGGTGGTCGACGGGGCGTCCCGGCCCGGCTGCAAGGGCCCGCCGCGAGCTCGCGAGTGGTGGGGGGCAGCCGGGTCCTCCTACTTGTTCAGTGGCCTGCGGCGCCGTGGCACTGCTTGAACTTCTTGCCGCTGCCACAGGGGCAGGGGGCGTTGCGCGGGGTCTCCTTGGTGCCGGTGACCGTCGCGGACTTGGCGGCCTTGGCCCGGCCGCTGTCCTTGGCGGAGGCGTCCAGGCTGGGGGCGCTGTAGCTCAGCGCCGTCTGCTTCGGCGCCTCCAGCCCCTTCACCGCCAGCTCCGGGCCCGTCCCGGTGCCCGCGGGCTCCGGGGCCACCTCCGGTGCAGCCGGTGCAGCCGTCGCCGTCGCCGGCCTGCCGGTGCGCCGGGCTGAACCCGTCGTCGTCCCGCTGCCGTTCGGCGACGGGACGACCGCCGGGGCGGTGGCCGGTGCGGCCCCGTTGCCGGCGGACGGCGCCGCCGGAGCCGCCGGAGCCGCCGGAGCCGCCGGAGCCGCCCGAGCCGCCGGAGCCGCCGGAGCCGCCGGAGCCGCCGGAGCCTCGGTCGCGGCAGCCGTCTGGGCGGCCGCGACTCTCGCGGCGGCGGCGTGCGCCGCCGCCTGACGGGCCAGCACCGCCTGGGTGCCGGCCTGCGCCCGGACCAGCGCCTCGGCCTCTGCCTTCGCCTGCTTCTCGGCGGCCTCGGCCTCCTGCTGCTCCTTGGTCTTCACCTCGAGGTTGAACAGGAAGCCGACGGACTCCTCCTTGATGCCGTCGAGCATCGCGTTGAACATGTCGTAGCCCTCGCGCTGGTACTCCACGACCGGGTCGCGGTTGGCCATCGCGCGCAGGTGGATGCCGGCCCGCAGGTAGTCCATCTCGTACAGGTGCTCGCGCCACTTGCGGTCCAGCACCGAGAGCAGCACCCGCCGCTCGAGCTCACGCATGACCTCCGCGCCCAGCGTCTCCTCGCGGGTGTCGTAGGCCGCGTGCACGTCGGCGAGCAGCTCGTCCTTCAGCACGTCGGCGGTGAGCGCCGACTGGTCACCGTCGGCCACCCGGTCGAGCATCTCCTGCTGGTCCAGGCCCACCGGGTAGAGCGCCTTGAGCCCGGTCCACAACAGCTCGAGGTCCCAGTCCTCGGCGTAGCCGGTCTCGGTCGCGCCGTTGACGTAGGCGGCGACGACGTCGTCGACCATCGCGCGGACCTGCACGTGCAGGTCCTCGCCGTCGAGCACCTTGCGGCGCTCGTCGTAGATGACGGTGCGCTGCCGGTTGAGCACCTCGTCGTACTTCAGGACGTCCTTGCGGACCTCGAAGTTCTGCTGCTCGACCTGGGTCTGCGCGGAGCGGATCGCCCGGCTGACCATCTTGGACTCGATCGGCTGGTCGTCGGGCACCCGCAGCGTGGTCATCATCGACTCGAGCATCGGGCCGTTGAAGCGCCGCATCAGGTCATCGCCGAGGGACAGGTAGAAGCGCGACTCCCCCGGGTCACCCTGGCGACCCGACCGGCCACGCAGCTGGTTGTCGATGCGCCGGCTCTCGTGCCGCTCGGTGCCCAGCACGTACAGCCCGCCGGCCTCGGTCACCTGGTCGTGCTCGGCCTTGACCTGCGCCTTGGCCGCCGCGACCGCATCGTCCCAGGCAGCCTCGTACTCCTCCGGCGTCTCCGCCGGTGACAACCCCTGGGCGCGCAGCGTCTCGTCGGCGATGAACTCGGCGTTGCCGCCGAGCTGGATGTCGGTACCGCGGCCGGCCATGTTGGTGGCCACCGTGACCCCGCCCAGCCGGCCGGCCATGGCGATGATCGACGCCTCCCGCGCGTGGTTCTTCGCGTTCAGCACCTCGTGCGGGATGCCCCGCTTGAGCAGGTACTTCGCCAGCACCTCTGACTTCTCGACGCTCGCGGTGCCCACCAGCACCGGCTGCCCGGCCTCGTGCCGCTCGGCGATGTCGTCGACGACCGCGTCGAACTTCGCCTTCTCCGTCTTGTAGATGACGTCGGCGCGGTCCTCGCGGACCATCGGCCGGTTCGTCGGGATCGGGACGACGCCGAGGGAGTAGGTCTGGGAGAGCTCGGCGGCCTCGGTCTGGGCCGTGCCGGTCATCCCGGAGAGCTTCTCGTAGAGCCGGAAGTAGTTCTGCAGCGTGATCGTGGCGAGGGTCTGGTTCTCGTCCTTGATCTCCACGCGCTCCTTGGCCTCGATGGCCTGGTGCATGCCCTCGTTGTAGCGGCGGCCGGCCAGCACGCGGCCGGTGAACTCGTCGACGATGAGGACCTCGCCACCTGTGACGATGTACTGCTGGTCCTTCTTGAACAGCTCCTTGGCCTTCAGGGCGTTGTTCAGGTAGCTGATCAGCGGGGTGTTGGCGGCCTCGTAGAGGTTCTCGATGCCGAGCTGGTCCTCGACGAACTCGACACCCTCCTCGGTGATCGCGACCGTCCGCTTGGACTCCTCGACCTCGTAGTGCCGGTCGCGCTTCATCAGCGGGGCGATGCGGGCGAACTCGCCGTACCACCGGGCACTGGACTCGGCCGGCCCGCTGATGATCAGCGGGGTGCGAGCCTCGTCGATGAGGATCGAGTCGACCTCGTCCACGATGGCGAACGCATGACCGCGCTGCACGAGGTCGCCGTTGCTCCAGGCCATGTTGTCGCGCAGGTAGTCGAAGCCGAACTCGTTGTTCGTGCCGTGCGTGATGTCCGCCAGGTATTGCTCGCGGCGCTGGTCGGGCCGCTGGCCGGAGACGATCGTGCCGATCGACAGACCGAGGAAGCGCTGCACCCGGCCCATCCACTCGGCGTCGCGCTGGGCGAGGTAGTCGTTGGTGGTCACCACGTGCACGCCGTCGCCGCTCAACGCGTTGAGGTAGGCCGGCAGCACACCGGTCAGCGTCTTGCCCTCACCGGTCTTCATCTCGGCGATGTTGCCCAGGTGGAGCGCGGCACCGCCCATCAGCTGCACCCGGTAGTGCCGCTGACCCAGCGTGCGGGTCGAGGCCTCCCGGACGACGGCGAACGCCTCGGGGAGCAGCTGGTCGAGGGTCTCCCCGTCGCCGTAGCGCTCCTTGAACTCGTCGGTCTTCGCGCGCAGCTCGGCATCGGTCAGGTCGGTGACGTCGACTTCGAGGGCCTCGACCGCGTCGGCGATCTTCGACAGCCGACGGACGATCTTGCCCTCACCGGCACGCAGGATCTTCTGGAACACCACGACCCCAGCGTAGGCGGCCCGGCTCGGAAGCGGTCCCGGCGCGGCCGACGGTCGTACCCGGATCGGCGCCTCCGTACCCTCCGCGGACGTGTCCTCCCCCACCAGTCCCACGTTCGGGCCCGGCCTGACGGCGTTCTTCACCGAGCGGCACCTGGCGACCCTGACCACGCTGCGCGCCGACGGCAGCCCGCACGTCGTCCCGGTCGGGGTCACCGTCGACCCCGCCACCGGCACCGCGCGGGTGATCACCTCCGGCACCTCGGCGAAGGTCCGGCACGTGCGGGCCGGCCAGTCCCGGGTGGCGGTCTGCCAGGTCGACGGGCGGTGCTGGGCCACGCTGGAGGGGACGGCGGTGGTCCGTGACGACGCCGACGCGGTGGCCGACGCCGAGGACCGGTACGCCCGGCGCTACCAGCGTCCGCGGGTCAACCCGGCGCGGGTGGTGCTGGAGATCTCGGTGGACCGGGTGCTGGGCAACGCGGAACGCTGGCGGGCTCCCGAGCAGGAGGAGGGCCCGGCGTGAGCGGCATGGACCTGAGCGGCATCGACCTGACCACCGAGGTGGTGCGCAGCGAGCGGCTGGTGCTGCGCCCGTTCACCACCGACGACGTGGAGGCCGTGTTCGCCGGCTGCCAGGACCCCGAGGTGCAGCGCTGGATCAACATCCCGGTGCCGTACACCCGGGAGCACGCGCACAGCTACGTCGCCGAGGAGGCCCCGGCCGAACGGCTCGCCGGCACCGGGACCGACCTGGCTGTCGAGGCCGACGGTGTGGTGGTGGGCTCCACCGGCGTGCACCGGATCGGCCAGCACCCGATGGGACCCGAGATCGGCTACTGGATCGCCCCGGCGGGCCGTGGGAAGGGCTACGCGGCGGAGCTCACCCACGCGCTGGCCGAGTGGGCGCTGGGGCTGGGGGCGCACCGGGTGTACCTCGTCGCCGACGTCCGGAACGCCGGGTCGCAGCAGGTGGCCCGCCGGGCCGGCTTCGCCCAGGAGGGCGTGCTGCGCTCGTACCTCGCCTACCGGGACGGCAGCCGTGGCGACGCCGCGCTGTTCTCCCGGCTGCCCGGCGACTGACGCGAGCGGGAGCATCGACCGAGGCCTGCGAAGCGGACCGCTCGCGGAAGCCGCCGCGGTGACACGGACGACTGACGTGCGGCGAGCCGCCCCCCGCGGCGCGGAGGACGGCTCGCCGGTGCCAGGTCGCTGTCGTCGGTCAGACGGCCGCGGGCTGTCGCTCCCCCGCCGCACCGGCCATCGCGATCGCGGCGGCCGACGCGGCCCCGTCCCCGGGATCGACCGGGGTGCCGAGGCGGATCAGGCCGTAGTCGAAGGCGTGCCGTCGGTAGACCACCGACGGCTGGCCGGTGTCGGCGCAGAGGAACATGAAGAAGTCGTGGCCGACCAGCTCCATCTCGTAGAGGGCCTGGTCGACGGTCATCGGCGTGGCGGGGTGGACCTTCTCCCGGACGATCCGCCCGGGCAGGTGCTCGTCCAGGTCGGTGACCAGGGGCGAGTCGGGCGAGCCGGAGTCCCCGGCCAGCGCGGGTTCCGGGGCACTGCTCGCCCCGGCGGTCGTGTCGTCGTCGAGCAGCACCGGCGCGACGGGCTCGGCGGCGGGAGCTGCATCGATCCGCACACTCGGCGGGGTGTGCCGGCCGTGGTGCACCCGGCGGCGGTCGTTCGCCCGCCGCATCCGGTTCTCCAGCTTCCCCGCCGCCAGTTCCAGCGCGGCGTAGAAGTCGGGCGCGCAGGCCTCCGCACGCGCCACGGGCCCCTTGCCGCGGAGCGTGATCTCCACGCGCTGGCAGTTGGCCGCCTGTCGAGGGTTCTTCTCGTGCAACAGCTCGACGTCGATGCGGATGACCTTGCTGTCGAAGCGTTCGAGCTGGCCGACCTTGTCCTCCACATGGGTGCGGAAGTGCTCGGGCACCTCGACGTTTCGACCTCGGACCACGATCTCCATGAGACCTCCCGGTTGAGCGGGTCGTGATCCAGCCGACGCTAGACGCCTTGGTGGAGTCCCGACAGTGGAAGCACGTCATCGCAGGTCCACCTCCTGTTCACGCACGGTGAACGCGCCGGGGAGGGCGGCCGGCTCCCTGCTCCGGACCTGCCGTGGGGTGGCCGCGACGACGGCCGCCAGCACCAGGGACTCCCCGGCCGCCCGCAGTGCCCGGGCGGCCTCGGTCAGGGTCGCGCCACTGGTGACCACGTCGTCCACCAGCACCAGCCGGGCCCCGGGCGCACCGGGCCGCGCGCGGTAGCGGCCGGCCAGGTTGGCCCGGCGCTGGGCGGCGTCCAGCCCGGCCGAGTCACGCACCCGGCGGCCGCCGACCCGGGCCAGCAGCGGCGCGGGGCGGGCCGGCACCCCCGCGGCCCGCAGCTCCGCTCCGGCCACGTCGGCGAGCTCCCGCACGTGGTCCCGGCCGCGGCGACGCACCGCCGCCGCGGAGCTGGGCACCGGCACCAGCAGGACCGGGCCGCTCCCGGCCTCCGAGACGCCGAGCAGCACCGCGGCGACGGCCAGCCCGAGCGCCGTCCCGAGCGGACCGGCCAGCTCGGCCCGCCCGTGCTCCTTGAACGCGATCACCGCCGGCTGCACCGGACCGGCGTAGGCGCCGGCCGCCACGGTCGGCGGGAAGCCCGGCGGGTGGCGGCGCGGCTGGGCCAGCCGGGGCCGGGTCAGCAGGGTGCGGCACCGCCGGCACAGGACGGCGCCCGGCAGCGCACAGCCGGCGCAGGTGCGCGGCAGCACCAGGTCGGCCAGCGCCCGTCCGCCGGCCCACAGGACCGCCGGGGGCTGGTACCGCACGGCGTCCATGCTGCCCGCCCCGGCGGCCGCGGCCGACGTCCCGGCCGCACCCGGGGACGGGTGAGCCGGCTGGGGACGACGACCGGCGGCCCGCCGGTCACATCGGGTAGAAGGGAGCCGTCCCGGGGAGCGGCTCCTGGCCGCGCACCAGCGTCACCCAGTTGCCGCCGGCGAGGGTCCACATCGTGCCGTTGGCGCTCACCAGCGGCTGCCGGCCCGGTGCCGCGGCCACCGCGGTGGGCTGACCGGGCAGGCCCGAGGTGGTGTTGGTGGACAGCTCCCAGCCGTCGACCCCGACGGTGTAGGGCACGGTGCGCTCGGTGCTCGGGTCACCGGCCAGCACCATGAGCAGCCCCGCGTTCCGCCAGGCCACGTCCACGACCTGCTCCACGGTGGGTGCCACCGAGCGGAGGTCCCGGACGCTCACCGCGTCGTCGTCGCGGACGACGGTGCCGACGTAGACCTGCCCGCCCTGGGCGCCCTGGATGACCACGGCCGCGCGGACGCCGTCCGGGGAGAGCTGGAACGCCGTCGCCCGGCCGAGGCCGGCCATGGTGGTGGCGCTGACCGACTGGGCGGAGCCGCCGGAGGGCAGCCGCACCACGTCGGTGCCGTTGCGGACCGTCCACACCTCGGAGCGGGTACCCGCCACCGTCGGGTCGGTGAAGCCCGCCCCGGACAGGACCGGGGTGAGGTCCCCGCCGTAGGTGCCGGCGAGCAGGGTGGCCGGGTCACCCGCGGGCGACACCACCGCCGACACCCCGGCCATGAAGCCCAACTGGTTGGTGCGGGCGTCGACGGTCACCGCGGCGGAGACCAGCCCGTACCCGCCGGCACCGGCCGGCCCGGGCGGTGCGCTCCCGTCGCTGGCCAGCCGGAGCCCGCCACCGGTGAGGTAGTGGCCGACCGCGCCGATCGGGGCGACGTCGGGGTCCAGGGCCACCCAGTCCGCGGTGCTCTGCGCCTCCGGGACGTCGGGCAGGTCGAGGTCCTGCCCGTCGCGCAGCACCCGGACGGTGTTGAGGCCCACCTGCGACAGCGACCAGGTCAGCTGCGCCGAGGCGGCCGCCAGGGTGGCGTCGGAGACCTCGGCGGGGAAGCTCAGGTCGACCGTCGCCATCGTCTCGGTGACGCTGACCGTGCTGCGCAGCTGGGCGCCGGCCAGCGGGTTCACCACGCCGGCGGCGAGCAGCGGCGAGGCCCCCTCCAGCAGCCGGGTGACCAGCGTGTTGGGCTGCGCCTCGCCGCTGACCAGGTAGCGCGGGTCGGGGACCACCCGGGTCCCGGTGGGGTCCAGGAAGTAGGCGTCGACCTGCTCGTAGGTGCGCGCGAAGTCCGGTTCCAGCAGCAGCAGCCCGTCGGGCGGGTCGGTGATCCGCCACTCGCCGGAGTCGTCGGACAGCGTGAAGGTGCGGGTGTAGACCGACCCGGTGCCCACGATGAACACGCCGCGCTCGTCGACGGTGCCGACCAGCGTGCCGGTGACCACCACGGTGCCCGGCTGGGACTGCACGGGGGCGTAGTCCTGGCTGATCACCGTCACACCGTCGCTGTCGGACCAGTTCAGAGCGGCGTCGCCGGCCAGGTACTGACGGGCGACCGGGTGGCGGCGCACGGCGCTGGCGCTGGCGTCGATGAAGCCGCGGACGACCTCCTCCGGCGCCGCTCCGGCCTCCGGCGCCAGCGGCTCGAGGCGGACAGCGTCGTCGCTGGGCTGGGCGACCTGGGTGATCTTGACGGTGGCCGACTCGGTGGGCACGGTCGTGCAGCCGGCGAGCAGCGCGACCAGCGCCAGCGCGAGGACCGCGACGGCAGGGGCGCGGCGCGGGGACCGGCTCATGTCCGCGGCCCGAGGAACGGCGGCCGCAGCGGCAGCGGCGAGCTGGTCAGCTCGCCGCCGGCAGTCATCGGGAGGGTCAGCCGGAACTGGGCGCCCTGACCGGGCAGCCCCCAGACCTGCAGCCAGCCGCCGTGCAGGCGGGCGTCCTCGAGGCTGATCGACAGGCCCAGCCCGCTGCCGCCGACCGAGCGGACCCGCGCCGGGTCGGCCCGCCAGAAGCGGTCGAAGACGTGCTGGGCATCGGCCGGGGTCAGCCCGATGCCGTGGTCGCGCACGGTGAGCGCCGCCGCGGTGCTCGAGGCGGCGAGGGTGATCTGCACCGGCTTGCCGGCGCCGTGCTCGATGGCGTTGCCGACCAGGTTGCGCAGCACCCGCTCGACCCGCCGTCCGTCGACCTCGGCGATCACCGACGACGGCGGGACGGTCACCTGCAGCTCGCAGTCGTGCCGCTGCGCCAGCGCGGTCATCCCCTCGACCACCCGTTCCACCACGGGCACGAGGTCCCGCGGCTCGGGCTCGAGGGTGGCGGCCCCGGCGTCGTACCGGCTGATCTCCAGCAGGTCGGACAGCAGGCCCTCGAAACGGTCCAGCTCGTCGCGCAGCAGCTCCGCGGAGCGGGCGACCGCGGGATCGAAGTCCTCCCGCGCCTCGTGCAGCACGGCCGCGGCCATCTGCACGGTGGTGAGCGGGGTGCGCAGCTCGTGGGAGACGTCGGAGGTGAACCGCTGCTGCAGCTGGGAGAGCCCCTCGAGCTGGGTGATCTGCTTCTGCAGGCTGTCGGCCATGGCGTTGAAGCTGCTGGCCAGCCGGGCCAGGTCGTCCTCGCCGCGGACGACGAGCCGTTCCTCGAGGTTCCCGTCGGCCAGCCGCTGGGCGCTGCCGGCCGCCCGGCGCACCGGGTCGACCACCAGCCGGGTCACCAGCACGCCGATGCCGGCGACGAACAGCGTCAGCACGGCGCAGGTGATCAGGACGGTGCTGCGGATCCCCTCGAGGCTCTGCTGCTCCTGCTCCAGCGGGAAGGCGAAGTACACCTCGACCCGGTCGCCGCCCTGCCCCTCGGTGGGCACGGGGGCGCCGACCAGCAGGGTGGGCACCGGGTCGCCGGTGGAATCGGGCACGAGGGCGTACCGGTAGGCCTGGGAGCCCTCGGCCACCTCGGCGCGCAGGTCGGCGGGGATCGAGGGCCAGACGTCGCGCCGGCTGGCGGCCGGCCGTTCCTCGTCGCCGGAGAGGTAGACCATCACCACGTCGAAGTCACCGGCCGCGCCGCCCCGGGACTTCAAGTTGCTGACCGTGCGGAACAGCGTGGTCCGGATGCTGGCCGAGTCGCTGGTGGCGATGCCGCTGACCTCGGACTGGGCGTACTGGACACCGGACAACGACTGGTCCACCGCCGCGTCCAGCTTTCCCTTGAGCAGCTGGTCGCTGATCTGACGGAAGAGCACCAGGCTGACGATCACCACCAGCACGCCGGCGACCAGCATGGTGATCGCGCCGACGCGGAGCTGCAGCGAGGAACGCCACGCGTGCAGCCCCCGGCGGACCGCCCGCGCGGTCCAGACCACCGCCCGCCGCCGGCCGCGGCGCAGCCGCCGGCGGAGACCGGTCTGCAGCTGGGACCGGGACCGACGGGCCCGGTCCGGCGTCCTCCCCGCGGGCGGGGGCACCCGGGGACCCTCAGGTGCGCCGGCCTGGTCGACCGGCGGCGGTCCGGTCGTGGTGCTCACGACCGGACGGACCGCCCGCTCACGGGGGGCCGGCCTTGTAGCCGACGCCGCGCACCGTCAGCACGACCTCGGGCTTCTCCGGGTCGCGCTCGACCTTCGCGCGCAGCCGCTGCACGTGCACGTTGACCAGCCGGGTGTCCGCGGCGTGCCGGTAGCCCCACACCTGCTCGAGCAGCAGCTCGCGGGTGAACACCTGCCGGGGCTTGCGCGCCAGCGCGACCAGCAGGTCGAACTCCAGCGGGGTGAGGCCGATCGGCACGCCGTCCCGGGTCACCTGGTGCGCCGGGACGTCGATCTGCACGTCGCCGATGGCCAGGCTCTCCGCCTGCCCGTTCTCGCCGCGACGCAGCTGGGCGCGCACCCGGGCGACGAGCTCGACCGGCTTGAACGGCTTGGTGACGTAGTCGTCGGCGCCGGCCTCCAGCCCCTGGACGACGTCGATCGTGTCGCCCTTGGCGGTGAGCATCACGATCGGCACAGTCGACTGGGTGCGGATGTCGGCGCAGATCTGCAGCCCGTTGCGGCCGGGCAGCATCAGGTCCAGCAGCACCAGGTCCGGCCGCAGCTGCTGGAAGGTCGCCACCGCCCGGGCCCCGTCGGAGACGAAGGCCGGTTCATAGCCCTCTCGGCGCAGCACGATGCCCAGCATCTCGGCGAGGGCGGCGTCGTCGTCGACGACGAGGACACGGCCGCGGCTGGCGCCCTGACTGGGTGCGGAAGGTGGCACGCCGCCATTGTGCGCGATCACGGCCGCATGACGGTCCACCCCGCCCGGGGAATCCCCCGAGCGGGGCAGGTGAGGGGCTGGAACGGCCCCCTTGCAAGGCCCCGCCGTCGGCCACCCTTCAGGGGCCCGCGCCGAGCGTGCGAGGCGTGGGGGGAAGGGTGGTCCTTTCTCAGTAGCGGTAGTGGTCGCTCTTGTACGGGCCCTCGACCGGGACGCCGAGGTAGTCGGCCTGCACCTTGGTCAGCTCGGTGAGCTTGACGCCGAGCGCGTCCAGGTGGAGCCGCGCCACGTGCTCGTCGAGCTTCTTCGGGAGCACGGTGACGCCGGGGGTCTGCCCCTCGTAGGCGGCCCGGTTGTTCCACAGCTCGATCTGGGCGAGCGTCTGGTTGGAGAACGACGCGCTCATCACGAAGCTGGGGTGCCCGGTCGCATTGCCCAGGTTCAGCAGCCGGCCCTCGGAGAGCACGATGATCGTGTGGCCGTCGGCGAACCGCCACTCGTCGACCTGCGGCTTGATGGTGGTCCTCGTGACGCCGGGGGTGCGCGCCAGGCCGGCCATGTCGATCTCGTTGTCGAAGTGGCCGATGTTGCCGATGATCGCCTGGTGCTTGGTCGAGGCCAGCTGCTCGGCGGAGATGATGTCCTTGTTGCCGGTGGCGGTGATGATGATGTCGGCCTTGCCGATCACCTCGTCGAGGGTGGTCACCTCGTAGCCGTGCATCGCCGCCTGCAGGGCGTTGATCGGGTCGATCTCGGTGACGATGACCCGGGCGCCCTGGCCGCGCAGCGAGTCCGCGCTGCCCTTGCCGACGTCGCCGTAGCCGCAGACGACGGCGACCTTGCCGCCGATCATCACGTCGGTGCCGCGGTTGATGCCGTCGACGAGGGAGTGCCGGACGCCGTAGAGGTTGTCGAACTTGCTCTTGGTGACCGAGTCGTTGACGTTGATCGCCGGGAACAGCAGCCGGCCGTCCCGCGCGAGCTCGTAGAGCCGCAGGACGCCGGTCGTGGTCTCCTCGGTGACGCCCTTGATGCCCTGGCCGATCCGGGTCCAGCGCTGCGGGTCCTCACCCAGGTTGTCGCGCAGCACGTCGAGGATGACCCCGTACTCCTCGGAGTCGGCGTCGGTGGTGTCCGGGACGACCCCGTCGGCCTCGAAGCGGGTGCCCAGGTGCACCAGCAGGGTGGCGTCGCCGCCGTCGTCGAGCAGCATGTTGGGGCCGATCACGTCGCCGTCGGCATCGGTGAACTCGAACAGCCGCTGGGTGCACCACCAGTACTCGGGCAGCGTCTCGCCCTTCCAGGCGAAGACCGGCACGCCGGTGGGCTCCTCGGGGGTGCCGTCGCCCACGACGATCGCCGCGGCGGCGTGGTCCTGGGTGGAGAAGATGTTGCAGCTCACCCAGCGGACGTCGGCGCCCAGCGCCGTCAGCGTCTCGATGAGGACGGCGGTCTGCACGGTCATGTGCAGCGAGCCGGCGATGCGGGCGCCGGCGAGCGGCTGCGCGTCCCCGTACTCCTCGCGCAGCGCCATCAGACCGGGCATCTCGTGCTCGGCGAGGGAGATCTCCTTGCGGCCGAAGCCGGCCAGGGAGAGGTCAGCGACCTTGAAGTCGCCGTCGGTCAGTACGCGGGTGCCAGTGCTGGCGGTCATGTCGCTCCAGTGTCCGGCCCGGCCCGGATGGGCGGGCGCTGTCGGTCGCTGAGATCTGAGCGAGCATGCCGAGGCTTCGGCGGGGCTCGTGCCGTGTCCCAGGGTACCGCGCAGCGCTCCGCGCCCGGCCCCGTCCAGAGGCTCGCCCCGAGCCTGCGAGGGGTGAGGAGGACGGGGTCCTTCATCGCAGGGCGGTGGTGGTGCGGAAGAGCAGCGCGGGTCCCCGCGCGGTCACCGGTCGGCCCGCCGGCACGAAGGCCGACGAGCCCCGCTCGAGCACGATCTCGCCGTCGGAGGCGGTCAGCACGGCGGTGCCCTCGGCGCAGAGCAGCACCTGCGGCCCGCTGGTCGTCAGCACGCCGGGGTCGACGTCGACCTGCACCCGGGTGAGGTCGAAGTCCTCGACCGGGACCGGGTAGCGCAGACCGCCGCGACCGAGGACGGGGTGCAGCACGGGCACCTTGCCGTCGGTGAAGTCCAGCACCTCGATCAGGGCGGCGAGGTCGACGTGCTTGCTGGTCAGCCCGCCGCGCAGCACGTTGTCCGAGCTGGCCATGACCTCCACCCCGGCACCGCACAGGTAGGCGTGCAGGTTGCCGGCGGGCAGGAACACCGCCTCACCGGGGGCGAGCCGGAGGTGGTTGCACATCAGCGAGATGACCACGCCGGGGTCGCCGGGGTAGGTGTCGGCCAGCGAGGCCGCCCAGCGGTAGGTGTTGATGAACTCCGGGTCGTGCGCGGCCACGAACGCGGCAGCCTTGTCGGCCACGGCGCGCACCAGTGACTGCCGCCGCCGGGCGGACAGCGCGAGCAGCTGCGGGATCGCCGCTCGCAGGCCACCCCGGGCCAGCGCCGCGATGGTCGGCTTGAGCTCGGGCAGCTGCAGCTTGGCGAGGCAGTGCAGCGACTCCTCGACCGGCCGGAAGCCGCACAGCGCCTCGACCTCGGTGATCGCGACCAGGATCTCCGGCTTGTGGTACGGGTCCTTGAAGGTGCGGGTCGGGTCGATGCTCGGGACACCGGCCGCCTCCTCGGCCGCGTACCCGGCCTCGGCCTGGGCGGTGGTCGGGTGCGCCTGCAGCGACAGCGGCCGGTCGGCGGCCAGCACCTTCATCAGGAAGGGCAGGCGCGGGCCGAACCGCTCGTGCACCGCCGGACCGAGCAGCCCGTCCGGGTCCGCGGCGATCGCCGAGTCGAGGCCCGTGCCGTCGGCGAGCACGCTGGGGGCGTCGGGGTGCGCGCCCATCCACAGCTCTGCGTACGGCTGGTCAGCGGGCGACGGCAGTCCGAGGAGCTCGGGGATGACGGTGTGGCTCCCCCAGGGGTAGTGCCGCACCGGGCTCTTGAGCTGCCACATCAATGCTGAGGCTACCGGCGTGGAGGTCACGGGTCCGATGGTCGTGCACTCAGCGCCGCAGCGGGAGCCCTGCGGGGGTCATTCACCCCGCCGGGGCAATCGCGTCGTCGGGTGCCGCCGTGCCGCTCCGCCGGATGTCCGGCTCCAGGTAGATCACCCGGGCGATCGGCACCGCCTCGCGGACCCGCACCTCTGCCTCGTCGATGGCCCGGGCCACCCCGGCCGCCGTGTCGTCGTGCCGGACGGCGATCTTGGCGGCGACCAGCAGCTCCTCCGGCCCCAGGTGCTGGGTGCGCATGTGGATCACCGACTCGACACCGTCGCCGGCGGTGAGGGCGGCCACGATGCGCCGCCGGGCGTCGGGGGTCGCCGACTCCCCGAGCAGCAGGCTCTTGGTCTCCACCGCGAGGATGAAGGCGACGGCGACCAGCAGCAGCCCGATGGCGATCGTGCCCAGCCCGTCGAAGACGACGTTGCCGGTGATCGAGGACAGCCCGACCCCCAGCAGCGCCAGCCCCAGTCCGGTCAGCGCCGCGGTGTCCTCCAGCAGGACGACGGGCAGTTCGGGTGCGCGGGCGTGCCGGATGAAGGCCCAGTAGCTCTCCCCCGGCACGCGGACGGCGTTGGTCTCCTTGACCGCGGTGCGCAGCGAAAAGCTCTCCAGGCCGATGGCGATGACCAGGACGCCGATGGCGATGAGCGGGGACTCCAGCTCCTCGGGGTGCTGCAGCTTGTGCACGCCCTCGTAGATGGCGAACAGGCCACCGACGCTGAACAGCACGATCGCGACGATGAAGCTGTAGATGTAGCGGTCGCGGCCGAAGCCGAACGGGTGGTCAGGGGTCGCCGCGCGCTTGGCGCGCTTGCCCCCGATGAGCAGCAGCACCTGGTTGCCCGAGTCGGCGAGCGAGTGGATCGCCTCAGCCAGCATCGACGAGGCGCCGGTGATGAGGAACGCGACGAACTTCGCGATCGCGATGCCGATGTTGGCGGCGAGCGCGGCCAGGATCGCGGTCGTGCCGCCGCCGTGCCCCCCGGACTCACCGGGGTGCTCGCTGGAGTTGGACTGTGCGGTGGCTGTGGATTCGCTCATGGCCGTCCCATCATGAGTGCAGGGACCGCTCGTGGTCCAACGCGAGCGCGAGGTAGACGGCGCTGAAGTCGGCGACGGCCAGCTGCCGGGCCAGCCGGGCCAGCCGCGGGTACCGCTCGGGCTCGCCGTGGTCGGCGAGGCCGCTGACCGGCACGTTGGCGTCGGCGGCGATCCGGAGCAGCTCGGCCATCGCCTCACCGGCCGAGCGGGGCTCGCGCTCACCGCCGTCGTGCGCCGCCGCGTCGGCGTCCCGGATGGTGATCAGCCGCAGCCGGCGTCCGGTGTCGTCCGTCCGGTCCCGGAAGAAGTCGTCCTGGCCGGCCTCGGGCGCCAGCGGACCGGCCAGCACGGTGCGTGCGGCCACCCGCTGGTCGGGCAGCCGGAAGGTGGTGGCGGGCAGGCCGGCGAGGGTCGCCAGCTGGTCGGCGACCCGACGGCCGGCGGCTCCGGCGAGCGGGCCCTCCGCGGCGATGACCGGCAGCGCGTCGAGCAGCGCGAGCGCCAGCGTCTTCGCCGGGTTGACGAAGGACTCCCGGGCCGGGCCGCAGTCGGCGGCGATCTCGTCCAGCGCAGCGGCCACCGCCTCGGTGTCGGCGGCGTCGGCGGGGAGCAGCCCGAGCTCGGCGGACAGCAGCAGCATCGGGGTGAGCAGCGACCACAGCGTCGTGTGCTGCACCCGGGAGGAGGGCAGTGGCACGTACGGCGCCCGGGCGCTGGCGCAGGCGGCGTGCAGCGGCGCGCCCTCGGCCCCGATGCCGACCACCGCCACGCCGCGGCGGGCCGCCTCGTAGGCCGGCGCGACCGCGTACCGGCCCGCGCCGGTGCGGGTGGCGATGACGGCGACGTCGGAGGGCCCCATCCAGACCGGCAGCTCCGGGCCGGGGACGACGTCCACGGTCACCGGGCTGGCCGACCCGAGCAGCGCGCGCAGCACCGAGGCGGCGATCGCGCCCTCCCGGCGCGCCACGATCACCAGCCCCCGCGGCCGGCCGCCGGAGGTCGCCCGCGCGAGTCCGGCCTCCTCGGTCAGCCGGGCGGTCTCCCGCACCTGCGGACCGGCGCCGGCGACCGCGGGGAGCAGCCCGCGGGGGTCCCGGGCGCGCAGCAGCTCGACGTCGTCCAGGACCTCCTCGGCCAGCTCAGGGGACGTCATGCCGGTCGCTGCCGGGCCTCGTCCAGCAGCAGCACCGGGATGCCGTCGCGGACCGGGAAGGCCCGCGAGCAGGTCGGGCACACCAGCTCGCTGGCCTCGACGTCGACGGTCAGCGCGGTGTGGTGGGTGTCGGGGCAGGCCAGGATCTCCAGCAGCGCCGGGTCGATGCCCAGCGTCTGCGGTCCGGCAGCTCGCGTGTCCTCGGTCATGCTCGCACCATCTCCAGCACCTCGTCGCGCAGTCCGGCCATCCGGGCCGCGTCCGGCGCCTCGACGTTGAGCCGCAGCAGCGGCTCGGTGTTGCTCGCCCGCAGGTTGAACCACGCGCCGTCGGGCAGCGACACGGTCAGCCCGTCGAGCTCGTCGAAGGCGACGCCCTCGACACGACCGTAGGTCTCCCGGACCGCGGCCACCCGGCCGGCCTGGTCGGTGACGGTCGAGTTGATCTCCCCGGAGGCGACGTACCGCTCGTAGGCCTCGGTCAGCTCCGACAGCGGCCGGGACTGCTCGCCCAGCGCCGCCAGCACGTGCATCGCGGCGAGCATGCCGGTGTCGGCGCGCCAGAAGTCGCGGAAGTAGTAGTGCGCGGAGTGCTCACCGCCGAAGACTGCGTCGGTGCGGGCCATCTCCTCCTTGATGAACGAGTGCCCGACCCGGGTGCGCACCGGTGAGCCACCGTGCTCGCGGACGATCTCCGGCACGGCACGGGAGGTGATCAGGTTGTGGATGATCGTCGTCCCGGTGCCCTTGGCCAGCTCGCGGACGGCGACCAGGCCGGTGATCGCCGAGGGGCTGACCGGCTCCCCGCGCTCGTCGACGATGAAGCAGCGGTCGGCGTCGCCGTCGAAGGCCAGCCCGATGTCGGCGCCGTGCTCGCGGACACCCGCCTGCAGGTCGACCAGGTTGGCCGGGTCCAGCGGGTTGGCCTCGTGGTTGGGGAAGGAGCCGTCGAGCTCGAAGTACATCGGCACGACGTCCAGCGGCAGGCCGGCGAGGACGACCGGCACGGTGAACCCGCCCATGCCGTTGCCCGCGTCGACGACGACCTTCAGCGGGCGGATGCCGGAGAGGTCGACCAGCCCGCGGAGGTAGCCGGCGTACTCGGCGACGAGGTCGCGGCTGCTGACCGTGCCCAGCCGCTCGGGCCCGGGCACCGTCGCGCCGTCGAGGAGCTGCTCGGACCGCTCGCGGATCTGCACCAGCCCGGAGTCCTGGCCGATCGGCGCGGCACCGGCCCGGCACAGCTTGATGCCGTTGTACTGCGCCGGGTTGTGGCTGGCGGTGAACATCGCCCCCGGCATGCCAAGCGACCCGGCGGCGAAGTACAGCATGTCCGTGGAGCCGAGCCCGGCCTCGACGACGTCGACGCCGCGGGACAGCACGCCCTCGGCGAAGGCCCGGGACAGCGGCACCGACGAGTCGCGCATGTCGTGGGCGGTGACCACGGCGCTCGCGCCGGTCTCCGCGTGCACGAACTCGGCGAAGGCGGCCCCGATGGCGCGGGCCACGTCCTCGTCCCACTGTTCGGGGACCAGGCCCCGGACGTCGTAGGCCTTGATGATCGACGACAGGTCGGACAAACAGCTCACCCTCGCACTCGCGGTCCCCGCGGCCCGGAGTGGCAGCGGTCAGACGACCCTAACGGCGAGCGCGGCCCCCCTGTAGGGACCCGACCCGACCGAGCGAGGGTCGGGGGGTGAGGCCCCCTTCCAGGGGCCCGCTCTGAGCCTGCGAAGAGTGGGGAGGAAGGGGGTCCTTCACCTTCCTCAGGGGAGGTTGGGCAGGATCCGGAGGTGCCCGCGGCGGGTGCCGCTGCCGTCGTCCGCCGGGTCGCGCAGCGGCTCGGGGCGGGCCGCCTCGCGGACCGCGTCGGCCAGCGCGAGCAGGTCGTCCCCGGTCGGGCCGAAGTCCTCGGAGTCGATCTCGTGGCGCACGACCTCCCAGCCGCGCGGCACGGTCAGCCGCTCGGCGTGGAACTCGCACAGGTCGTAGCTGTGCGGCTCGGAGTAGGTCGCCAACGGGCCGACGACGGCCGTGGACTCCGCGTAGACGTAGGTCAGGGTCGCCGCTGCCGGTTGCGCGCAGCCGCTGCGCGAGCAGCGACGTGACTGCCTCACCACCGGTTCCTCACGCTTGGCACACTAACCCCGCGCCCGCGCATCCGGGAGGAGGCGCACCGAAACGCGCACGCGTTCCCAGCGACCCCCAGGAGGCGCCCGTGGCACCGACCGACGGCACGGTGCTGGTGCTCGGCGGGCGCAGCGAGATCGGCCTGGAGCTGGCCGAGCGGCTGGTCCGCCGCGGGGCGCGGCACGTCTGCCTGGCCGCCCGGCGCAGCGCCGAGCTGGACGCCGAGGAGGCCCGGCTGCGCGCCGCCGGGGCCACCTCCGTCACCCGGCTGGAGTTCGACGCCGACGACCTGACCGGCCACGAGCAGGTGCTCACCGGGGCACTCGCCGCGCAGCCGCCGGTGACGGTCGCCGTCCTCGCCTTCGGCGTGCTCGGGGACCAGGCCCGCGCCGAGGACGACGCCGCGCACGCCCTCGCCGTCGTCACCACCGACTACCTCGCCCAGGTGTCGGTGCTGACCCACCTCGCCCGGCTGATGCGCGCCCAGGGGCACGGCCGGCTCGTCGTCTTCTCCTCGGTCGCCGGCGTCCGGGTGCGCCGGGCCAACTACGTGTACGGCTCGGCGAAGGCCGGTCTCGACGGCTTCGCCAGCGGCCTGGCCGACGCGCTGCACGGCACCGGCGTGCGCCTGCTGCTCGTGCGCCCGGGGTTCGTGATCGGCCGGATGACCGAGGGCATGTCCCCGGCACCGCTGTCGAGCACCCCGGCACAGGTCGCCGAGGCCGTCGCGGACGGGCTGGCCCGGGACCGGGACGTCGTCTGGGTGCCCGGGGCGCTGCGACCGGTGTTCGCCCTGCTGCGGCTGCTGCCCCGCGCGGTGTGGCGCCGGATGCCCCGGTGAGGCCGCAGTCCTGCGGCCGCCCCGGCCGGACCGCCGCCGCTCCGGCGAGGCCGTAGGCTCCAGCCGCGATGGACCGTTCCCCCGCCCGTACCCGGCGCGACCGCCACGGCCGTGGCCTGCGCGGCCGCCTGGTCCCGCCCACCGTGCCGCTGTCCCGCAGCCGTGCCGAGCAGTTCGACGACCTGGTGCTCGACGCCGTCGAGGACCTGGAGCGGCGCTGGGAGCGCGAGCTGGCCGGCGTGGAGTTCGCCGTCGAGGACGTGCCGTGGGTCGACCACACCAGCCCCGACGAGGTCGTACTGGACGCCGACGTGCTCGAGGACGGCAGTGTGCCGTTGGCCCGGGTGCTGCCCGCCCACCGCGAGGGCGGCCGGGAGCACCCCGCCCGGATCGTCGTCTACCGGCGGCCGCTGGAGATCCGCGCCGCCGACCGCGACGACCTCGCCGACCTGGTCCGCGACGTCGTCGTCGACCAGGTGGCGGTGCTGCTGGGCCGGGACCCCGAGGAGATCGACCCCACCGCCTAGCAGGAGGACCCCGCTCCAGCGGGTCACCGGGTGGTGACTGACATGCTGGACGCCGATGAGCGCACCGAACGAGACGCCGCCCGGGCGCCACGCCCGCCGATGGCGGTGGTGGACGGGGGCCGCGGTCGGCGTCGCCGTGCTGCTGGCCGCCCTGGCCGTGCTGGCGCTGCTGCCGCGGGCGGCGAGCGCCACGGCGAGCCTGACGGTCACCCCGCGCACGGACGCCGGAGCGGCCGCAGCCCTGCTGCTCGCCGACCGCTACACCGCGCTGGCCGGCTCGACCGCCACGCTGCGGACCGCCCGGGACGGTGCCCCCGCACTGGCCGACGTCGGACTGGACGACCTGGCCGAGGGCACCCGTGTCACCCGGACCGACGGCGCCACGATCGCGGTGCGGGTGACGCTGCCCGACCGGGACACCGCCGCCGCGACCGCCAACGCGGTGGTGGACACGCTGGTCGCCGAGGGCAGCGACGAGGCCCTGGTCGACGTCGGCCGCGGCGCGGAGGCGACCGCGTCCCGCGCTGTCCCCTCCCCCGACCTGCCCCGGTGGTCCGTCGTCGCGCTGCTGGTCGCCGCGGCGTGCGGGCTGACCGCCGCGGCGCTGGCCGGGCGCAACGGACGTGGCACCGCGACCTCCCGGGCGCCGGTCGCTGGCGGCACCGCCCCGGCGGCCGACGACCTGCCCGGTTTCCTGGAGCACCCGCCCGGCTCGGTCCCCGCCCTGCGCGCGGCGCCCACCGTCCCGGTGCGCGCCGCCGTGGCCGACGCACCGACCGTGGCGTCCGCCACCGGGGCGACCGCGGTGACCGGCACGACGGCGCTGCTCACCCGGCACGCCGCCACGGCGGCGACCGTCGTGACGGTGCTCGTGCTGGTCGGTGTCGCCGTCCTGGTCGGGGGG
>NZ_SJEW01000025.1 GCF_005930475.1 Modestobacter altitudinis
GGCGGGCGGTGGGTCACCGCGGTACAGGTCGTCCTGGCTCACCGGCTGAGTGTGCGGGTCAGCCGCCGATGGCCGCGGCAGGCAGGGCCGCCATCCGGACGGCGATCGACCGGGCGGCGGCCGCGGTGGTGCCCGGGTCCTCGCCGATGAGCACCGACAGCACCTGACCGCGGGCCTGCGCGACGACGACCTGCGTGCTCCCGTCGGAGAGCCGGTACTGGAAGACGACGCTGTCCTCGGCCAGGCCGTCGGCGGGTGGCCCTGGCTCGAAGGTGTACTCGTCGGGCGGGCAGCCGCCGAAGGCCTGCACCAGCTCCTGGACGGCGGTGGCCGCGGCCGCGGGGGAGTCGTAGGCGATCGCCTCGGCCGAGACCTGCGGCGTGCGGCTGCCGTCCAGCCCGACCACCGGGTGCTTGGTCGTCCGGTGCACCTCGGAGGTGAAGGTGCCGCCGCAGATGCCGGCGAGGCTCGGGTTGTCGACCAGCGCGGCGCCCTGCGACAGCGGGTTGGCCTGCACCGACCAGCCGGCCGGCAGGTCGTCGGCGCGCAGTGCCAGCGCCAGGGCCGCGTCGGCCGGGGAGCCGGCGAGCGCCGGGTCGGCAGCCGCCTCAGCAGCGGCCACGGCCGAGGCCGCCGGCGGCTCGGCCGAGGCGGTGGCGGTGGCGGTCGCGGCGATCCCGGTCGAGGCGCCGCCGGTGCAGCCGGCCAGGGTCAGGACGGCGGCCGCCCCCGTGCCGAAGAGGACGCCGCGGGACCACACCCCAGCGACGGTAACCGTCGGCGCTGTGCGCTCGGGACTGGAGCGGGCCCCCGGGCGGCACCGGCAGGTCGTCCATACTCACCGGTGCCCGGGACACCGGCGTCCCGAGGAGGAGCGATGACCCGACCGGCCCGGACCGCGGTGCAGGTGGAGCAGGACGCGCTCGACCGGTGAGCAGTCGCGGATGGGTCCCGGTGCGGGACGGCGCAGACCGGTGGTGGCTGCTCACCGCCTACGACGACGGGTGGTGCACGGCGCCGGTGGACGTCCCGACGGCGGCGGACACCCGGCGGCGGCTGCGCGTGTTCCTGGCCTGGACCGCGGCGGTCGTGGTGTTGTTCGCCGCCGCGGTGGGGATCGGCTTCCTGTTGCCGGAGCTGACCTGGCTGCCGTGGGTGCTGCTCGCCGCGAGCCTGGGCACCCTCGCGGTCGCCGGGCTCGGGGCGGCCCGGCGGCGGGCCGCCGCGAGGCCTCCGGTCTTCGGCTCGTCCGCCGAGCACGCCGCCGTCGCCGGGGCCACCCGGATCGCCCTGGACCAGGTGCGGGCGGTGGCCGTGCAGCGTGGCGGCCACGAGGAGGTCGTCACGGTCGCGCTGCGGCGGGGGAAGCCGGTCGTCTACCGCTCGCCGGACCGGAGCCTCGGCCGGCTCTTCGCCGACTGGGTCCCCGCCCCACCGAGCAGGTGAGCGGAGGCTCGAGCTCTGCCCCCGGTGAGGGCAGAGCTCGAGCACCGCCGAGCAGGGTCTGGGACGGTCGGGTCCTGCTCCACATCTGGAGCAGAGCCCGACTGCCCGCGGACCTCAGCCGGCTGCGCCGCTCAGGTCGTACAGCGTGACGCCGTCGACGGTCTGCGCGGTGTAGCTCTCCGCCACCCAGGCCGCGATCTCCGCCGACACGCTGCTGCCGCCGTCGCTGCTCATCCCCAGGCCGCCGCCGATGAACCAGTGGACCTCACCGGCGGCGACGAGCTCCTGGAACTGCGCGAGGGTGGGCGAGGGGTCGCTGCCGTTGAAGCCACCGAGGGCCATCACCGGGTCGCCGGTCGCCAGTTGGTACCCCGCGGCGTTGTTGGACCCGACGGCGGCGGCCACCCAGGTGTAGGAGTCGGCGTCCTCCTCGAGCACGGCGACCACCTCCGCACTGGCGTCGGCGGCGTCGAGCAGGCCGCCCATGCCGCCCGCACCACCGCCGCCGGTGGGCCGGCCGGTGGTGGTGCCGCCCGTGCCGGCCGGTGGCGTGCCCAGCTGGCCGGGAGCTCCGCCGGGCTGGCCGGCTCCGGCGCCCGCGGGTGGGGTCCCGCCGCCGGGTCCACCGGGGCCGCCGCCGAAGCCGGTGCCCCCGCTGACCGTCGGGCCGGCCGAGGGGATGGACCCGGTGTGCGCCGTCCCCGCCGTCTGCACCGCGTAGGCGGCCGGGCCGCCGAGGGCGGCGAGGACGCCGACCGCGAGCACCGTCGCGGTCACGGCCCGGCCCACCCGGTCGGCGACCAGCAGGCCGAGCCCGGCGAGCAGGCCGGCACCCAGGACGAGCCAGCGCAGCCAGGGCAGGAAGTCCGCCGACCGGTCCAGCAGCACGAACGACCACACCGCGGTGCCGGCCAGGGTCAGCGCCAGCACGATGCGCGCCCACGCCCGGCCGCGGCGCTGCCAGAGCAGCCCGCCGCCGATGCCGACCAGGGCCGCGATCGCCGGGGCCAGCGCCACCGTGTAGTACGCGTGGAAGATGCCGGCCATGAAGCTGAAGGTCAGCCCGGTGACCAGCAGCCAGCTGCCCCAGGCCAGCAGCGCCGCCCGCCGCAGGTCGGTGCGCGGGGCACGGCCGACGGCGACCAGCCCGGCGGCGAGCAGCACCAGCGCAGCCGGCAGCAGCCAGGCGACCTGACCGCCGACCTCGGCGCCGAAGAGCCTTGCGATCCCGGTCGAGCCCCAGGCGCCGCCGGCCCCGCCGCCACCGACGCTGCCGGTCTCGTCGCCGGTCAGCCGGCCCAGGCCGTTGTAGCCCCAGATCAGCTCCCACACCGAGTTGGTCTGCGAGCCGCCGATGTAGGGCCGCCAGGAGGCGGGCACCAGCTCGACGACCGCCACCCACCAGCCGGCCGAGACCACCAGCGCCCCGCCCGCGGCGAGCACGTGCAGGACCCGCTTGCCCAGCGTGGTGGGCGCGGCGACCAGGTAGACCAGGGCTGAGCCGGGGACGACCAGCACCGCCTGCAGCGTCTTGGTGAGGAACGCGACGCCGATCAGCACGCCGACGCCGACCATCCAGCGCAGGCTGGCCCGCTCCACCGCCCGGACCGTGGCGTAGGCGGCCAGGCTCATCAGCAGCACCAGCAGCGCGTCGGGGTTGTCGAAGCGGAACATCAGCACCGCGACCGGGGTCAGCGCCATCGCCGCGCCGGCCAGCAGACCGGATCCGGGACCGGCGACGCGGCGCACCGACAGGTACAGCACCCCGACGGTGGCGACGCCCATCAGCGCCTGCGGCACGAGCAGCGACCAGGAGTTCAGCCCGAACAGCCGGACGGCGATCTCCATGACCCACAGCGACGCCGGGGGCTTGTCGACGGTGATCGAGTTGCCCGCGTCGGAGGAGCCGTAGAAGAAGGCCTCCCAGCTCTGCGAACCGGCCTGCACGGCCGCCGCGTAGAAGGCGTTGGCCCAGCCGGAGGCGGCCAGGTCCCACAGGTACAGCAGGCCGGTGGCGGCCAGCAGCCCGAGCAGCGACGGGCGCACCCAGGCCGGGTCGTCGTCCCGGCCGCGCAGTGAGCGCTGGACGAACCGGCGGGCGCGCGACGTCCGCGCGCGAGGTGGTGTCGGCTCCGGTGCGGGTCCCGAGGGCTGGCTGGGGGAGTCGAGGACGGTGCTCATCGGACGGTCTCCATCGCCGGGACGGCGGGGTCGGGGACGGGGGAGGACGGGCTCGTGCGGCGCGCGGGGCGGAAGACCCAGCCGCGGAGGAGGACGAAGCGGAGCAGGGTGGCCAGCGCGTTGGCGACGACCAGCGCCCCGACCTCGGTGCTGCGGGCCGGCGTGGCGGTGGCGGCGTGCAGGACGGCGAGGGTGCCGCTGGTCAGCGCCAGGCCGAGGCCGAGGACCACCAGCCCCTGCAGCTGGGCGCGCCCGGCGCCGGGGCCGCCGCGGATGCCGAAGGTGACCCGCCGGTTGGCCGCCGTGTTCGCGACCGCGGTCACCCCCAGCGCGACCAGGTTCGCCGGCTGCGCCGCGAGCACGCCCCGCAACGCCACGAACAGCAGCAGGTAGGCCAGCGTGGACAGCACGCCGATGGTGGCGAAGCGGACCAGCTGCCCGGCCAGCCCGGCCGGGACCCCGGGTACCGGGTCGGCCAACGGCCCGCGGCCCAGTGAGGCGCGGAGCTCGGCGACCGGCAGCCGGCCGGTGGCCAGGGCGCGCAGCATCCGGGCGATGCCGGCCAGGTCGGCCCGGGCGGTCGCCACGATGTCCACCCGGCTGTCCGGGTCGTCCACCCAGTCCACGGGGACCTCGTGGACCCGCAGCCCGCTGCGTTCGGCGAGCACGAGCAGCTCGGTGTCGAAGAACCAGCCGGTGTCCTCGACCAGCGGCAGCAGCTCCGCGGCGACGTCGGCGCGGATCGCCTTGAACCCGCACTGCGCGTCCGACAGCCGGGTGGCCAGCGCCCCGCGCAGCAGCAGGTTGTAGCCGCGGGAGATGACCTCGCGCTTCGTGCCGCGCACCACCCGCGACGACGGTGCCAGCCGGGTGCCGATCGCGAGGTCGGAGTGGCCGCTGATCAGCGGGGCGACCAGCGGCAGCAGGGCGGCGAGGTCGGTGGACAGGTCGACGTCCATGTAGACCAGGACCGGCGCCGGCGAGGCCAGCCACGCGGTGCGCAGCGCCCGGCCACGGCCGGCCTCGGGCAGCACCAGCACCTCGATGCCGGGCAGCTCGGCGGCGACCCGACGAGCGACCGCGACTGTGCCGTCGGTGCTGGCGTTCTCCGCGACGGTGATCCGGAACGGGTAGGGCAGCTGGCTGGACAGGTGCGCGTGCAGCCGGCGCAGGCAGGGCTCGAGGTCGGTCTCCTCGTCGTGGACGGGGACGACGACGTCGACGACCGGCGTGCGGAGGCTGCTCGGGTCTGGCGGGGGCATGGCACGACCGTCGGGTCCGCGGCTGGTGGGCTTCCCTGCTCCGGCTACGTGTCGCCTGTGAGCGGTGCGCGCGCGATGTGGCTCCGCCCACCCGAGGGCCGGGTGTGCCCGACGGCGCGGCGGGGGTAGCGGCTGGTCATGAGAGCAGTCGGAGTGACGGAGTTCGGCGGGCCCGAGGCCCTGCACCTGGTCGACGTCCCGGCCGAGCCGCTGGGCGCGGGTCAGGTCCGGGTCCGGGTGACGGCGGCGACGGTGAACCCGACCGACACCTATGCGCGCAACGGCACCTACGCCGGGCGCGACCCGGTGAAGGAGTTCCCCTACGTCCCGGGCATGGACGTCGCCGGGGTGCTGGCCGAGGTCGCCGAGGGTGCGCCGACCGACCTGGAGGTCGGCGCGCACGTGATGGGCATCGTCCTCCCCTCCGGCGCGCACGGCGGCTACCGGGAGGACATCGTGCTGCCGGCGCGCTCGATCGCCCGGATGCCGGCCGGCGTGAGCGACGCGGCTGCCTCGACGCTGCCGATGAACGGGCTGACCGCGCGGCTGGCGCTGGACAAGATGGCGCTGCAACCGGGCCACGTCCTCGCGGTGACCGGTGCCGCCGGCGCGTTCGGCGGGTACGTCGTCCAGCTGGCGAAGACCGAGGGGCTCACCGTGGTCGCCGACGCCGCGGAGGCCGACGAGGACCTGGTGCGCGAGCTGGGCGCCGACGTCGTCGTCCGGCGCGGGGACGACGTCGCGGCACGGATCCGCGAGCAGTTCCCGGACGGCGTGGACGGCCTGGCCGACGGGTCGGTGCAGGACGCCGTCGTGCTGCCGGCGGTGAAGGACGGCGGCGCGGTCACCACCGTCCGCGGCTACCGCGGCGACGGGCAGCGGGACCTGCGGGTCTTCCCGGTGCTGGCGCGCGAGTACGCGGAGCAGGCCGAGGCGCTGGACCGGCTGCGCGCACACGTGGAGCAGGGCGAGCTGACGCTGCGGGTGGCCCAGACCTTCGCGGCCGCCGACGGCGCGGAGGCGCACCGCCGGCTGGAGGCCGGCGGCGTCCGCGGCCGCTTGGTGCTGCTCTTCTGACTGCCCCCGTCAGCGGCCCGCCCCGAGCGTGCGAGGGGTGGGGGGAAGGGAGTCCCCCCGGAGGTGCTTGGCGGCTTCTCGCCGTGACAGCGGACTCAGCTCGTGCCCGGCGAGGAAGCCGCGCACCCACGCCGGGTCGGTCTTGGCCAGGTCGCGCAGCGCCCAGCCGATCGCCTTGCGGACGAAGAACTCCGGGTCGGCGGCGTTGACCTCGATCACCTCGGCCAGCAGCGCCCGGTCGGTGCGGTCCTTCGCGCCCAGCTGGGCGATGACGGCGCTGCGCCGCAGCCACCGGTCCTCCGACCGCGCCCAGTCGCGCAGCACCGGTGCCAGCTGGGCCGGGGAGGCGAGCAGCAGGTCGCGGACCCGGCCGGCGACGCCGTCGACGAGGTCCCACCACGCCCCGCTGGTGATCATCTCCTCGTACAGCGGGAGCAGCTCCAGGGCGCCGCGGGCGACCGGCAGCCCGGTGAGCGCGATCGCCGCGTAGCGCTCCTCGCGGTACGCCGCTCCCCGCCACAGCGCGCCCGCCGCCCGCCCGACGTCCGCCGCGGTCACCGGCGGGTCCGCGGTCGCCGCCGCCCGGGTCAGCCGGCGCACCTCGGGCAGCCGCACGCCCAGGCAGGGCTCCGCCGTCTTCAGGTAGGCCTGCATCCCGCGGGCCCGCTCGGGGTCGGCGACCGACCGCAGCGCGGCACGCACGGCCGCGACGAGCGCCTCCACCTCAGCGGCGCCGGGCGGCCATCGGCAGCCAGACGGCCAGCCCCATCAGCAGCACCGCCAGCGGCACGTGCACCACGACGCTGCCGCCGCCGGCACGGCCGAGGACGTACTCGACCACCAGCAGGACCAGCAGCATCACCGTCCCGATCAGCAGGTCGCGGCGGTGCCGGAGCCAGACGACGGCGGCCACGGTGGCGATCGCGGCCAGGGTCACGGTCGCCTCGGCGCCGTGCTGGTGCACCGAGTACCAGGTGCTGCCGTCGGCGTCGGGGCGCAGGAACAACCCGGCCCACAGCGCCTGCAGCAGGACCCCGAGCGAGGTGAGCCCGATCAGCGCGGACCAGACGGGAGGCGGCTTCAGGGACGTCGTCCCGGTCGTGGCCATGGCCTGATCCTGCCAGCCGCCACGGCCCGTGCGAGGCTGCTCGGACGGGGCCGCTCACGGGCGTGCGGCCGGCACCGGGAGGCGACGTGAACGGCGCGCAGGCAGTTCTCCGCACCCTGGTGGCCGGCGGGGTGGAGGTGTGCTTCGCCAACCCCGGCACCTCGGAGATGCACTTCGTCGCCGCGCTGGACGACGTACCGGAGATGCGGGCGGTGCTGACCCTGTTCGAGGGGGTCGCGACCGGCGCGGCCGACGGCTGGGCGCGGATGACCGGCCGGCCGGCGGCCACCCTGCTGCACCTGGGGCCGGGGCTGGGCAACGGGCTGGCGAACCTGCACAACGCCCGCCGTGCCCGCGTCCCGCTGGTCAACGTGGTCGGCGACCACGCGCTGGGTCACAAGCGCCTGGACGCCCCGCTGGAGTCCGACATCGACGCGGTCGCCGGCACGGTGTCGGGCTGGGTGCGCCGGTCGCTGACGACCGGGGACGTCGGCGCCGACACCACCGACGCGATCACCGCCGCGCGCGGGTGGCCCGGCCGGGTGGCCACCCTGGTGCTGCCGGCCGACGTGTCGTGGAGCGAGGGCGCGGCCCTCGGACCGGTCCGGGGCGCGCGGGCGGCACCCCGGGTGCCGGACGTCGAGATCGAGGGGCTGGCCGACGTGCTCGGTCCCTCGACCGTCCTCTTCCTCGGCGGGTCGGCGCTGCAGGAAGCGGGGCTGAGGGCGGCGGCGGAGGTGGCCGCCGGCACCGGCACCCGGCTGCTCGCGGAGACCTTCCCGGCCCGGATGCGGCGCGGCGCCGGGCTCCCCGACGTCCTCAAGCTGCCCTATCCGCCCGACGGCGCCCGCAAGCAGTTGGACGGTGTCGAGCACCTGGTGCTGGCCGGCGCGGTCGAGCCGGTCGCCTTCTTCGGCTACCCGGGCACGGGCGGTCGGCTGGTGCCCGAGGGCTGCACCGTGCACGTGCTGGCCACGCCCGCGGAGGACGTCGTCAGCGCGCTGCTCGCGTTGGCCGACCGGGCCGCTCCCGACGCGACGCCGCAGGTCGCCGAGGTCCGGCGCCCGGAGCTGCCCACCGGCCGGCTGGACGTCAAGGCCCTCGCCGAGGTGGTCGGGGCGCTGCTGCCCGAGCGGGCCGTCGTCGTCGACGAGGCGGTGACCAGCGGGTACTTCCTGCCCGGGGCCACCGTCGGGGCGCCGGCGCACGACTGGTTGACGCTGACCGGCGGCGCCATCGGCCAGGGCCTGCCGGTGGCGACCGGCGCCGCGGTGGCCGTCCCCGACCGGCCGGTGGTCGCGCTGCAGGCCGACGGCAGCGCCATGTACACGATCCAGGCGCTGTGGACCCAGGCCCGCGAGCAGCTCGACGTCACCACCGTCATCTGCGACAACGGCGCCTACGCCATCCTCGCCGCCGAGCTGGAGAACGTCGGTGCCGCGAGCGGGGGAGAGCGGGCCGCGAAGCTGCTGGACCTCGGCGGGCCGGCGCTGGACTTCGTCGCGCTGGCCACCGGGATGGGCGTGCCCGCCACCCGGGCCACGACCGCCGAGGAGCTCGCCGAGCAGTTCCGCGCCGCGCTCGCCGAGCCCGGGCCGCACCTCATCGACGCCGTCCTCCAGCGGTAGCGCGCACGGTCGGTCACACCCCGTCGTCCGCACGCAGCCGGGCGGCGGGGCACCCCGCCGTGCCGCGCCGGAGGCCGTTGACGGCCGGCCCCGGCGATGGGCTGATGACCGGTACGGGCCGACGAGGGGACGCAGCGATGAGGCTGCCGATCATCTACGTGCGCGGTTTCGCCGGGGACACTCGCGGGATCGACCGGGCGGTGGACGACCCCTTCTACGGGTTCAACGAGGGCTCGGTGCACGTCCGGGTGGGCGGGGACGCGCAGCCGCAGTTCCACCAGTTCGAGAGCCCGCTGCTGCGGTTGATGCTCGACGACGACGAGGAGCCCGGGGAGGTCTACCGGCCGCTCGTGCAGGGCGGTCAACGCGCGTTCCTGGAGGCCCAGGACGACGGGTCGGTACCGCCGCGGACGATCTGGGTGCACCGCTTCTACGACCGGGCGGCATCGACCTTCGGCCAGCGGCCGGAGGCGTTCACGCTGGAGCGGGCGGCGGAGGACCTGTACGCCCTGGTGCGTCTGGTGCGGGCCAAGACCGGAGCCTCGCGCGTGCACCTGGTGGCGCACTCGATGGGCGGGCTGATCTGCCGCTCGATGATCCAGCGGGTGGTGCCGGAGGCGACCGGCCGGCCCGACGGCGCCGCAGACGTCGTCGACCGGCTGTTCACCTACGGCACGCCGCACGGGGGCATCGAGTTCGCGGTCGGCTTCGGCCTGGTGGAGGAGCTGCGCGACTTCTTCGACATCGGCGGCGGGGCCGTCTTCGGCCCGGACCGGATGTGGGAGTACCTGACCCCGGCGGACCGGCGGGACGGCGGACCACCCGCGGGCTGGGACCCGGCGACCATGCCCGCGGACGGGTTCCCGCGGGACCGGGTGTTCTGCCTGGTCGGCACCGACCCGGCGGACTACGCCGCCGCCGGCGGGCTGTCGTCGCGAGCGGTCGGCGCGCGCAGCGACGGGCTGGTGCAGATCGACCACGCCTACGTGCCCGGCGCCCACCGCGCGTTCGTGCACCGCAGCCACAGCGGCCGGTACGGGCTGGTCAACTCCGAGGAGGGCTACCAGAACCTGCGCCGGTTCCTGTTCGGCGACCTGCAGGTGTCCGTCGAGCTGCGCGGGCTGACCCGGCCCGACCCCGGCGACGACATCGTCTGGCAGCTGGAGACGCAGCTGGCGATCCGCGGGCTGCCGGTCGTCGTGCACGAGCAGACGACGGCGCACCAGTGCCCGGTCCAGCTCGAGTGGCCCGACGCCGCCGACGACGACAGCAACCCGGTCCCGCTGGTCACCACGTTCCTGCTCTCCGGGCAGGCGCCGGCCGGCCGGACCCCAGGTGCGCCGGCCCGGCTGCGGCACGCGCTCCGGCTGCGGCTGATCTCGCTGCGGGAGGAGCACGGCTGCTGCCGGTTCGGGGACCACCTCGAGCAGACCGCCGACGTCGACGACACCCTGGTCGTGGACATCGAACCAGGGCTGCCGTGCCCGCGGGCGTGGGCGACCTGGAACTCGGTGATCCCCGGCGCGATCCGGGACTGGGAGCCCGCCGGCCCGCCGATGGGCGACGCCGACGAGAGCACCGGCGTGTGGTGCACCGAGGTGCCGCTGCCGGCGACCGCGCGGCCTGTCCTGGGCCAGCGGGCTCGGGTCCGGCTCACCGTGACCGCGCGGGGCTGACCGCGGTCAGCCGAGCGCGGCCAGGGCGGCCAGCACGTCCTGCTCGACCCGCGCCTTGTCGACGCCGAGGCCGGTGAGCACGCCGGCGCCGTCCTCGAGCTCGAGCAGGGCGAGCAGCAGGTGCTCGGTGCCGATGTAGTTGTGGCCCAGCCGGAGCGCTTCGCGGAAGGTCAGCTCGATCGCCTTCTTGGCGCTCGCGTCGAACGGGATGAGCGCCGGGAGGGCGTCGGTCCGAGTGGGCAGGGCGGCGGTGACCGTCTGCCGGACGGCGTCCAGGTCGAGCCCCTGGTCGGTCAGCGCCTTCGCGGCCAGGGCGTCGGGCTGGGTCAGCAGCCCCAGCACGAGGTGTGCCGTGGTGATCTCGCTGTTGCCCGCGGTGCGGGCCTCCTCCTGCGCGGCGACGACCACGGCCCGCGCCCGGACGGTGAACCGGGTGAAGCCCTGCTCGGGGTCCAGCGGCAGGTCCCTGGGCACGAAGCGCTTCTGCGCGGCCTGCTTGGTGACGCCCATGCTGCGGCCGATGTCGGTCCAGGAGGCGCCGGAGCGGCGGGCCTGGTCGACGAAGTGGCCGATCAGGTGGTCGGCCACCTCGCCCAGGTGGTCGGCGGCCAGGACCGCGTCGGTCAGCTGGTCCAGCGGCTGGTCGTGCACCTTCTGGATGGCGGAGATGAGGTCGTCGAGGCGGACGGTGGGCGGCATCTGCACCGGATCGGTCATGCCGTCAACGCTAGGTTGACGATCCCCCGTCGTCAACCCCAGGTTGACGGAAGAGGGCGTTTCCCGATGATCAATCCGGGGCATCTCCGAGGTTCCCAGACCGAGGAGGACCCCCGTGGAGACCTGGCTGATCGTGGTCATCGTCATCGCCGTGCTGATCGTGCTGGCGCTGATCGCCATGGCGGCGGCCAAGCGCAGCCGGGCCGGCAAGGCGCGCAAGGCGGCCCAGGCCCGTGAGCACCTGCGTGAGGCCGAGCTCCGTGGCGCGAAGGCGGAGAAGGAGCAGGCGCTCGCCGACGAGCAGGCTGCCCGGGCCCGCCGGGAGCGGGCGGAGGTCGAGCTGCGCGCCGCCGAGGCGGAGCGCGAGGCCCGGGAGCGCTCCCAGCACGCCCAGCAGGAGCGGTCGGCGGCCGAGCAGCTGAAGGCCAAGGCCGAGAAGCTCGCCCCGGGGCTGACGCACGGCGGCGGTCACGTCGGGGGCGCGCAGGCCGCCGACGTCACCCAGCAGATCCGCCGCGAGGACATCCAGCGCGGGTCGAACGGCGGCGGCGCCACCCGCGCCTGACAGCCGCGCCGACGGGCCGTCTCCCTCCGGGGAGGCGGCCCGTCGGCGCGTCGGTCACCGTGCCGTGGGCTCTGCCAGCGGCTGCAGCTGGCAGGCCGCGGCGAAGCCCTGCGACTCGATGCCCAGTGCGGTGTTGCTGCGGGTGTAGAAGTTGGCCAGCGCGATGTACGCGGTCAGCTCCACCAGTGCCGCCGCCCCGAGCTGGTCGAGCAGCCGGGCGGACAGCTCGTCGGTCACCGTCGGCGGCGTCTGGCTCATCGCCTCGGCGTACTCCAGTGCGTCCCGCTCCAGCGGCGTGAACACGTCCGACTCCCGCCAGCGCGGCACCTCCCGGGCCTTGGTCAGGTCCAGCCCCTCGTTGGCGGCCAGGAAGTAGCCGAGGTCCAGGCACCAGCTGCAGCCGACCAGACTGGCCACCGCCATGTGCGCGAAGGACTTCAGGTCGGCGTCGCAGCGGTCCCACTTCTTCGACTTGCGGCCGATGGTGAAGCTGAAGTCGACGATCTGGCGGTTGTGCCAGGCGACCTCCACCGGCTCGGCCACCTCGCCGAACATCCGGCGCGACATCCGCTTCACGATGGCGCCGTAGACGCCGGTCAGCTCGGCCTTGGGGATCCTCGTGGTGCTGGCCATGACTCCTCCTCGGGTGGGTGTCCTGCATCAAGACGCCCGCCGACCCTCAGGTGTGACATCCCGTGGGCGGCGCCGCCGGCGGGGGCGTCGCGGGAGCACCCGATCGCGCACGGTGTCGGGCGTGCACGAAACGACATCGTCCGCCTACCCTGCGTGGGTCGTTCGCCGACGGATGCGAGCTGGTCCGATTGCCACCGGTGTGCCGATCGGCTGTGTCCGGCCGGTGTCGCGGCGTCGCTGCTCCAGCACCGGGTCACATGGAGAGGAGATCGATGACTCACGATCACGCGAGGACGGTGCGGGCGACGGCGGCGACCGTGACCCCGCCGCGATGACCGTGCCCGTCCCGTCCTCCGACGCAGACCGGATGACCGGCCGACCGGCGGCGGTCCGGGTCGGCACCGTCGGGCTGCCGAACCGAGCCGCGCTGCGCGGCCTCCGGCTCGAGGGCTCCGCGGGCCGGCTGACGCTGACCCGGGCGGGGCGCGAGCTGCGCAGCTTCACCGTCGGACCCGGGCAGGACGTCGAGCAGGCCGAGCACCTGGGCGGCCCGAAGCTGCTCGAGCTGGCCCCCACCTCGCTGGGTGCCGTCGACCTGGTCGGGCCGGGCGGGGCCCGGGTGGCCCGGCTGGACCTGCGGGAGTGGGTGCCGGAGGCCGAGGAGCTGTCCCGGCCCAAGGAGGCGCTGGACCGCTCGAGCGTGGTCGAGGTGCTGCAGCAGGCCGGCCTGCCGCTGCGCCCGGTGCCGCCGTCGGAGCTGGCTGCGGTGCTGGACACCCGGGTGCCGTCGCTCCTGCCGTTCCGCCGGGTGCCGGTGGCCTACACGGTGCTGCGGTCGGTCGCGGTGGTGCTGGCCACCGTCACCTTGCTCTGGGCCATCGTCACCGACGTGCCCGACCTCCTGTGGCCGCTCGGCTCGCTGGCCCTGCTGTTGAGCACCCTGGTCGCCGTGGGCATGTGGGCGGGCGCACTCGCCCGGGACCGGATCTCCGACGGGAGCCAGCCAGTGCTGCGGCCACATCCGTCGGCACCGGCGACCCGCCGGTTCCGCCGGACAGCCCGGGTGCGCGTCGAACCGGACGCCGTGGTCGTGGTCGACGGCATGGGGCGCGAGCGCCGGCTGCCCCGGGAGGGCGCGTTGGCGGTGACCACCGCCTCCGTCGTCCGGGAGGGGACCGACACCGCGGCGCTGGAGCTGCGCACCGAGGACGGGACGCCGCGGGCGACCCTGCCCTGGAGCCTGTGGTGCGGCGGCGACGGTGGTGCCGACGCGCTGGAGCGGACCTGCGCGGCCGCCGGCCTGGCGCTCGAGCGCCGGGCCGCACCGGCACGCCGGTCAGCGGCGGAGGAGGCGGCGGCGCGGAAGCTGTTCTCCTCGCCGGCCCGCGGCTGGGTGCAGAACCTCACCTGGCCGCACGGGCTGCCGGGTCAGGCCGCCGTCTGGCAGACCGCGGCGATGTCGGCGCTGCTGCTGCTCTACGGCGTCGCCGACCAGCCGCCGGCCTGGACCCGCTGGGTCCTGGGCGGCACCCTGCTCCTCGCACTGGGGCAGCACCTGGTGCGGCTCGTCGCCCGCCGTTGGCTCGACCGGGAGGTGTCGGCATGACCGACGTGCTGGAACTCGAGCTGGAGGCGGACCCGGGGTGGTACGCCGTCCCCGAGGACGCCGACGAGCTGCACGAGTGGTCGATCGGCCTGGTACGGGAGCTGGCCGGCCCGGGAGCGGAGGAGGACGCCGTCCGGTCGGCGGCGGAGAGCGTCTTCCTGCACGGGCGCACCCAGCTGGAGGCCGGGGTGGAGTTCGCCTGGGTCTTCCTGCCGGAGCCGCTCGGGCCGGTGGTGGCCGTCTGCTCGATCGAGCTGGTCTTCGGCACTGCGGGCGACCTGCCCTCGCTGGACCAGGTCGCCGAGACGTTGGCCCGCCCCGAGGCCCGGTACCTGGATGCCCCGGAGGTCGGGCGCCCGCTGCTGCAGGCCGGGCCGGCCGTGCGTCAGCACGCCGTGCGGACCGACGGTCCGGAGGGATCGGTGGTGGAGAGCGTCGTGCACGTGCTGGAGGTGCCGGGCGTGGACGACGCGCTGCTGCGGATCTCCGCCGAGTGGCGTGCCCTGCCTCTCGGCGAGGCGCTGGTCGAGCAGGCGGACCGGCTCGCCGCGGCGCTGGTCGTCCGCACCGACTGACCGTTCGTCATCGGTGGTGCGGAGGCTCACGGCCGAGCCCCCTCGCGAGCCGCGTGTCCACGTCGCGGAAGGGGCTGGCGGGCTGGTTCAGGTCGGTCACCCTGCCGTCGAGGCCCCCGATCACGTGCCGGGAGCCAGTGCTGAACTCGTCGCGGGACGCCTGGGAGGTCGTGCTCGAGCTGTCGGTGACGTGGCTCTCGAGACACGAGCTCCGCACTGCGCGGGTCGGCGCACCCGGTCGCCACCTCGCCGCGAGGATCACCGGCGGGGGAGCAGCCCGGTGCGCCAGGCCAGGGCGGCGAGCTGCGCGCGATCCCGGGCACCGAGCTTGCCCAGCACCCGCCCCACGTGGGTGCGCGCGGTCGCGGGGCTCATCCCCAGTTCCTGGGCGATCTCCTCGTTGGACAGGCCGTCGCCGACCGCGGCCAGCACCTCGCGCTCCCGGGCGGTCAGCGGCTGCAGCGCCGCCGACCCCACCGGCGCCCGGGCGTTGACGGCCGTCACGGCGGCCCGCACCACGCCCCGGGTCACCGCGGGGGACAGCACCGCCTCGCCGGCTGCCGCCGCCCGCACCCCGCGGCGGAGCTCGTCGGGCTCGGCGTCCTTGAGCAGGAAGCCGCTCGCCCCGGCCTGCAGCGCGCCGAGCACCAGGTCCTCGTCGTCGAAGGTGGTCAGCGCGACCACCGACACCGCCTCCAGGGCCGGGTCGGCCCCGATCCGCCGGGTCGCCTCGATGCCGTCCAGCACCGGCATCCGCAGGTCCATCAGCACGACGTCGACGTCCCGCGCCACCCGCAGCCGGTCCAGCGCGGCACGTCCGTCCCCCGCCTCGCCGACCACCTCGACGTCCTCGGCCCGCTCGAGCACCGCCCGGATGCCGGCCCGCACCAGCGGCTGGTCGTCGACGACGAGCACCCGGATCACGCCGGCGCCGCCACCCGGTCGGTGGCCAGCGGCACCACGGCGGTGACCGCGAAGCCGCCGCCGTCCCGGTTGCCCGCCGACAGCCGGCCACCCAGCAGCGCCACCCGCTCGCGCATGCCCTGCAGCCCGTGGCCCTCGGCATCCGGGCCGGCCGTGCCGGTGCCGTCGTCGGTCACCGAGACGGTGATCTCGCCCGGCCGGTGGTCCAGGGTCACGGTCGCGGAGCGGGCGCACGCGTGCCGGAGCACGTTGGTCAGCGACTCCTGCACCAGCCGGTGCACGGTCGCCTCGACGGCGGCCGGCAGCGGCCGTGGCTCACCGCGGACCTCGAGGGAGACGTCCAGCCCGGTGGACGCGGTGGCCGCGACCAGGTCGGCGACGTCGGTGAGGCCGGCCGCCGGCTCGACGGGAGCGGCGTCCCCGCGCAGCAGGCCCACGGTGTCGCCGAGGTCGTGCAGCACGTCCCGGCTGACCGCGCGGATGGTGTGCAGCGACCGGCGGGCGGCCTCCGGGTCGTCGTCTAGCGACTCGGCGGCGACCGCGGCGTGCAGTGTGACGACCGCGACCGCGTGGCCCAGCAGGTCGTGCACGTCGCGGGCGATCCGCAGCCGCTCGTCGGCGACCCGGCGCTGCGCCTCGGCCTCCCGCTCGTGCGCGGCCAGCAGCAGCCGCTGGTCGAGCTCGGCCTGCCAGCCGCGGCGGGAGCGGACCGCGTCGCCGAGGGCGAGCACCGCGGCCAGCAGCGCCAGCGAGATCGCGCCGTCGTAGCCCAGGATGAGCCCGGCCTTCTCGTTCTCCCCGTCGCTCATCAGCCGGAACACCACGGACAGGGCCAGGCCGGCGCCACCCACCACCGCGCCCAGTCGCAGCCGCCCGGCCTGCGCGACGACGAAGAACGCCGGCGCCAGCGGGAGGATCAGGCCGACCGCGGAGTAGCCGGTCCAGTAGAAGCCGTAGAGCAGGGCGATGCTGGCGTAGAGCGCCGGCACCGGCGCCCGACGGGCGACGAGCATCGGCAGCCCGATCACCGCCACCAGGGCGAACCCCAGCGCGTCGTTGGACCGCGCCTCCGGCTCGAGGTGGCCGGCCAGCGCGGCCCAGGCCGGCAGCACCGAGGCGAGCACCAGCACGACGTCGACACGCCCCGGGCGCCAGGTCATGCCCGGGAGGCTAGGGGACCCCGCGGCGGCTGCGCGTCCGCGCTGCGACGTATCCCGCCGGCACCGCGTACGTCCAGATCCGCAGCCGGAGCGGGTTCCCGGGCGGACGACGTCCGGGCCGGTCGTTCCTAGCGTTCGGCGGGTCTCACCCCGCCTGCCGTCAGGAGCTCCCCGTGCTCGACTCCCTCGCCCGCTGGTGCGTCCGGTCGCGACGGCTCGTCGTCGCGCTGTGGCTGGTCGCCGTCGTCGGGCTCTCCGTCCTCGCCGGTGCCTTCGCCGGCCCCACCAGCGACGACTTCACGCTGCCCGGCTCGGAGAGCACCCGCGCCGCGGACCTGCTCGCCGACGCCGGCTTCCAGGCCCGCTCGGGCTACCAGGCCCAGGTGGTGCTGCACCGGACCGACGGTCTCGACGACCCGGCGGTCCGCGCGGCGGCCGCCGAGCTGGCGGCCGACATCACCGACCAGGTGCCCGGCGCCGAGGTCGTCTCCCCGTTCGACCCGGGCGGCGCTCAGCAGGTCTCGTCCGACGGCACCATCGGCTACCTGCAGGTCGACCTCCCGCAGCGCACCGTCGAGGAGCTCACCGAGGTCAGCGACACGATGGGCGCGCTGCGCGAGGACGTCGACGTCCCCGGGCTGCAGGTGGAGGTCGGCGGTCTGGTGCTCGACGAGGAGGCCACCGGCGGGCCGCCCGCCGAGGTGATCGGCGTGATCGCCGCGGCGCTGATCCTGTTCGTGGCGTTCGGCTCGCTGCTGGCGATGGCCCTGCCGCTGGTGGTCGGCGTGCTCGGCGCGTTCTGCGGCATCGCCGCGATCGAGCTGGCCGCACACGTCATCGACGTGCCGAGCTTCGCCGGCGCCGCCGCCGGGATGATCGCCATCGGCGTCGGCATCGACTACTCGCTGTTGCAGGTGACCCGGTACCGCGAGGCGCTGCGCGGCGGGCTGCCGGTCGTCGAGGCGGTCGTGCTGGCCCAGCGCACCGCCGGCCGCTCGGTGCTCTTCGCCGGCACGACCGTGGTGATCGCCTCGCTGGGGCTGGTGTTCATGGGCCTGGCGCTGATCACCGGAGTCGCCATCGGGATCGCCGTCGCGGTGCTGGTCACCATGCTGGCCGCGGTCACCCTGCTGCCGGCGCTGCTGGGGTTCGCCGGCCCGCGGCTGGGCCGGGTCCGGAGCCGGCGCGGCGCCGACGAGGGGTCGACCGCGGCGCGCTGGGCGCGGGCGGTGCAGCGCCGGCCGGCGGTCTGGGCGGTGGGCTCGCTGACCGCGCTGGTGCTCCTCGCCGTCCCGGTGCTGGACCTGCGGCTCGGTTTCAGCGACGCCGGCACGCTCAGCACCGACAGCACCGCCCGCCGGGCCTACGACCTGCTCGGCGAGGGCTTCGGGCCGGGCGTCAACGGGCCGATGGTCGTCGCCGTCTCCGCTCCGGACGCCGGGGCGGTCGCGGCCGACCTGGCCGGCGGGATCGGTGCCGACCCCGGCGTCGCCTCGGTCGGCCCGCCGGTCGTGTCCGCCGACGGCGGGACGGCGCTGCTGCAGGTGCTGCCGTCGTCGGCCCCGCGCGAGGAGGCCACCACCGACCTGGTGCACCGGCTGCGCGACGACGTCGTCCCGGCGGCTGCAGGGGAGGCCGAGGTGGCGATAGGCGGTGCCCAGCCGGCCGCGATCGACTTCGCCGACTACACCGCCGAGCGGCTGCCGGTCTTCCTCACCGTGGTGCTCGGGCTGTCGTTCCTGCTGCTCGTGCTGGTCTTCCGCGGGTTGCTGGTCGCGCTCAAGGCGGTGGTGGTGAACCTGCTGTCGCTGGCCGCGGCGTTCGGCGCGGTGGTCGCGGTCTTCCAGTGGGGCTGGGGGGCGGACCTGCTCGGCGTGGAGGGGGAGGCGCCGGTGGAGGCCTGGGTGCCGATGATGCTGATCGCGATCGTGTTCGGGCTCTCGATGGACTACGAGGTCTTCCTGCTGTCGCGGATCCGCGAGGAGTACGACCGGAGCGGGGACAACGCCAGCGCGGTGACCCTCGGCCTGGCCCGGACGGCGCGGGTGATCACCGCGGCGGCAGCGATCATGGTGTGCGTCTTCGGCAGCTTCGTGTTCGGCTCGACCCGGGAGCTGCAGCTGTTCGGCTTCGGACTCGCCGTCGCGGTGCTGATCGACGCCACGCTGGTCCGGCTGGTGCTGGTGCCGGCGGCGATGGAGCTGCTCGGCCGGGCGAACTGGTGGCTGCCGCGCCGGCTGGACCGGGCCCTACCGCACCTCACGGTGGAGACACCGGTCGAGGACCGCGCCCGGGAGGATGTCGTCCCTGCCGGCACTCGGTGACCGCATCCCGGTCAGGCGTTCACCTGATCGGGTGAACGTGGCCGTCCTTCGTCACAGTCTGTCCACAGGGGCCCGGCAGGAGACGGTTCCGTTCCCTTCCAGTCACCGCACTCAACGTGACCAAGTGGCTGTTCAACGGGGGTGTCGTGCCGGCTGTGAGCTCCGTCGTCGACCTCGTCGACGGCGAAGTGCGGGAGCTGATCCGCCGTCGGGGGCTGGACCCGTTCACCGACCCGGGGCCGGTGCGCCTCCTCGTCCGGGACGTGGTCGCCGACTACTCGGAACGGTCGCTGTCCTCGGCGCTGCCGCCGACCGGCGACCCGGACGGCGTGGCCCGGGACGTCCTGGACCGGGTCGCCGGCTACGGGCCGCTGCAGCGCTGGCTCGACGACCCGGAGGTCGAGGAGATCTGGGTCAACGAGCCGGATTAGGTGAACGTGCAGCTCAGAAGTTCAGTTTTGGTCCTGGGTCCGCACTGAGTCCGCAGCTGCAGTGAAGACGAGATCCGTGAGGCTGGCGGCGCCCGCCCGGGTGCGGTCCTCGGCCGAGGGCCACAGGTGGGAGTAGGTGTCCAGCGTCGTTGACGGCGACCGGTGCCCCAGCGCCCGCTGCACAGTCACGACGTCGCAGCCGGCGGCGATCAGGCCGGAGGCGTAGAAGTGTCGGAGCCCGTGCAGATGCAAGGCTGGCGTCTCCGCGGCCTTGGTGGTGGACTGCCACCACGAGTTGACGGTGCTGGGCGGGATGGGACGCCCGTCGGCGGTGTAGAACAGCCAGCCCTCGGCCGCCGTTCCAGTTCCTTCAATGTGTCGGGCGAGCATCTCGACGAGCCGATTCGGCAGGTAGATCGTTCGCTCGGATCCGTACTTCGGCTGCCGGAGTTCGGCAGGACCACCCCGCCGGCGTTGGACCTGTCGGCGTACCTGCAGTCGGCGCCCGAGGAAGTCGACATCCTCCAGGTTCACTGCAGAGGCTTCGCCTAAACGAAGGCCGGCGAAGGCGCAGACACCCAAGTAGGCCTGCATGTTGGGGCGAGAGCGATCGATCAGCGCTCGGACCTGGTCGGGTGTCGGGATCTCCATTGCGTGCTCGGCGCGTCGTCGAGCAGGAAGTCGGAGCCCTGCGGAGGGGTCAATCGCGATGACCCGATCCCGCACCGCGGACTTGAGGGCAGCCCGTACGGCATTGACCCGTGTGGCCACTGTGTTCGGCGCGTAGCCGTCCGACACCATCGCCTTGACCCACGTCTCCAGGTGCGAAGCGCGAAGGGCCGCCATCGGCACCGCGCCGAATGTCACCTTCCGCCGGACCAGGTCTATCTGCACCTCAGTCATCGGCGCCCACACCTGCCGTTCCGACCAAGTCCGGTAATAGGCGTCGAAGGTCGCGCGGCCGGCCTGCGGATCGACGTAGCTGCCGGTGACCACCGAAGCCGTCACTTCGTCCAGCCACCGCTGCGCGTCGGTCTTTCGTTTGAAGTGGCGGGCGTGTTCCTTGCCGTTCTCGTCCCGGTACCGGGGGCGGTACGTGCCGTCCGGCCTCCTTGCGATCGACGCCACCGCTGACCGCCTCCGTCTCCGTCTCCGTCTCCTCGAGCCGGACCTTCGACCGTCGCAGTCTCGACTCCCCACTGACCCCAACGGTGCCGTCTCGCGGAAGGGTCAGCCGACTCCGCGTTGGCATCCGGCTTCCGCGAACTTGCGAGTGGAGCCGCCCATCCTTACACCCTGCTGACTGCGGGCTCCACCCGTTGGTCAGCGGCCGGCTGCCGCTGCGGCGCGCTGGTGATCGGCTCAGGCGTGCAGGTCGTCGCGGCGGTAGAGGACGCGGCGGCCGAGGCGGAAGCTGCGCGGGCCGGTGCCCAGGTGGCGCCAGTACCGGAGGGTGGCGACAGGAGCGCGGAGGAGTTCGGCGGCTTCGGCGGCTTCGGCGATGGTGAACAGCTCTCGATCGTGGCGGGGTTGCCGTCGGGCATGGCTGACTTCGGTGTGGTCGGGTGGGCTGGGCCCCGTCACCTCAGAAGGCGCCAAAATGAAGCCCGTGCTGACAGCGGAGCGCCAGATCCTGCAGAAGTTCTCTAGTTGTCCTCCGGCGTCCGCTTTCCAGTACCGCGTCCGGCAACGACAGCAAATACGCGGATGATCACCGTTATGGCTACCAAGACCTCCGTCCTCATCGACGACCTGGACGGCGAGACCTCCGCCGACACTACTGTCAGCTTCGGTCTCGACGGCAAAAGCTACGAGATCGACGTTCGGACAAAGCCGCTGAATTCTGCGACGCCCTGTCGAAGTATGTCTCGCCGGGTCGTAAGTCCGGCTCGACGAGCAAGGCGCGGGCTGCTGTTCGCCACGCGACCACAGACTCGATCGACCCCGCGGCCGTCCGAGCTTGGGCCAAGAGTCAGGGCATCGACGTTTCTCCGCGCGGCCGCACCAAGAGCGACGTGGTCAAGCAATTTCGGGCTGCCGGCAACTGAAGGGGAGCTCTGGGCGCTTGCTCCTGGGCTCCTGATTCCGCCTCCCCGGCGGCGCCGCCGCCGCACGGTCGTCCGGACCCTGTCGGCGGGGCCTCCGGCGGCCTAAGCTCGTTCTCCTGGGCGTCGAGGGGGATGCCCCTGGACCATGCATGCATACCGGTTGGCCGCGTCTTGTCTCACCGGCTGCGCACTGCTCGCGGCCTGCGCCGGTCCGGGTACCGGCACTCCTACCCGGGCCGCGGTGGCGTCGGTAGCCCCGGCGTCGATAGCCCCGGCGTCGATAGCCCCGGCGTCGGTAGCCCCGGCGTCTGTGGACTGTAAGGCCGTCGCCTACCCGGCCGCCGGGTGCATGTCGCGATCGGAGTGGCTGGCACTCGGCGTCGGTGCGCAGGACTGGGACGCCGCGCATGTCCACGTCCAGACGGCGGAGCTGACGGGGGACGGCACGCCCGAGGTAGTCGTGCAGCTCGCCTGCCCCTGGCCGACCGGGGGCAGCCCGGACGTGGTGGTGGTGTTCACCCCCGACGGCAGCAAGCTGCTCGGGCGCCTCCGAGAGAACCTCTGGTTCCAGAGGGCGACGGTGACCACCGACGGCGGGAGGGTGACGATCGCCGGCCCGACGGTAGCCGGCGAGGACCCCCTATGCTGCCCGGCCCACCACGGGCAGATGACCTTCCGCTGGAACGGAGCGCGGTTCGTGGCCGACGAGGTCGTGCAGACGCCATCGTGACCGGCCGCCGGAGCTCCCGGGCCAACAGCGCCGGACGTCGATCCTCCGCGGGGCACTCCAGGTCACCTGATCGCTTGGTCCTGCCGGTGACGCCGCGTCTCGTTTGTCAACAGATCGCTGACAGACGTCTCGCGGACCGGTCGGTTCTCCTTCGGCCTAGATCCACCGCCGATCTTGGTCCGGTCCGCCAGCCGGTGATCTGATCTTGATTGCCGGATGTGGGCGCGGGTGAGCTGCCGGTCTGTCCGGCTCTGCCACTGTCGGTTTGCGGTCGGGCCTGTGAGGCGGATGGTCGCGGTCAGGCCGCCGCTGGTGGTCCGCAGGTTGCGTCGAACAGCTGGGTTTAGGCGGTCTCCCACGGCCAGTCTCGAGGCCGGTGCAGCCGCCGCCGCCGGGCGGAGTGGGCGATCCGGGCCGGGATGGCGATGAGCTGGGTGCGGATCGTGGCAATGCGGGCCTTGGCGTAGAAGGCCCCGGCCAGGTCGCCAGCGGCCCGGGTGAGGTTGAACGCGATGGCCGCGTAGACCAGCCAGGCGGCGTTCGCGGTGAACTTTCTCGACGGTAGGTGGGCCAGCGGTCCTGCCTTGAACTCGGCGATGACCTGCTCGACGAGCGCGTGATCCCGGTGGGCGGCCTCGGCGTCCAGCATCGACAGCGATGAGTCGGTGACTTTTCTCCCCAAGATGTCAAATGGTCTTCACCCTCGGTGACGTCGGGGACCCAGTGGGGCCGGTTTTCCTTCGCCCAGTGCGACCGGATCCAGGAGGCCAATAGCCGTGGGTCGGCGTCGCGGTGCCCCCGGAGAGGTCCGCGCGTAGACCGTCTCCACCGACGGGTGTGCCGTGCCGCTGCGCCGAAGCCGGCGGATGACTTTGATGGCCGCGCTCCGTGCGGGAACAGCCGTGCCTCCAGCGTCCCGTCCAGGTCGATGACCTTGATCGATTGGAACTCTATCTGGCCCTGGTCCCGGTGGCGTTCGATCAGCCCCGGGGCTTGCGCCCAGGGCAGCCGAGCCAGCGCGCGTCGCAGGACGGGTGGTTGCCTTTGACCGTGAACAGTAGTGCGCGCCGCGGCCGTGCAGATAGGCGGCCTGGGCGCGCCGGCAGTGCAGCGCATTCGCGGTGACTACCACACCGCGCAGGTCAGGCAGGGTGTTCAGGACGAGGGCGAACGCGGCCAGCTCATCACCTTCGGCCACCTCGGCCTGGGCGAAGACCAGCCCGTGAGCGTGTTCGAACACCGCGACCAGCTTGGCCTGCCCGCCGTTGCCGATGCGGGCACCGCGCAGCGTCTTGCCATCAAAGGCCAGTACCGTCCGGTCCTCGGCGACCGGATGACCGGCATCGCCGCTGGTGGCCGGTGCCGGCTGCGCGCCCGCGCGACCGGCCAGCACCCAACGGGTGAGCGCCTGCTGCAAGACGGTCATCTCCACCGCGCCCAGCACCCAGGCGAGCGTGGCCGCATGCGGACTGGACCGGCAGATGGTGACCGGCGCGTCGACGTGGCGGGCCCACTGCGCGATCGCGGCGTAGGAGCGGGCACCGGCCAGCTCCGCGCCGACGGCAACGTAGAGAATCGATTGCAGACTGTGACGGCACCCGCGGGCCTTCCGCGGATCAGGAACCGCCGACAGGGCCTGCAGCAGCGTCGTTGACTCGGCCACGCCCAGCGGCTGGGCAGGCAGTTCGACGGTGCGGACAGCGTCCTGCACCACTGACGAGGAGGATGAACAGGCGGGCACGGGCACTCCGCTAGTGACCGGATGGCCTTCAGCACCTTCAAATCATCACACCGCCCGGGCACGCCCTAACCTTGCAGGTCACACGCCCATCCCACGACTTTGCAGCTGCCTTGCCAGCAACCGAGAGGAGCAATCATGCACGCCGAACGGTCACTTGGTATTGCGGGATACCAACGAACCCGCCTCGCTGCAACTTGAATTCGGTCACGGTGAACGTCTCAGGCACGTTGGAAGTCGGGGGCGGTAATGCTTGCAGCACTGCGTCCTCAAAGGAGGTGAATGAGGTTCCCGAAAATTCTTCGGACGGATTCATGACTCTCTCACTGTTCGGTTCTTGGCGTAGTTTGCCTTGCGTGTAGGCGGGCTTCTTGTCTGGTCCTCCGGCTTGTCGCGGCGGTCGGCGTGGTAGCCGCCGCAGGCGCTATTGGTCCCACGTACCTGGTCGGCGGCTACATCTACCGCCTCTCGCCTTCGACCCGGTAGAATCAAGTTCGTAGCACTACTCACGCGATCTTGACCCAGGAGCCGGGAGATCCGCCGCTCTTGCAAAGGTAAAGGTCGACTCTTGAGTCAAGGTATAGCTCTCCAGCAAGGTGTACGTGAGTTGCACTTGTGCTCGTAGGCGGCCCCGCACTTGAGCTCGGCGTGATCCGAATCTGAGTGTATTCGCCGGATACAGTCAAGCCTATGCCTGCGCGTCCGTCGGCGTCGACGGCAATACCCTGTGGTCCACCGTTATAGTTGATGCCTTGGACGCCGTAGCACGGGCCCGCCGGAGTTGAACTGCTCGGGCCGCCAAGGCCCATGACGCCCACAATCCGCCCATATCCTTGAACGCCATACGATCCGTTACTCGAGTTGGCGTAAGCCCGAACGCCCACTCCATTAGGCGTATCGGATGAGGATTGAATGCCGATAACTCCCGGGCTTCCGGTAACGTTGTTCGCCCTCACGTATAGGCCGACTCCCACACCTGGTATGTCGACGTCTAGGATGGTGGAATCGGACGACTGGTTGGTCGCCCCGAGGATTAATGGCTGCCCACTAGTCATGTCAGCTCCTTAGCGCGCTAGTTGTGCGATGTTCACTGCAAACGGAATGAACAATCGCCTCCCGGTCCTCACCTCAGGCGGACGAAGATGTTTAACACGTTGTCGTCGTCTTCGGCGCTCAAGTTGTCCGCCGCCGATTGGAAGGCGACTGAGCCGCCGTCGGCCGACATTGCGGGGAAGTTCGAACTGTCGTTCCCGCCCGGACCGTTGGTCCCGCTCGCGCGGCTCACCAGGGTTGTTGCCCGCTGGTCGAGATCACGCACGAATACATTGAAAACGTTGTTGTCGTCGTCCGCGCTCAGGTTGTCCGCGAGGGACTCGAAGGCGACGTACCGGCCGTTCCCAGAGATGGAGGCGGACAGGGAGGCGTCGTCGGCTCCGGCGCCGTTGGTGCCGCTGGCACGGCTGATCAGCCGGGTGGTGCCGTTCTGGAGGTCGCGCACGAAGACGTTGGAGACGTTGTCATTGTCGTTGCCGCTCAGGTTGTCCGCGTTTGACTCGAAGGCTACGTACCGCCCGTTGCCGGAGATCGAGGGATTCGAGGAACCGTCATCGGCTCCATCGCCGTTGGAGCCGTCTGCTCGGCTAACTAGTCGGGTAGTGCCGTTTTGAACGTCGCGCACGAAGACGTTGGTGACGGCGTCGTCGTCGTTGGCGCTCAGGTTGTCCGCGGCGGACTCGAACGCGACATACCGACCATCGGCAGAAACTGACGGAAAGGCTGCGCCAGCATCCGCGGCAGCGCCGTTGGTGCCGTTGGCCCTGTCCACCAACCGGGTACTGCCGTTCTGGAGGTCGCGCACGAAGACGTTGGTGACGGCGTTGTTGTCGTTGGCACTCAGGTTGTCCGCATCCGACTGGAACGCCACGAACCGTCCGCTTTGGGAAATGGAGGCGAACCCTGAGTCGCCGTCACCTGCTGCCCCACTTATGCCGTTCGTCCGGCTCACCAGTACCGTCGTCCCGTCACCCACGTCACGCGCGAACACGTCCTCAACGGCATCGAGATCCACGGCGCTCAGGTTCGTGGCCCGCGACTGGAACGCGACACGATTTTCCCCCGAAATCGAGGGAAATGTGGACGCGTTGTCCGCTGCCGCACCGTTGGCGCCGTCGGCACGGCTGACCAGTCGAGTCCTGCCGTTCCGGACATCCCTCACGAAGATGTTGTCGACGTTGTCGTTGTCGTCGGCGCTGAGGTTGTTCGCGTTGGACTGGAAGGCGACGAGATGCCCGTCAGCGTTGGTCGACGGGAGAAAGCTGTCCTCGTCGCCCACCAGTCCGTTGGCGCCGTCCGCCCGGCTTACGAGGATGGTGACGGCCGGAGCGGCGGCCGCGGAGGTGGGCAACGCAACGACCATCGACACGGCGAGAGTTGCGACGGCGGGCGCCCGCCGGAATCGCCCCACGCCGACCGCCCGGGAGGCCGACTGGCCCCGCTCGCGTGAATGCTGACCGGACCACGACGAGATGGTCATCGCGGAACCTCCGCTCACTTCCCTGCGTGAATGGAGGCCGCCGACATTTCTGCGTCGAGCTGCATCCCCACCCTGGCCTCGTACGTGTTCCAGCATGAGGTCAAGCCGTCACAGGAGCGTCACTGCGCCATCACCGGGCGTAGGAGACGTCGGACGATCAATGTCCGTGCCGCCCCGCGGGCAACATCTTCGTGTCAAAACCGGGTCCACCTGGAACCAGCTCAAATCCCGACCATCACTTGATCGGCCTCGGCGTCCTCGGCCAAGTGATCGGCGATCAGGGCATGCAGCCCGACCAGCCCTCGACTCCCTCGGGCAGCCGCCGGCGAGCCAGCCGGCGGCTGGACACGTCGACGATCTCGATATCGTGATGGGCCTCCGCCCAGTCATCTTCGATGAACAACACTCTGCAACGGCCTCCTCCGGTCCGGCGTCAGCTGTCCGCAACCTGGAAGAAAAAACCGTGGCGACCTAAGGGATCAGTGCTCATCCGGCACGCCATCCCACCGCCCATCCGCCTTCTCCTCGCGCACCGGCGGGGGCACGATCCAAGCGTGGGCCTCGACCCTCGGGACTCGGGACGGGCAGTGTTCACCCGCTGGCGGCTCGGACACCCGATCCTGCTTCAGAGCCGACCGAATGTAGCCCCGTTAGAAGCAGGCAGCCCGCCGCTCGCGCTGCATCGGCAGGGCAACCGGTGGCCGCGGTACAAGCCCGCCCGCGCGGGGTCGGTGCGCGGGCTGGTCAGGTCAGACGCGGCTTCCGTGGAGGAGTAGGGCTAACCGGTCGCGCTGTTCGGCGGTCAGAGAGGGCGCTGCCTCTACAACTCGGCGCGGATGTGATCCTCAAGCTGTTGCGCTCGTCGGACTTCGCTGCACGGGGGACCTAGGGCGCGGAGGCCACGGCCGTCGCCAATGGTCATCGGATCTCCTGCGGTGACGGCCACGGGGGATGGACGGACGTCGGGACTGCCCCCACTTCAGTTGACTCGTCGGGTGGGATGGTCAGGCCGCGATAGCGGCGGGGCTGAGCGTCTTGTACTCGATCGGTGTGAGTCGGCCGAGACGGCGTTGGCGGCGCCGGCGGTGGTTGGTCCGCTCAATCCAAGTGATGATCGCCAGCCGTAGTTCTTCACGGGTGGCCCAGCGTTGGCGGTCGATCACGTTCTTCTGCAAGAGCGCGAAGAACAATTCCATCGCGGCGTTGTCGCCGCAGGCACCGACCCGGCCCGTCGAGCCGACCAGCCCGTTGTTCTTGATCGTGCGGACGAAGGCGTTCGAGCGGAACTGACTGCCGCGATCGGAATGGACCACGGTGCCGACCGGGTCCCGACGGATGGCGTTGCGAAGTGCCGCCATCGCCAGGGATGCCTTCATGCGGGAGTCGATGAAGTAGCCGACGATCCGCCCGGAGTAGACGTCCTTGATCGCGCAAAGGTAGAGCTTGCCTTCGGCGGTGCGGTGCTCGCTGATGTCGGTCAGCCACATGACGTTCGGTGCTGCCGCGGTGAAGACCCGGTCGACCAGGTCGTCGTGCACCGGCGGGCCGGCCTTGCGATTGAGGCCGGCTTCTTCGCGAAGATCGACCAGATGCGCTGCTGGGAGCAGAGTCGGGCGACTCGGTTCTCACCTGCGGTGATGCCTTGCTCGCGCAGTCCGTCAGCGATGAACCGGTAGCCGAACGCCGGGTCGTCGGCATGGATGTCGAGTGCGGCGTTGATCAGGTGCGCGTCGTCCCAGTCGCGCTGGCTGACCGGGTTGGCCTGCCACTTGTAGAACGCCTGTTTGGTGAAGCCGAGCACCCGGCAGGTCCCCGCGACGGGGATGTGCTCGGCGGCAAATTCACGACCAGCGGGTAGATCATTTTGGGAGGACTTCGCGGGCGAAGTAGGCCGTGGCCCGTCGCAGGATCTCGTTCTTCTGTTCCAGCAGCTTGTTGCGCCGGCGCAGCTCCCGCAGCTCCGCGGACTCGTCCTTTGCCGCCGCCTCCGCCGCCTCGATCGCCGCTGCTCGGTGGAGTGAGTCCGTCGTCTCGGTCGGCCATCTTCAGCCAGCGCTGCAGGCAGGACTCGGAGATCTCGAAGTCACGGGCGACCTGGGAGATCGACGCCTCGCCCTTGCGGGCGACGGCGATCACGTCACGCCGGAACTCCGGCGGGAACGGCTTGGGCACGATGCTGATCCTTCCAGCGAGGCCGCAGCCTCACAGGGCAGGAGTCAACCGAATTGGGGGCAGTCCCCAGACAGCCGAATTGGCAGTCCCCAGACAGAATTGGGGGCAGTCCCCAGACAGCGGAGTAGCGACCACAGGGCCCGCCAAAACCGCGGGCCTAGTTGGAGCGACGGTCCTGGCCCACACTGGGGCTCGCCCCGGCGCGGTCAGCGTCCCGGGACGCCCCCGGCAGGAGAGTGACCAGATGGGCGTCTACCCAACCGGTGTCCGGTACCGGGGAATCAACCGGTCCGGCGCGGAAAGCCCCGACGAGTGGGACGGCTGGAAGTCGAAGACGGACTCGGGCTGGTACGACATCCCCGACGTGAGCAAGCTGACCCAGGACCTAGGCTTCTACGCCAGTCAGGGGTTCAACGCGCTCCGGTTCCCGGTGTCGATGCGGCAGAGACAGGCCATGCTCTGGTCGCTGCAGTCGGCGAGGGCCATCTCCCGATTCCTAGGCAGCGTTGCCCGATCATTCGGAAGGTTCAGCTGAAGCGCCGCTTCCTCGTGCACGGATGCTCGCCGGGGCTTGGCTTCGTTACGTGTGGCGCGGTGATGGCGCCGTGACGGCATGGTGACGACCTGGCGAGAAGATCGGCCGTGGTGACGCAGCCTCCTGCGCAAGAAGGTCTTCCATGTTGCTCGCGCTACTCACCCAGGCGGGTGCTGTTCTTCACGCCGCGACGGGCCATGTGCGGTGAGGTTCGACGCCGGCACAGCCAGGCCCGCAGGTGCGAATAGTCGGGGCCTATGTCGACGCGGAGCCTGGCCGGTCGCCGTCGGCGCGGCCCGCAGCGCGAGCGGAGGGCGGGGCTGGCCTTCATCGGCGGAATGAGCGCGAGGCTGTCGCGGGTGTTGGCCGCGCAATCGCTATCGGCGGCCGTGGTGAGGCGATGCGCGAGGAAGGAGAAGTAATGGCAGTAATCAACGGAGTCATGCCGGACGAGGGCGACCGGGGAGCAGACCGACCTGCTCGGATAGTGGTCAAGTTCCGACCCGAGGCCGGCTTGCGCGCCGGCGAGCCGATGTCCGCTTCAGAGTCAGGGCAGCTGGGCGAGCAGTGGTCTGCGGTTGTCGACGAGTTCCCCGACGCCGACTTCGCTATGTACTTCACTACTCTGGGAGAGGCGGAGCAGCGGGAGTTGACCGCTCGGACTCGCCACGCCACAGATGTGTTGCCCGATCTAGGGTCGTACCGCGCGGCGGAGCTGGCCGACCGGGCGCGCGCCGATGAGCTCGCCGCCGCCCTTCGGCGTATGGACTCGGTCGAAACGGCATACGTGGAAGCCGGGCCGGTGCCTCCTCCTGTGAACGCATCAGATGATCCACGCGCTGTGAACCAGGGCTATCTGGACGCTGCGCCGACCGGTATCGACGCACGCTGGGCATGGTCGTTGGCCGACGGCGCCGGTGCCCGTTTCGTTGACCTCGAACGTGGGTGGACTCTCAATCACGAGGACCTCGTCGCGGCGAATATGGCCTTAATCTCTGGAGTCAACCAGGACTTCTTCGGCCACGGCACCGCCGTTCTCGGGGAAGTCGTCGGGGTCGACAATGTCATCGGAGGTATCGGCATCGCTCCGAGCGCGCCGGCCCGAGTTGTCTCGCAGTGGCGCACGCCGACGAATTACAACACTGCGGACGCCATTGTCTCGGCGACGCTCGCGATGCAAGCCGGGGACGTCCTCCTTCTGGAGGCGCAAACGACGGTCGGCACACAAGCGTTCGTTCCGGTGGAGACTGAGCAGGCGGTGTTCGACGCCATTTTGGCCGCGACTACGGTCGGCATCGTGGTCGTCGAGGCGGCCGGCAACGGCGGACACAATCTCGATACCGTGACTGACCCCAGTGGCAACCTCGTTTTCGACCGTGCAGGCCCGCATTTCCGGGACTCGGGCGCGATTATGGTGGGCGCAGCCAGCTCCACGGCGCCTCACAGCAGGCTCAGCTTTTCCAACTACGGCGCTCGCATCGACTGTTTCGCTTGGGGCGAGAACATCGACACGACTGGTGACGGCTGGATGGGCAACCTCACCACCAGCTACACCACGGGGTTCGGTGGCACCTCTGGAGCATCACCGATCATCACCGGTGCAGCGTTAATCATGCAATCCTGGCGTCGGGCCAACCTCGGAGCGCCCTACTCGCCGAGCGATCTGCGGTGGCGGCTCAGTCGAACCAGCGGCAATACGGCGAGCGCGAACCCGGCCTCCGACCGCATCGGAGTCATGCCAAACCTCAGGGCCTTGCTGGAGGAGGAGATCAACCCCTACAAGGTCGATCGGTGGCCAGCGATTGTCGCGATCCTTCTCGGCGTCATCCAGGACGGCGGTGGCGTCGTGCTGACACCCAGCGGCCCACGTCCGGTCGGTCCACTAGATCATGTGGCGCCGAACACGCGGGACATCCTGCTCGGCTTGGCCGCCACAGAGATAGCCACGATGATCGGCGATCGGGACTCAGGAATCGCCCTCAAGCGTGAAGCCGCACGCATCATCCGCGCAGCTTCCGAACGTCTCGCCTCCGAGGCGTGACCCGCCCGATCTGCCTTTCGAAGGTCTCTACACATGAGAAGTGGGACTATATTGACAAGCCATTCATGGGTGAGGAATTTTCGCGCCCTCAAGCGCCCGGAGAAGGAGGAGCCAAGCCGTGACATCAACTCCAATCGACCCTGACCCGCTGTACGTGCTCGATTGGGAAGAGTTCGAGGAGGGCGTCCCACCGGGGCCTCCATCGGGATGGCGCCGGGACTACACATTAGAACCTTCCACTGCCGAGCCGCCGTACTCAATCGTCAGTACGCCCGGCCCGGTTCGAAGCGGCGCCCGCTCCGCGCGGTTCTTCCTGCACCGCCAAGATCCACTGCAGAGTTCCGGAACGCGAAGCGAACTCAAGACGCCCTGCTGTGAGCCGCCGGGTGCAGAGAGGTGGTATGGCTTCAGTATTTACCTTCCGGAAGACTGGTTGCCAGACCGGTCTCGAGAGAACGTTGCCCAATGGAAGCAAAACGACACGGAACCCTTGGATCCGCGACATGGTGGCTCTCCTCCCGCGGCCCTCACGATGGAGCAAGGGCAGTGGATTCTGACCACGCGCAAGTCGTCGTGGGATAACACTATTGATCAAGACGTATGTGTCTATGCGCTTGGCGCGTGCGAGCTCGATAAATGGACAGACTGGGTGCTGCACGCAAAGTGGTCAGAGGGGAACGAGGGGTTCCTCGAGGTCTGGAAGAATTGCCAGAGTGTGCGGATACTAGAGGGGCAAAATAAGTTTGCCGACGGCCGGGGCCACTATTTCAAATTCGGGGTCTACAAGTGGGATTGGAACGTAAAAGATCCTAAGGACCCGAAATACAAGGCCACAGCTACGGATAAACGGCTTCTATATCTTGACGAGGTGAGGATTGCTGATGGCAGGGGTAGTCTTGAGGTGATCTCGCCGCCAGCGACCTGAACAAGTGTGATGACGTCTAAATGCCCACTTGGGGTCGCCGGAAGAGCTGGTGCGGGCCAGCGTCGAGTCGTCCGTCGGCTGGCACCCGGACCTGCCTGGTCGCACGTGCCCGGCCTCAGGTGGCCGGCGTCGCCGGGGCGGTGTTCGCCGTTCTCGCCGACCACGGGCTCATCCCTGACGCCAGCACCCCACCCTCCTGGACACCATCGGCCCAAGCACCTGGCGGATCGCCGCGCTCGGCCGCTGCTGTTTGTTCCTGCTCGACACCGACCGCGAGGGCCCCAGGTAGCCCGTCGCCCTATCGGGGATCACCAAATCGACCCGCCGCGTGGTCGAGGTTAAGCACGAGGGCCACATGCGGTGTCCATCACCGGGGGTGCTGCATGACCCAGCCGACTCCGACCGACGCGGACGTAGTGCCGGCATCCGACTGCTCGATTCATGAGGAGCAGACCTGCGGGGGCCTGAACGGCCGTGCCCGCTGCGTGCTCGTAGTAGGGGCACGCAGCGGCCAATGGCGGTAGCCACCGGTATCGGCGATCCCCGCGTTGACCTGCGAAATTGGTAGATCGGTGCTGGTTCGGGAACACCTTGAACCAGGCTTGAAAGCCGTTACGGGGTGACACCCCTTACGGGTTCGAATCCCACGCCGTCGGCTTAGAGGCGCAGGTCAGCGGCGCTGTCGGTGCTGACCTGCGCGTGTCAGCGCGCACCACCATCGGCGGAGCCGCGCCGGCCCATCGTCCTGCTAGGACGTGCATGCCGACGGCACCTCCCGACCCGCTGCGCCGTCTCTCATCAGGCGGGCAGCTGGCTAGTCGGCCCGTGTCGAGGTCCCCGCCGCGCGACCTACACGCCGGCGCGATCGGAGCCACGCCGGGCTCGACTACGGAGGCCCCGTGGCCCTGGACGAGCACGGCCGTACTGGGAATCGTCGCCACGCAATTCGTCGACGTGGGCAACGTTGTGGCGCACTCGGTGGGTCTGACTCCCCGCGGGTCGTTCAACCTCGGTACCGCGGATGACTTCCCGGTTCCGGACCTCGCGGCCGTCATAACCGCATTGTGTCGTTCGACTTCGCCGCCTTCAGGTCGCACGCCGCAGTTGACGTGGGCTGCCAACCCGCTGGAGCCGCTGCACCAGGAGATTAGGCGGCGCACCGACGTCGCGGGCTGGGGGCAGCTCCGGCTTGCTAGGACTTCCGCAGGCCCGCGGGTTTGCGGTTCGTCGGCGCCGCTCCCGCTGACTTACGGCTGAGATGTGGTGCGCACGGCGGGGCCTTGGCGACAACGGAGACCGCTCCAAAAGGTCAATCAGGCGCTCCGACTCCGTCGCGACGCCGAGCCACCCACGAGGGATGAGCACGATGACGGACAGCACTGCCCGCATCAACTTGACCAGCAACGATGACCTGAAGCCCGCAAGCGAGAGCCAGATACCCAAGTCCAGTGACGGGAGGGGTGCGGAGGCGTCCCTGTAGAACCGCTCTCGCGGTATTGTCCCGGCATCGGCAAGTTCCCGCCGACAGGTCCATCCGATTGCAGGAGGACGTCGTGGAGATTACCCCAGTCACTTCTCCGGTCGACCCTAACTCACCAGAGCTACTTCGCTGGGCCGAGCACAGGCGTCGGCAGCTCGATATGCGGCGAGAAGTGAAAGCCGGGATACCGCTGCCGGTCGGTGATGACGAGTCAGCGCCGAAGCTGCCAGGAAACGACTGATCACGATGTTAACTTCCATCCACGCGTACATCAATTGGCGAATAGATGTCGACTGGAATACCTGCGGACAGGCGGCTATTGCAACCCTCCTGGACTTTCATGGCACTCAGCCCTGGCCTATTACGAGATTCTCCGACGGGTTTTGGGCTGACGGCGACGCCATTGACGCTGTCAGCCGAGACGGATTTGGGCCTGACATTGTGTTTGGCTGGGGAACGTCCGGCGGGCGCATAGCCGACGCCGTACGCGCATACGGACTCGATGCGAAGGTCCGAGCATTGTTTTTTCAGGGAGGCTGGGATCAGGCTTGGCCACAATTGCGAGAATCGCTCGACCGCGAGCTTCCTGTGGCCGTACTGCTTGACCTGGGACGACTTGGCGGACCTGACTTCGTCTTCCACTGGGCCATTGCATATGCATACACGGAAGACCGCTTGAACCTTGCGGCGTGCTCGTGGAACCCGACGCCATCGTTGGAGCAGTTTCGCTCGGCATGGCAATGCGATGCCGTGTTCATCCCGCTCGACCTCAAGATGTGTGGCGTATTCGTAGAACCGCGCCCGGGTGCAAATGGTGCTCGCTTCATCAGCCAGAGTGCGCCGTCGACCGGGCCCATAACTCCCGGGAGTTCCACTCGTGTATCCGTCACGATGAAGAATACGGGAACGACAACCTGGCGATCAGAAGACGCTTATTCCTTGGGTTCCCAGGATCCGCAAGACAACTCAAGTTGGGGTATGAGCAGGATTGGCCTGCCCGGGCCGGTGGGACCGAATCAGATTGTGACGTTTTCTTGGACGGCGGTGACGCCACCGCCCCCGCGAGCCGTCTTCACTTGGCGCATGGTGCGCGACGGAGTCGAATGGTTCGGCGCGATGACATCCAAACACGTGGTAACCATCTCGGAGTCTCAGGATTGCTCAGAAATTCGGTCGCGCATCGCCGGGAATGAACGCGAGATCAAAGATTTGCAGGCCGACCTTAGGGCGGGAGGTGGCAACAGACAATTCATCCTGAAAGAGATTGGGCGGCTGCGCGTCGAGATCAAGGAACTTCAGGAGCGTGCCGATAGACTAGGATGCGCGAACGTCGCATGACAAGGCTGAGCGGCCTCCAGTCGGGTCGTACTCGCAACTTCTTGAGGGCGATGGAGGGATCCGACGCCTCCGCGCGGGGACAGGAGCACAAGAGCGGCGTGGACGCCGATTGCTAAGCAAGCGTCCTTGCGTCACAGCGGCACGTCGGTCCCTCATGCGGCGTCGCGGGGTCGATAAATTTCTACCCGACGACACAGTTCACGTGCCGTGCCGTGCCGTGCCGTGCCGTGCCGTGCCGTGCCCGCCAGGGCCGTGGCTGCGGCCGCTGCCCGAGTTCGCGGGCTCGGCGCGCTCACGGCCCATCCCGGCCAGGCTCATGTCGAGGCGTTCATGCATGAGCAGTGCGCCTACGGCCGGTCGCTGCGAAAAATCGCGATCTGACCGACCGCTCATTCTCTGCAGTCCGTAACATCCTCGACAAGCACGGCGTGCGGCGCCGAACAAGCGGCGCATCGACGCTCCAGTCACGCGGCAGCGCCTAGTACTGCAACGGTGGTTATCGCCACCCGACGCTCCGACCCGGGGGGTACCTCGAGGGCGTTACCACTGTCCTGTTCCGGTCGGGGACCGTCAGAATCGCCGGCGAAGGGCTGGAGGCCGTCGGACTTTGGGGTCGAGGGCGTCGGTCATCGCCCGAACCGCGTCGGCGGAGGGGTTGGCGTAGACCTCCAGAGAGCGGATGGAGGTGTGCCGAGACTTTGCCCGGACCGCGGGCGTGCTCCAGCCGTTCTCCACGGCGTGCGCAACACCGGAGTGCCGGAGCCGGTGCGGCGTCCACGGGGCACCGGCGGGGGCGAGGCGGGCGCCGATTGCGGTGAAGATCCGTTCTGCCTGCCGGTAGCCGAGGCGGGCGCGACCGGTGACCGGGTCAAGGTCGGCGGCGGGCATCGGGCGGGTGGGGCGCCGGGCGGCGAGAAGTAGCGGCCCGCGGGCGCGTCGGGCGATCACCCGAGGCAGCAGTTGGGCAGTGCCGGTCGACCACCAGATCGTTTCGGCGCTGCCGCCCTTGGCCTGCACGATGCCGTCGCGGCGACCCAGGTCCAGGTCCTCGACGTCTAGGCCGATTAGCTCGTCCGCCCGCGCCCAGGTCTCGTAGGCCATGCGCCAGAGCAGTCGGTCGCGGCCGGATACGCCGTCGAGCGTCCACAGGGCCGCGAGCAGCTCGCGGGTGATCGGCCGCGCCCGGCGTTCGTCCTCGGTGCGGCGGCGAACCTTGCGCGGCTCGATCAGGGCTACGGGGTTGGCGGAAATCCAGCGCCGGGTCTCGCACCAGCCGAGGAAGGACAGCAATGCCGCTCGGTGACGGTTGTATGGGGTAGCCGCCCTGCCGCTCCACCGGTCGAGCAGGTCCTCGATCTCCCGGTCGGTGATCTGGTCCACCGGAGCGCCCGGCCCGACGGACGAAGCAAGCAGGTCAAGGATGTTCGAATAGGCATTAAGTGTACTTCGCTCGAAGACGTCGCGGCGGATGAACCGGCGGGCGGCCCCGACTGTGCCATGTAGCGAAGCAATGGAGGCACACTGCGGACGCGCCCCGGCAGCATGGCCGAAATAAGGTGACGGCTTTTGCCCACGCCATGTTGGCACCTCGTCCGTCACCGTTCCGTCACCAGTGCGTCAATCGACGGCTGCTCGTACTGATGATCACTGGCCGCACCAGCAGGCGTGCTTGTCTCGCACGGGCAAGACGGGGTTATACGTCGCGATCTTCCGCTTAAGCGACCGCTAGTGAGAATCGCGGCCAGTCGTGACCCGCCCGGTCAGGGCACGCTGCAGCGCGGCCGGAACGACCGCCGCGAGCACCCGCCCAAACGTGGTCGCGTGCGGTTTGGGACCGACCACGGCCACCGCGTGCTCAGCGCTGCGGGCCCACTGTGCGATCGCCGCGTGCGAGCGGGCGGCCGGCCAGCACGGCGCCAGCTGCAAGCAGCATCATCGATTGCAGACTGTGACGACGGCCGCGGGCCCTGCGCGGATCCGGGACCGCGGACAGGGTCTGCAGCAGGCTGATCGACCCGGCCGCATCCAACCGCTCGGACGGCAGGCCGGACTCGGTGACCGCATCGCGCACGCCCGCGTACGTCACTTAGGACCCTGCCAGCGGGGCCGGGCGCGATACCGACGATGCTGACTACATGCGCAAGCAGCAGTTCTTGGCTACCGCAGCCGTCGGCCGCGACCGGCCAATTCAACTCGAGGCGCAGGCCGATGCTTCCTCAACCGACCGCTACCCCGCTCGGGGGCGCCCGGCCACCTGCGCCCCCGGGGAGGACAACCGGGACTTCCTTCTGGCCAGGAGAGCTTTGTCGTCTGCGGCCGCTCGACACCCACACCACCTTCCTCAGGGAGCCGCTGCGTGAAGGCAATCCGATGCCATCGCCAAATCTGCGTCATCAGCACGAGTGGCCATTCAGTCGGCATCCTGCATGCAAATGAGTAGTTGTCAACAGCGACTAATGAGATGACACCTACGGTGTTCCAGTCGTCCGTAATGACCGACCGTTGTCGGTGACCCTCAAGCCTTCACAAAGGACGGCACGCTTTTTACCGATTCGACAGAGCGCACCTCGCATACGCGGTGTCTGGCGAGGCCGTGAGGTGACAGCGCGGCCATTGCTGACTGGCGTTGGCAATGGTACGGCGGGATGAAGCGCCGCGGCCGCCGCACGCGGGCGCTGAATGCAAGTGGGTAGACGAGCGAGTCCCGTTCGGCCGACGGGCACGGATCAGCCGGCGATGCGCGTGAAGGATCAGCGCTGGCGAGCGTACCGATGCACGGCTTGCTACTTGTCGCGGCGTCAGGATCTTGTTGATGAGGTGGTCGAGGCCGTGATCCTCGCTCGACTGTCCCAGCCCGACGTGGCCGCGCTGTTCGTCGAGGATGAGGACGTGCCGGCGCTGCGAGCGGAGTGCGTGGAACTGCGGACCCGACGCGACGACCTGGCGGGACTGCTCGCTGACGGACTGCTCGCCGCGACCGTGGTGCGGGAACGCTCGCAGGAGCTCACCCGGCGCATCAACGACCTCGAGGACCGCATCAGCCGAGCGCTGGGAAAGTCACCGATCACTGCCCTCGCTGACGCTGAGGAGGTAGCAGCCGCCTGGCAGTCGATGCCTCTGCGAGGGCGCAAGCAGGTCGTCGCGCTACTTGTGACTGTGACCATTCTCCCCGCTGGAAGGGGCAGCGCTTCTCGCCCGACCAAGTTGACATTGAGTGGACGGTCGAAGGACCGACGGTACGGACCGGGGCGGGGCAAGGCAGAGGAAGGCGGAGCGCGGTCTAACCTCACGCACTGACGTGACGATCCCTTGCCCGGCACGCGGCTGCATGTGCCGGCTGGTCACGGTGACCGTGCTGCCCACCCGGCAAGGTGCCCGATATAAAACCCCCGCTCAGTCGGCATCCGCTGGCGTCGCGGACATGAGCATGGGGCAGCACGTGAACAGATGTCGTACCCGAGAACATCCATCCGGCTGCTGTGGCGCTGCTCGTCGAGTGCACACGGCGCACCACACCAAGGGGCGCCGCCTGCCCGGGTGATGTGCAGCAGGGCCCCGGCCCACTTCACTTGGCACTGGCCCTGCGCGTTGATCGCGCCTGTCCTCGGGGGTCGGGGTGCGCAGGCTGGTCAAGTCAAGCGCGGCTTCCGCGGAGCAGCAGAGCTAGCCGGTCGCGCTGCTCGGCGGTCAAAGGGGGCGCTGCCTCTACGACTCGGCGGACGTAGTACTCAAGCTGTTTAACTCGTTGGGCACCGCTGCAGGTGGGGCCCACGACCCGGAGTCCGCGGCCGTCGCCGATGGTCATGGGCCCTCCCGCGGTACGGCGACGGAGGGCGGACGGATATCCCTCACCGTCAGAAGGCGCCGATCCGGGGCGATTGCTGACTGCCGGGCCGGGGTGACAACGGGGTAGCGGCGCCTTGAGCGATCTGGCGCCCTACGTCACCCCGAGGTCACCCCGGTGTCACCCCCATGTCCGCGGTACTGGACGCAGGGAGGGGCCGCTGCGTCGGTGCACGGCGAGGAGGGCGTCGTCGAGGGCCGCGGCGATGGCGAGCATATGCCGGTCGTACACCGCGCCCTGCTCGACCTGGGCGGCGAGCTCTCGCACGAGGTCCACCCAGGCGAGTTGGCGGTGCTTCGGCACTGACGCCGGCGGCCGGGTCGGGACGGTGACCACCCGTTCGACGATCGTGACCGCGCTCCGTCCGGATGCCGCGGCGCGGGACTGCTCCCAGGCCCGGTGCCGGCAGGTCGCCGAACACCACTTCGGGATGGGCCCCCGCGACCGCGGAATGATCGCCCCGTGGCACCACCCGCACGTCGTCGCCGCTGCCCGCCGAGCCGCCCCGCTCGGGCTGAGCTCCGCCGGCGCACCTTGCAGCGGTAACGGCTGCCGCCCGGTCGATCGCTCCTGCTGCTGACGCCGACGACGGTCACGATCGCGCTGCCGACCTCGGTACTCACGGCTGCCTTCGCTGCTCATGCCCCCGAGCGTCCGAGGTGACGTTCATGAACCCGTCACCACGAATTGCGTGGGGGCCTGGTGCATGAGGTGTGATCGATTGCGATCTTGATCATGGTGCCGGGCGATGAGAACTGCCAGGACACTGCTGTCGCCGGCCGGCGACGTCTTGACACATTGGTGCGTCAAGCCCGGTGAGGTGTATGGCGCGGGGTCCTCGGGCGCGCTGGATTGTTGCCGTAGAGCACGTGGGTCTGTCTCCGGTCAGAGGGCCCTCCGGTCGGCGCCGCATGTCGCCGAAGGGGAGTGGTCGGGGCGGAAGTGCTGTTCGACCGGGCTGAACGTTGGCAAGGCGTTGCTGACCGTCTTTGTGCGCACCCCGGGTCCCCGGGGCCGGCACAGCGAGACGCGGACGTTCAAGACGACGGCCGGCTCCTTGCGCGTGATGCGGGACTGGCTGATCGCAAGCGGGGTGACGATCACGGCGATGGAGTCAACCTCCACCTACTGGAAGGCGCCGTTCTACTGCCTGGAAGAAGTCATGGAGGTCTGGCTGCTCAACGCCGCGCACATGAAGGCAGTCCCGGGCCGAAAGACCGACGTCAAGGACGCGGAGTGGATCGCCCAGCTGCTCGAGCACGGCCTACTGAGCCCCTCGTTCGTGGCGCCGCCGGAGATCCGGCATCTGCGGATGCTGACCCGCTACCGGGTGCAGCTGATGGGCGACCGGACCCGCGACGTGACCCGGCTGGAGCAGATGCTCGAGGACGCCTCGATCAAGCTCTCCGCGGTCGCCTCGAGCCTGTCGACGGTGTCGGCGCGGGCGATGCTGGGCGCGATGGTCGCCGGGCAGCGCGATCCGGCGGTGCTGGCCGAGATGGCTAAAGGGAAGATGCGGGGCAAGATCCCCGACCTGCGCGAGGCTCTAGACGGGCAATTCACCGACGCGCATGCCCGGCTGGTCGCCCAGATGCTGACCCGACTGGACCGGGTGGAGCAGGCGCTGGCCGAGCTCGATGAGCTGATCGCCGAGGCCTGCCGGCCGTGGGCGCATCAGCTGGAGCTGCTGCAGACCATCCCTGGAGTCGGCCCGAAGGTCGCCCAGGTCATCGTGGCCGAGACCAGCGGAGACATGTCCCGGTTCCCGACCGCGGCGCATCTGGCGTCCTGGGCCGGGCTGGCACCGGGGGTGCACGAGTCCGCCGGGCGGCGGACGCCGGTGGGGGTGCGGCACGGCAACAAGTGGCTGACCGCGATGCTGGTCGAGGCCGCCGGCTCGGTGGGCCGGTCCAAGGACAACTACCTCTCCGCCCAGCACGCCCGGCTGATGGCCCGCCGCGGGCTGTCCGGGCTCAGGTGGCGGTCGCCAACTCGATCCTGGTCTCGGCCTACTACAGGCTCAGCCGGGACGAGCCCTACCGCGATCTCGGTCCGGATTGGCTGCGCCGACGCGACGACGAGGCGCACGCCCGCCGGCTGGTGACCCAGCTGGAGCGACTCGGTCACACCGTGGTCCTCGATCCGGCGGCCTGAGCGCGGGGTGACGTCGGGGTGACGTTCCCGGGCTGACGCCCGGGCGCGCTGACGCGCGCCTGCAACTCGCCAATTCACGGGTCTGTGTCGGCCATGATTTTGTCCTCCATTGGAGGCAGGGGAGGGGCTGCTCGTGCCGCTCGGGTCTGTGGTGGGTGACGTCGCTACGGCTCAGGACGGCCCAGACTTTCGGACGACCGAGAGCGGAGTGCAATTGCGGCTCGCGTGCGTTAACGCATGAGGCCGTAGTGGCCGCACCATCACCTGTCGGTCGCGGGCTCGCGGACCGGTTGGCGAGTGCTCTGTGGCTGAAACCCCTCGACTGGAAGGGCCGGATGCGCCCCCGCCCACGACCGGCCAACTGGGATCTGGCGACCGCGAAGCCACGGTCAGCTACGTCACCGACCCTGCGATTGTCAACGTCAGTCAGCAGTTCCACCACGTTTCCGACCATTTAGGCGGAGCCGCATCAAAGGCGCTTGGACTACCGAATCGGTAGCATACGTGCCGTCTTCCAGTAAAAACTGACGGGCAGCGGTAAGGGTTGGAAGTTATGAGCAGAGAGTCGTCGCAAGTATCATTTCGTTGGTCGTTTACGGCGATTACTGACTGCATGGAGGATGCTGGCTGCCCGGGTTATGTCAATGACATTGAGCTTCGCGATGCACCCGTTCGCGGTCACGCAGCGACCTCGTGCGACACGGTGGCGTGAGTGTCGAGTGGGCGGCGAACGACACTAAGCTAGACGCTTTCCGAGAAGAACTAGACTGACGCGGAGCTGGCGGTGGGTGGCGAGGTGGTCCTCCAGGCGGGGCAGAGCATGCCCCGCTGCGTGACTGTCGACCAGACGTCACCCTGGCCCCGACTGAGCTGGGACCGGACGAGGGCCGCGATCCGCACGCCGAGGAGTGGCAGCGCCGCCACGGCGACCAGTGAACTAACTTGCGGAGCTGGGAATTCTCCGCGCTCCGCGGACCCCTCCTGAGGAGCTGACCGGGCCCTGCACGACGCCGGCGACGGATGGGTCGACCCGCAGGTGAGATCGACTCGGCCTGGCGGATCAGCGTGTTGTCGTGTCGCCTGTGGCGCCGTCCGTCCCGTGATTTAGCACCGGGCTGCTGCTTGACAAGGCAGTGATCGGGCGGTGCATGTTCGTCGTCACAGGGTTAGCCGTGTCCGGGTGACGGCCGTGAGGTCATACTCGCCGCCGAGCTGTTGGCCACGGAACACTTCGACGATCGTCCCATTGCCGACCTGTACCGAGATCCGTCGCGCATTGATGGACGGATCCCCCACATCGAAGCTGCCGGATGACCAGATCACGCGGTGGAGCCTCAACGGTGACAGCAGGTGGGACAGTTGTTGGCCCGTGAACGCAGTGGCACCCGCCGCCATCACCTCGACGCCCGGTACGGCGGCGGCAAGCGCGTCGATCACTGCCATAAGCGCGGTGAACGCCACTCCGGTCACGAAGGCGGCCAGCGCGCCGATGATGATGGCCAGCGGAGTCCCGGCGCCCAGTGAGGCGACCTCAATGACGCCGACGGCGACCAGCAGGATGATTGCTGCAGCCAGACTGACCAGGATGACGATGACGATGATAATCAGAAGGACAATTAAGGCCGTCCGCAGAATGGCCACGTCGAGGTCGCCGTCCACCTCGAAAAGCTTGAGTGACATGGCCACGATTTCGTCCGGCTCGATGAAGGCCGCCAGGTCCGGAGCGGCTGGGAAGGCCTGGAGGTCGGGCTGCCAGGAATCCGGGGCATCCCAGAAGCGACGCCGACCTGAAACTTGAAGGATATCGCCCACCCGCGTGAGATCGAAGAACTCGTTGGGGTCCGACGACGTCGGATCGGCAAGGACTGGGGCGAATCGCGTGCCGGTCACCTCGTAGGTTGCGTCGTCGGCGAGAGCGATGGGTCCGGCGCTCTCGGGATCCGTTTCATCGAGGCAGTCCACACGGCTCGCGGTGAGCCGCGCCGGCGCCTGCTCCACAAGAGGCGTAACCACGAAGTGCAGTGGCGGCGCAAAGACATCTCCTTCCTTGCGCACGTCGACGGCACAGGTCACGGGGTCTTGGTCCAAGGCAATGTAGTGGTCGGTCTCGTTGACGAAGCTTAGGTCCAGCCGATACAGGCCCGGATCAGCCGCGGCCGCGGGCCAACTAAACACGATCTGGTCGCCGACGAAGGTCAACGGCGACTCGCTGGGAAGGGGGGCGAGGACGGAGCCATGCACCGGCAAGTCGAGCACCTCGGATCCGGCCGGGGCCTCCCAGTTTGGCAGGAAGGTCATCCGGCCGTCCTCATCGGCTCCCTCATAACGCCGGAACCTCAGCTCACCTCGCGCCCTGCTCGCCACGAATCCAGATCCCTTTAACGTTACGACCTGGCCGGGTTGGACGTCGGTGAAGAAGACCTGCCTGCCGTCTTCAGCAGGTTCCAGGATTAAACACTCAGCGCCGTCCAGCTCGACATCGGTGCTGATCGTCCTCGCCTCGTCCTGCAGCGGGACGCGTTCTTGAAATGTCAGCTCCTCGGCGTGTACTTGGCCCAGGCGGACCGTACCCCCGGTGTTCACATCCGCTGTACGCCACGGATCGCGGGCCCAGATGTCGACCAGGTTGACCTGCGGCGGGTGCAGCTTCTGCACCTGGGGATCGTCGAGAACAATGTGCATGCGCTCGATGATGTCGGCGGGTAGTTCCCCTCGATTCATCCTGTCAATGCAGGTCTGGGGCAGCTTGACTCCCACGGTGAAGGCTGTCCCGATGCGCCCGTCGCCCAAGCCGGTACGGGGGTCCGGCGTGACGCTCGAGAGTCGCTGCAGCAGGCGGGTTCCGGGGCGGTCGTCACCGAACAGCAGCTCCTCGGCGAGGGATGAAGGGTCTCCGCCTCGCTGCAAGCAGCTGTCGGGCAGGTCCGTGGGCATGCAGTCGTCGAGAGCATGGCCGGCGTTGGTGATGACCTCCGTCGCCCGCGTAAGTTCCTCATCGGTGAATCTCGCCAGGGCCAGGTCGCGGGCGGCTCTGTGCGCCTTTGTCTGCGGGTTCTCCAGTTGCCCGGCGAAGTCGACCACGGTGCGCGCAAAGCACAACGTCGTTCGTGCCTGCTCGCCGTGCGTCTGCGTGTAGCTCCGCCAGGCTGCGCATCTCTTCGCGCGTTTGCTCGCAGGATCGGCCCGTAGGCGGCTCTTCGGGCTGTAGATGCCGATGTTGATTGCTTGCTCGACGCTAAGGGGAAGCGTGACAGACAAGTTTTCCGCAAGACCCGCATCGAGTTCCTTGCGGTATGTCGGCTGCTGGTTCTCATTGAGCAACACGACTTGGAGCGGGCCCGCGAGATCCTGGAGGTCTATGTGCAGATCGGCATGTCCCTGCTCATCGGTCACAGCGGACGTCGCTCCGTGCGGAGATTCGAGTACGACATGCACCCCTCGCAGGGCGACGAGGTCGGGGACGACCAGGACACGGACTCGGATCGCTGGCATGCGTACTCCCAGTAATCGGCTCAGTATGGCGTGACCAGGTGAGACAGCGAGCGGGGGCTGAGGGGGAAGTGAGATTCAAGTGGAGTGCACGCTCAGCGTGGCGTGCAGGCGTCACCGCGGCATCACTGTTGCGTCACGACCTAAGATCAACCGTTAACCTGTCCCGCAGTCCGCAGCTGGCTCCACTTCGGTGTGCGGCCCCCCACTCCATAGGCCAAGGTCCCCCTCCACCGATTCAACCGAGTCGCTACTCGCTCTAGTTTTCAGCGTACCGTCCTCTTGGACCGACCAAGTGCCGTGGACATCATTGAAGTCAAGGCGCGACCAATACATCGCTTGCCTATCGCTCCGGTCGGCCCGCACGTCAATTGAGCCGAGGTAAAGCTCTTCGATCGCCTCTCCGTCTAGCGTGAGGATGGTGCAGGGGGGAATGGTGACTATCATGATGACGGGGGCCCCAGTATAGAGGGGTACATTCTCTGCATTCAGGCCGAAGTCCCCCGCCCCCAGCATCTTGTATCGCAAGGCGACCTGCCTGATAGGGATCGGCGAGCGATTCTGTATGTAGACCGGGCTATTAGATGTGTTGTCAGTCCACCAGTGCACTCGGACTGCATACTCACGTTGTTTGTCGGCGCGACCCTCATCATTAACGAGAATCTGATCTTCGATCGCGCGCCTTTGATCCTCATTGATCCCTTTCTGACTCTCGTTGGCGCTTCTTTGTTCGCAATAGCCCAAGAGAGAGACCGCCAGCGCCAGGATCGAAAAAGCGACAGAGGTTCTGAGCGCCAGACGCGACGTCTGATTTCCCTTGATAGCCTCTAAAGCTTGCCTGACGTCGGCCCATGTAGGCGGTGAAGCACCTGACATACTCGCAGTCCCCCAGTGATTTTTGCTGCGTGACTCGGGATGACCCCCGAGGACGTGCATTGAACTACGGCTTGTGGCACCGATCGACCCTGTGGCGTGCGACACGGGGAGCCACCTGTCTAAGAGGCAGTGTCTGGGACACTGCGGCCAGGGACATGATGCTGTGCGTATCCCGGGTGGCCCGGCAGTACTCCGGCACGCTCGGCAAGGTCGGCAACAGCCATATAGGGGGTAAGCATCTGCGCGGTCACCGACGCCGCCTCCTGCCCGCCTTCATAGCGGCTGTTCCTGTTGACGGGCTGCAATGAGACCCAGGCCGCGACCGAGGAGGCGGCCGCGACCGTCCGCGCCCGCCGGAGCGTGCGGGCATCCCCGACGACGTGCGCCACCGGAAGAAGTGGCCGCTGGCCCTAGACATGCTCAACGAGATGGCCGGGTAGGGGCTGGCTCCGCCGGTGGTGGTCGCCGACGCCGGCTAGGCTACGACTCCACCGCCGCCTTGCGCGACGGCGTCGATGAGCTAGGACGTCCTGCCGGTGGTCGGCGCCCGACGTCTGGACCAGGTCGTCACGCTGGTCGACTCCGGCCGGGTGTTGCTCAGCCGGGACTGAAACCATTGCATCGCGGGACTGGTTTCTCACGGTGTAGCGCAGGAGGCGCGGTACCCGAGCCGGCACATGGCCGATCCCGACCGCCCGCGGCGTGGATGTGACGTGGGGGCCTCCGGCGCCGATCCACACACTCCTGGCCGTCCGCACAACCGACCTCGACCCGACGACCCGCTGCAGCCGGCACCATCGGCCGGCCCTGGAGCGGTTGCCTGGTCCCTCGGGACGGCTCGGGTGGGCCCGCGGAGAACGCCGTCCCAAGTCGGCACGCAGTCCGCAGGGTCCGCAGAGAGTCCGCAACTCAGCCAGCATCGGTCGTCGCCCGTCAGTAGCGCCCAACGATGAAGGCGCAGGTCAAACCCAGGTTTCATCGATTACCACACGCAGCCGTGCATCCCGGGTCAGTTCTGGGTCAACGAACCGGGCCGGGTCTTCGTCGCCCGTCGCGGCCGCAGCGAGCTGACCACGACGATCCTGGGTGCCGGGCAACTGGCCGACCTGGTCGAGCGGATGCTGCGCACGTCGGGCCGCCGCATCGACATGAGCACGCCGTTCGTCGACGCCATGCTGCCCGACGGGTCGCGGCTGCACGTGGTGATCCCCGACGTCACGCGCCGGCACATGGCGGTCAACATCCGGAAGTTCGTGCTGCAGGCGCACAGCCTCGACGAGCTCGTGGCGCTCGGGACGCTGACCACCCAGGCCGCCCGGTTCCTGGAGGCCGCGGTCGCCGCAGGGCTCAACATATTGGTCTCCGGCGGGACGCAGGCAGGCAACGCGGCAAGTCATTAAGACACCCGGTGGGTGTCGGGCGAGGATGACCTCAGGTCTCGTGTAAGCCTGAACCCCTTCGTCGGTGGGGCAGAGCCTGCCGTGCGTCCGTGCGGACCAACGGAAGGTGCAGATACGTGACTGGGTTTGAGGCGCTTCTTCCAGCGGTTGCAAAGGGCGCAGGCGCAGGGGTCATTCGGGCGGCGGGAGTCGGTGCTCGGGCTGTCTTTCGTGGTCGTCGGCGGCGCAAGATTCGAGCCTTGTCAAGTGGCCGCTCGGGCCTCGCCCGACGAGCCGTCCTCGAGGACCAGTCCCCTGAGACATTGAGCAAGATCCTCGACTTTTGTGAGTCCGCAGAGCTTGAACACGCCGCGACTGCGCTAGCGCGCGCTTATCTCTCGGAGGGTCATGGCCGTGCAGCCGCGGGCCTGCTGACCGCTCTTCAGGACGAGTTCTTGACGTCGCTCAAGGTGTTCGTCGGTGAGGAAACTTCCGCGGAGGTTGGCGAGGCCTTGCTCGCCGCTGTTAATGAAGTAGTGCTTCAACACGTTCGATATGTGCTGGCGAAACCAGACCTTGCGCCAGCCCTAGAGGCGGAGATGCTCAAAACTATAGGCAGCCTATCGTCAGCTACCGTGCGTAGTACCGATCTGCTGCAGGGGTTGGACGAGCTAGAGCGGTTTCGCGATTTCGAGGACGAATACCGCGCTCAAGTGGCTGGTCTTCATGCAACCATGAAGTTGCCGCACGCTGGCACGACGCGCCAAGTCCCCTACGAGCAGCTTTTCGTCGAGCCGGAAGTGTGGATCGGTCCGCAAAGTGACAGTTTGCGAGACGACGAACGCCGGCTAGATGTACCAGAATTGCTGCGGCACTCGACTCGCGCAGTTATTCTGGGTGACCCAGGGGGTGGTAAATCGACGCTCTCTCGGAAGCTCACTCACGATCTTGCTGCGGGGCGCGTCACTGGTTCAGTCCAGCGGACGCCCTTCTTCGTTGAGCTGCGCGACTATGCAACTGTTGTGCGGGGAAGGCATAAACAGACACTGATCGAATACCTTGAGGGTCGGTGTCGGTCTCCGTACAATATCGAAGCTCCGAACGAAGCAATCGAATGGCTTCTGCTGACCGATCGAGCCATGGTCATCCTTGATGGTCTAGACGAGTTGCTGGACACTTCGCTTCGTCGCGATGTGGTAGAAGCCGTTCAAGGTTTCGCTCTCCGGTACCCAACCTGTCCGATGCTCGTCACCTCCCGGCGAGTCGGCTACGACGAGGCGCCGCTCGACCCAGACCTCTTCGCCACGGTGCAGCTGGGCGAATTTACGCCGGATAAGGTATTGGCGTATGTGCAAAAGTGGTTCCGCCTCGATGAATCGGTTGAAACCGCTCGCCAGGAGGGGCTTGCGAATTCCTTTATGGAGGACAGTCTATTCGTCGCCGACTTGCGGGTTAATCCTCTTATGCTCTCGCTGATGTGCGGCATTTACGCGAGCGAGAATTATATACCGAGGAATCGGCCTGATGTGTATGAAAAGTGCGCTCTGCTGCTGTTTGAGCGTTGGGACAAGCAGCGCGGCATCCAGGCACCACTCTCGTTTGACGCCCATGTGCAGGCAGCCATGCGCTCCCTAGCCCTGCACATGTACAAGACCGAGGCGGACGCGGGCTCGGGCGCGGGAGAGGCGCAGGGAGTGCGCGAGGGGATGAGCCGCGCCAAGTTGGTCTCCTACATGAAGGCGTACCTTCGGGAAAAGCGATTCGATGATGACGATACGGCCGAGACCGCGGCTGCCGAGTTCATCGAATTCTGTAAGGGGCGAGCGTGGGTCCTAACGGATATCGGGTCAGAGACGTACGGATTCACGCATCAAACATTCCTCGAGTACTTTGCAGCAAGTCAGCTTGTCCGGCATCACACAAGTCCGGGAGCCCTGTATGCCGAGCTCAAGTCTTACATCAGGTCGGGAGGCTGGGATGTCGTGGCGCAGCTAGCGGTTCAAATCCTTGGACGTGCCACCGAGGATGGGGCGGATGACTTCCTGCAACTGGTGATTGCCGATGCCAGCGGCCTCTCCGTTAGTGATCTTTACGCTTCATCTTTCGCTGTTCGGGCGCTTCAGTTTGTCGTGCCTCGCCCCGACGTTTTGAGGTCGATTGTCGTAAAGGCTCTGGAGATTCACCTAGCTGACGAGGGACAACATGCAGACGAGAAGGGGTTGGCGGCTAAAAGGAATGAGCTCGGGGCGCGGGTGCAGCCAGAACTGCTTGCCGTCAATAGTGAAAACGCGCCGCGTGTAGGTAGCGTGTTGAGAGATCTATTGCGGGCGCGGCTGCATGAGAATGTTCACGACGAACCGGCTCTGCGCACTGCCCTTCTCAACACTTCGTATGGGCCGACCACGTTTTGGTCCGCTTGGTCAGCCGAAAACTTGGTGGAGTTTGCGGCTGCTGTAACGGCGCAGCGAACGACTGCTCACTGGGTTGCGCTGATCGAGCTGGACCGCGGGAGGGTGACCTTTAAGCAGGTCGTGGATTGGCATGGGGTTGGCTGCTTGTATGACTGGGATTTCATGGGCCTCGGTCGCACCGGTCTCCCGTTCTTCTTTCGACTGCTCGCTGTCCGTCATAAGGGCGGATATTTTGGGCTCGTGCAGCCGGTTTCGCCTGCTCGGACGAAGGTGGTTCAACAGCAGGTCATTCAAGACCTGGTGAAGCGAAGGGCCCCGTGGTTCTCCGACATTATGGGTCTCGAACGATGGGTGTGGTTCGTCGAGCAAGAAGCCAAATCGGATATTGCTCGGCTGGGACTAGTCTCCCTAATGCTGCTGCTCCCTCTGGTGGAAGTTCACATTCAAATGGTCGCGAATGGGGCGCCACTAGGGCCGCTTCCCGCCTGGTTGCGACCTCTCGCGGACGCTCGAACGAATGAGGCGGAACTGGATGATCTAGGGGAGCCCTTGCGTGCGAAGATCCGCGACGTGCCTGATGCGGAAGCATTCTTTGAGCGGTGGCTGAGTAAGGAGATTTCTCTCCTACCCCCTACGTCGCGCCGCCGACCTGGGTTGCGGCGGGCGGGGTCGGCTCGCGCGTAGCGCGAGCCGACCCTCGACTTGAAATAGCAACATAACTCGGAGCCCGTCCTCCTCGGCTGCGTTTTTCTCCTAGTGCCCTCCCTATAGGTGCTGGCGCAGGTCTGAGGGAAGTTCGTCAAGGGCGCGTAGCGGCGCAGCGAACCCTTGACGAGCGGAGGACGGGCCGGAGACTGCGCCGGTGGGGTGGGTGCGAAGTGACTCGTGTTGCCCTAGTGACGATGCTTTGACTCCCGTGTGACAGCCGTGGCAGTGCCCTGGGATACGAGATCGGCTCTTCTGGTTAGCCACCGCGCCAGGGGAACTCACACACATGCCAGGGTTTGCCAGCCCACTCCTGCGCGCCAACCATGCGCGCGGGACCACATATCAGGCCGTGCCGGTAACAGACGAGCAAGCCGCGGCTAGACCTAAGGGACGTGCTCCCGGGACGCGGCAGGTGGCTAGGCCCCCCTCGTTTCGTTACACGAGTCGCTTAGCCGCGAACCCCGCATCGTCGCGCGGGGGGCTGACAGTCCTCTGTCGGCCCGTCCCTGGGATCCCCTGTGTCTGTTCGCGTCCCTGCCGTGCGGCCTCGCCCCGCGTGGCAGTTGTCCCTGTACCCGACTGCTGGAGAGGGCGGGGGGTGTTACCAGCCGCCGCGTCAAGCTGTGCGGGATTGGGCGCCCGGTCGTCCGGCTGCAGACCCTGCGCGCGCACGGAAGAGGCTGCTCGTCGCGCCCGCGCGAAGGTGCGTCGGTACTGCGCGCACAACGGGCTGAGTCGTCTCTGGACGTTGACGTATGCCGGGCGGGGGTGCCATGACCCGGCGCAACTTCGGACGGACCTGGGTGGCTTCTTTCGCGGTCTCCGGTCCTCGATCGGTGGCGGGGCGCTGCCGTATGTCTGGGTGCCCGAGTGGCACAAGACCGACCACGGGCTGCACGCGCACTTCGCACTGGGGCAGTACGTCCACAGGAGCGTCATCCGCTCGACCTGGTCTCGCGGCTTCGTCAAAGGGAAGCTGTTGTCGGACCTGCCGGTCGGGTCGGGGACTCGTGAGGCGGCGCGCGTGGCGGCGGGGTACCTGTCCAAGTACGTCAGCAAGACCTTCGACGCTCCCCAGCTGTTCGGACGCCACCGGTACGACTTGGCTCAGGGATTCCAGCCTCCGGTGCGACGGCTGACGGCGGACTCGCCTGAAGACCTGCTGGCAAAGGCTTGTGAGGTCATGGGCCAGTTGCCTACCCGGTCTTGGTCGTCGGCTGAGGTCGAGAACTGAAATCGACCGCCGGCGGTGTGGTTCGCGTGGGCTTGAGCGATGTGCCGGCCGACAAGTTGCGCGCCTGGGTTGAGGCGTCGACCACCGCTCAGGGGCCTCCGTTGAAGGTCACCGATTCCGCCGCTGTGGAGCAGGTCAGGGCTCTGCTGACGGGTGGCCGGGCGCGGCCCGTGAAGGCGCGCGGAGCGCGCTCAAGGGGCGCGGCTGGGCGCGGGTCAGATGCGCCAGACGGGCTGAACGCGGTCGATGTTGAGGCCCTTTCGACCGGAGATGCCGGGCTGGATGACGACGTGATCTAGGACGGCCTTGATGATCGCAGCCTGACGGCTGAGGTTCAGATCGGCCCATCTCAGCCTGAGTTCTTCGCCGTGACCAGCCAGTCCGTCAAGGGCGCTGTGCTCGGTCAGCCTGGTGAGAGCGCGGCGGTGACGGCGCGTTGGTCTTCGATCCGCTGTCTCGCCCGGCGCATCCCCGCGCGATCGATCTCACCATCCGCGTACATGTCGGCCAGCTCTTGAAGCTGGTCGGTGTCCGCTCTGATCGCGGCCGCCAACTTTCCGGCTTCGCCGTCGTCGTGCGCGGGCAGGCCGTTGAGGGCGTCGGTGAGGGCGGGTGTGTCCAGGCGAAGGAGGACGGCGTCGACGATGAATCGCTCCAGCTTGTCCGCGTGGATCGCCATGCGGCCGCAGCCACCGAAGTCGGTCCCGGAACGGCAGAGGTAGCGGCGGGTTTCGAAGCGTGGCACTGAGTACATGACGGTGCCGCAGAGGCCGCAGCGGCACACTCCGGACAGGACGTAACGGCGCGCCGTGCGGTTGGTTCGGCGCGCCGGGTCCGTAAGCAGCAGGCGCAGTCGCTCGCCGTCTGCGGCGCTGATGATCGGCTCCCAGACGGCCCGAGTGAGCGTCTCGCCGCGATGCGTCCTCATGCCGTACATGCGCGGGTTGAGGAGTAGCTGGCGAACCGTGACCGTGCGCCAAGGACGGCCGGTGACCGTCCGGACGCCTGACTCGTCCAGCCACTTGCTCAAGGACGTCAGGCTCTCTCCGGCCAGTGCGCGAGCCGCCAGGGCTCGGATGACGTCCGCCTCTTCGGGGCGGTGGGTGAGCTTGTCGGTCTCAAAGCCAAAGGCGCGTGGTCCGCCCATATGGGGCTCCCTGTGTCTGCCAACTCCTGCATCTTGCGCCGTCCCCGCCTCCGCTTGCTGTCGCTCTCGTTGGCCGCGACAGCCGCCAGTAGTCGCGCCACGAGCAGTCCGTCCCCGCTCCCGAGGTTCATGTCACCGTGCAAGGTCACCACATCGGAGACGCCCGCTTGAGTACACGTCGCGGCGAACTGCTCGAGCTCGATGGGCCTTCGGTGTAGGCGGTCCATGTGCCACACGACGACCGCGTCGCGGCGTCCGTCCGACAAGTCTTGCAGCATTCGCGCGTAGGCCGGGCGCTTTTTGCCGCTGTAGGCGCTCACGTCATCGTCGATGTAGACCTCGCCGACCGTCCATCCGCGACGGCCTACCTCGGCGCGGCAGTCGTCCACCTGCCGCTGCACGCCAAGCCCGTCGCCGTCGCGGTCTTGGCTGATGCGGGCGTAGACCGCCACTGCGGTCCGTTTCTGCATCACCGGTGACACTAGTGAATCGTCGTAAAGACCACGCTGCTCAACTGCCTGTGCGCGGCGATCACCGCCCGCGAGCGGGTGGTCACCTGCGAGGAGGTCTTCGAGCTCCCGGAGGCAAGGGAGCTGCACAAGAAGCGGGGCACCACCTTATGGCAGTAGCGCCGCACAACGTCGGTGAGCCCCATGAAGGTCTGACCCTCCCACCAGCTTGACCAGTAGACATGCGGAACAGGGTCGACTGTTCGGCCCTCCCTGTAGTCCAATGCGTGGCCTAGCTCAGCGCGCTCAACGATGGGGGAACGAGCGACATGTCAGGATCTGGCCGTTGGACCCCGCCACCCGAGCAGGTTCAAGCTGATGCAGCGGTTGATGGGAATCGCACGTCGCGCTGGGCTCTTTGGATTTCTGTCATCTTCTCCATCCTGGCGCTACTGGTCTCCATTGGAAGTCTGGTCGAGCAAAAGAGCATCAATGAAGAACAGAGACGCATCAATGCTGATCAGCGGCGCGCGATGGACGACCAGAGGCGGGCCATCGATGATCAGATACGCGCTAACGATGAGAGTCGTACGGATGAATCCATGGAATACGCCATCCGCGTTTCGTGGTGGCTAAACCCGAATGGCGACGTTCTTACAATACAGAACAGATCGACAGTGCCTATTCGAGACGTCACGTTGCGCTACAAAGCGATGTCCGAGGCTAGTCAATCGACGCCTTGGGAGAACCTTCCCATCTACGATGGCTCCCCAGTCATCTACCAAGACGTGATCGCCCCCTGCACTTCACTATCGATTGATGCTTTGGGGCTCAGGAAGAAATACGAGGGGGAGCCTCCCGAGTACGGCGTCTACGGGTTTACGACTCTGGCTTTTGTACGCGTCGACTTTATCGATGCGCATGGCTCGTGGTCCATCGGAGTCTCAGGAGAGGAGCCTCAGATCCTAAAGGTGGAGGATCGCCTGGAATTTAAGGACGGGGATTGGCCGTTTCCGCCGGAGTTCATGGAAGAACAGCCAGCCAGCGACTGTGGAAGTGGCTGACTCGGAACTGCGTTACCAGGCCTCCCACGTTTCGACTTAGTTGAACCGACGTGGACGCACGCTGACAGCCGACGCTTCTGGTGGCTCACCGAGGCCGTGCAGCTGACGATCTACCCGGCCCGGCCGCAAGGGGACTGAGGTCCACCTGCTGCCACGGCCGGACGCTGCTACCTGACCGCCTTGCCGGATCTGGGGTGACAGGGCGGGCCGACGACCATGTCGACGCCCCGCCCCTATCGCTACCTCAGCAGCGGGATGAAAAGGCCGGCGGCGAGGACTCCCTGCTCGACCGAGCCGGTGGCGACCGTGATGCCCACCTCGGCGGCAGCCATCACGGCCAGCCCGACGACCCAGGGCCACCCTCGCTGGGGAGGTGCACTCTTGCGCAGTACGGTCATGGGCGTTGTCATAGACGGCGTCTCCTGTCAGTGCTTCCTGTGCGGTCACGGAGATCTCGGACGGGCTCCCTGTTCCAGCAGGGGGCCCGTTCGCATTTCTGCGGACGGGCCACGACCCGGCGGTATCTCCCGGATGTCGCGGCCGGGGTTCCGGTGCGACAGCGCGGAGTCTAGGGACGCACCCCTACAGGTACGACCTCTCGAACCCGCCCTCGACCGCACAAGTGGGTTGACAGGCGGTGGATGAAGGGCTGTTTCCGCTAGTCAGCGCACATCCTCAGCCCGATCCGTGCTCCGTGCGGGTGTCGCAGGGACCCCGTTGGACGGTGACGTTCAGGCGGGATCAGCTGCGTCGGTGCGGGTCGATCCGCAGGCCGTTCATCCGTCTCTCCATCGGGAAGCGCGCGATGGCTGCGTCCCTCTCCTCATCCGTCATCTCGTGCGGCGGGTCGTACTTCTGGATCAGCTCATCGAGGACCCGGCGCTCCTCCTGCGCCTCGCGCAGGGCCTGGCGGTCGGCATCGGTGAACCAGCGGATCGTCACGGACCGAGGCTCCTCGGCTGGGTAACAGCGGTCAACGCGAAGGACCCGCCACCGTGAGGTGACGGGCCCTTCCTCGTTCAGTCCTCAGACGGTGGTGCGGCAGAACTCGTTGTCCGAGAGGTCGATCGCCGGTGACCGGTTCCCGAACTCGTCCACGCCATAGACCGGATAGGGCGTGCTGCACAGCCCCATGATGCTGGCACCGGTGTAGCCGCCCTGGGCGTCCGTGGTGAAGAAGGAGCTGATGACGTCGCCGTAGCCGGTGCTGGAGTTGACCTTCCGCACCGAGGTCTCGGTGTTAGGCCTGAAGCCTGATGCCTGCAGCTGAACTGTGTACACCCGGTTGCGGCCCGTGCCGTAGCCCTCAGACGCAGCGACCTCGATCAGCGGCGTGAGGGGCACCGCCGGGGACTCACAGCCCGGCAGCGGGTTCGCCAGCTCGACCCGGACGGGCTCGAAGAGCCCCGTCGGCGGACGGTAGTGGTCACCCTCGACAGCGGTGATCGCGGTGGCCTGAGCCCCGCAGTCGTTGGTCAGGGTGTACGCGTCGGTGGTGCCGTCCTCTTTCACGGCGAAGGTCTGGGACTGCGGCTGGCTGACCCCGGGCAGTTCGTAGGTCAGCGTCACGATCCCACTCGGCTTGGCACCCTCCAGCCGGTACGAGAGGCCCCAGGTGCCGGGCCACGTCGCCAGCCACTCCTCGGTGAACGCCGAGTGCGGCACGGCGACCAGCTGCGGCGTGTAGACCTCCACCGGCGGCACGACCGGCACCAGCGCACCACCCCGGGCCAGCGTCGAGACGCACCGCCCCTGGTTGGCGAACGGCTTGCCGGTGGCCGGGTCCTTGTAGTTCACGTAGCCGCCGTTCTTACACACGGCAGAGGGGTCAGCGGCGGACGCCGGAGCGGCAAAGCCGACCACAGAGAGCGCAGCAATCGACAGGACGGTGGCGGTGCGCTTCACAAGGTCCCCCAGTGGTCTTCGGACGACGACGTCCGGTAGTGACGCGTGATGCTCTCATTGACAACGACCGAGCGGACGCTGTTCATAGGGCGGCTCTTGTCAGCGTGGCCCACGTGGTCGATCAACACCACGGCAAGACCGGCACGGCGGAACGGCTCCACCAAGAGGCGGTGGACCGCGTCGATCGCCAAGCCAAGCGGCGAGGTAACGCTGCCTACTTCGAGCGGGTGTGGCTCAACCGCCGCACCCAAGGCGCGAGGCAGGCTTTCGACGCCGACCGGTGGTCTCACCTCACCCGCATCCGCGAGCTACCGATCGGCGGGCCGATCGCGCTTGGGCTGGACAGCTCCAAGTGGCGGGACTCCACCGGCATCGTCGCCACCGACATGCTCACCGGCTGGCAATGGCTGGCCGGCTGGTGGGAACACCCCGGCGCGAAGGACCCGAACTGGGAGGTTCCCACTTCTGAGGTCGAAGCCACCCTCGATGACCTGTTCGCCCGTTTTCACGTCACGCGCCTGTACGGCGACCCGGCGCAGGGCTATGACGTGATCCTGGCCCGGCAGGCGAGCAAGCACGTCCCCCGCCGCGTGGTCGAGTTCTTCACCGACTCCAGGGGCCTGCGACGCACCGCGCTGGCCTGCCGCAGCTATGCCAACGCCATGCGCTCCGGTGAGGTCACTCACGCCGGGGACGAACGGTTCACCGCTCACATCGGCGCCGCGGTCAAGCGGGATGTGCGGGCGACCGACGACAAGAGTGCACCGCTGTGGCTGATCGAGAAGGAGCGGCGGGATTCCCCGTTCAAGGTCGACTACGCGATGGCGGGTCTCATCTCTTGGCAGGCGTACCTCGATGCCATCGCCAGTGGTGACCCGCTCGCCGAGATAAGCAAGCCAGCGCTCACCCGGGTTCGTGGTCGGGTGCGGTCCCGTTGAGTGGTGCGCGGCCCCCGTGCATCATTCCTGCATAAACTTTTCTGGCACGTCTGACAGCGACATGATGCGGATGGGTCGGTCCGCGAAGCGGCTCACCCTGAGGCGCAGCTCGAACACGTGTGTCATGGCTTGCAGAATCTCGTACGGATCCTTGTTATGAATTAGGAACTCCGTCGCGACGACTTCCTCCTCAGCGGTCTCGGCGCCCTGGGGGATGGCGATTACACGTAGCGCATGACTGTGTTCGCCACCCCCGATGTCGAGTCCGATGATGAACCAGTCGTCGTGATTGAGACCCACCAGATCATTCAACGACGGCCCAGTCATCCGCTTATCGAGTTGCGCCGTGCCTACCCAGTCGGGATACGTGACCTCGGCCTCTCCCCACAAGAATCCGTCTTCCATTAATCAACCCTTCTCTTAGTAGGGGCACCACCGAGCCGGACCGCTTCGTTATGCAGACGTTCCGTCACGCTGCACATGGTCGTCGCCGAGGGCTTTGACGAAGCGTCGCGCCAAGTCGGTCCAGTCGGCTGCCGTGAGCCCCGTTGAGGCAGTCAGTTCCTCGATCGCTCCCTGTAGGTCCCACGACGGGCGAAGGTGTGGTGCAAATCCCCGATCAGCGGCCCAAAAGGCCAGATACGAGCCCGTTCGGCCTTCACTCTTGCTGAGAATGCGCGGCACGGCATTGCGCTCAAATGAAGCCTTGACGTGCGGATAGCGCTTGGCGTGGGGCCATTCCGCCCACGCGCGCCGGAACGCGGTATCTGCGTCCTGGTTGTCGACTGCGGTAACGCCCAACACTAGGCACCCGATCGCCAGTCCCTCGGCAACCGTCGTCTCCTGCTCCGCCTTCGATCCCACTTGATCCACAACGTGACCGTAGCGTCACGAAGCGCGGCGTCCGCTGATCGACACGTTGGGTGCCTAGTCTGACCGACGTGTGGACGCCGACCCCCGACGAGGCGCTGGCAGACGATCTGCAGGCGGCACTCGCTCGGCCGGGTGCATCGTGGGTGTCGCCGCCACGGCCGGTGGCTTTGACCACCGAAGATAAGGCCACTGGGTGGCTATGGTGCCGGCAGAGGACTGCTGACGGCATCTGGCTGGGCCTGGCCACCATCTTTTACGGCCGCTTCTTCGAGGGTGCGGAGCTGGGCTGGCATCAGGCGAAAGACCTACGCACCCTCGACTAGTCCGCCTCGCCTTGGGGACAGCCTTCGGTGTGGTGATCTATGCGTCGCCGCTGGGAAGGGTCGGAGAGTTGAGGGTTGGATTGCATCCAATTCGTTCTGGTCGTAAGAGAGGGCGCGGCCCGCGCCCTTGTGTCGAGTTATGTTGTAGGGGTGCCCCTAGACCCACAGCATGGCCGGCTTGGCGCCGAGGTAATCCGCCAGTCGGTGTCGACGCGGATATCAGTTGGCATGCGGCGCTGAACAATGTGCGCTCAAGGAGCGTACGTCTTGCAAAATGACCTTGACCTCACTGTCCATAACGCGATAGGTCTTTTCGCGGTCGGCGAGGACAAGCACCCCGTTTGCATGACCTAGGTACAGTCGCACGTTTGCCGGAACCGTCAACGGGCGGCCGTCGGTCCACTCGAAGCAAGCGGGCCGCACATCGAGTCCGACGACGAATAGCGCAGCGATCGTGAAATCGCTCGGGCCGTTAGCTACGTCCTCGCCCGCCGTTGAGGCGAGATCCATCGCTCCAAGAACGGCGATACCGAAGAGTGCAACCGTGCACACCGTGATGGCCAGGGCGTGCCGTATCCGCGCGAGGGCGCCAAAAAGGGCGCTCAAAAGAGCAATGTATAGGACTGTAAAGCCGATCTGGTCTCCGACGCTGCCCAGGGGGTCCCAGTAATTTCCGAAGAACGAACCCGGGACGGTTCTACCGACTACTGTAACGACAGTGGCGCAGAGGATGCTCACTGCCCAGGTTTGCCGTTTTGTGTCACCTGCCGCGCCGCGCGAGTACAGATGTACCTGATCATCGCCCGCCGACTTGTCGCGCCAACTATTGAATCGCGCGGCTACTGCACGAGCGAGGCGACGCCTGTCGAAGGGTAGCCATCCGAGTGCAGACCACAGTAAAATGCCTGCCATGCCGTAGATGTAGGGAACCAGGACGGCCAAAAAGGCGCCTAGCATAGTCAGAAAGAAAAAGACGATGGCCGCGAATATTGTTGCGCGGACAACGAGCGCTGCCTGACTGACGCCGACCTCCTCAGGAGACGTTCCGAACTCCATGAGAAAGAAAAGGTCGAACGAATAAAGAATGGCATATGCCGCGGATCCGAGCAGTCCAAGCGAGAAGGTGACTGCGCCGGGTTGCAGCCACGCCGGCCATACCCCCCGCCGTTTGATCCGCTGCTCAACTCCAGTCATTGGCGCGCCCGTCTCGACCATGCAAGTCCTATCCAGCTCGAGGGGAGGGACGTTGGGTGCGGGCCTGTCACTTAGCGGGACCGCCAAGTCCGGCTTCGAGCACGCCCCGAGTCTTCGGCCAGTGCTTGGCCGTCTGAGGATAGTCGGCTCGGCGCTTCTTGCTCGAACGCGCAATTGGGACGCGCGGGGCCAGTTTGGCGGGTTGTCGAGAGACGTCCCGCCTCCGTGTCGGATGGTGGGACAAAGATCCGACTCGGCGGCTTGTGACGAGCGAGTTGTCTTCTAGTAGAACCGGGTCAACCTGACTCTTGCGGTCCCGGTCGTGTTCCTGGTGCTGCCGGTCACCGTCTTGTTCGCCCTGTTCCCGGGGCTGATCAGCATCGTCTCGCTGGCGCAGTGACGCCGGTGACCGACAGAGAGGACGACGGATGCGCGCGTACGCGTACCTGCTGGCCGCGGTCGCGGCCCTGACCGCCCGGCTGCGGGAGGACGATCCCGAGCGGGGCGACGTCCCGGGCTGGGTGATGATCACGGTGATGACGGCGGCCCTGGTGCTGGCCATCCTCGTGCCGTTCCGGACGGCGATCGTGGACGCGGTGTCGAGGGCGCTGGAGTCCGTCACGAGTGCGGGCTGACGAAGGGCCCCTCTGCCCCCCACCACTCGCGAGCTCGCGGCGGGACCCTGCACAGGGGCCGGGGGACAGCGGGCGCGAGCGGGGCAGCGCGGTCGTCGACTTCGTGCTGGTCGGCGTGCTGGTCGTGGCCCTGCTGCTGGCGGTGCTGCAGGTCGCGGTCTACGTGCACCTGCGCAACGTCATCGTGGCCAGTGCCCAGGAGGGCGCCCGCTACGCAGCGGACGCTGACGTGCCCACGGCGGCCGGTGCCGGCCGGACGCTGGAGGTGGTCGGGCAGGCGACCTCCACCGGGACGGCGGCCGGGCTGAGCTGCACGTCGGTGCAGGAGGTCGACGGCAGCGGGCTGACCCTGGTCGTCGTCCGGTGCACCGGCGCGGTGCCCACCCTGTTCGCCCCACTGGGCGACCTGCTGCCGCTGGAGGCCACCGGCCGGGCGGTGGAGGAGGCGCCGTGAGCCGGCTGCGTGCCCGGCTGGTGGACGAGGCCGGGTCGGCGATCGTGGAGTTCGTCTTCATCGCGCTGGTGGTGTTCCTGCCGCTGGTCTACCTGGTGGCCGGGTTCTCCTCGGTGCAGCGCGGGGTGTTCGCCGCGACCGAGGCGGCACGGGAGGCCGGGCGGGCGCTGGGCACCGCGCCGGACGCGGTCACCGGTCAGGCGCGGGCGGAGGCAGCGGTGGCGATCGCGGTGGCGGACCAGTCGGTCGAGGCGACCGACGTGGTGCTGGCCTACGCGCCGGTGGGCGCCGGATGTGGCGCGGCCGGCGGCTACACCCCGGCGTTGACGCCGGGGGAGGAGTTCCTCGTGTGCGTGACGGTGACCGTGCGGGTGCCACTGCTGCCGGAGTTCATCGACGCCAACACCGCCACCGGTGAGTTCGTCGTCGAGCGCGACCGCTACGTCGACGGCTGACCCGGCTCCGAGGGTCGGACCCGTTCAGCACCCGGGCACGTTCTCGGTCTCGGTGATCGCGAACGAGTCGTCCAGGTGCACGACGACCCCGTCGTCCTCAGCGGTCAGCACGAGGGCGGAGTAGCCGCCGTCCTCGGTGTCGGCCCAGGTCCACGGGACCGTGGCGCCCGGGTACGAGGCCAGGACGGCGTCCTCCACCTGCGCAGCCGTCTCGTCGGGGACGGCGTTCCCGCCGTGGTGCCACCCGTCGTCGGCGTCGGGGAGGTCGTCGGTCCCGGTGACGGCGAAGGCGTCGTCGAGGTGGACGGCGAGGTCCTTGCCGTCGGCGGTGTCGAGGTAGGCGTCATAGCCGCCGTCGGGGTCGGACCTGATCCACCAGATGGTCGCATCGGGGTACTGGGCCAGCACCGCGTCCTCGACCTTCGCAGCGGCATCGTCGGGGACGGAAGCTCCGGAGTCGTCGGCGCACGCGCCGTCCCAGCCGTGACCGATCCAGCCGTGACCCGCCCAGCCGTGCCCGTCCCCGTCGTGGTCGTCGGCGTCGGGGAGGTCGTCGGTCCCGGTGACGGCGAAGGCGTCGTCGAGGTGGACGGCGAGGTCCTTGCCGTCGGCGGTGTCGAGGTAGGCGTCATAGCCGCCGTCGGGGTCGGACCTGATCCACCAGATGGTCGCGTCGGGGTACTGGGCCAACACCGCGTCCTCGACCTTCGCAGCGGCGTCACCGGGGACCTGGGCGTCGTCGCCGTGCCACCAGTCCCGCCAGCCGTGTCCGGGGAGGTCGGAGTCGGGATCGGCCGACGGGGTCTCCGTGGACGTCGCCGCTGCCGGCGCGGCCAACACCGAGCCGCCGCCGCCTCCTCCGGCCGCGTTGGCGCTCAGCGTGCCGGCCAGGATCGCCCCGGCCAGGAGCCCGGTACCGACGAGTGCGCCAGAGGCGATCCACCCCCGGCGCCGGTGGGCCGGCGGCTCGTCCTGTCGTCCCGCGTGCTGCTCGGACTGGTCCATCGCTGGCCTCCCCGGAAGTCGCCTCGCGGCGAGGATGGCGTGTGAGTCACGTCACCCGCCAGGCGGCTTGGCGTGTCGTTACGTCTTTCACAGTCAACTGCCAGGCGGCATCGGATGTCGGCCGGACGCTGAGCCCGGCACTGGATGCGGTCACCCGTCAGGCGCCGGAGCTGCAGACCGGCCACAACGCCACGGCTGGCGCTAGCGTTCGACGGCACGGCAGGAGCCGCCCTCGTCCGGCCGGTCTCGTCTGTCGGACCGAGGAGGTGTCGGTCGGTGACTGATCGCCAGGACGCCCAGTCAGAGTTCCCCCGCGAGGTCAGGTCCGGGGGCGTGGTGCTCACGCTCACCCCAGACGAGGTCCACGTCGCCTTCGGACCGCAGGCCACGGCCACGGACATCGAGGAGCTGCGCGCCCGGTTCGGACTGCGACCGGTGAGGCAACCCCCCGGTGGCATGCCGGACCAGGTCACGGGGGCGCACCCGAGCTGGTGTGCGTCCGAGTCGGGGCAGGAGCTGGCCGGGGTCCTCGCCGAGCTGCGCGCCGCAGACGTGGTCCAGCACGCGAGCCCGGTCTACCACCGGGCCGACCTCCTGCCGATGCACACCGGGCACGCCTTCGCCGACGACCTGCTGGTCAGGTTCCTGCCGCAGACCGCCGAGGGCGACGTCGAACGCCTGGTGGCCCAGACGGGGACGACGGTGCTGCGCACGCTCCCTGACGACCGGGCCGGGATGCTGGTGCACCTCCGCCTGAGCTCCCCGGAGGACAGCCCGTTCGACGTGGCCGACGAGTTCTCCCGGTCCCCGGTGGTGCACAGCGCCGGCCCGAACTGGATCCAGCTCCAGTCCCCGGAATCCGCCGTGACCCCCGACGACCCCTTGTTCCCGCAGCAGTGGAACCTGGCCACGATCGGCGCGCCGGCGGGCTGGGACATCAGCCAGGGCGATCCCGGCGTCGTCATCGCGATCGTCGACTCCGGCTGCGACCTCACCCACCCGGACCTGGTGGACCAGTACGTACCGGTCGCCGACCGCTACGACGCGATCGCGGACACGAACGACCCGCGGGACCCGGTCGGTCACGGGACGTGGTGCGCGGGCATCGCGGCGGCGCGCACCGGCAACGCGACCGGGGTCGCCGGGGTGGCGCCGAACTGCCGGATCATGCCCATCCGCGTCTACAGCGCACAAGGCTTCACCGAGCTGGCCATCGTCGCAGCTCTCGACTGGGCGCGGACGCGCGGCGCCGACGTCGTGAACATGAGCTGGTACTACACCGCCCCACACCAGCAGGCGGACGTCGCGCTGGACAGCGCCCACGCCGCCGACCTGGTGCTCGTCGCGGCCTCCGGCAACTGCTTCAAGGGTGACGACGACAGCGATCCGGCGCACCTCGTCTTCCCGGCGACGCATCCCCACGTGATCGCCGTCGGCGGGTCGACGAAGGCGGATCGGCGCAAGAGCCAGGGCGATCCGCTGCCGAACCCGGCTGCGAAGGTCTGGGACAGCCGGTACGGGCCCGAGCTGAGCGTCATGGCGCCCGGCGACATCCCGTGGACCACGGACAAGGGCGGGCGGTACGGCAGCTTCTTCGGCACGTCGGCAGCGGCTCCGCACGTCGCCGGGCTCGCGGCACTCGTCCTGTCCGTCGTCCAGCCCTCGACGCTCCGCCCGACCGGGGCTCGGCAGTTCGCCCGGCGGCACGACCTCGTGCGGTACGTCCTCGAGGTCACCGCCAGGCGGGTCGGCGGGTACCCGTACGCCGCTGATCCCGCGCACCCCAACGGCACCTGGCACGTGGAGATGGGCTACGGCCGGATCGATGTGGCCGCTGCCCTGACGTTCGCGAGGTGGAACTACACCGACTACCGCTTCTGGCGGGTCTCGCAGGACTACGCGCTCGCCGTCCGGGTGCTCGTCGGGCTCCTCGGCGACGGCCCTGGCGTGGTGGTCGGCCCCGACGGGCACCCGGTACCGGTCGACCCCGGCTGGTCGGAGCTCACCCCGCCGACCCGGGACGTGCTGCTCGGGCTGGCGGTCGCTGCGGTCGCCGACGGCGTGAGCGACGCCGAGGAGCGGCAGGCGCTGAGCCGGGCGGCGTGGACGACGATCGCGCGGACCGCGGGACGGATGACGCCCGGGCAGTGATGCGCGGTCTCAGGTCGGCCGCCCAGCCGCCCGCTCGACGCGCGCCAGCCACTCGGCCAGCAGCGCCCGGAGCACGTCCGGCTGCTCGTGCGGCAGGGCGTGGCCGGCGTCGTCGACCACCGCCAGCGTCGCGTGCGGGTGGACGTCGAGCAGGTCGACCGCGTCGACGTACCCGACCGTCGAGTCCAGCCGCCCCGCCACGACCAGCGTCGGACCGGCGAACGGCGGGTCGTCCGCGGTGAGCTGCCACCGCTCTCCGATCCGCTCGAGCGCCGCCCAGTCGACGAGCCCCGCCGCCGGGGCCACGTACCGCTCGTGCCGCTCCAGCATCTCCGGGGTCTGCACCACGAAGTAGCTGCGGAACTCGTCGTCCCCGAGCTCGCCCGGCCCGGCGACGACGCGGTGCTCCGGCACGTCCCGTGCTCCGGGCAGCAACGGGCAGACCAGGGCCAGGCCGGTGACCTGCTGCGGGCGACGGGCGGCCATGGCCTGCGCGTAGTACGCCCCTGCCGAGTGCCCGACGAGCAGGTACGCATCTCCGCCCGTCACCTCGTCGGCGAAGTCGAGCAGCGTGTCCAGGACGTCGTCGGCGCTGCGCAGCGTCTCGGGGGCGGCCGTCGCGCCCATGCCCGGCAGGTCGGGGTAGACCCGCCGTAACCCGCCGATGCCCAGGGCCGGCTCGAAGCAGGCCTCGGCCTCGCGGTGGTCGACGCCGGCGCCGTGCAGCACCAGCACCGGGCGACCCGCGCCGTGCGCCACGGCGGAGACGACCATCTCAGCCGACGGCCGTGGGGGAGGGCGGGGCGCTGCCGCCCTGCGGTGCCCCGGTCATCAGCCGGACGATCTCCGCGCGGTCGGCCGCCGACGGCAGTCCCCAGCCCGGCTCGTAGTCGTAGACCTCGGCGAGCGGCCGGGACGCCGTCCGCCCGGTCAGGATCTCCACCGAGGTGTTGTCGATGAGCCCGGGGTGCTCCACCCCGCACGCCTCGGCGACCTTGCGCAGGTCGCGGCGCAGCGTGGTGATGTAGGTGGCCGCGCGCACCGACTTCAGCTCCGGGTCCAGGCCGTGCGACAGCCACGGGTTCTGCGTGGCCACCCCGGTCGGGCAGGTGTCGGTGTGGCACTTCTGCGCCTGGATGCAGCCGATCGCCAGCATCGCCTCCCGGGCGACGTTGACCAGGTCGCAGCCCAGGGCGAAGGCGACGATCGCGTTGTCCGGCAGCCCGAGCTTGCCGCCGCCGATGAACGTCACCTGCTCCTGCAGCCCGGCCCGCGCGAACGCCGAGTAGACCCGCGCGAAGCCCAGCTGGAAGGGCAGCGACACCGAGTCGGTGAAGATCAGCGGCGCCGCGCCGGTGCCGCCCTCGCCGCCGTCGACCGTCACGAAGTCCACGCCCCGGCCGGTGCTCGCCATCAGCGCGGTGAGCTCCCGCCAGAAGTCCATGTCGCCGACCGCGGCCTTGATGCCGACCGGCAGCCCGGTCTCGGTGGCCAGCAGCTCGACCCAGTCCAGCAGGCTGTCCGCGTCGGAGAACTCCGCGTGCCGGGACGGGCTGATGCAGTCGACGCCCTCGGGGACGCCGCGGGCCGCCGCGATCTCCGCGGACACCTTGGCCGCCGGCAGCACGCCGCCCAGCCCCGGCTTGGCGCCCTGGCTGAGCTTGACCTCCAGCGCCCGCACCGGAGCGGAGGCGACCAGGTCCTTCAGCCGGGCCAGGTCGAAGCGGCCGTGCTCGTCGCGGCAGCCGAAGTACGCCGTCCCGATCTGGAACACCAGCTCGCCGCCGTGCCGGTGGTGGGCCGACAGCCCGCCCTCGCCGGTGTTCTGCAGGCAGCCGGCCAGCGCGGCCCCGCGGTTGAGCGACTCGACCGCGCGGCCGGACAGCGAGCCGAAGCTCATCGCCGAGATGTTGACCACCGACTCCGGGCGGAACGCGCGTGCCCGGCCGCGGGGCCCACCGAGCACCTTCGCGCTGGGCAGCGGTGTCTCGTGCCCGGCCTGCACGTGCGTGGTGGGCACCGCCCGGCCGAAGGTGCGGTGGTTGATCACCGAGTAGCCGGCGGTGTACTCGAGGTCGTTGTCGGTGCCGAAGCCGAAGTAGTTGTTCTGCTTCTTCGCCGAGGCGTACACCCAGCGGCGCTGGTCGCGGGTGAACGGCCGCTCCTCGTTGTTGCCGGCCACCAGGTACTGCCGCAGCTCGGGGCCGACGGACTCCAGCAGGTAGCGGGCGTGGCCGATCACCGGGAAGTTCCGCAGCAGGGTGTGCTCGCGTTGCAGCAGGTCGCGGGCCGCGACCCCGGCCAGGGCGGAGAGTCCGGCGGCGGCGGCGCGGGTGGCCCAGGTCATGCCGGTAACCATGCCTCCGCATCGGGCCCTGCGGAGCGTCCTCGGGCACCGCAACACGCGGGAGCCGGCAGGCGGCGCGCCGGGGAGGTCTTCACAGGCCGTGCACAGCTCGCTTTACTGCCCTGACCGCGGCCGTGACCAGGCCGCCCGCACCCCCACCGGGCGCGCCCGGGGAACGGGAAGCGCCATGTGGTCTCGCCGGGCAGGACGCATCAGCTCACCGAGGACCCTCGCGGTCCTCGCCGCCGCGGTGACGACGGTCGTCGCCACCGCGCCGGCCGCCACCGCCGCCCCCGCCGCGACCGCGGCACCGGCCGCCGAGCAGGGGCCGACGGCCGAGTACGTCGTCGCCTTCACCGGCAGCCCGGAGGCCGCGACGGCCGCCGTCCAGGCCGCGGGTGGCTCGGTCGCCGACGTCACCGAGGAGGTCGGCGTCGCGCTGGTGACGTCGGGCAACACCCGGTTCCTGGACGACGTCCGGGCCCGCGGTGAGATCGCCGGAGCGGCGCGCAACCACGCCGTCGGCACCAGCCACCCCGGCATGCCGCACCGCTTCGCCGACGAGCGACCGCCGGGGAGTCGTGCAGGCGGTGGCCCGGGCCACGGCGGCGACCCGGGGCACGGGCCCGGCGAGGAGCCCCTGGCAGACCTGCAGTGGGACATGGAGATGATCGGGGCGACGCCGGACGCAGCGCAGCGCCGGGCCACCGGCAAGGGCGTCGACGTCGGGATCATGGACACCGGGATCGACGCGAGCCACCCCGACCTGGCCCGGAACTTCGACCCCGCGCGGTCGCGGAACTTCACGACCGACATGCCCGACATCGACGGCCCGTGCGAGGTGCCGAGCTGCGTCGACCCGGCGGACGTGGACGAGAACGGGCACGGCACCCACGTGGCCGGCGTCGTCGCCGCCGACGACAACGGCTTCGGCATCGGCGGGGTGGCCCCGGACGCCACCCTGGTCAACGTGCGGGCCGGTCAGGACTCCGGCTACTTCTTCCTCTACGAGACGGTCGCGGCGCTGGCGTACTCGGCGCGGATCCGGCTCGACGTCGTGAACATGAGCTTCTACACCGACCCGTGGCTCTACAACTGCACCTCCCGGGACGAGTACCGGGAGGGCACCGTCACCGACGAGGAGCTGGCCGAGCAGCGGCTCGTCCGCGAGCTGCTGACCGGCGCGCTGGCCTACGCCAGCGACCGGGGGGTCACCCTGGTCAGCGCGGCCGGGAACGAGAACACCGACCTCGCTGCCCCGACCCGGGTCGACGAGACCAGCCCGGACTACCCGCCGGACGCCGCCCGGCCGCGGGTGGTCGCGAACACCTGCCTGACCCTGCCCACCGAGGCGCCGGACGTGATCTCGGTGTCCGCGGTCGGACCGTCCACGACCAAGGCCGACTACTCCAACTACGGGCTGGGCGACATCGACATCGCCGCCCCGGGTGGCTGGTACCGCGACCTGTTCGGCACGCCGGCGTACATGAGCGCCGGGAACCTGATCCTGTCGTCCTACCCGCTGCAGGTGGCGATCGCCGAGGGCCTCGCCGACGAGAACGGCATCCCCGTCGACGACATGTCGGTGCGGTACTGCGACGAGGCCGGCGTCTGCGGCTTCTACACCTACCTGCAGGGGACGTCGATGGCCTCACCGCACGTCGCCGGCGTGGCCGCCCTGGTCATCGACGAGTTCGGCCGCCCGACCGGTCACGGCGGGCGTGCTCTCGACCCGGCGGTCGTGGCCCGGGTGCTGGCCCGGTCGGCGGAGGACCACGCCTGCCCCGCGGGTGGGGTCGAGGACTACACCGACGAGGAGCGGGACCCCGCGCTGTACAACGCCGTCTGCGCGGGCACGACCGACTACAACGGGCTCTACGGGGAGGGCATCGTCGACGCGGCGGCAGCAGTGGGAGGTCGCTGACTGAGCGGACCGGGGCCGGGTAGGACGCTCTCCGGAGCTGAGCCCCGGCCCCGCCGTCCTCCTGAGG